>DAINBV010000045.1:0-44727 GCA_036732725.1 Geobacteraceae bacterium | reverse complement strand
CAAGGACCTTGATGCTATATCTCTGACGCGCCCCCAGCAACACATAAAGAAAGGCATGGTAATCCCCTTCTTTGTGAAAGACCTGCTGTCTGCCGTTTCCACGATTGATTAAGTGATAACAGCAGTTGTCAGCTAATGCTCTGGCTGATCTTGGCATCAATCCTCTCTCTACACATAATTAGGTGCCTGTCCCCTTATTGCTGTACCAGACCAAGGGTGCCAATTTACGAGCGACTCATTTACCGGCGTCCTCAAGCTGCACGTCAACATGCCTGGATTACAACTGGGCCTGACAGTGTACTTTGAATTTTACAACACCGAACGACCACATCAATCTTTGGGTAACCTCACGCCGACCCAGGTCTACAAAACAGCCAGCGGCGGCGGAGCGAGAATCGTGGATAAATTCAAAGAACGAAAACCGTGTTTAGAGGTAGAAGCAAAATCAAAAACAAAAGCAGAGACTACCACCTTAAACTCAACGGATTATTGTCTTGACTGAAGGGTCCACTAAACACCAAGATCAAAAATTTTGATCCACATCTTTTTTCTCCTTATCAACGGGGCCTATGACTGGACGCGAATATATCGCAACCCGGTCTACTGATCTCGCTGGAAATTCGTATGTTATAGGCTTTAATTTCATATATTCTCGCCTTGAGCTATAAGCCATTTATTTCAATACAAACTTTTGCCTGACTAGGATGAGAGACTAGTTCTTGATTTATTTTTAGCTCAATGTCCTGCATAGAATCATCGATAATTGCACCGAAATAATATAGCGGCTTCCCATTTTTCCCGCCGTAACTCTTAAACTTTAAGGCATCAAGGAGTGACTTGATGCTTCCGGCTAAATGGTCAGTTCTTATTTTATATATGTCACACCTGGTAATTATTACGGAGGATTTTATAAATGGCTCCCAACGTAACTTGAACAATTGCCTTTGAATCAAGTCTACCCAAAATCGTGGGCACAAATTTGCTTTCAGTTCATGACTTTCAGTGAAATCTATTGTTGGAATAGGAAGGCAAATATCGATTGGACCTTTTCCGATATATTCAGCCGGCAAGTGGTCAGTGGGGGTGTAAAACAATGCAGCACGATGTGCAAATAGATTAGGCTGAGATTTTAGCCTCTCTTTGCTAAAAGAAACAGGCGCATTGATAATTTCCTCTGAAATTGTACCACACCAGCTTAGGCTTATTTCTTTTTTATGCTTCATTTTCTCATCCAATCGGGTAGGAGGCGGGGTCTCCCCCGCCGTCCTCCCACACCACCGTACGAACGGTTCCGTATACGGCGGTTCATGATACGCGCTGAAGTCGGTTGTACTGGGTCTGAAGCGATATCAGACCAAGGCTCTCGAAGTAGGAATTCGGAAGAACACGGTGCATAACGTTTGTCCCGGCGTGCCACCATGGGCCGCGCTGGTTTCTTGCTAACCGCCACGAAGCGTCCCCCGATAATCCCAGCTTGATCAGGTTCTTTGCTCGGGTGTAGGAGCGCTTCCACTGACGCCATAGAATACAGCGCAATTTCCGCCGAAGCCAGCCGTCCAGTTCCTTGAAGAGGTTTTCTTACCAGATCCTGTCACTGTCATTCTGGAGTGGCCAGGGTTAGCGAAACAGCCTGAAAAGAGAACTACACCAATACCCCAACAATAACAACCAGTAACACCAAAACAGGAAATACCTTTATCACTTCTCTCTATCACCCAGCTGTTCTGATGTAAGAAGAGATTACCCCCCTCCACTTCTGTTGGCAGTATGTAATCCAGATCATCAATGAACCTAAAATTCCGGACGTCCGGAATTTTGACTTAACTTATTGATTTATATCAATTCATGTCGAAAAATAGCCCAAATTTTTCTTGGCCTAGCGGAGTTATGAGTTTTGGAGTTACGAGTTATTGAGTTACCCTCTGAACTCCCAAACTCTGAACTCCCAAACTCTGAACTCTGAACTCTGAACTCTGAACTCTGAACTCTGAACGCCCGAACTCCTTAACACATACTGTACCAAGGGCCGAATTATGCGGTCCAGGTGAATGGGGCGTGCATGGGTTATGGGACTAAAACCGATTGCAAACCGGTAGCTTGAGATGCTGAAGGGAATTTTCTAGCGGATTGGAATTATGAGTGTCGAGGGTAGTGGAGGTGGGGAAAGCAGCCACTGCGGTCAGGGAACTTCAACTTGAGTAGCTGAATGGTGTAAAGTTCCTTGCCACCATCTGATGGCTGGATTGATAACCTACTGATATTGTGTGCTGATGGCGAATGTAAAGATTCTTTTCAATGGATCGTAGAAATCTGGCAACCTGTTGAAATCAGGTGATTAGTGGTGGAAAGTTTCTTTGCAGCTGCATGGTGCGACCATCCCCCTACCGAAAGGAAGTTGCCCGACATCCCGGACTAGTGAGTTGTGGAGTTACGAGTTATGGAGTTACCGAACTCTGAACTGCTTAACTCTGAACTCCCGAACACGTACTATCCCCCTACTCCCTCTTGAAACAGGAGGGGAGTGTAAGGCGCCTGCATTCACGATAAAGTGATATGCGTTGACACCCGTCGGCGCTGCGTGCTATTTTTTAGAACATTTTGCCACAAGCGATTTGATAACCGAATACACGATCTCGGTGCCCGCCAGGGCTTGATAGGGAAGAGGGGTGACTGCCATGGCATGATTCCCCCGCGGACCCGCCGCTGTAAGCGAGGACAATGGGCATTACGTCACTGGTCAACCTGACCGGGAAGGCGCCCGGAGGTTGATTCGCGAGCCAGAAGACCTGCCGATGATCCTTGCACACTCAACCATTCCCCGTGGTAGGGGAGAGTGAAACCGTGATCAGACTTTGAATACGAAAAGTCCGCTACTGCTGGTGCAGCCGCGGACTTTTTTTGTTTCAGCGGAGGAACAACGTCATGCATATCATGGAAGGTTTTCTACCGGTCAAACACGCCGTTGGCTGGAGCCTGGCGGTTGTGCCGTTTGTCGGCTATGGCATGCACACCATCAACCAGCGCATCAAGGAAAAACCGGAGCAGCGGATGCTGCTGGGGGTTGCGGCAGCCTTTACCTTTGTGCTGTCGGCCCTGAAAATGCCGTCCGTGACCGGCAGCTGTTCCCACCCCACCGGAACCGGTCTGGGGGCAATCCTCTTCGGACCGGCCGCCATGGCGCCGATCGGCCTGGTGGTACTGCTGTTTCAGGCGCTGCTGCTGGCCCACGGCGGCTTGACCACCCTGGGAGCCAACCTCTTCTCCATGGCAGTGGTCGGCCCATTTACGGCAGCCGCCATCTACCGCCTGGCACGGGGGATCAGACTCCCCTTCGGACTGGCGATCTTTCTGGCCGCTTCCCTGGCCGACCTTGGCACCTACCTCACCACCTCACTGCAGCTGGCCCTCGCTTTTCCCGATCCGGTCGGCGGCTTCAGCGCCTCCCTGGCCAAGTTTACGGCACTGTTCGCCATTACCCAGATCCCGCTGGCCATCAGCGAGGGATTTCTGACCGTGCTCGTCATGAATGCGCTCAAACGCTATAACAGCCAGGAATTACGGGAGATGGACGTGCTAACATCCCGGGAGCTGCAGGCATGAAACGGTATCAGAATCTGCTGCTGGCGCTGGGGGTGCTGGCGCTGCTCGCCTTACCGCTCTGGATGGTCCGGAAGCCGGCGCCGGGAGCCGATGGGGTCGCAACTGAGATCTTCCGGGGAACCGACGATCACGCCACGGAGCTGGTCGCTAAAATTGCGCCGGGGTATCGCCCCTGGTTCGAGCCGCTGCTGCAACCGGCCAGTCCGGAAATCGGCTCCCTGCTGTTTGCGCTGCAGGCGGCACTGGGGGCCGGATTTATCGGCTATTATCTCGGCGTGGTCCGCACACGGGCCAAATATGAAAAAAACGGACGGGACGGTGAGCGGTGCTGACCGAACAGACCGCATACAGCAACCGCTGGCGCACGGTATCACCCGCTGCCAAGGGGTGCTTTTCCCTCTCGGCGCTGGTGGCAGCCTTTGTGGCCAGTTCACCCCGCATGAACCTGCTGACGGCACTGTTGCTGATCGCCATTACGACCATGGGAGCCGGGGTCCCTTTGTGGCGCTACCTGCGGATCGCCCTGCCAACACTGTTGTTTCTGCTGGTCAGCACTGCCACCCTGGCGTTTTCCGTCTCCTTCAGCATGAGCAGCTTGACACTGTCACTCCAGCCGGCCACCGCCGAACTCCCCCGGGTCGCCCTGGTCTGCAGCCGTTCCCTGGCGAGCCTGACGGCGCTGCTCTTCCTGGGGCTGACCACACCGCTCAATGACATCATCGGACTGCTGCGGCGTTGCCGGGTACCGGCGCTGCTGCTCGACCTGATGACCCTCTGCTACCGGACCCTGTTTGTGCTGTCGGAAACAGTGCACCAGACCATGACCGCCCAGTCGGCACGGCTCGGCTACGGCGGCCTGCGCCGTTCTTTCCGTTCCCTGGGATGCCTGATCGCCGGCTTGACAATCCAGATCTGGCAACGTTCCGAAGCGCTCCACCGGGCGGCACTGGCCCGCAACAACGATGGCGCGCTCCGCTTTCTGGAAGCTGAATTCCCCGATGCACCCCGGGCCATCACCTGCGCCATACTGGCCGGTATTTCACTGATTTTCCTGGCGGCGACCATCCCATGAGCGAACCGATCCTGTCATTATCCGAGGTATTCTACCGCTATCCCGACGGCACCAGCGCACTGAACGGCTGCACGCTTTCGTTTCAGCGCGCTAAACGTTTCGCCATCCTGGGGGCCAACGGAGCCGGCAAATCGACCATGTTGCTGCACCTGAACGGTATCCTGCGCCCCAGCGCCGGCCAGGTCTGCTGGGACGGAAAACCGCTGGAGTACCACCGCAACGGGCTGCACCAGCTACGGTCACGGGTCGGCATGGTGTTCCAGAACCCGGATAGCCAGCTTTTTTCCGCCAGTGTGCGGGAAGATGTTTCCTTCGGACCACTCAATCAAGGGGTATCGCTGGCTGAGGCACGGGAACGGGTGGCAACGGCGCTGCGGATCACCCGAACCGAAGAGTTGGCCGACCGACCGGTGCATAATCTGAGTTTCGGGCAGAAAAAGCGGGTCTGTATTGCGGGGGTACTGGCGATGCAACCGGAGGTAATCGTTCTGGATGAGCCGATGGCAGGGCTTGATACGGCGATGCAGCATGAGTTGACGGCGGTGCTGGATCAGTTGCACGAGCGCGGCATCACCATCGTGATTGCCACCCACGACCTCGATTTTGCCTATGGCTGGGCCGACGAAATTGCCGTGATGCAGAGGGGGAAATTACTGGCCCACGGTCGGCCGGAAGAGCTGTTTCAACGGACTGAGGTGCAACAGGAGCTGGAAGGGACACCGCTGGTGGCGGAAATTGTGAGCCGATTGGCGACGCTCGGCCTGACGCTGCGCTCAGATGGCCGCCTGCCGCGCAGCCGCAGCGAACTGCTGCAGGCGCTGGTAAAACATCCTGACTGCGGCATTTGATCCACGAAGGACACGAAGTTTCACGAAGAATCATCACGTTGCGAGTAACATGCTATCATCCAGGAAGTAATCCCTCGGTTATTTTACCAGTATTTCTTCGGCGGATCGGTTTTCCCCATCACGGTAATCTCCCCATCAATCACCTTGAACATATCCCCTGCTTCGGTTGTCCAGGCATCCCCCTCGTCGGGGGGATTGGGGAACGAGCGCTGTCCGAGAAACATCTCCTGATCGCCGATATAACCGTACCATTCCAATGCGCCGGTCATCCAGATTCTGGTTGTGATTGGCATCTGTGCATCCTCATCGGGCTGAAGGCAGCCCGTCTTTCACGATAATTTACTTTTGAAATCCTGATAGCCGAAACGCCGGACAACCGTCAGCTGTTCTGTCTCCGGTTCCCAAGTGCAGATGGCCGGATGCTGAATGCCATTAAAAGTGGTGGTCTTGACCATGGTGTAATGGGCCATATCCTCGAAAATCAGGCGATCCCCCGGCTGCAACGTTTGTTCGAACGACCAGTCACCCAGCACGTCACCCGCCAGGCACGATGGCCCGCCGATGCGGTAGCTGTGCGCCTTGACTCCCGGATCAAAACCACCGGTAATCCCTGGCCGATACGGCATTTCCAGGCAATCGGGAAGATGGCAGGTGGCCGACACATCCAGGATGGCGGTATCGACCTGGTTGTGAATCACATCCAGCACCTCGCTGACCAGGATCCCGCTGCCGATCGCCACCGCCTCACCCGGTTCCAGATAAACCGTCAGGTTATACTTCTCCCGGAAGTAGCGCACCAGTTCCACCAGCCCATCTAGGTCATACCCTTCACGGGTGATATGATGCCCTCCCCCCAGGTTAAGCCATTTCATCCCTGGCAGGAACTGACCGAATTTCTCCTCGAACACCCGGGCCGTCCGCTCCAGCGGCTCGAACAACTGTTCACAGAGGGTGTGAAAGTGCAGCCCTTCCACCCCCTTGAGCGAGGCTCCCTCGCACTGGGAGCGGGTGACGCCAAGCCGTGAACCGGGGGCGCACGGATCATAGAGCGCTACGGCCCCTTCGGAATGCTCCGGATTGACCCGCAGACCGATTGAAACCCGCCCCTGCTCCCGTTCCCACAACGGGCGAAAGCGCTCCAACTGGGGGAGGGAATTGAACACCAGGTGGTTGGAAATCTTGAGCAGCTCCACCACATCGCTCTCTTTGAAGGCAGCGGCAAAACTGTGCACTTCGCCACCGAACTCCTCGCGACCGAGCCGGGCCTCCCAGGGTGAACTGGCGCAGACCCCCTGCAGGGTCTGGCTGATCAACGGAAAGACGCTCCACATGGAAAACGCCTTCATGGCCAGCAGGATTTTGGCGCCGCTCCGTTTTTGAACCTGATCAAGAATGGCCAGATTATGGCGCAAACGCCCCAGATCAACCACATAGGCCGGTGAGGGGGCCTGGGTCGCAATTTTTTCAATGGCAATGCCGGTCATCATGTTCTGTACTTTCCGATGCTGCGGGATGAATGAAGTGAAAAGGGAGTTACCCTTTGTGGGGTGCCTGGGGGGTGTCGGCCGGCTGTTGCTCTGCCGCAGGCGGTGTGGTGACTGTTTCCTGAGCCTTGATCGCCGCCGCGGCCAACTGTTCCGGCGTGGGAGAAGCCGGCTTTTCTTCCGCTTTCTGCGCCTCTTCCTGGATATTCTGTTTGAAATCGTCCGTCGCCTTCTTGAATTCCGCCAGCCCCTTGCCGAGGGAACGGGCCAGATCCGGCAATTTATTCGGTCCGATCACCAACAGGGCAATCACCAGGATAATGATCAGTTCCGGCATTCCTATTCCGAACATGGTCTCTCACTTTCTTGCATACTTTGGAGGTATTGTCATACAGGCCCGGGCGCATACTTCCCACTGCCGGACCTTGCTGTTGTTTTACCGGACGGTCTGCATCCGGCCCATGTATTAAAACCGTAATTTTTTCTTCTTGGCAACAGAATTATTTGTATTTAGCGCTTGGTTATTTATTTTCACCGTGCTACTATGCCTAAAAATTAGGCATAAACCCTATATTCCTCCTAACCTCCACCCACGGTGTACGCAGCATATCATGTTAAAATCATTACGTATTGGAAACCTTCAGTTGGCGCACAACGTCGTGCTTGCCCCCCTGGCTGGTATTACAAATCTCCCCTTTCGCATCCTCTGCCGTCGGGCCGGGGCAGCGCTGGCATTCACCGAAATGGTCAGCGTCAATGGCCTGGTGCGGGAAGGGGTCAACACCCTGGCGCTGTTGCAAAGCAGCGCTGAAGACCGTCCGCTGGGGCTGCAGCTGTTCGGTAACGACCCGGCCACCCTGGCGGAGGCTGCCCGGATGGTGAACGGTCAAGCCGATCTGATCGACATCAACATGGGGTGCCCGGTCAAAAAAGTGGTCGGAACCGGCGCCGGCAGCGCCTTGCTCCAGGATCCCCAGCAGGTGGCCGCCATTATCCGCGCCGTGCGCAGCGCCACCAGTGCGCCGCTGACCGTCAAGATCCGCAGCGGCTGGCACCAGGGGCATGACAACTACTGTCAGATCGGAAAAATCGCCGAAAGCGAAGGGTGCGACGCCATCACCCTGCACCCCCGCAGCCGCTCCCAGATGTTTTCCGGCCAGGCAGCCTGGGAACAACTGGCAGAGTTGAAAGCAACACTCTCGATTCCGGTGCTCGGCAGCGGCGATCTGTTTACCCCGGAAGACTGCCTCTCCATGCTGACCGAAACCGGCTGTGACGGCATCATGATTGCCCGGGGCGCCATGGGGGCGCCGTGGATTTTCCGCCAGCTGCAGCAGTTGGCAACCTTCGGCCACTACGACAAGGTGACGCCCCAAGAGCGTTCGGAGACCGCGCAATTGCACCTGGAGCTGTTTTGCCAGTCAATGGGAACCGGCGTGGCGGTGCGCGAAATCAAGAAACATATCGGCTGGTATGCCCACGGTTTTGCCGGGGCAGCCGAGATCCGGCGCACGGCCAATGGTATTCATACCCTGGATGAGCTGACACTGTTACTGGAAAGGATGGCTACCGCCGAGACGGAATCGTATGCAAAATAAACATCCTGAAATAGCCATGGAGTATTACGCCACCGTGATCGACAGCGTTGGCGATGGTGTCGTTGTTATCGACAGCCAGGGGATCATTACGCTTTGCAACCCGGCGGCCGAGGAAATCACCGGATTTTCGCGCCGTCAATCGATCGGCGCGCTCTTCAGCCGCCTGTATGCCCAGGAAGCGATTCTGGTGGAGATGGTGGCGCGCACCACTGCCACCGGCATTACCATTTCCGACAATGAAAATGTAGTCATCCGCTCCACCGGCAAGGTCAAGCCGGTCTCAGCCACCTGCTATCCGCTGGTCACCGGCAACGGTGAAACCATCGGCGCCATCCTGACCCTGAAAGACATCACCTATATCCGTGAACTGGAAGCCGCCGTGCGCCAGGCAGACCGCTTGTCGACCATCGGCACCATGGCAGCCGGCCTGGCCCATGAGATCAAAAACCCGCTGGGAGGGATCAAAGGTTCTGCGCAACTGTTGGAACAGGAGCTGTCACCGGAGAGTGAGCAGCGGGAATACACCCACGTCATCATCCGCGAAACCGAACGGGTTGATCGCATCATCCGCGAGCTGCTCGACCTTTCGTCTCCCCGCGGATTGCAGCTGGCGCCGGTCAATCTGCATCGCATTCTGGATGATCTGATCCAACTGCAGAAGCATGCCACCGCCGGTCGTGACATCAGCTATATTCAGCATTTCGACCCGAGCATACCGGACGTGATGGCCGATGCGGAGCAGCTGAAACGGCTGTTTTTGAATCTGATCTGCAACGCCATTGAAGCGATGGGAACCACCGGCACCCTGACCGTCTCCAGCCGCGTGCTCTCCGACTACCGTATGGCGCAGAAATACCAGCATTCCCGCATGGTGGTGATTGAAATTACCGATGACGGCCCCGGCATACCGGTGGAAGACCTGGAGAATATCTGGGCGCCGTTTTTCAGCACCAAAACCAGGGGAAACGGGCTGGGGCTGACCATTTGTCACAAGATCGTCGCCGAACACCGGGGGATGATCAAAGTTGAATCAGACCCCAAACAGGGAACCAAATTTTCAATCCTGCTGCCACTGGTACAGTAATAAACCTGAAAAAAGTATTTAGGATAAATTGAGCGAGGAACGCGCATGACAATACACAGAATACTGATCGCCGATGATGAAGAGAGTATGCGCTGGGTGCTTTCCAAGGCCTTCAAAAAGATGGGGTGTGACGTGGATGTCGCCTCCGACGGCCAGCAGGCGTTGGGTCTGATCAAGACCAGCAGCTATGATCTGGCGATCATCGACATCAAGATGCCGGGAATGAACGGCCTTGATCTGCTGGATAAAATCAAGGAGCTGAAAACCGACTTGCTGGTGGTGATCATGACCGCAGAAGCGAGCATGAAAAATGCCGTCGAAGCGATGAAACGGGGCGCCTACGACTACATCACCAAACCGTTTGATATCGATGTGCTCGACGCCATCATGGAAAAGGTCAATCGCGCCCGTGACCTGGCTGGCCAGGTATCGCAACTGAAACATGAGCTGAAAGAGCTCTACCAGGTGGAAAAAAATATCATCGGCAATTCCCCGGCCATGCGGGAAGTGTACAAGACCATCGGCAAGGTGGCGGCCAGCGACCTGACCGTGCTGATCCAGGGGGAGTCGGGAACCGGCAAGGAGTTGGTGGCGCGGCAGCTGCACGGTAATTCCAACCGTTTCAGCAAGCCATTTATCGCCATCAACTGCGCCGCCATCCCCAAGGAGCTGCTGGAAAGCGAACTGTTCGGCAGTGAGCGGGGAGCCTTCACCGGCGCGGTGGAACGGAAAATCGGCAAATTTGAACAGGCCGACCACGGCACGCTGTTTCTGGATGAAATCGGCGACATGCCGCTTGATCTGCAGGCCAAGATCCTGCGGGTGCTGCAGGAACGGGAGATCACCCGCACCGGCGGCCGCCAGACCATTCCGGTAGACGTGCGCATCGTGGCGGCCACCAACCAGGAACTGCTGGGAAAAGTCCGCCAGAAAGAGTTTCGGGAAGATCTGTACTACCGTCTGAACGTGGTGCCGATCAACCTGGTGCCGTTGCGGGAACGGCGGGAAGACATCCCCAACCTGGTGGAGTACTTCATCGCCAACATCTGCAACGAGATGAAACTCCCGCTCAAGCGCTGCGCCGAGACCGCCATGGCGGCATTGATGGGGCACTCCTGGCCCGGCAACGTGCGCGAGCTGGAAAACACCATCAAACGCGCCATTATCCTCTCCAACGACCCGATGCTGACCGAAGCCGATTTTACCGGACTGCAGCCGCTCTCGGAAAGCCTGAAGGCATCGGATGTCAATGACGCCTCACTGGAATCGCTGGTTGACATCAAGTTGCGCAGCTGCCTGCACGGGGTGGAAAAACTGGAAAACGGCGATGTGTACCGCATGGTGCTGGAGCAGATCGAACGTCCGCTGATCCGCTACATCCTGGAGAAAACCCGCTGGAACCAGGTCAAGACCGCCGACATTCTCGGCATCAACCGTAACACCCTGCGCAAGAAAATTCATGAGCTGGAAATTGAAATCAAAAAGGATTGAGGAGGAGCACAAGCATGTCAGTTAAAGAGCGTTTTTTTCTGGATCGGGACAAGGCCGTACTGGTGGTGATTGATGTGCAGGAAAAACTCTGTCTGGCCATGGATCAACAGGTGTTGGGGAAATTGACCAGGAACATCGGCATCCTGCTGGAGAGCGCCGCCGAATTGAAACTGCCGGTGCTGGTGACCGAGCAGTACGTCAAGGGGTTGGGCGCCACCCTGCCGGAGCTGAAGGAAAAGGCTGCCTCCGCCGGCTGTTTTGAAAAGATGGCCTTCAGCTGCTGCGGCAGCCCGGAATTCGTGGCGCAACTCAAGACGACCGGCCGGAATCAGATCATCGTAACCGGCATGGAAACCCACGTCTGCGTACTGCAGACCGTGATCGAGTTGCGGGAGGCCGGATTTGACGTCCACCTGGTCAAGGATGCGGTCATGAGCCGCAACAAGCAGAACTGGCAGACCGCCCTGGAAGCGATGACCCTGACCGGCGCCATCCCGACCTGCACCGAATCGGTGGTTTTCCAGCTGCTCAAAGTGGCCGGGAGCGATGAATTCAAGAAACTCTCCAAGCTGGTGCGGTGAAGCAGACCAACCAGCTGACAACCCGTGGCACCAGTGATCGCTGGAGGCTTGAGGGATGCGCGGAATCTGGATTTTCCGGCGCGGTGGTGATTCCGGCGCTGGCCGAGAGCGCCAACCTCCCCCACACCCTGGCATCCCTGGCCTGTTCTCCGGGGGAGCTGCTGGCACGCTTCCTGATCGTGGTGGTGGTCAACCATCGCCTTGATGCCAGCCAGGAAGATCAGGCTGATAACCGGGAAACGCTCCGTTGGCTGGCAACTGCCGGCGAGCACTACCCCGCATTGAAACTGGCCTGGGTCGATGCCGCCTCGCCGGGCAACGAACTGCCGCTCAAGGGAGGTGGGGTCGGCCTGGCACGCAAGATCGGCTGCGACCTGGCATTGGCACGCCTGCACGGTTCCGGCAATGACTCGCTCCTGATCTGCCTGGACGCCGACACCACCGTGCGTCCCGATTATCTGACCGCCATTACCGCCCATTTTCAACAGCAGCGGGCCGGCGCCGCCAGCCTCCCCTACATCCACCGGCCGGCAGCCGACCCGGCCGGCCAGGCAGCCATTATCCGCTATGAGCTGTTCCTGCGCGCTTATGTATTCGGACTGGAGCTGGCCGGTTCACCCTACGCCTTCCATTCCGTGGGGAGCGCCATGGCCTGTACCGCGGCAGCCTATGGGAAAATCGGCGGAATGAACTGCCGCACTGCCGGTGAAGATTTTTATTTCCTGCAACAGATGGCCCGCACCGTCGGCGTGGCGCCGCTCTCGGGAACCGTGGTCTACCCCTCTCCCCGTTCCTCCCATCGTGTGCCGTTCGGCACCGGCCGTACGGTTTCGCGCCTGCTGGCAGAGGGGGATAGCTCCTTCCAGTTCTATGATCCTCGTTGCTTTATGCTGCTGAAATGCTGGCTGGAGATCGTACGGGACAACCCCGCTGCAACGTCAGAGTCGGTTCTGCAGCTTGCCCGCCATTGTTCTCCGGTGCTGGGAGAATATCTGGAGTTGAATAATTTTCCGGAAGTCTGGGAGAAACTGCAGCGCCACAATCCACAGGCGCTACGTTTTCAGACCGCCTTCCACGGCTGGTTTGACGGGCTGAAAACCATGAAACTGATCCACCATCTGACCGATCGGCTCTATCCCCGCCAGGAACCGCAACTGGCCCTGCCGCCACTGCTGGCCGCCGGTGGCGTGGAAGTGACCGGGGATGACAGCCTGACCATGCTGGAGCAGCTGCGCCATTTACAACTCGGCAACGATTATGAGAACACGACACCACACAACCAGTACAACGGGAGTAAACAATGACGTTTCAACCAGCAACGACAACACAACAGATCACGGTGATCGGCGGCGGCCTGGCCGGTTGTGAAGCAGCCTGGCAGGCTGCAGAGCGGGGAGTGGCGGTAACACTGTACGACATGAAGCCAGGCAAACGCTCACCGGCCCACCACCTGGACGGCCTGGCAGAGCTGGTCTGCTCCAATTCCCTGCGGGGCGATTCCCTGGATAATGCGGTCGGGCTGTTGAAAGAAGAGCTACGACGGCTCAACTCGCTTTTCATGACCGCTGCCGAGGCAACCAGAGTCCCGGCCGGTGGCGCCCTGGCAGTTGACCGGACACTCTTTTCCGACTACATCACCGACAGGATCGAGAGCCACCCGCTGATCAGCGTCATCCACCAGGAAGTCACGACAATTCCACCGGAAGGGATCGTGATTATCGCCTCGGGACCATTGACCAGCGACATTCTGGCTGAATCGCTTTCGACCCTGACCGGGGAGCGCCCCTATTTCTACGATGCCATCGCCCCGATTGTCACCGCCGAGTCACTGGATATGAGCAAGGTGTTTGCCGCCTCGCGCTACGACAAGGGGGATGGTGCCGATTACCTGAACTGCCCCCTGGAAGAAGCCGATTACATCAGCTTTGTGGAGCAACTGAACCAGGCGGAAAAAGTCCCGACCCGCGATTTTGAGAAACTGATCCATTTCGAGGGGTGCATGCCGGTGGAAACCATGGCGGAACGGGGGCTCGACACGCTCCGTTTCGGCCCGATGAAACCGGTCGGCCTGATCGATCCCCGCACCGGTCATGAAGCCCACGCCATCATCCAGCTACGCTCGGAAAACCGGGAAAAAACCATGTATAACCTGGTCGGTTTCCAGACCAAGCTGACCTACGGCGAGCAGAAACGGATTTTCAGAACCATCCCCGGCCTGGAGTCAGCAGAATTTGTCCGCCTCGGTTCCATGCACCGTAACACCTTCATCAATGCCCCGACCCTGCTCCTGCCGACCCAGCAGCTGAAATCGGAGCCGAGACTGCTGTTTGCCGGGCAGATCACCGGTGTGGAAGGGTATGTGGAATCGGCCGGCAGCGGATTTCTGGCCGGCATCACCGCGGCAGCCCTGGCCAGGGGGGAGGAGCTGCCGACTGTTCCGCCGGAGACGGCGCTGGGCGCCCTGATCGGGCATATCACCAACGGCGATGTCAAACATTTCCAGCCGATGAATGTCAACTACGGCCTGTTCCCCGAACTCCCCGGACGGGTCAAGAAGAAGGAACGGCGCCAGAAGCTGGCCGAACGGGCGCTGGAAGCATTGGAACAATGGCGGGGCGAGCTTGCCTGATCCGGCGGAACTGTCACGGCTCCACGCCACCGGCAGCCCGCCCGCTCCACCTTTGATGGAACGCTTCTGCCGGGAAATCTACCGGCGCTACCGGGAGAATCCCCGCCCGATGCCGTGGCGCCAGACCCGCGACCCGTACCGGATCCTGGTTTCGGAGATCATGCTGCAGCAGACCCAGGTCAGCCGGGTGCTGGTAAAATACGAACAGTTCCTGACCGCATTCCCCACCATCGCCGCCCTGGCTGCCGCCCCGCTCCCGGAGCTGCTGGAGGTCTGGAGCGGCCTGGGATACAACCGGCGGGCCCTGGCGCTGAAACGTTGCGCCGATCAGGTGATGACCGACTGTGGGGGGCACCTCCCGAACAGCATCGAAGAGCTGGAGAGCTTGCCCGGCATCGGTCCCTACACCGCCCGGGCGGTCGGCGCCTTTGCCTTTGGTATCGCCACCCCGCTGATCGAGACCAATGTCCGCAGCGTTTTCATCCACTTCTTTTTCCAGGGGTGTGAAACCGTGACCGATCGCCAGATCATGCCGCTGGTGAGCGCCACCCTTGACCGGCACAACCCGCGGGAGTGGTATTATGCCCTGATGGATTACGGCGCCTTTTTGAAACAGCAGTACCCCAATCCGAGCCGCCGCAGCCGGCACCATGTCCAACAATCCCGCTTCGAAGGGTCGAACCGGCAGCTGCGCAGCCATATCTTGCAAAGCGTGCTGGCACATCCCGGGATAACCGTCCCGCAGCTCCTGGAACTACTGGCATGTGACCGCACGGCGCTGAAAAAGAACCTGATCGCCATGAGCAAGGAAGGGTTTCTGGGGCGCAGTGGAGACGGCTTTCAGGTACCGCACGACACAAAAAAGGGGTGATGCATCGGCATCACCCCTTTGATTTTCAAGTCTGGCTGGCAGATTATTTCTTGTGGCAACCGCCGCATTTGGTCGGTCCGTGTTCACCATTGAAGCCTGCTTCGTGGCAACCTTTGCAGGTTTTATGCGCCCAATCCTTGCCGAGTTCGGCAATTTTACCAGGACCCTTGGCGTGGCATTTGGTGCAATCCTTCAGCATCTGCTGATGTTTTTTATGGGGAAAGGTTACTTTACCCATGGAAGCGGGAAGCACGATAACATCGGCAGCAACGGCGGTACCTGCGAAAGCGACGACGGCAAACAGTGCGATTAATGCTCTTTTCATTGGTGACTCTCCTTGTTGGTTGTAATTTCTGCCAAAGGCAGTTGGTAATTATTGTTATTCAAGTAATACAGAAGCTGTGCCAACTTTTACATCACACATAACAATTTGTTATTACTAGATATACATAAACATCGCATATCCAAACCGACAGCAACCACCCCAATTAAGGTTAAAGCAGATCTCATTTGCGGCAGACCGGATCGCGATTGCTAAAGACTTGCCAAGCGGAAGCCATATCTTGTACACTACCGCAGCTTAATAACCACGTGGAGGTACCTACATGCGCAGTATGCAGAACAGAAAAGGGTTTACGTTGATTGAAATCATGGTTGTGATTGTCATTCTGGCAATGCTGGCCGCACTGGTTGGTCCCAAGTTGATGGGACGCTCCGATGACGCCAAGATGACCGATGCCAAGGTGCAGATCAAGAACATCGAAACTGCGCTCAAATTTTACAAACTGGATAACGGCAATTACCCGACCACCGAACAGGGACTCTCCTCCCTGGTTACCAAACCGACCACCGGTTTGATTCCCAAGAGCTACAAGGATGGCGGTTACCTGGAAAGCAAAACCATCCCCAAGGATCCCTGGGGGAATGACTATCTCTACATTTCCCCCGGCGAACATGGTGACTACGACCTGTTTTCCTACGGAGCCGACGGCGCCAAGGGGGGCGAAGGTAAGAACAGTGATATCACCAGCTGGGAAAACAAATAACAGCGCACGAAATCACACCGCAAACATGAAAACGGGAACCGCCTGGATGGCACGTTCCCGTTTTTTTCATTTTCCCGCTGACATCCCGTTTCAAGCGGTCGTATTCGCGCCGCTATCCGTCGCTCCCCGAAACCCGTGGGCAAAGCTCCCGTCATACAATAATGAGGTCGCCTTGAGTCCCTCTTTTCTGGCCGCCAGCACATCCCCAACCACAATCAACGCCTGACGCTCAATGCCGGCCTGCCGCACCAGAGCTGCCAGGTCAGCCAGACTCCCCCTGATGATCTGCTCATCCTCCCACGACGCCTTGCAGACGATGGCTGCCGAGGTCTGGGGAGTATAGGCCCCTTGCAGAAGCTGTTCCACCACCTGCTCAATCATGCCGACCGAGAGGTAGATCACCATGGTCGCGCCGATGGCGGCAATCTTGTGCAGCTGTTCCCGTTCCGGAACCGGCGTGCGTCCCTCCATGCGGGTAAAGATAACCGTCTGGGAAACTTCCGGCAAGGTCAACTCCTGCTTGAGCGCCGCGGCTGCCGCAAATGCGCTGGTAACACCCGGCACGACCTGGTAGGAGAATCCGAGACGGTCAAGCGCCGCCATCTGTTCCTGAATTGCTCCGTAAATGCAGGGATCGCCGGTGTGCAGGCGCACCACCGCATGGCCGGCCGCCACCGAATCCATGATCACCGTGATCACTTCCGTCAGCGTCATACCGGCTGAATCATAAATAGTGGCATGGGTGGCGTAGCGTTCAACCAATGCCCGATCCACCAGACTACCTGCAAAAATAACAACATCGGCATGCCGCAGCAGACGGGCTCCGCGCAGCGTGATCAGGTCAGCCGCCCCCGGCCCGGCTCCGACAAACGATATACAAGCTTTCATGTTCTCTTCTCCCCTGATTTGTTCGTGCAGCACTATTGTCCATGGTGACCGTTTTTGTCAAGTATGAGCACCAGGATTTAATTTTACGACCAACTATTTTTTTATTTTTTTGATTGACATATTTCAGGATCGTATTAAGATTAAATCAGTCCTGTTACTGATTTTACACGAAAGGAGACCCTGACTATGTGGACTGCAAGATTCAGAATTCGCCCGGTATCCCATTGCAAAGAGGGTTGCCATCGCTAGCCCGCCGCCACAAGCGACGGGCGCTCAAGAAAAAACCCCGGTCTTCGGATCCGGGGTTTTTTTATGCCATTTTTTTGCTCGTTTTCTGCTATGATGCAGCACATTTTTACGACGTACAACCAGAGAGTGTGCTTACATGAAAAAAATCGTTGTCCTGATTGTGGTGATCGCAGCTATTGCAGCCATTGCCCTCTATTTCTATCTTCATCGAACTCCCACCATCAGCTATAAAACAGCAAAAATCGAGCGGGGCAGCATCGTTGCCACGGTTTCCGCCACCGGCAACGTCAGCGCCGTCACCACGGTACAGGTCGGCACGCAGGTCTCGGGGACCATCCAGAAACTCTACGTTGATTACAACTCTCGGGTAAAGCAGGGGCAGGCAATTGCCGAAATCGATCCGGCACTCTTCAATGCCGCCGTTGACCAGGCGCTGGGAAACCGGCTCAACGCCGAAGGAAATCTGCACAAAGCTGAAGTTACCCGCGCCGACGCAGAACGGACTTACAACCGCAACAAAAAACTGCTGACAGACGGCATCATTTCCCAGGGTGATTTTGACAGCGCCGAGACCGCCTATCAATCAGCCAAGGCGGCGGTTACCTCGGCCAAGGGGGTATTGGCCCAAACCGCCGGCGCCCTGAGACAGGCCCAGACCAACCTCCGTTATTCGATGATCCGCTCTCCGGTGGATGGGGTAATCATTTCCCGCGCCGTTGACGTCGGGCAGACCGTGGCCGCCTCATTCCAGACCCCGACCCTGTTCACCATTGCCAAGGATCTGACCAAGATGCAGATCGAGGTCAGCGTTGATGAGGCGGACATCAGCCGCATCAAGCTGCAACAACCGACGAGCTTTACGGTTGACGCCTACCCGGAGCAGACCTTCAAGGGTACCATTTCCCAGATTCGCAGTGCACCGGTGGTTACCCAGAACGTGGTCACCTACGTGGTGGTGGTAACGGTTGACAACAGCGATCTCAAACTCAAACCGGGGATGACCGCCAATGTATCCATCGAGGTTGCCCGGGTGAATGACGCCCTGAAACTCCCGCCAGCGGCACTCCGTTTCAAACCGAAGAGCAATGACGAGGAGACGAAAAAACGTCCGGCTAGCAACGGCAGTCCCAGTGGCGGCGCCAATCTTCCGGTCAAGGCTGGCCGCAAGACAAAAGGGGAACAGGTATACATCCTGAAAGAGAATAAACCGGTGCCAGTGCCGATCAAGAGCGGCATCTCCAACAACAGCGCCATCGAACTGCGGGAAGGTGATCTGAAAGAAGGAGATGAGGTCGTCGTCGAGCAGAGCGGCGGCAACGGCAAGAAGAAATCCTCCATGGGTGGTTCACCCATGGGGCCGAGAATGTAGCACGACCAAACAACAAGGAAGATCTATGCGTACAACTTTTTTACCTTTTTCCACCCCCACCATCGAAGATGCCGAAATCAACGAAGTGGTCGATTCACTCAAATCGGGGTGGATTACCACCGGCCCCAAGGTCAAACGGTTTGAAGAACTTTTTAAAACCTACGTCGGCGCACCCTACGCCATACCGCTCAGTTCCGCCACCGCCGGCCTGCACCTGACACTGCTGGCGCTTGACATCAAGCAAGGGGATGAAATCATCACCACTCCCATGACCTTTGCCTCCACTGTCAGTATGATCGTACTGTGCGGCGGCACGCCGGTGCTGGCTGACATCGAACCGGGAACACTCAACATCGATGTGGCCAGGGTCCGGGAAAAGATAACCAGCCGCACCAGAGCAATCATTCCGGTACACTTTGCCGGCCAGTCATGCGACATGGACCCGCTGTTTGCTCTGGCAGCCGACCATGGCCTGACGATCATCGAAGATGCTGCCCACGCAGCCGGCACCGAATACAAAGGAAAACGGATCGGCTCGCTCCCCTCGATCTCCATATTTTCTTTCCACCCCAATAAAAATATCACCACCGGCGAAGGGGGGATGGTCTGCACCGCTGATGAAACGTTGGCGGAAGAGATCAGCCTGCTCAAGTTCCACGGCATGAGCCGTGAAGCATGGAAGCGTTTTGCCGCCAGCGGAACCCCCAACTACGACATCCTGCTGCCGGGATTCAAGTACAACATGATGGACATCCAGGCCGCCATCGGCATCCACCAGTTGCCGAAACTGGACCGTTTCATCGACCTGCGCCGGGATATCGCCGAATATTACAACCGGGAATTTGCCGACGTGGCGGAACTGGCGCTCCCGGGCTACGCACCCTACCAGCAACGCCATGCCTGGCATCTCTACACCCCGCTGGTGCGGATCGAAAACCTGACCATTGATCGCGACCGCTTCATGGAAGAACTCAAGCACCATAACATCGGCAGCGGCCTGCATTACAAGGCGATCCATCACCACGAATGGTACCGCCGGAACATGCCGGTGGCCGACCAAGAACTCCCCAACGCCAGCTACGCTTCCGAACGGATCCTCTCTTTGCCGCTCTTCCCGAAGATGAGCATGGAGGATGCCCAGGATGTGGTGACTGCGGTCAAGCAGGTGATCGTTGATTTCAAGAAATAGGTTGAAGAACATATAAGCGGTTTTCCACTAAGCACACGAAGTAACACCAATAAAATCAGGCTATTTTGAACGAATCAACAGCAACCATTCGGGTGAAGACCAGATGCCTTGTAATGGCTTGATGCTTCGCGAAACTTCGTGTTCTTGGTGGATCAATCCGCCGTTTTCAGGATAATTCAATTCCAGGGAGGTCTCACATGTCCAAGAGAATGAAGATTTGCATCAATACCGGCGGCGGCGATGCACCGGGGCTGAACGCAGTCATCGAAGCAGTCACCATGGCAGCCTACACCCGGCAATGGGAAGTGTACGGCATCAAATGCGGCTACACCGGTCTTTTGAACACCGATGAGATCATCAACCTGACTCCCGAAAAGGTCGATGGAATCGCCAGCATCGGCGGAACGATTCTCGGTACGACCAACAAGGGGAACCCGTTCATGATGCCGGTGTGCAATGCGGCCGGCGAATGCGAGCAACGTGACGTATCGGAGCGGGTAATGGAGAACTTCCGCCGGCTCCGCTTCGATGCGCTGGTGGCCGTCGGCGGCGACGGCAGCCTGGAGATTGCCCACCGTTTTGCCGAAAAGGGGATGCCGGTGATCGGAGTTCCCAAGACCATCGATAACGACATGGGGGGAACGGTGATTACCTTCGGCTTTGATACGGCGGTCAGCATTGCCACCGAAGCGATCGACCGGCTGCACTCCACCGCCAAGTCCCATGACCGGATCATGGTGGTCGAGGTCATGGGGCGCAATGCCGGCTTCATCGCCCTCAACAGCGGGATCTCGGGCAATGCGGATGTGATCCTGATTCCCGAGATCCCGTTCGACATCGACAAGGTGTGCGACAAACTGATGGACAACGAACTGCATGGGCGCAAATACGCCATCGTGGTGGTGGCCGAAGGGGCGCTCCCCGTGGGTGGTGACGTGGTCACCAAAGGTGGCGCCGAACTGGGGCGCCAGCACGTGGTGCTGGGGGGGATTGCCGAATATGTGGCCAAGGAGATCACCCAGCGCACCGGCAAGGATACCCGTTCCATGGTACTGGGGCATTTGCAGCGGGGCGGTTCCCCCACAACCTTCGACCGTCTGCTCTCCCTGCGCTTCGGCGCTGCGGCCGTGCGGGCGATCGAACTGGGAAAATTCGATCACATGGTTTCGCTCCAGTCACCGGATATTGCCTTGGTGCCGTTGGGAGAAGCGCTGGGAATCCAGAAACGGGTTCGTCCGGACGGAGACACCGTGCTGACCGCCCGTGATCTGGGAATCAGCTTCGGCGACTGACTGACCGGATGCAACTGAGCAGCAAAGAGATTACATTTTAACGCATCACGAGGAAAACCTGATTTTATGACAACTGCTGACATGCGCAAACTCCCCCCCCAGAGCCTCGAAGCTGAAATGTCGATTCTGGGTGGTATCCTGATCGATAACGACGCCATCAACCGGGTACTGGAAATCCTCAAGCCGGAAGATTTCTACCGCGAAAGCCACCGCAAGATTTTCCAGGCCATGATGCTGTTGTCGGAGAAGCGCGAACCGTGCGACCTGATCACCATGATCGACATCCTCAAAAAAGCGGGAGAGTTGGAGGAGATCGGTGGCGCGGCCTATCTGGCAACGCTGGTCGATTACGTTCCGACGGCGGCCAACATCAGCTACTACAGCAAAATGGTGAAGGAAAAGTCGGTCAACCGCCGCCTGATCAGCGTTGCCACCGAAATTGTCAGCCGTGGCTACGAAGATGACGCCGATGTGGATGACCTGCTGGACAAGGCGCAGAAGGAAATCTACGAGATCTCCGAGAACAAGACCCGTCCCCAGTACGTGCCTGTGCAATCGGTCCTGAAGGAAGCGTTTACGATCCTGAAAAACCTGCACGACCAGAAGGAACATGTCACCGGTGTTCCGAGCGGCTACACCGACCTTGACCTGAAGACCGCCGGATTCCAACCGGGGAACCTGATCATCGTCGCGGCCCGTCCCGCCATGGGGAAAACCACCCTGGCGCTGAACATCGCCCAGTACGCCAGCGCCGAAAGCAAGAAGAAGGTACCGTCGGTTATCTTTTCCCTGGAGATGGGTAAGGAAGAGCTGGTCATGCGCTTTCTCGCCTCCATCGCGAGGGTCGATTTTGGCCGGATGCGTACCGGGCATTTCCAGGATACGGACTGGCCCAAACTGACCAGGGCGGCCGGCGTGCTGCACGATGCCAAGATCTTCATCGACGATTCCCCTTCCATCACCGTGCTGGAGTTGCGTTCCAAGGCGCGGCGGCTCAAAAGTGAGCATGATATCGGGCTGATCATTGTCGACTACCTGCAGTTGATGAAAGGAAGCAGCAATCCCGAATCACGCCAGCAGGAGATTTCCGAGATCTCCCGGGCGCTGAAAGGGTTGGCCAAAGAGTTGGGGGTACCGGTGATCGCCCTCTCCCAGCTTAACCGCGAGCTGGAAAAACGGGCCGACAAACGCCCCATGATGAGCGACCTGCGTGAATCGGGCGCCATCGAGCAGGATGCCGACATTATCATGTTCGTCTACCGCGAGGCGGTCTATTGCGAAGATTGCCGCAAACCGGACACGGTCTGCAGCAAGGGGCACGAACGCAATGCCGAGCTGATTATCGGCAAGCAGCGTAACGGCGCCTTGGGAACCATCGAACTGATCTTTGTCGGTGAGCATACCCGTTTCGAAAATCGCAGCGACCGGGCGGAGTAACGCTGAAACGTCAGGTTATTGATTTTGATGAGTGAGAGGTGGAGCGATGAGCAACATGAAAAAAGGTACGTTGGGGGAGATTCTTGCGGCATCGCAGATTATTTCTGACAATGATGTTGCGGCTGCACTGGAAGAGCAGAAACGGAGCGGCGTCCGCTTTGGCGAGGCGCTGATCAACCTGGGGATCGTGGCCCAGGAGGACATCGACTGGGCGCTTTCCAACCAGCTCGACCTCCCCTACATCCGCCTGAAAAAAGAGATGATCGACCCGGAGGCGGTGGCGATGCTGACACCGGGGATGGCGCGCAGCTACAACTGCATTCCGCTGATCAAGGCCGGTGGGGAGTTGAATGTCGCCCTGGCAGATCCGCTCAACAAAGTGGCCATCACTGCGATCGAGCGGCATACCGGCTGCAGCGTCAATGTCTCCATGGCGCTGTTCCGGGAAATCCGTGAAATGCTGGATACCTTTTATGGCGTTGACCGCCACGACAGCATGGGCTTCGAATCAACCGCCTTTTCAGCGGCGGTACTGGAAACGATCAATGCCGATATCAGCGGCGCCAAGCTGCTGCACTACCTGCTGGTGTTCATGCAGCAAAACCGGATCAGCTCCCTGGCGCTGCAACCGCTGGGAGAGACCATACTGATACGCGGCAAGCGGGGTGGCGCCACCCACACGGTCGGCTCCCTGGCAGCAAACCATTATCCGGAACTGGTACAAAGAATCCGCAAAGAGGCTGAACTTCCCCCCTCGCACCGTGGCTCACAGACCGGCATCCTCCCCTTTGCCTATCGCGGAACGTCGGTCCGCCTGATGGTCGCCACCACTACCGGCGAGGGGGGGGAGTACATTACCATTCACCCCTGCAGCAGCTACGTCATTCCCCGCCGACTGGCCGAACTGAATCCGACCCCACAGCAACAGAGTGCTTTTCTGCAGCTGGCCAACGCCCCCCGTGGCATGACCTTTGTCGCCTCGCGTAATATGCAGGATCGCAGCCGCATGATCGATTTGCTGCTGGAAGAACGGAGCACCGACAGCAGTAATGTGCTGATCCTCGGGAGCGGCCCCGGCCGGATGAACAAACGCTTTCCCCGTATTCCGCTCCCCGAGGGAGAACGTGACGCTGCCCGCCTGATCCGCGACCTGCTCGATCATTCTCCCGACCTGCTGGTGATCGAGGATGCCACCGACCAGCTCCCCTTTGCCGCTGCCTGCCGGATTGCCATGCGGGGAGTTGCCGTGCTGGCAGGAGTGGAGCAGTACAGCTTGAAGTCTGCCCTGCGCCAGCTGCACCTCTACAGCCAGAAGCAGCTGATCCTCCCGATCCATATCAATGGTGTGGTTTCGTTCAAGGGGATCCAGCTGCTCTGCCCCCACTGCCGCTCCCCCTTTGCACCACCGGCCGAAGAGCTGACGATCATGCAGCTCCCCTCCCCTCCGGCTGCCTTCTACCGGAGTGCCGGTTGCCCGGCCTGTTCGGGAAGCGGGACTTCGGAACGGCGACTGTTGCTTGACCTGCTGGTCTGTGACGAGCCGTTTATCCAGATGTTTGAGCAGGCCCGTGATCAGGCGTCCATTGATGAATATCTGTTACAGAGCGGATATCAAGGGAGCGAACGTGACGGGCTGGAACTGCTGATGAACGGTCAGGTTTCCCCTGACGAATATATCGCTTCAATTATACTCTAACCGGGAGACAGGAACATGGCACGCATTGACGCACTATTCAAAATGATGAAAGAGCAGGGAGCTTCCGACCTGCACCTTTCCACCGGCAACCCTCCCATTTTCCGCCTGCACGGCGAGATGGAGCGGCTGAATTTCAAGACCCTGGGACATGAGGAGTTAAAGGCGATCCTGTTTGAGATCCTGACCGAAAAGCAGCAGGCCCATTACGAAGAATTCAAAGACCTCGATTTCGCCTATTCCGTGCCCGATCTGGCCCGTTTCCGCGGCAATATCCTCACCACCCACCGTGGCATCGCCGCGGTCTTCCGGATCATTCCGACCAAGATCCTGTCGGCCGATGAACTGGGACTCCCGGAAGGGGTGCGCCGCATGACCAACTTCAAGAAAGGGCTGGTACTGGTAACCGGGCCGACCGGGTCAGGCAAATCAACCACCCTGGCCGGAATGATCGACCTGATCAATTCGACCCGCAAGGAACATATCCTGACCCTGGAAGACCCGCTGGAATTCATCCACGAGAACAAGCTCTCGCTCCTCAACCAGCGCCAGATAGGTGACCACACCGAGAGTTTTTCTTCCGCCCTGCGGGCGGCGCTGCGTGAAGACCCGGATATCATTCTGGTGGGAGAAATGCGCGATCTGACCACCATCCAGCTCGCCATGAGCGCTGCCGAAACCGGGCATCTGGTCTTCGGGACGCTGCATACCAACACCGCCGCCAAGACCATCGACCGGATCATCGACGTTTTCCCGACCGACCAGCAGGAACAGGTGCGCGCCATGTTGTCGGAATCGCTGAAAGGTGTCATCTGCCAGCAACTGCTGAAAACAGCCGAAGGTAAAGGGAGGGTGGCGGCGCTGGAGATCATGCTCGGCACGCCGGCCATCGGCAACCTGATTCGCGAAGGGAAAACCTTCCAGATTCCCTCCATCATCCAGACCGCCAAGAAAGACGGCATGCAACTGATGGATCAGCATCTGCTCGATCTGCTCAAGACCAAGAAAATCAATCCTGACGAAGCGTACCGCTGCTCCATCGACAAGAAACAGTTTGAACAGTACCTGACACCAGCCTGACCACAGGAATAAAGCCAGAGTAGCAACAAAAAAACCTCCCTTTCCAGGGAGGTTTTTTGTGCGTCAAAGGTGTGAGGTGAGGAGCTATATCCGGAACTGACGCACCAAACGCTGCAACTCTTCGGCATTGGCATTCAGTTGAGTGGCTGCCTGCGCTGCCTGGTGAGCACCGCTGGCGGTTTCCTGAACCACCTCGGTGATCTGCTGCATGTTGTTGGAGATCTCGCTGGTAGTAGCGGTCTGTTCTTCGGCAGCCGTGGCGATCTGATTAACCTGCATTGCCACCGCATTGACCTGTTCCAGAATTTCCCGCAATGCCTGACCCGATCGCGAGGCTTCTTCCGTGCCAGTTTCCACCTGATGAACCCCCTGCTCCATGGCAATCACCGCACTCTTGGTTTCGGTCTGGATTGCCTTGATCATCTCCCCGATCTCACGGGTCGCCTTGGTAGTGCGCTCGGCCAGCGCCCGCACTTCATCAGCTACCACGGCAAAGCCACGACCCTGTTCACCGGCCCGGGCAGCTTCGATGGCAGCATTGAGCGCCAGCAGGTTGGTCTGGTCGGCAATATCTTCAATTGTCCCGATTATCTCCCCAATCTGATCGGAACGGGTCCCCAGGGTTTCAACGGTCTTGGCCGACGCCTGTACCCGCTCGGCAATCTGTGTCATGACCATGATGGTCTGTTCCACCACCCGTGCTCCGTTTTCGGCCGCCTGGGCAGCCATACCTACTCCTTCCACCGCCATCTGGCAATTCTGGGCAATATCGCCGGATGTGGCTGCCATTTCTTCACCAGCCGTGGCTACTGTCGTCGATTGGGCCACCACTTCCTCGGCGCCGGTGGCAATCCGCTCGGCAGTGGAATGCACCTGACTGGCAGCTGTGGCAACCTGGGTAGAGCTGTCCCCTACCTTACGGATCGCCTCGGCAAATGAATCGGCCATGGCATCAAATGAGCGGCCGATCACCCCCAATTCATCCCGGGTTGTCAGGCGCACCCGCTGACTCAAATCCCCCTGTGCCATGGCGGAACTGGCGTTCATCAACGCCGCTGCCGCCGATGAAACCGAACGGATAATCAGCACTCCCAAAATTACGGACAGTACGACCGAGAGGATAATCGCTGTGCACACCAGCACCAGAGTAATGTGGTACTGGCTACTGGCCGATTCATGACTTGCCTTGGCCTGGACGAGTTGCTCATCGTAAATTTTCTGGGCCGGTTCGTTGGCAGCCTTGAAGAGCGGATTGATCTTCTGAATCGTCATTTCGGTCGCTTCGGTATAGTTGCCGGCCAAAATAGCGTCCCGTACCGGCAGCACCCCTTCCTTGACAAAACGTCCCCGTTTTTCGGCGAATTCATCCGCTACTTTCTTTTCATCGGCGGTCAGATTGCCACTGGTATATTCTTTCCAGAGGGCGGTGATCTCTTCGATATTTTTGGTAACCGTGTCGAGATGCTGCTCGGTAGCATGGTCATGCAGCTTCACAATTTCCGGGGAAGCAGGATTATGCTGCAACGCCAGCAACAGCTGGACCCGGTTGTCGCGCATCAACCCCATGATCTTGCTGATTTGCGTCAGCTGAACCAGATTTTCTTTATACAGTACTTCGATTTCGTCATCAGCGTGTTTCATGCCACTCAGTCCAAGGACACCGGCAATGATTACCGACAGGCACCCCACCAGCATGATAACCATGATTTTGCTTTTGATACTGAAATTCATGCTTCGCCACCCCTTTGTTCCTGGAATTGTCAATGCTGCGCATCCTACCATAAAATCAGGGAAAGTTGATAGACTCCGATCGCCACCAGCGAATTAATTTACTCTTACAATAGGCGGCTCAATCGGGGAAGAAATAATTGGTTACAGCGATCAGCTTGCTGCCCGGCGGTACAACAGACGCTGTCAACTTCAGTCGCATAAAAAAGGGGCGTCCATGATTATGAACACCCCCTCGCTCAGACTATGCGCTTACAGTTATCCGCCTTGTCCCGTATCACCGGAGCGGTTGATTTTCTTGAGCACCGCATCGACCGATTGATCAAGTTGCTGTTCCAGCACAAAGAGTTGATTGTCGCTGTCGGCCAGCTGGGGAATCGTGTTTCCCCCGCTGTAACCAGGCAAGTTGCCTCCCAGCTGCGGTATGATCGTTGTTTCTGCTGCAACCGGCAGGTTGGTGCCGGATTGCGCCACGTTCATGGCATCGGCATCAAGCGAATCCTTAAGCGGGCGACCGCTCGGCAACTGTTCAAAGTGTACATGGGGACCGGTCGATCTCCCGGTATTCCCAGAAAAGGCAACCACGGCACCCGCTTCCACCAACTCACCATTGCGAACCCGCAGCAGTGCGTTGTGTCCATACATGGTACGATCTCCGTTATCATGTTCAACGATCACTGTGTTGCCATAGCCGCGACGTTCACCGGCAAACACGACCTTCCCTTTGCGCACGCTATGCACCGGGGTGCCGACCGGAACGGCAATATCAATTCCACGATGATAGACCAGCTTGCCACTGCCAAAAGGATCGATCCGCAACCCGACCCGGGAGGTAACCACACCATTGTCAACCGGCAGTTCTTGTGCTGCCAACAGCATTCCCGGACAAACCAGCGATATCATCAACATGATCAGCATGAACTTCATAGCATGTTTCCCACCATCATATGACCGCCCGCGGCTTAGTATCTGACAAGATGGCAGATTAGCATGAAAGATACCTGCATGACAATCATCCCTGAGTTCAGCAGGCAAATTGTTGTCGTGGCTTCGCACCAGATTGAGACCACCGCAGATCATCCCCTTCTCAAACCCCCTCCATCACCATGCCATCCTTGAGTCTGATGCTGCGGTCGGCATAGGCGCCATTCTCGGGATTGTGGGTCACCATCACCACGGTCTGTCCGGCATCATTCAGCTCCCGGAACAGCGTCATCACCTCCTGGCTGGTCTGGGAATCCAGATTGCCGGTCGGTTCGTCGGCCAGCAGGATCTGCGGGTGATTGACGATTGCCCGGGCAATGGCGACCCGTTCCTGTTCGCCGCCGGAGAGCTGACTCGGGAGACGATCCAGCTTGTTACCCAACCCAACCCGCTCCAGCGCCTGGCGGGCAGCGTCCTTCCTGGCCGCGCCGCTCATCTTGACGATCGCCAGCGGTAACATCACGTTCTCGATGGCGGTCAGGTAGGCGATCAAATGGAATGACTGAAAGACAAACCCGAGCTTGTGAGCCCTGAAATCTGCCAGCTGTTCTCCCGGGAGCTGGTACAGCTTGATCCCGGCCATTTCCACTTCTCCGCTGCTCGGGTGGTTCATCCCCCCCAGCACCGACAGCAGGGTACTCTTACCGGAGCCGGACTGCCCCATGATGGTGATAAATTCACCCGCCTCGATACTGATATCAACACCGCGCAACGCTTCCACCAGATCATCGCCGCTACGGTACTGCTTCTTCACATTTTTAATTTCGATCAGTGCCATGACTTCCCCTGTCTTCTGAGTTCACGAGTTCACGAGTTCGAGAGTTACTGAGTTAAACTCCATAACTCCATAACTCTGAACTGCATTCAAAGCGCCCGTAAGGCTTCGGTCGGATCCAGTTTGCTGGCATGCAGCGCCGGATAGAGACTGGCCAGCAGTCCCAGCAGCATTGCCAATCCGACCGAGCCGCCGGCCACCCAGCCATCCCACAACAGTGTGGCGTTCTTGCTCTCGGCCATGAATGGCAATGCCAACCAGGCGCCCCCCATGCCAACGGCATATCCGAGCAGACCTGCCAGCAGACTGACCAGCAGTGCTTCCAACAGAATGATCCGCATGATATGGCTTTTGCGGAAGCCAATCGCCCGGAACACACCGATTTCAGTGGTCCGTTCATTGACACTCCCCATCATGGTGACAAAGACGATCAGGGAGCCGATGAACACCACCACTCCGGCCATGGCATAGGAGAAGCGTTTAAACTGGTCCAAAGTCTTGAGTCGCCCTTCCACCACCTGCTGGATGGCAGACACCTTGACATCGGGAAGCTTTTCGGCGATCTGGGTCACCATATCGCCAATCGGACAACCGGAGCAGAGCGCCGCCACCTCGGCCAGGGTGATTTTCCCCTGTTTGCCGAGCAGTGCCTGAGCTTTTTTCAACGCCGCAAACACGAGCGCGTCATCCTGGGAACCGGTCTGTTCCAATACACCAGCCACCTTGAAGGTTTCATTCTTGATTGTGATGCTCTCACCAGGGGTAACATTCAGTACCTTGGCGGCATCACTTCCCAGCAGCAGTTCATGCTCATTTTTGGGCGCCGCCCCAAAGATCTGCCACCACTGTTTCATTTTAAATTCGCTCTCGAAATTGACCCCCACCAGCAACACCTCATGCCGGCCGATCTTGATACCACCCAGTACCTTGGGGGCAATGGCCGAGATATTCTTGCTGTTGGCAATGCTCTTGATCCTGGACAGATCCTCTTCCTTGATCTCGCACTGGTCAAAGCTCACCCCCCCCAGGCTGATGCCGCCATAGTTCATGGAGAGAGCATTGCTCTGGGGGGTAATCAGAATATTAGCGCCAAACTCATCCATCTTGTGCTCGATGTCGCTGGACATGGAGCGGGTCAGGGTCACCAGGGTAACGATGGTGGCAATCCCCACCATCAGGCCGATGGTCAGAAAAGCCATCCTGGCTTTGCGGCGTTGCAGATTGTTGATGGAGATGGTATGCAGTTTCATCAGAAATATCTCGCCCCGGCCTTCAGATCGGCCACCTGAATCATAATGTTGTTACCGCTCAGTTTGAACGACAGGTAACCGGGGTTGCAGCCACCGCTGGCGTTGGGGCCAAGCCGGTTGATGGCAAACTTCTGGTTGCAGTTTTTGCAGTTCATCTTGTCCCCCTGCTGCTCATACCCTTTTTTGGACTTGTAGCAGGCATCGCAGGCATCGAAGGCAGCCTTGTAACTGCCGTCGGCTGCTTTGACGGCAAAAAAATTGATCTCCTTGCCACCATCATCAAAGCGGTAAAAATGAGCCTTGCCATCGTTCAGCCTGGCCACCGAAATGGTCACGACTGCTCCGTTACCCTTCACCTTTTCATACTTTCCCAAAGAGAAGGCAAACCCGCTCACCGTAGCAAGCAACAGTGCCCCCATCACCACCAACGCCCAGACCAGTTTGTTCATCCGTTTTGTTAACATGCTACGCTCCTTTTCAACTCTGTTTTTTGCTTCCACAACCAGCACCCTGACCACCGCAGCAACCTTGGCGGGGAACGCCCTTCTGACCGATTGTCCGGCCAGTGATCTGTTTATATTGCTCGGGAGTCACGACCTGCTTGACCGTGCTCCCGAAGCCGGCCGCTTTGACCTGCTCGGCCAATAGCTCCGGCTTGACGAACCGGTGATCATACCCCACCATCACCCAGCCACCCTCCAGGTCAACCTCGCTGACCGCCACCCCTTTGAGCATTTCCAACGCGCTGGAAATTTTGCGGGAACAACTGCTGCAGCTCATGCCGCTGGTTTTCAGCAGCGCGACCGAATCGGCAGTTGCAGCAACCCTGATGCGAAAAGCGAACATCACCAGCAAACTGACCACCGCCATCACAAGCAACGTCGTCGTTATTCTTTTGGCATTCATACAAGACTCCCCGCTATTGTTGAGCTTGCAGCGCGACACACCCCGGTTCGGCTTGAGCCATCCAACAGTGATGAGCATATCAAGGAGTGTGCCAAGCAAAACAAACACCATAGCATACTGATATCATGCACGTTTTAAAACAAGACGTTCATATGACATCAATACAACAGAAGAATATTCAACGCTGAGTGTAGAATACTATACAAGTGACACAGGATCGGGACAGGTGGATGGCTGGCTGGCTGGCTGGATGGATGGCTGGCTGGATGGCTGGCTGGATGGATGGATGGCTGGATGGATGGATGGATGGATGGATGGATGGATGGCACGAGCATGCGGTCGGGCAGGAGCAAAACACAATCTTTTGACTTTACTCCCATAAAAAATAATTTCATAGACTGTTTCTTTTGATTCAATATGCTATCTTTTAATCAGTCACAAGGAAGTAGAAATCAACACAAGGAGGGCTTGATCACGATGCAAGAAGAGACTCCACCAGACCAGAATCTTACATAGGATGTACCATCTCCGGTTACACACAAGAACCGGAACGTGACCTAAAAGGTACCATTACACGAAAAAAAGAACCCCACCGAAACAATCTGGTGGGGTTTTTATTTGCGATGACGTCACAACTCCGGAAACCTCCCTTCGGGACAATTTCCCCCATAACTCCCCGCTTTTCCACCCACGCCTTGACACAGCAGCCAGCCACCCCTCTTGCAAGCCACCCACGAAACAATATCGTGCGATATTGGCATGTTACGCATCACACTGTAACTTTTGACAGTTGATTTATGGCAGACATCAATGCAAAGATAACAACATATTCATGGATAACCGGCACGTCAAACCTTGGGGAGGAAGCCATGTTAATCATTATCTACAGCCTGGTCGCTATTTCTGCCATCGCCCTTCTGGTTCAGTGCTTCATTGACAGCAGTGAAACGTCCCCCTGACCGCACCCGGAAACATTACTACATTAACAGGAGAGATTTATGGCACGTAAGACCGTATGTTATGTTCTGGCAGCGCTGACACTGTTCACCGCATCCAGGTCATTTGCCGCACCGTGGAAGTATATGGGCGAAGGTGCTGACCCGGCCACACCAACGATAGCGACCATCGTGGAACTCAACACTGCAAGCATCGCCGAGACTGAAAAGAACGTCAAAAGAGCCCAGTATCGCTTTAACTACGTCAACTATCCCGAAGGGTTGAATCAAGGTTTTAAAGACATCACCGTTGTTGCTGATTTTGATTGCAGCCAGTTACAGTATAAAATTCTGACCGAAACGATGACCGCACCCGATGGGAAAGAGTATCCCCGCCACCGCGAAGCGCCGGTATATACAAAAATAGAGAGTGCACTCTCTCTGGTTGGCTCAATTCGCCAGCAGATTTGCTCACCAGACCCCCATTTGCAAGCAGCGGTGGCACATCCCTAACATCAGACTCGATTCGCCCCCTTTCCGGGGGCGAATTGCCACAGCCCGCCGTTTCTGCCGATCAGACTGCAAATCCCCACACTTTCCGTCACTCCGGAATTATCACCGCTGATGACACGCTCCTCACCCCAGATGTCGCAGGTGTGAATCCTGTTCATTCTTGTGGTAGATGTCAAAAAACATGACCGTATGGTCGCTGACCTCCCCGCAGGCGCCGCAATGTTCCATGCGCTGGGCCTCTTTGCGGCATTGTTCGCACCAGTGATAGATCAGGCGGTAGTCACGCCGTCCCACGTATTTCTTCAATCGGCCATGGTGCGAGCCATGCATGCACCCATCGGCAGCGCCGGGATTTTCAAGCAAGCGCCCGATAACCTGCTGTATCCGTTCATGTCCGGGGGGATCAGTCCGCTCGATTTTTTCCATTTTGGTCGCAAACAGTTTGGTCGGGTAATAGATATAGCTGCTCATTTCGTTTCCTCTCATGACAAGGGGGGAGCCCAGTTATGGTTCCCCGGTCTCGTTAAGCATCTGAACCTGCGGCAGGAGCAGCAGATCGAGTTCATGCATCCGCGCAGCGCCGAGCTGTTCCAATGCCTCACGCACCTGGTTAGCGTCCTCGATCAGCCGAGCCACATCAACCCCAAGACAGCTGTCCGACACATGCTTCAGGAGCCTGATACCACTTTTCAGCAACGATATGGCGCCGGCGTAGTTATCGTTGCGCCAATGATAGAGCGCCACCGCAAGCTGCAGGATTCCCTGATAGAAGTCGCGCAGCTCCCATTCTTCGCCGATCCAGAGTTCTTCCAGCGTTTCATGGCAATCATACCATTGGCCGGAATTGAATTGCCGAATCGCCAGCAGCAGTTCCTCCGGTGGTGCGTCATGGCACTGAAGCATCTCGATCTCCTTGCAGCCAGGTATATCAATACACCGTATCGTGGTCTCCAGCGTTTACCGGAATAATTCCCCGGTCATTGAGCAGAAGCTCAAGAGTGATACAACAGGCAGGTTGATTGAAACCGAAAGCAATCCGGAAAGTCGTCCGACAGCGGATTCGGGTTCAGGCACCATGAAGGATGGTATACACAAAGAGCATTGTCAACAGTGTTATAACTATCATTTGGAATCTGGTTGGAGATTATATGACTCCCAGACGGTAAACAGTAAAGTATACTGACTACTGAAGCCGATCGTGTATACTTATACTTGGCTGGTGGCTGTTCAATAATAACAGGCATTCTACTCTGGCAGTCAGTGTATACCCCTGAAGGAGGACACATGAACGTAAAGCATTCACTTCTCTTGGCAGTACTTGCGGTTATCAGTTTCCCATTGCTGGCATTCGCCATTGATCAGGGTACAGCCAGCGGCACGCTCACGGTTGACTCGACAGTTGTGGACCTCACCCGCTCCTATGCACATCTCCACGACAATGCTGAAGACGGCCCAAACAGCAAAAAGGAAATGCGCATCCTGGTTGCAGACCGGACGGTACCACAGGAATCCATTGCAGGCCTTAACCCCTTTTTTACGCTCTCCTCCATGGTACGCAAAGGAATGGTTCGCGGAATCTTGCTACGCTTTGACCCGTCCAGCCCAAAGCAAGTTATCGCCACCGTCCTCTTCCCGCAAAAGGAAGAGCGCTATTCACTGGGCAACAGGACAATCAGCCAGAGCGATCACAGCCCGCTTGACAAACTGCTGATAACAGACCTGCGTGTGAGCGCAGCCATGGAACAGAGCAGCGAAGGCAATCCGGAACAGGGGTGGCCGTCAGAGAAGTATGTCTTCAGTTTCAGCGCCCCCCTCTTCAAGGAACCTGCCGTGACCGCCACCCTGAAAGACAATCAGGCTTTAAACTCCCCGCAGGTCAAGGCTGTGCTGGCTAAAACGACTGCCATGGCCAGGGGAGACTATGCTGCGGTGAAGAGCGTCAGTACGGAGCGCTCCATTGAAGAAATGGACGGGTTTATGTCGCAAGACAGGGAAGAGTCCATCAAGATGATGACCGAAGCAGGAAAGCAGATGGGTCTGGATGTGAAGAAATCTCCTCTGACGCTTGTCGTACGCGGTGATCGGGCTACTCTGCTGATCAAGCAGAACGATGGCAGATCGATGATTGGTCTTGTCAGAAAGAACGGGGTCTGGCTGGTGGACTGAACGTGCCTTCCGCCATGGTGGCCAGGATGTTCGTGGGTGTAGTGTGGATAATTTCGGCGGGAAATCCCAAAGCAGAGAAACAGCAAAGGCGGCCGATTGGTCGCCTTTTGAATTGGGCAGCGAAAAGGGGACAGGCGACGTTAGCGACAACCAGCCTGCCCCCGTTTTGTTTCCCTGACTATTTGCTGGACAGACCGACGGCATCAGCACAACTTTCCAGCACCAGCCACCCCCACCAGACAGCCAGTAAAAGCTATAGCTCTGTAATTACTAGCAAATTTACTCAATCACGTCTTGGCACAAGATAAGCAAGGTCCTGATCAAGACGTACAACACAGCCGGTAGGCAACGGGGCCTGCCTACGGAGGTAGGCCATGCAACAGATTGAAGCCGTTATTGATCAGTTCAAGCTGCAGGAGGTACGAAGCGCCCTTGAGGAGATGGGCATCAATGATTTCATGGAGAGCGCCATCATGTGCCACCAGAAGGGACAGGTAATGATTTTTCGCGGCGCCACGTTCATGGCTAACATCGTCGAAAAAGTCAAACTGGAGATCGTTGCGGCGGACGATTCGGTGTCCAGGATTGTCGAGACGATCGGCGCCATTGCCCGCACCGGGCGCAAGGTAGATTGCCGTATTGCCGTTCTTCCCTATCTGGAAATGAGCTAATTTCCAGCAGCTAGCCGCTGCGTCACCCGGTGTCAGCAGATCGTATGAGTGAAGACAGCAAAGGCGGCCGCTTGGCCGCCTTTAAAGAATGATACTATGGGATGTATCCCGAGGGACCTTGAGATCTTGTCCATAGTCTGCTGTTACCAGAACATTCAATATGTTATACTAGTTACTGGGAGTAACTAGCCATGAAAACGAACCCTCTACCTGAAAAAAGTCACATGCATCGTGACAAGCCAGTGACCACTCAGCAGGAACTATCGACCATGATTGATAAGGGTGGGGTCTGCAAAGAGTGCTTGAATGAAGATTTTGATTCCTGCACTTGTCCTGCACCTGAAAACTAATCAACAACGTCTCCTCCAGCCCCGGTTAGTCAAGGGAGATGTACATTTCAAGATCCCATAGGTTTTGCTTCACCCCGACGAGCAGTAGGCATACTACAAAAAATGGCGGCCTGTTGAATAGTTACGGAAACATTTGGAGTTACAATCGAGCATCTATTCTGATTTCAGCAAACCGGACTTTGACAGGAATTCATATATTTTATTACCGACAACAGTGTGCCCTTGGGGTGTCCAGTGATACCAGTTGGTGTTGTATCTCTCAGCGCCTGTTAATTGGACATACGGTATATTCTGACTATTCATGAAATTTTCAAGGTATGGCTGACGTTCTACAAGTCCTACAACCAGCTTGCTCCCTTTAGCGGATACAAATTCATTCATCTCATTAAGTATCGCTGCTGATGGAGGAAATTCGTTTTCATCTCTTACAACTTTTGGAGAGATTGCTTTCACCATAAGTCGCACCACATAACTTTGAGCTACTACAGGGTGTTGCCGTGCAAAATACGTAAGTGATTTAGGAACTGGAACCCCCTGTAGTTCAAGCGTATGGTTACGAACCTTAAAATAAGGCTTATAGTAAGCGCCATTGCTGATTGCATTTGAAAGATTATCGTTGTCGTCATTGTCAGTGCAGAACACCAGGAAAACTATTCGGGGCACATAAAAGTCAAACTGTTGTCTCAGCAATAGGTATTCCTGGTCTGTACCATAACCGCTTACCCCCAGGTTGTTGACATTCCACCCAGCCAACTTGGTACGAAGTTTTTCTGTAAATCTCTCCGGCTGTTCGACATCATATCCCCATACAAATGAGTCACCAATGAAGAGTATTCCCGGTTTGTTGTTTTTGGTATATTCCACATCACGAAACCCCCGGCTGTTATGGGATACGGAAACAGGACGTGAACCGTTAAAAATGGCAGTACTGTTACTACGCGGAAACCACCCCAACTGTTCATCGAAACGATAAAGTAATGCGCGCTCTTCCTGGTATACAAACAGCTTGTTACTATAAAACTGTCTCAGCACGAATTCTCCAATACTGAAGCAAACAACAAAAGTAACAGTTGCCAACATAATGTTAATAAATAGCGGGTTGCATTTTTTTTTATCTTCCATTGCGCTCTCACTTATACCTAGTTTCGAAATCAATATATTAGCAATAAAACAAGAGAACACAAGATATCTTATCAATTAGTTTTATTGACTGTGCCACTATATGGCGGCCCACGCCCCTTATGTGATGCGGCATTGTCAGCGAGTAAACGTAAAACATTACAATCGACAAAACAGGTGGTTAGCTGGACTTACTCAGAAAACAAGGAGCGCGTCTTTATTCCTATTTTGAAGAATGAAGGCGCGCTCCTGTTTACATATTCATGTGAATATCCCACAGTGGGAATTCATCACCATTTATTGGTTAGGAATTGGATTGTAATTTTCATCGTAGTTGTTGACAAATTTTACTCCTGTCACCTGCAGAGCGCTTTTGTCACCTGGTAGCAATGTGTTAGCAATCTTAGCATTCGGTGTGTAATTCCCGCTTAATGTATATGTTATTGTAGGGCTATTGCTGGTAATCTTGGTGTTAATCATTGTAAAATCACTACCAGATTCAAACCCAGACACATAGCCACTGGAAACGTTTAAAGACATCGTAGAGTTTAAAATTGAAACTATACTGCTACCGGAAAAAATTCCAGTTAATCCGCCGATGGCCAAGTTAGTGCCTGTAAGTGTACTGTTATTAACAGTAACATTGACGGGTGTAGAACTATTGTTATTAATGAGGGTTATCCATCCACCACCGCTGTTAATTCCAGTCAATCTGGAATTTGTCACTGTCGCACTGCCCCCCATTAGATATATTGGATTGCTTTGCCCCATTCCGTTGTTATGCGTCTCTATTGTAACATTGTTGAGAAATGCGTTAGCGGATGTTCCAAAGGTACAGACTCCATTGTTTTGCCCACCAGCAACAGAATCACTACCAGTCAGAACACTTATTTCCTCAGCTTTAGCTTTGACGTTATTGAAAACCAGAGCGGCTACATTAGGAGTGCTCCCACCCAATGCAGGAGGATTATTGATGACCTTAAGATTCCGGATCGAACTATTATTGGCCATAAGAACAGTTCCAGTCGTGCAAGTACTGCTATCAACATTATAATTGGATGTGGTTATGATGGTGTTGTCTGGGCTACTACCTTCAAGATCGACATAATCCTTCATTTGTAGTGATGCGGTTCCCAGGTCATAAATTCCGGGCATGATTTTTATTACATAGGGACTTGATGCCGAAGCATTGGTAATGGAATTGAGCGCGGCTTGAATACTGCCGTAAATCCGACCTGTAGTATCCGTATTACTTTGTTGAACAATCCTGACGTTGGTTGGTACGTACCACGCTGCCGCGAAGACTGATGTGCTAAAGAGAACCATTGACATTAATGCTGACAATACCTGAAATGTTTTTTTCATTGTTTACCCTCGTAGTGTTTTGATTTAAGTTACAAAATGTCATTAACCGTATAAACTTTCAATGCTAACAAACAAGACTAACCTTACTTAGCACCCCCTCTCATTATATGTGCGTTTGCTATACTTCAATTTCCCTCCTTCTATTGGTATGATGCGGTTCAACAACCGCACAGCAATTTTGATGCTAATCCCCTATCATTTTAAATCTCATATCTCACCCCACCTCCATCGGTTCTCACTCATATCTAACTCTTTGTTGTAAGTAGGAAGTTTAGCCATACCGACTTCTGCCGGCAGAATTTATTGCCTAACTACCTGTAATATAACAATAGACATTCAAAAGCGGGCCAAATTTTTGAGGTAATTATGAGACTTGAATTCTGAAGGCTAAAATTTGTCTTCCACCCCTCACTTTATCACCTTCATCTTTTGGTAAATCATGCTCCTCATCTTCTCCAGGGTCACATGAAGTGCTGCCTTCTGCTCCGCACTCAGTTTCGTATCATCCAGTGTGTAGAGCTTGTCGTAAAACTGGTCCACAAAGGCCAGGTCAATCGGCGCATCCGCTGCCGGCTTGGGCTTGGCCGCAATCTTTCTGATCTCCCCGCGCGTGAGCCCTGTTTCCTTGTACTTCGTGTACAGTGCGGACATTTTTTCCGGAGTTTTCTGCTTGGCGATCTCCATGAGTATCCCCAGAACGGCCTTGGGATCGTTACGGCAATCATCCTTGACCTCCTGCGGCAGCCGATTGAGAGATAGAATCCCCGAGAGGGTCGACTCTGCTTTGCCAAGTGCACTGGAAAGATCGCTGAGGGAGTAGTCATGAAGAGTGCGCAAGCGTTCAATCGCCTCGGCCTCTTCGATAGCGGTCAGGTTCTCCCGCAACAGGTTCTCGATGATCGAGATCTCCGCTGGTTCGCCGTCGGTCAGAATCGCCGGGATAAGCGCCAGTTCGGCATTCCTGGCTGCCTGATACCGCCGCTCGCCGGAGACGATGATAAAACCGCCATCCGCAGCTTGCCGCACCAGGATCGGTTGCAGCACGCCATGACTGGTAATCGAAGCGGTCAGTTCAGCTAACGCCTGTTCGTCAAAGAACTTGCGCGGCTGTTCCGGATCCGGCTGCACCTTGGTTATGTCGAGATCGTACAATTTGCCTTTTTCGTAAGATGTGTTGCTGCCTTCCATATCAACTCCTTTCAGTCATTTATTGATGAAATGGTGGGTGCTCAATATAATTTCGAGGGCACGAGCAATCTTTTTGAGGCCTCCTTCTCTTTCTCCACCTCGGAGAAGATCCGTGAGGTTACCTTGCCCGAAACGTGATTGAGAAGTTTGTCGTCCGCTTACATTGTGGCGGGTAATTACACGTACTGTACCAATATCGGAATTGACAGGTTCGGAGGCGAGGGATAACAAGCATTGCGGCAATAAAACCGGTTACTTGAAATATTTGTGAAAATTTACTGGGGGGGGGAATCAATGACCGCTAAGGTCACAAGAGTGGGTAAAACGACTACAACGGTTATGGAATTTCAATGTAACGGATGAAGGCTGGAAAATTTCTTTCCACTATTTGGTGGATGGATTGCTAACCTGTTGATTATGCGATGACGGCAGATGTAAAGATTCTTTTCAGTTGAAGACAGAAATCTGGTAACAGGTTGAAATTTGGTGGTAGTTGATGGAAAGTTTCTTTACATGTGAGCAGACTGAGACGCAAGGCATCGTACTCGATCCATTTTTCTCCGCTTTGGGTAACAGACATACTATTAGTCTATACCTCTCATCTCTCGAATATTGCGCCGAGTAATTTATGCCGACAGCAAGGCGGGGCGTTAATCTACTTGAATGGGGGGAGTAATAATACAATTTATAATAACAACTTCATTGGCCGCACCGATGAGCTTGGCAAGCCGACCCAGAGTTTGGTTATTGCACCCAACCCGAACACATTCTCACAAGCCATGCCTGTTGGAGGCAACTACTGGAGCTATTTTGATACAGAAAAAGAAGGTTGCTCTGATTCAACGAATAACGGCGTATGCGACCAGCCTTTTGTGCTTTTTGGCTCCAGCAATGCGGATCAACTCCCTTGGACTGCCGAGAATGGCTGGCTCGAGTAGACCTTGCCGGTTTATGCGTCATGTCTGACATCATCCCGGTAAATTCAGGATTATTTCAATAGTCATAACAAAGGGCGGCCGATTGGCCGCCCTTTTGGTGATATGTCTGTCCCCAGGGGAAAACTAGAGACATCTCCCGGATTTTCTCTAAGCCCAACATCCGAAGTCTAAACCTGAAACTAGCCATCTTTCTCCCACTCCACTCCATCATCACACCGTTGGAAACCAGATTCCGGCGCCCATGTCCATACCGATGTCGCACCGTCCGACATAATCGCTGTGGACCCGCAAAGCACCCTCCACAATCGACATGCCGACTTCTACCTTGTGAAAAGCCTCATTACGGCTGTGATCGGCCACCAGCAGCACGGTGGACTTGATCTGCCTGAGCTTGAGGTACAGTTCGGAAATATTTTTCAGGTTATCGGGAAAAAAGTCTTCCACCGGATCGAGTACGATCAGCTTGCATTTGAAATATTCGCTGAACTGATGCAGATAGGTGTAGGTTTTGGTCATACTGCCGGAAGTATCAACCAGGTGGGGTGCGACACCGAAACATTCATCGAACAGGGAGATATGGGTCAGGTTGTCCCGATGTTCATCGATGCGCGACGAGAGGCCGGGAATGGTGGTCCACTCACGGACCAGCCGTTTGAAGCGCCGATGGCTGTCCTCGTCCGTGTCGCGGGCATTAATGTACAGCACCTTGCCCGGCTGCAGACAGGGGTAGCGGTCAAGAAACGGCACCCCGAAGGCGACTGACATGGCCAACTGGGTCGCCAGGGTCGTCTTGCCGAAAACGTTCCCGGCCTGCAGCGACACAAGTGCATTGGCCGGGATCAACCGGTCAATCAGATACTCATCAGGCCTGGGGAGAATAAAGGGACGCTCCTGCCACTCCTTGATCCCCAGTTTCTGGGCAAAAGGATTTTCATCGATTTTCAAATTAGCAGTTACGGTCATGAACGCGACACCTCAATGGATTAGTGGGCAATATATATGTTTTATTGCTCAGGATGCATTTTGCCCTTAATGGGTGTGTTTAGTGCCCTAAGGCTTCGTCGCGGTAAAGATCGCCCGCAGCGGAGCCGGGTGCCCCTCAATCGTCTTCGACCCATCATCCGGATCAAGAAAATCCACCAGCGACTCATACTGCATCCACTGCGTCGGGCGCTGTTCCTCGCAGCTGGTGCGATTGGTATCGACGCAGGCAATCTCCATGAATCCGCAGCGCTTAAGCCACAAGGTCATCGCCGCAATCGACGGAAGGAACCAGACATTGCGCATCTTGGCGTAACGTCCTTGCGGCATGAAGATAGTCTCCTGATCCCCTTCGACAATCAGCGTCTCCAGAATCAACTCCCCGCCCGGGCGCAGACACCCCTTCAACTCGAATAGATGGTCGAGGGGGGAACGGCGATGGTACATGACGCCCATGGAGAATACACTGTCGAAGCAGGCGAGATTCGGGGGAACATCCTCGATGCCGATGGGGATGACATGATGCTGCGGATCGCACAGGTAGCGTTGCATCACCTGAAACTGCATCACCGAAACCGGAAAAGGCTCGATACCGAGGACAAAATCGGCGCCGGCGCCGCGCATGCGCCAGCCGTGGTAGCCGTTGCCGCAGCCGACATCGAGGACTCTGCGCCCGGCCAGCGGCTGAATGTGCGGCAGAAGACGCTCCCACTTCCAGTCGGATCGCCATTCGGTATCGATCTCGATGCCGAAAAAATCATAGGGGCCTTTACGCCAGGGGTGAAAGGCCATGAGCCGGACGATCAGCTCCTCGCGGTTGATCTGGCCGAGATCATCGCCAGTGCCGATGGTGACATTATCCTGCAGGCTAATTCGGGACGGGCGCAGCTCCGGTAGTGCCTGCAAAGCGCTCAGCCAGCCCGCCATTTTGCCGTAACGTTCGAAAAGCACTCCCTCGGCCAGGGTTGTTTGCAGTTGCTCGGACCAGCGCTCCAGCCCCATGGCGGCAAGTTGCGGATAAAGGGAATCATAGCAATTCATCTGATTGCCACCAGAGAGGCAAAGTTGAAGCACTGGAACCAAAGATCAGAGGAAGTGAAGCCAGCAGCCTGTAGCCGTTCCTGATGACAGGCGAGGGTCTCGGGGATCATCACATTCTCCAGCGCTGACCGCTTCTGGCTGATCTCGAGATCGCTGTAGCCGTTGGCCCGTTTGAAGTCGTGATGCAGTTTTTCATGAAACTGCTGCCGCCCCGGCTCGCTAAAGGCTATCTTTTCGGAGAGGATCAGTACGCCGCCCGGCTTGAGCCCCGCATGGATCCGCTGAATCAGCGCCAGTCGCTCTGCCGGGGGGACGAACTGCAGGGTGAAGTTGAGAACTACGACCGAGGCGTTCTCAATAGAGACCTCCCGGAGATCGGCACAGATCATAGTCACCGGAATGACCGACACAACATCGCGAGCCAGAAGCTCACGGCCACGTTCAATCATCGCCGGGGAATTATCGACCGCAATAATGTCACACTCCGGTTGATTGATCCGCTGGCGCATGGCAAGGCTGGCTGCCCCGAGGGAACAGCCGAGATCGTAGCAGTGACTCCCGGCCTGGGCGTATTTCGCGGCGAGGATGCCGATATTGGCTATGATCATCCCGTAGCCGGGAACCGAGCGTTGTATCATATCGGGAAAGACTGCGACAACCCGTTCATCGAATTGAAAATCGACCATCTTTTGGAGGGGCGTAGCATAGATGGCATCTGTTTTTTTGATCACTGTCTTCTGATCCTGTTTAAACTGGCTGTTCTTAAAAAGAAGACAAAGATACCGGTTTTGCAACGGAACATCAACCCCTTGTTCGCTGCCAGTTCATGCAGTTCATGGGCATCGAGTCTCTGGCACCTAAACCTGGCACCAGCAGGCGGCAGCCGGAACATCCCGTTTATCCTTACCTGTTACTGACAATTGACCACCTGCTCCACAAACATCTCCGTGCCAAGCACCACCTGACCGCACAGTTTATCCCACGGTAATTCCTGCTGTCCGGTTCCCTCCAGGACAAATCGGAGGTAACAACGCCGGGCCTCAACCAGGGTGGTGGCGAAACGGGCCAGCAGCCATTCCGAACAGAGAAACTCCGGCACGGCAGCCTTGCCAAGGGTAAGGAGATAACTGCTCCACGGGTACTGTTCCGCCCGCTCAACCATGTGGGCACGCACCGGATTCAGCACGACATAGCGGCAGAGTTCGAGCAGGTGATTTCCCATCAGACAGTATGCGTGACAGAGCCAATTAAAGCGCTTTACCGTCTGACCGAAGATTGAGAGAAAGAGATGGCGGTCGTTGACATCTTCGAAGATGTCCGCCCGAGCGTTGCCGCGAGAGGTAACATGATAAACGGCGCCGGGGAATTCTATGCGTAAAGGTCGAACCATGAAAGGGTTACAGCACCAAAAACTTATATTCTAAGACCTAACCCCGCAGTTTTTTGCACACCTCAAAAAATCGCCAGCACTGCTTCGCGAATCGCCGCCACTGCCTTGAGAGATTCCGCCGCATCGTCCTCATCCGCGGTCATGCCGGGATACCTCACCTCAACCGCCATTGCCGACAGTATTCTTGCATAGCGAAGTATCCGCTCCAGGTCCGGATACGGTCCGGACAGCTGGTTGACCAGAGCTTCAAGATCATGGATGCGCGGCACACGCATGCCCGCTTCAACCATGACGGCCTTCAGGTATTTCACCGCGCATTGCTGGGCATGAAAACAGACCGCATCGTAGTTCGGCGAGTCGTCAACCGCGGCCTCACGCCGTGCAGTGGCAAGATCGGCATCTGCCTTTGCCGTCCACTCCAGTGTTTCAGGCTTCATATAACACCGTGCCACGGGTAATGATCTCGGTCAGAAGCATATCGTGTATTGCCAGACGTTCCTTGAGCTGTTCCGGGGTGCGAACCATCAAATCGAGCGGAATGTTGGGCTTGATGCGATCCCTGATCTCAACGGCGAATCGCCATGGTTTTCCTTGGAACTCCGCAACAACAAGCAGGTCAACATCAGAGTCGATATCCGGATTACCCCCTGAGTGGGAACCGAACAGGATGATTTTTTGCGGAGCAAATTCTTTGCGAATCTGCTCGGATATATGCTGGATTTCCAATGCTGTAGCCATAAGATGTTCTCCACATTTGTTCCTGAATCCTGATCTGGGGGAGTATACGTTTGCACCTTCCAAAATGCAAGAAGGGCAGCCAATCGGCTACCCTTCCTCTACCTACTTCAAATTTTTCTTGATCCTCTCCACGGCCTCAATCACATTCTCGCGATGGCCGAAGGCCGACAAGCGGAAGTATCCTTCCC
>DAINBV010000044.1:0-46082 GCA_036732725.1 Geobacteraceae bacterium | reverse complement strand
TTTCGACGCTGATCAAAACGCCCAACGGGCCAATTCAAATTCATTCCGTTACTCCGGTCAGATTTTGGCGGCCATCATACGCGGGGGGAAACAGGCTCGTTCAAATTGCAATTAGCTGGTGCCAGGTTATGGCATTTCACGATGGTTATTGTTGCTGCCTTGTCCCTAATTAACGCCCAGGGACGATATTCCTCCGAATGCCACCAGGCCTCAAACGCGGCCTCGCTGGGCCATTCTTGAATTGCGATGGCATCCCAGGTTTTAGTGCCGAGCACAGGTACATTGTCGGTGGAACGAAACATGACTCGCCCGCCGTATCGGGCGATGGTCGGGATGTGCCCTTTGATGTAGTCGGCAAACAATTCTGCATCGATGATGGTGGCAAGTATCAGGTAGTTGGTCATGAGTGTTTCCTCGTTTTAACGATTGACCAGCCCCATCAGATTTTCCGGATAGCGGGTACCTGCTGCCGCGTCTTTGGGGAGTGCCTCGGCGATCTCGCTCAACTCTGCCGCACTGATTTCCACCGCACCGGCGGCAATATTCTCTTCAAGATACTTCCTCCGTTTGGTTCCCGGAATCGGCACGATGTCGTTCCCCTGCGCCATGACCCAGGCCAGTGCCAGTTGTCCGGCAGTGATCCCTTTGCGGGCGGCAATCTCCTTGATCCGCGCTACCAGTTCCAGATTCCTGACAAAATTATCACCCTGAAAACGGGGAGAATTGCGGCGGTAATCGTCTTCGGCAAAATCGTCGGGACTCTTTAGCTGGCCGGTCAGAAAACCGCGCCCCAGCGGGCTGTAGGCAACAAAGCCGATCCCCAGTTCCCGCAGGACCGGCAGGATTTCATCTTCCGGATCGCGGGTCCAGAGCGAATATTCGCTTTGCAATGCCGAGATCGGGTGCACGGCATGGGCACGGCGAATGGTGGCGCTGCTTGCCTCTGACAGGCCGAGGAAACGGACCTTTCCTGCCGACACCAGTTCCGACATGGCGCCGACGGTTTCTTCGATCGGCACTTCGGCGTCCACCCGGTGCTGGTAATAGAGGTCAATATGATCCACACCCAACCGCTTCAGCGATGCGTCACAGCATGAGCGGACATACTCCGGCCTGCCGCTGATGCCGGTAATCGGTGCCCAGCCACCGTTGGCCGGCTGGGCACGCATGATGCCGAACTTGGTGGCAACCACCACCTGATTACGCTTTCCCTTGATAGCCTTTCCCACCAGTTCTTCATTGGTAAACGGGCCGTACATGTCGGAGGTGTCGAGGAAATTGACTCCCTGCTCCAGCGCATGATGGATGGTGGCGATAGATTCCGCCTCATCCCGCTGGCCATAAAAATCTGACATCCCCATGCAGCCCAATCCCTGGGCCGATACTTTTAAACCTTGTGTGCCAAGTTCTCTTTGATTCATTTGTAGACTCCTTGTTTTGTATGCCAGACGAATGATTCTCCCACCGCCATTTTTCATAGCGGGGGCGGAAGGTCATCTTTGGGACTCCAGCAGGGTAAAGGCCTCGTTCCGCTTGAATATCCGCATGGGAGCAGCTGTTGTGTTACCCGCAACAGATTCGGTCTTTTCCACTCTTTTTTCCAAGGTACATGAGTTGATCAACCCGGTTAACAAAGGCCTTCATCTCTTCATGGGGTAGATATTGCGCAAGACCAATACTGACCGTCACATGGACATCTTGACCCGGCACCGGAGAAAAAATCTCTTTCTTGAATTCTGTGCGGATTCTTTCGGCTGTGACGGCGCCATCCACGCTTGAAGTCATTGGCAGCATTATGGTGAATTCTTCGCCGCCATAACGATAGGCAGAATCGGTCTGGCGCAGCCATTTCTTGACCACCTGACCAAGCCGGGATAACACCTGGTCTCCTTCCACATGCCCATACGCATCGTTGAACCGCTTGAAGTCGTCAAGATCAAGAAGCAGAAGGGTTAAAGGCTGTCCATAGCGATTTACCCGTTCAATTTCCAAGCTCAAATTGTGATGAAAATGCCGGGAATTATACAGCTGTGTGAGATCATCAATAATGCTCAGTTCCCGGAATTTCATTTCGCTCTCGCGCAATGCTTCTTCCATCAGCTTACGTTCCGTGATGTCGATGGCGTGCGTGACGTTCAATAACACGTTCCCGGTTTCATCCTTCACCGGATTCGCTTTTGCGATGTAATATCTGGTCGTATCCGGCAGAGGCACGACAACTTCCAGCGACTGGCTTTGGCCTGTCTCAAAGACTTTAATGCTGACCGCCTGACGGTAATCTGCATGCTCCTTCGGATAGACATCCCAGAAGGTTTTTCCCAGAAAGTAGTCGGGCGTCTTGCCGAATGTGGAAGCAAAGACCTGGTTCACGAATTTGTATTCCCCGTGTTGATCGACGCAAAATACGACATCGCTCGAATGTTCTATCATCGAGCGATATTTTAATTCACTTTCTTGTAAGGCAGCTTCTATCCGCTGGCGTTCTGATTCATTTTGTTCCAGTTCCAGAATTTTCGCCTTTAATACGGCATTCTCTTCGATCAATTCCTGATTTGTCTTGGCACTATCTGTCATTTCGTCTCACCGCTATCCCTTAAACACAAAACTTCGGCATGCCGAAGTTTTGCTGTAACCATCATATTTGTAAAACAAAAATCGAAAACATACCCCAAATATTTCTGCCTCACTTTTTGCCTGAAACTCTATTCAACTGGCAGTTATTTCGATACATTTATGTTTCATTGACATTAGTTGGCTGCGACGGCGAAATTTTACTCTCCGGACCGTCCGAACCGTTAATCAGTACTACGATCCCTGATGCAACCAGTGCTACGATAAATCCGACGACTCCAAACACTGCTGTCATTCCCCATGCTACAAGTCCAGCAACCACGCACCCCATGATGATTTGCATAGTGAGCCTCCTGATGAGTGTATTTTTGTTCTATGACTTTTCTGCATGGCACTCTAGTGGGTGGCATCCAGGCGGGGCGTGATCCCCACTCGGTTATTGATCAGCGGGATACTACACATACTGTACCAACATCAAACTTGCCGCTCACGGGGAGCAGGCATAACCAGTGTTATGATAATAAAATGTAGTTTGTATAACAGTAGTTTGAGATAATGTGAAGAGATTGATGATGGCTGCTAAATAAAAAACAACAGGGGTGGGGCAGGGCGGAAAAACGACAGCAGACGATTTTGAACTTCAACCGCGTGGATCAAAAGTGGAAAGTTTCTTGCCACTTGTTTCAGATATAGTTGCAACTAACTGATATTGCAAATATGACTGGTGTAAAGATTCTTTTCACCAGATCGAGGCTTTCAGATAACAGCTGGAATTGTATGATTACTGCTGTAAAGTTTCTTTCCAGCATTGCGCCATCAGAGTCGGCGGCGCAAGCGCAAAGGCTCATATAAATATACTTGCGACCTCGAACAGCGATTGACGCAGTCGTTCCAACGAGGTACATTCTGCCTTCCACAGAAACAGGACCTGCCGGACAAGCAAACCAAAAGTATGAAAGACGATCTTTGCTTCACGATTACCACAAGATTACTCGTGATATTGAATCTAAATCATGAAGTAATCACGAAGTCGAAATATTGCATTTGAAACTGTCGTTGAACTAAATCACAAGGAGAATGAACCATGCAAACAGCCAAACCTTGCAGCTGCGGAGAAAAACATGTGGGACACCTCTGTGTTTTGCGGAGTACTGGGAAAACTGAGGAAATCAAACATATAACCGACAATCCGACCGTCTCGTGCTTTACCTGCGGCGCCGAAGCCAACTCGGCAGAAAACGTCTGTGCTCCGGTGGCAATCGAATAACAGCCGGCTCTTTATCAATAATCAGCGACCAGCTAGCTGTGGACAATCTGTCATTCCGTGTGTTACTTAACAAACCAGAATCATGCCATTCCATCATGCTCTACATAGCCTGCGGGCACTTTTTCTGTTGCTCTGTCTGACCATCTGCCTGACCCCGGCGCTCTCGTGGGGGGAAGATGATGAAGAGACCACGGACCTTTTCAGTGCCTGGCAAAAACAGGTTGCTTCACCCACCCGCGTCCCCAAACCACTCTCCCAAATTGCCGAAAATGTAACCGTCATCACCGCTGCCGATATCGAACGTCTTAACGCCCATACCCTGGCCGAGCTGCTCCAGACCGTGCCCGGCATTCAGATGGACTACCTGCGCACCCCGAGCACTTTTTCTTTTTTTAATATTCAGGGAGCATATGGCACCACCGTACTGGTGCTGATTGACGGCATCCGCCAGAACGATTTTGACCAGAACAACGCCATACCTGGTTTAATTCCGGTGCAGCAGATTGAACGGATCGAGATCATCAAGGGGTCAGCTTCGGCGGCTTGGGGACCGGCCCTGGGCGGGGTGATCAATATTGTCACCAAATCGCCTGACCCGGAGCGAACTATCGGCGCCACGCTCTCCGCTTCTGCCGGCTCGCGCTTCACCGCCGACGGACGAGCCGAGGTGAGCGGCACCGTCGATCGTTTCGGCTATTACCTGACGCTCGGTCATCTCCGCTCCGATGGTCTCACCCCCAACAGCGCTACCACGCTCAACAACCTCTACGGCAAAATTTCTTATACCCTTCCTAACAATGGCAACCTCATTGCCGGAGCTTGGCTGCTGAATGCAAAACCGGGGCTGGATGAGAGGAACACCGCCAGTTGGGGATTCGTCCATGATAATAACGAATTCCGCCGCACCAACAGCTTCCTCAAATATAGTCAGCCGTTGGCGAACAACCTGAAATTTGAGTTCGACAGTTATATCACCAGCCGGGATGACCACACCAAATTTGGCGGACTCGATCAGGGCAAGATTACCTTTTTTAACGACTATGAGGTTCGAGACCAGAGTCGAGGAGTCAGTGCACGCTTAGCCTGGGGTGACGGCCAGCGCAATCTGTCGACCGGTGTTGAATACGGCCATGCCAGCGCCAGTTATCGCGATCTGCTCAGTACTGATTCTGCCAGCTATGATCGCAACTGGGACAGTTGGGGGATGTTTGTCAATGGCGCCTGGTCTCTCGGTCGCTTTACGCTGCTCCCCGGGATACGTTACGATCTGACCGGCACATCCGGCAACGTAACAAGCTCTACCTTGGGGGCTACCTATCGCCTGACCGACGACACCACACTTCGTGCCTATGGAGCTCAAGGGTTTTCACTCCCGTCAGCCCGTAACCGTAGCACCAACCTGCAAAAAATTAAAACGGTGCAAGCCGGTATCGAAACCGGAGCGGTTCCCACCTTTTGGCTCAAGGGAACCTGGTTTTATAATACGTTGCGCAACAGTGAGTCATCAGGTCAGGTCACGATAACCAATCAGGATCGCCTCGGTTTTGAAATTGAGGCTCGCACCATCCCTTTTTACAACCTTTCTCTTGCCTGCGGATACACCTACTTATATGCCAAGAAGAGTGACACGGGAGAGCAGCTGCAAACCAACAGTGAACAAACTGTTCCACCACACCTCGTCAAGTTTTCACTGAACTATGACAAATCCGATCTCGGACTGCGCGGCACCCTGACCGGTAATTACGTCTGGTGGAACGCCGGACCCGCCACCATGGCAGCGGACAAGGGAATGGTCTGGGATCTGCATTTGCTTTGGAAACTTTTCCCTGAACAAGAGTTGTCACCGGAACTGTTCTTGTCCGGTCATAACCTGTTCAATAGTGTACAGACGACCGACACGGAACTGTACAGCAATGCGATGCGCTGGTTTGAAGGCGGAATGCGGGTGAGCTTCTGATGAGACGGCTTGTTCTCCTGATACTCGCCGTGGCGATGCTGTTCCCCTCCATGGTTCAGGCCTACGATGTGCTGATTCTGCAGAGCAGACGCACAGCGGCCAGTGATGAAGTGCTGAAAGGTTTTGCTGCCGACAGAAAGAGCTCGCTGCGCAAACTGGTGATGGCTGACTACGCCGAAATGGATCTTGTCCGGATCGTGCGCGAGGATCGTCCCCGCCTGATTCTGGCTGTGGGTGATGCGGCTGTCAAAGCGGCGCACAAGCTTCACAACATTCCGGTGCTGGCTGCCATGTCCATGTCACTTACGGGTAACGATCACTCTTCCCGGAATGACAATCTGTGCGGTATCGGTATGATTGCCTCTCCGGAACAGTATCTGGGGCTGTTCCAGCGGATGAACAAACGTCGAATCGGCGTGATTCACAATCCGGCTAAAAATGGCTGGTATCTGCGCCTGGCACGTAAAGCAGCCGCAGATAGCGGTATCGAACTGGTGGTACGGGAACTGCTCAATCCCCGCGACAGTCAGAAGAGTCTTGCATCCTTGGCCGGCAAGATCGATGCGCTCTGGATGCTTCCGGATTCGACTGCGGTTACCCGCGAGACAGTGGAGGGGTACTTCCTCTTTGCTCAAGAGCAGAATATTCCGCTGGTATCGTTTTCCGGCGCCTACCTCGGCATGGGAGCTGCGGCCGTGCTCGATATCGCTCCCTATGCACTTGGCAAACAGGCCGATGAAATTGCTCAACAGATCTTGCGCGGTGGTACGCTTCCCTCCGGCACAGCATTCCCGCATAACGTCTCGATCAAAACCAATCCTGCGGTTCTGAAGCGGCTCGGATTACAAGATATGTGACGATAAATCAAACTGTTAATGCCAGGTAGTGTCAGTTATTCTTTAGATACGTTGAGGCTTCCACATTGTCGCCACTCTCCCGCACACCATTCTTCAGATCCGGTTTTCAGTTAAAACTCTTCATCGTATTTACGGTGATAACAGCTCTTGCCTCGATCTTGATCAGCGTCCTCTATCTTTCTTCCGAAATCAAAGAAAAGCGTGCCAATGCCCGGAGCCTGCTCAACATGCAGGCGCATTACCTGGCCGAATCCATCAGAATTCCGTTGTATGCCGAGAATAGCGTCGTATTGCAGCAGGTGGTTGATGAGGTCATCCAACAGCCTGAAATCAATGCCATAATCATCAGCTCCCATGACGGCAGGATACTAGCCGGCATGCAGCGCCCGACCAAAGACTCGCCATTCTCCGTCTTCAGGGAGACGGTGGAGGTGCGCTGCTCTTCTCTTGCCAAGACACTTGATACCGAGACCGGCACTGTTCCCCCGACAGAAGGGAGCCTGATCGGGACGGTTCAGCTTGAGCGTAACAACAGCGATCTCTCCCGGGCAATACGCAGGTTGGTTATCGTTACGGTCTTTTTGACACTGTTGTTCTGGATGCTTGTTTCCGCGCTTTCGTATCTGATTCTGCGCAGGGTCACCAATTCATTTAACGCCCTGATATCGGGGATTGGGGAAATCCGGCAGGGCGCTCTGGAACACCGGATAGCCGTAGATTCCCATGATGAACCGGGTATGGCTGCCCGGGCTGTTAATGCCCTGGTCGAGTCGCTGCAAAAAAGGAACGAAGAGAATAAGCTGCTGCAGGAAGAACGAATTGAGCATGAACGCCAGATTCACCATACCCAGAAACTGGAAAGCCTGGGGGTTATGGCAGGCGGGATTGCCCATGATTTCAACAACATCCTTCAGGCTGTCATTGGAAACATGGAATTGGCGTTGCGAAAACTTCCCCACGACTCAGATGTAAAAAACTATATTATCCGGGCAATCAACTCCTCGCATCGGGCGGCGCATCTATCGGGACTGATGTTGACCTATTCCGGCAAAGGGGTGGTTGTCAAAAAAATGTTGAATCTGAACGAGCTTGTCCGGGAGAATATCGAGTTATTCAAGGCTTCGGCCTTGTCTTCCGTTACGATTGAACTGAATCTTTCGGAAAAATTGCCGGATATCTTTGGTGGGGAGGCTCAACTTCAGCAGCTGATCATGAATCTGGTTACCAATGCCGCCGAGTCGATCAGCGAATACCCGGGGATTATCAGGCTCACGACCGGCGTACGTGATTGTACGCACCATGAACTTGATTCGAGTAAGCTGCTTGAAAAACCTGAGCCTGGACGCTTTGTGTTCTTGGAAGTGAGTGATAACGGGTGCGGCATGGATGACGAGATCATCAAGCGGCTCTTTGATCCATTTTTCACCACCAAGTTTACCGGCCGGGGGCTCGGAATGTCGGCAGTGATGGGAATTATTCGATCGCACGCCGGCGCCTTGTTGCTGGAAAGCGCACCGGGCGCCGGAACAAGCTTTACGGTGCTGCTTCCCGTGTCCGGATCACCACAGCCTGGTGAAAAGCAGGTGGCTGCACGATTGCCTGAACATGCTTCAACAGATCAGGATCATGCGATGTCGGGCGTGGCGCTGGTGGTGGATGATGAAAAATCGGTGCTGAGCATTTGCTCAAAGATGGTCACCCTGTGTGGTTTCACCGTGATCAAGGCCAGCGACGGTAGAGTTGCCGTCACAAAATTCCTTGAACAAGCGGACAAGATTGATGTGGTTCTCATGGATCTGACCATGCCGAATATGGATGGCATAACTGCCATGAACGAAATCTACCGCATCAGGCCGGATGCCAGAGTGATACTTTCCAGCGGCTTCAATAAAGATGAATTGTGCGAGCGGATCAGTGGCCGGCCACCGGCAGGTTTCATTCGCAAACCGTACACCATGGCTCTGCTGGAATCGGAGCTGAAGAGGGTGATGCAGACGGAGTAGTCTGATTTTATGCAGTTCCTCACAACCTGAATCACCCCAGGGTAATCCGCATATTCCCCTTGATCCAGTCGACCGCCAAGCCGATGGCATACAGCACGGCCATGGGAACTACCCAGAAAACGACACAGAGCAGTACGGCAAAGGTACGTTTGAGCGGCAGATCGGAGAGGGCCTCACGATACTCCTTATCAATTCTTGCAAACCCGGCATCACCTTCTCTGCCGATCCGGTATTTGCTGCGGGTTGCCACAATCCAATCCGCATACCCCTGCGATCGGGCGGATTCAAAAACCTGGCGTGGTGACTCGCCGGCAAACGCCATTCCGTCGTAACGTTTGACCTCTTCCGTGATTGACATGACCATCTGTTTTGCAATGCTTTCCCGATTGGGGATCAGCAACGAGTAACTGGCCGTCAGTATCAGCAGATAGAGGATTCCCGAAACAATCCAGAGCCGTTGCCACGGCTTGTTGAACCGACGGGGAAAGCTCGCCTTGGGGGATGCCGGTGCCGCCCAGATACCGGACGCGGTTTGTTCAAGGGTGACGTCTGTTGGGGGAGTGTTTTTATTGTCCATGCGGGCATTATGGCCATCAGCAGTTGGCGATGCAAGTGCAAAGGCTCACATATTCTTGAACCAATACAGGAAAATAATTTTTTGCCTCATGATTACCTCAAGTATAATCCAATAAAGTTTCACAATGTTTACCTTCCCTCAATATGGATGTAACCTGATAATGCTACGATCCCTTCCAAACAAGATCGGGAGGGTATATGAGCATCAAGGCGACAAAGCTTCAGGTTGTGAAGGAAATTCGTCCCGTAGTTTCAGCGTTTACAGCAGCCGCAGGATTCATGCGCGCCATTGCCCTCAAACGATTTATACCCAAAACCCGTTCCCGTGAATTTGCTCTGCTGGAACAAAATCCGGATAGTCATCGAATGCGTTGCCAGCTCTTCCGGGAAAAGGGGAGCGGAAATGTACCGACCATCATACTGGGCGGTTTTGTGCCGGATGCCACCGAGACGGTGGAGTTTCAGCGCAGTTTATTACGTCAACATGGTTCGATCTATTATGTGAATTATGGGCGCAACGGTTTTTGCCTGGAGATGTTTACCGCCCAGTTGACCGATCTGATCGAAGATCTGGCACGCAAGGGACAAAAACCGTTGATCATGGGGGTCAGCTTTGGCTGCGGACTCCTTTCCCATTATCTGCAACACGCCACTGAGCAGGTGCATGCCACTATTCGGGGGCTTGTTCTGGCAAGCCCGGTATTCACCACCGATGACTTGATCAGAGCACCGGAGCAAAAACGGGACGGCATCAGGATTCTGGAAAGCAATCTCAAGAAAATCGTAGCAGCCAACCCTGACGATGAACAGGATATTACCAAACAGATCGAACGTTCGCGGCGCTGTTTCCAGGCGCTGTTCAACTCCGGCGCCGAAAATCGCCCCCTCAGTGTCCGTCATCTCGCCATTCGCAGGAAAATCAATGATGTGATCGAGTACACCACCGCCCGCGGCGGGTTTGAGCGGGTGATGGCGCTGCGCGATTTCCGGTTTCCGTTGCTGGGAAGAACCCTCTTTTCCGGTCCGGTGCTGACCCTGCTGGCTGAAAACGAGGGTGATACGCTGGTGCCGTCATCACCCACCCTGAAGCTGTTCAGTGAATCGACCCTGTATTGCCGCTTATTCCCCTTCTGCAACGTCAAGAAGGTAAAATCCCGCAGAGCCGATGACCGGGTGGCCCATGCTTCGCTGATCTTCCACCATGAGGCGTACAACAGCGTGCTGGAAGGGTGGTATGACAAACTGCTCTATCCCCGTTTGCAGGTGGCGGTTTAGATGGGGATCGTGGCAGGAATACAAGCAAGTTCGTTGTTCAGGGAAGTGTTCCTTGCGCTGGCAGCCAAGCGGGCCGCGGATTTCTCCGGCCGCAATCCGCTGCAAGCGCAGCGCCGGATCTTTGGCGAGCTGCTGGAAACAGCCGTTGATACCCGTTTTGGCAGGGATCATGACTTTGCCCGTTTGCAAAAGATCCCGTTTGATGCTGCCTACCATTATTACAAAACCACGGTTCCGATCCGCTCCTACCGGGAGTTCATGGACGATTATTTTTATTGCCAGCCGACCGGCTCGTCACCTGGGCATGCTCCGCCTGAGCTGGACAACGTTACCTGGCCCGGCCAGATCCCGATGTTCTGCGAAACATCAGGAACGACCGCACCCACCAAGTTCATCCCCTTTTCAGATCAGATGTTTGCCGAAAATCGCAGGGGAGCGCTGGATATGATCGCTTGCTACCTGGCAAACAACCCGCTATCGCAGATCGCCAGCGGCAAAATTCTCTACATGTCCGGTTCCACCGAATTGACAGCCGTCAGACCCGGCGTCTGGTCCGGCGACATGAGCGCGCTGACACTCCGCTTCCGCCCCTGGTATCTGACGCCGTTCGTAGAGCCTTCAGCACAGATTTCAGCACTTCCCTGGGATGAAAAACTGCAGGCGATGGCTGAATTATTGCTGGCTGACCGTGCCATCCGGGTCATCTCCGGAGTCCCTCCCTGGATTATTCTGCTGTTGAAGCGCTGCCGGGAACTGGGAGGGAAGCCGTTGCGGGAGCTGCTCCCCAATCTGGAACTGATCATCCATGGCGGCACCAGCCTGAAACCGTATCGTCACGAATTCGAGTCGCTGTTTGACCAGCGCTTGCCGAACATGCTGGAACTGCTCCCCTCATCCGAGGCGTTCATGGCCTTCCAGCAGCCGGGAGAGGAACAGATGCGCCTGACCCCCTTTTACGGCGTTTTTTTTGAATTCGTCCGTTTTGAGGATCTGGACGGAAACGGTAAGCCGTCGCCGTACGCCGATGCCGTTCCGCTGGAGCAGGTTGAGGTTGGACAGCGTTATGCCGTGATTCTCAGCAGCTGTTCGGGACTCTGGCGCTACCATATCGGTGATACGCTCCGCTTTACCTCTACGACCCCCCATTTCATCGAGTTTACCGGTCGAGACCGTTTTCTGGACAAGCTGGAAGAAAAAGTTACCCAGGGAGAGGTGGAACAAGCGGTTGCCAGCCTCAATCGCACCAGCAACGGCAGTGTGCGTGAATTCATGGTCGGCGCCGACATTACCCGGCGGCGGCACCTGTGGGTGCTGGCAGTACAAACCAATGAATTGGACCCGGATCACGCGGCCCGGACACTGGATACGAGTCTGTCAGCCCAGAATGCCGATTACGCCACCTTCAGGAGCCAGGCGCGAATCAACCCGCCCGAGGTGCTGCTGGTGCCGGAAGATGGCATCTACCGCTGGTCGCAGTCGGAACGCGGCAAGTTGGGGGGGCAGACCAAGATTCCGCACATCGACCCGACTCCCGACTCATCCATGATCCAAAGCCTGGTCACCTTCAGTGCCAAGCTGGCCATATGAATCTGGATTCGACACTAGAATGCGAGGTTATACCCGCTATGACGACACTAACCGGTAATGATTGCCTACCCGCACCGCCTAGACTGCCGCCGGCCGTAATAGTTCTGGTCTATGGGGTGGTCGGAATCGGTTGGGTACTCTTCTCAGATCTTGTGACCGCCGGATTCTTCAAGGATCTGATCCTGTTCAAACAGATTCCCCTGCTGAAAGGGATGCTGTTTGTGATCGCAACCGCAGGAGTCCCCTGGTTCCTGATCATGTATTTCACGCGCCAGCTTCAGGTATCACAGAAAACGTCCTTCCAGGCGGAACAAGAGATTAAAAAACTCGCCTATTATGACCATGAATCCGGTCTCCCCAACCACAATCTTCTGCAGGATCGCCTGAAACAGGTGATTGCCTTTAACAGCCGCAAACAAAAAAATACCGCGGTGATCTATATCAGTCTGACCGGTTTTAAAGCGGTTGTTGATGCACGCGGACATAGTGGCGGAGTCGACGTTGTCCGGGCCATAGCTAAACGGTTGACCTCAACCATGCGGCAGTATGATACGGTCGCCCGCATCCATCGCGATGAATTCGTCGTGGTGCTGGGGGGAACCGTCCGGAGTGGTGACCTGGCCATGGTAATCATCAAACTTAAAAACGTATTTTCTGAACCATTGCGTTGTGAATCGGGTGATGTTGTCATCCCGGCCTGCTTCGGCATCGCCTGTTTTCCCGGCGATGCCGTAACCAGTGATGATCTGCTGCGGAATTCCCATATTGCCATGAACCAGGCACGGCAGAATGGGGTCGAGTTCCAATATTACTCCGAAGCGCTCAACCAGAAAGCGGTCGAGCGGCTTTCCATTGAGACCGGTTTGCTGCGGGCTCTGGAAGGACACGAATTTTATCTCTACTATCAACCCAAAATGGCCATCAACGGCAATGACATGGTCGGTATGGAGGCGCTGGTGCGCTGGCAGCGTCCCGGATACGGCATAGTCCCGCCAGACCGATTTATACCGGTGGCGGAAGAAAACGGTCTGATCGTGAGACTCGGCACCTATGTGTTGCGGGAGGCGTGCCGTCAGAACAAAGCCTGGCAGGATACGGGATTGCCGAAACTCAAGGTGGCAGTCAATCTTTCAGCCCGGCAATTGCGTGACAACTCATTTGTGGCCACTGTCCTGGAAATTCTGGCGGAAACCGGGCTTGATCCCTGCTACCTGGAACTGGAACTGACCGAAAGCGCCCTGATGGGGGACGCCAGTGACACGGTCTGCAAACTGCTCCGTCTGAAAGAACTTGGCATCAGCATCTCGGTGGATGACTTCGGCACCGGCTACTCTTCACTCTCCTATCTCAAGCATTTGCCGATTGACACCATCAAGGTCGATCGTTCCTTTGTGCGCGACGTTGTCAACGACCCCGATGACGCGGCCATCGTTGACGCCATTGTTGCCATGGCCCACTCCCTGAAACTGAACGTGATTGCCGAAGGTGTGGAAACCAGGGAACAGCTTGAGTTCCTGCGGCAGCGCAGGTGTCATCAAGTACAGGGATATTATTTTGCCAAACCGCTCGATCCGCAACAGTTCGAAGCGTTTGTGACCGAGAACAGTTTGTTGGCAGATATGTCAGTTGCAACCGCCGAGGATTTTTCCCGGAAACCTGACAGGGAGGAAGCGCTGCCGCCTGATTGCGCTGCCAGTACTGCAACCGTAACCGGAGCTGGGGAATATATCGCTGATATCGCCATGGCGGTAGCGCCTGCCAATCCGGGCGATAATCTGGCCGCAGTTCTCAAACGTTTCCAGAATGAACCGGCGTTGCTGGTGTTGCCGGTGGTCGATAATGGCCATGCCGTCGGCATCATCAATCGTTCGACCTTTCTAGAGGAGCATGTGATCGGTATGAACGGATTTGCCTTTCACATCAATCATTCAAAGAAGATGCGCGACCTCATGTCCCCCATCAAACTTGAATTTGAATCCACCGTCAGTATCAGGGAGGCAGCTAAAATCCTGCAGTCCCAACAGATGGATATCCGGGTGGACAACATCTGTGTTACCCGTCTCGGCATCTATCATGGCGTGGTGGACGTCAACCGTTTCATCAGCGCCATTACCGATATCAACCTGACGCTTGCCAAGGGTGCCAATCCACTGACCGGACTGCCGGGGAACGAGAGCATCCAGCGTGAAATAAACGACCGGCTCCAGGCCGGTGTCGATTTCGACATTGCCTACGTCGATATCGATAATTTCAAGCCGTTCAACGATTACTACGGATTTCAGCGGGGGGATGTGGTGATCAAGGCGATCGGGGAAATCATCTCCGGCGTACTGCGATCATCGGGGGAAGGGTTGGACTGCTTTTGCGGGCATATCGGCGGTGATGACTTCATCATCATCAGCGGAGCACACCATGCCGAATACCTCGCTTCCCAGGTAATTCAAGCGCTGGATGAACATTTGCCGGTCTTCCATGGCGAAAAGGATTATTCAGCCGGTTGTTACAGCGCCGTCAACCGCAAGGGTGAACAGGAGACCTTCGGGTTGCTCTCGATCTCCATCGGTATTGTCAATACGCGTCTCACCCCGGTTTCATCCTATGCCCAGCTCGCCTCGATCTCCACCGAGGTCAAGAAAGCGGCCAAGAAACTGCCGGGGTCGTCGGTGGTAATCAACCGCAGGGTGGGGGAGGGGGAATAACCTGTGTTGTGTGTTAGCCTGTCATCCTGATTGTAACCAAGGATCTGTTTTGTGACGCAGATCCTTTAATATCTTGGATCTTGTAATACCGAAGATTCAGGTCACCGTTTACTCACAGTCTACATGCCAGAGACAATCTGCTTGTCCGCATTCAGTACGCTTGCCGGAAGCAAAACAGGGGGTGTTACCCTCTTTGAATTGAATTGCTCTGACAATATCCCCCTTTTTCAGTCCAGCAACTTTGATTCCCTGTTGTGCGGCGATTTGTTTGATTTGAACGAGTGTCATGATCAGTCTCCTTGATTGTTTTGAGTTATATCCATGATTCGGCAGCTCTCTCTGCCTGCAATCATGCTGCTATTTCAGGATGGTGCTGTAGCTTTGATTGCTGTCGGGCGCCTTGTCCAACGTGAAACGGCGCGCCGTGCCTCCCATCAGGGAAATCCGTTGCGGATCGTCAAGCATTGAGCTGATGGCTGATGTCAGGCTGCTGAGATTGCCGGCCCGGAATACCAGGCCGGTTTCGCCATCCACCATCAGCTCGCGGGGGCCACCCTCATCGGATACGATTACCGGCAGACCGGAGGCCTGCGCTTCAAGCACCACGTTGCCAAAGGTGTCGGTGGCGCTGGGAAAGACGAACAGATCGGCCGAAGCATACCCCCACTGCAGTTGGCGGCCGGAAAGAAAACCGGTGAATAGTGCCGGATACCCTGTCAGAGCTGTTTCCATTTCCTCCCGGTACGGTCCATCGCCGATCAGGGCCAATGAAATCGCCGCTCCGCTGTCCACCAGCTCGCGGAAGGCAGCCACCAGCAGTTCCAGCCCCTTTTCGCGGGAGAGCCGTCCCACATACAGCAACACGGTTCTGCCAAGCCCCAGTCCGCGGCACTTCCAGAAACTCGGGTTACGCATCCCAGGGGAATAGTAATCCGTATCGACCCAGCGGGGGAGTGGCTTCATCTTTTCCGTCGGCAATCCGCGGGCTGCCAGTTGCTCGCGTGTCCCGTTTGAGGGAACCATGACTTCTTCCATCTGGCCGTAAAACCAGGTCATGTAACTCCAGGCAGCCTTTTCCAGAAACTCGTCGTTGGTCAGGCTGCGCACATATTGGGGAATGTCGGTATGATACGTCCCGGCCAGCGGGATATCCATCATCCGCGCAATCAGGAGTCCGAGCAGCCCCACGGTTCCGGGGGTACTGACATGAATACGGGTAAAACCTTCCCGCTCGATAAAATCCATTACCTCAAGAATCGGGGGGAAGTTGAGTTTTAATTCGGGGTATTCCGGCAGTACGAAATCGCCCACTGACGGGAACTTTTTAACCCCTTCCACGGCAGCTGCCTCGTGATTGCCTGCCGTGATCACGGTCAGTTCCACGCCACGTATTCTGGCAGTGCTGATCAAGCGCTTGATGGTGATGGCAACCCCGTTGATCTCTTCCAGGGTATCGGTGAACAGGGCGATCTTTTCCGGCAACTCCTGATGGTGCATCTCCGGCAAGGCAAGCGAGAGCTCCCGGATCAGCTCCTTCCCCTTGTGCTGGTGATGAAAAGCCAGGTAGTAGGGAGAAATCAGGGTGTGTATCAGCCCGATGGTGCCGGCCGTATTGAGATAGTCAAAGAACCCGGCGTTGATTGGCAGGGTAATCAGGCGGTTGGTATAGTGGAAAATCAGGCGGTTGGCAAGGCGGCTGGTGACGGCAAAAATCTTGCGATTGCTGTCAACGTCCCGGATGCTTTCCAGGAATTCCGTGTCATCGAGCAACAGGCGCGCTTCATGGTCAAGGATTTCCTCAAAGCCCATGTCCTTGCTGTTGCGGGGGGCGGGGAGGTTTTTGAGGACAAACAGGCGGATTTTCTCGATGAAGCTGCTCCGTTCGGTTCCCACATTGAAAAAACGATCCAGCAGGGCGCTGACAAAGGGGGTGGAACCGCGTCGTTGCTCACCGAAACGTTCGCGATAAAAACTGTGGGCAATCCCATAGAGGCTGTGGGCCATGGTGAGCGGGCCGCCATCGTCACCGTCAGCCCAACTCTCTCCCGAGCGGATGGCATTCACAAAACCGTCCACGGTGGGTGTGTCGTAGACCGTGGTGTGCGCCCGGGCAATGAAGAGCCCGCCGTGGTCATCCGAACCGCCGACCACACCCTTGACCCAGGGAGTATCACCGTAAGGTTGCAGGTCATGTTTATCAGCCAGCCGTTCGATCACCGGTTGGCTGAGGGAGGTTACCAGGCGTTTTGCAAAACCGTTGAAACGGCGGGCGCGGCAGCCGTTTTTTATCTCGAAGGTTGTAAACAGCAGCAGGCATTTCTCCATGATCCCGGCATCGAGTTTGTTGTTCTGGGCATAGAGCGGATGTGCCAGGAAGTGGGCAATATTCTGCTGATGCAGGTAGGCGGTCAATTCATACACATTTTTTCGCAACTGCATGATCTCCGCAAACTGCGCCTCGCTGATGTGCAGTACAACCACGTGTATCTTGCAGTCATTTTCAGGAAAGTGGGCCGTTATTTCCGAGCTGATGAAGGTCTGTGGCAGATGGGCGATTTCCAGCGCCCCGCTGATCGAATTGTGATCGGTGATGGTGACAAAATCCATGCCGCGCTCACGGGCAACCCGGTAGAGGTAGTGCGGTGAGCTATAGCTCTCCGGGACATTGAATTTGCGCATGGCCCAGTAGGTCGGTTTGTTGGAATGGCAGGAATGGAGATGCAGGTCGGCTTTGTATGAGTTCATGCCTGATATTGATAGCACAGCAATGTTACAGGCGTGTTGTGGTTGTGTAATTGTTGTGTGGAAATATCGAGGATGGGGGGGGAGGGGATTAATTTGCACAATCGTAACTACATCACAACCTGATCTTCATCTAGTGCTGTTAGTCTGGTGTTGAAGAGCGGAATAGTCATAACCGCGATTATGCCAGAGCAGCAACAGCGGTTCCGGTGAACCAAGGAGGATATATGTCATGTGGAAAGAAGATCTTATCGACCTTAACGTAAGCCGTTTTTTCGAGATATCGGCACGCGCCATTTTATCGCTGTTGATCGTTGCCATCCTGATGGCGATCCTGGCAGGAATTGGATGCACATTTTATGACTTGCGGCTGATTTTGCGGAACGATTTTCAATCGGCTTTCAAAACCATCATGGTTGATATGTTGACCGTGCTGGCCATGGTTGAAGTGCTACGTACAGCGCTGGCCTATTTTACGGAAGGACGGGTCAAAGTCACCTATATCATCGACACGGTGATCGTAACCATCTTAACCGAGGTGATGGCGTTCTGGTACAAGGAGATGGAGTGGCAGGAGGTTGCCATGATAATCCTGTTGGTGCTCTCGCTGGCCTGCATCAGGATCATAGCGGTGCGATTTTCGCCACGCCGCTACCGGGAGGATCTGTGATTCTGATGCGTCGTTTTGTAGCAACGGGATGTCTCGTGCTGACCAGCCTGATTCCCGTGCTCGCCAGCTCGACCGGCAATGGTGGCAAAACAACGGCACACTATGCGGTCTCTTCCAAAGGGTTCACGATCGGCGATGTCACCACTACCCAGCGCAACACTGAAGAGAGTGGCGTTGGCAACATTCATTTTGAAACCAAGACCTCGATCAAGGCCTCATTTTTGTGGATGGGGTACCATCTGGATACTCTTGAAATGGGAACACTCAAAAAAGGCGATCTGGCAAGGTATTCCCGTAAGGGCCGGGAAAATGGGACCACGATCGATATTGAAGGGCGTCTTGAACATTCCGGCTTCCGCTTTGACGTACGCGAGCAAGGGACAACGCGCACGGTAGTCATACCTCGCAACAGTTATGACCATACCACGATGGAGTGCCCGGAAGCCCAGCTGGATTTTTCAGACAAGAGCGTGATCACCCTGAGAATGCTTGATGTAGAAAAAATGGCCGTGGTCAAACGGGACTACCATTTCGTGAAAAATGCGCGCTATTCCGTCGGCAGCAAGGAGTTTCCCTGCCGTGTCATAGAATTTTCAGACCAGAATAAAAAAGCGAGGCGCTGGATTACCTGGGATGGTACGGCGGTGGTCGTCTACCGTCAAGATGGCAAGGGAGATAAGAACTCGTACTCGGTTCAGGCAACTTCGGTGACCAAACAGGAATAATCATAGGCCATTTCACGCGCATCAAATCGGAAAACTTTGGATAAAGGCGGATACTAAAGCTTCTGCATGTGCATCGCCCCGCCAAGTGCCTGATAGAGAGTCATACTGTTTTTGAGTTGCCCCAACCGGACTACCGCAAGTGCCCTTTCGGAGTCACGCCGACTCTCTTGAGCATCCAGCAATGACTGAAGCGCTGTTGCTCCCGAGCGATAACGAATTTCAGCGAGTTCCTCAGCTTTTCTTGCCAATGTCAGAGACTCTTCGGTTTGCTTGACCTCTTCAGCATAATTGGTGCGGGCAGAGAGGGAGTTTTCGACATCACTCAGAGCGGAATAGAGCGTCTGTCTGAAGTTGACCACCGCCTCCTCATAGTCGGTCTTGGAAATCTCGATATTCAGTTTCATGGTGTTCCACTGTATGAACGGCAGTGCCAGACCGGCACCCAATGCGGCATACGGGTTTTTTATAACCTCGATCAGGCTGGTGCTGCTGGTGCCGAGAGAACCGGTCAGGGTGAAGCTGGGATAATAACTGGTACGGGTAGTGTCAACAGTTGCCAGCTGTTTTTTCAGCCGCAGTTCAGCCGCCTGCAGATCAGGGCGTTGAGCAAGAATGCTTGCCGGCAGACCGGCAGCAACGTTTGGCACTGTTCCGGATGGCAGGCGTTGCAGTTCCGGCAACCTGTTTTCCGGCGCCTGATCGAAAAGTATTGCTAATGCGTTTCGTGCTTCGGTCCGCTGCTGTTGAAGTTGCGTAAGTTGGGCTTTCTGACTGGCAATAGTCTGCTGCGCCTGAACCTTGTCCAAGGCTGAAACTGCACCGGCCTGATATTTTACCTCAACCAGTTCCCGGACTCTCCCGGCATTGGCAATGCTCGCCTCAACCGACGCAATCCGTTCATTCAGGTAGGCGATGGTCCAGTAATTCGAAGCAACCGTCCCGACCAATGCCAACGCGGTACTTTGACGATCATACCCGGTTGCTTCGGCCTCCCATTTGCTGGCATCACGGGTGCTGGCCAGTTTTCCCCAGAGGTCCAGTTCATAGCTTGCCGTAGCCGTAACTCCACTCGTCTTGGTATCCCTGCTGCTATCAAGATCCCGATTAAGGCTGCTGGTGGCATTGGCTGAAACGGTCGGAGTCAGATTGGTGTTGGTAAGCCTGGATGAGAGCTGTGCCCGTTTTACCTTGATCGTGGCGGCCGCCAGGTTGTTGTTGGTTGTGAGAGCCCGTTCGATCAGTTCGCTCAGGGTCGGGTCATTGAAATCCCGCCACCATTGTTCCTTTGTTGCAACGGATGAGCCGGTGACGGTTGACGCCTGCCACTGCTGCGGCACTGAAACGTCCGGTCGAGCGTACTGGCTGCGCGGGAGAAGGCCGCTGCAGCCAGACAAGAGAAGCAGCACTGCAATCGTGAATATGTATCGGGATATTGTGCTCATTCTGAAAACCTCCGTTGCACCACAGAGGGCGCAGAGGATCGCGGAGGAAATGCAAAAGCAAAGTCTAAATATTTTTGGGGGTTAAACCAAAAACAGATTTTGAATTTATCTTCCTCGTTTTTCCCTCTGCGTCCTCTGCGGTAACTGTTTTTTATAGGATTACTCCCGTGCCAGCGCTTCAATCGGGTCCAGCCGCGCTGCATTCCGCGCCGGAAGGAAACCGAAGATGACACCAATCAAAGTTGAACAGAAAAATGCCGAGACAATCGACATGAGTGAAAACTGCATGGCAAAACTGCTGACGAACAGGGAAAAAACTTTGCCGACCCCCCAGGAGCAGACGATGCCGATCATCCCCCCCAGCAGGCAAACCAGAACCGACTCAATCAGAAACTGCTGCATGATATCTTCCTGCCGCGCCCCGACCGCCATGCGGATACCGATCTCGTGGGTCCGTTCCGTTACCGATACCAGCATGATGTTCATGACGCCGATGCCGCCGACGATGAGGGATATGACGGCAATGGCCGAGATCATCAACTTCAGTGTGGTGGTGGTCTTATTGATGGTCTTCATGATGCTGTCGCTGCTGTTGGTATAGAAATCCTTGCGGCCATGTCGCTGAGCCATCAGTTTGGTGATACTCTGCTCCGCCACCTGGTTGGAGATACCGTCTTTGACCCGCACCGAGATGGAGCTGAAATACTGCTGACCCAGTAGCCGGTTCATGGCGGAGCTGTAAGGAATCCAGACCTCAAGATTCGAGCTGTTCCCCATGGGGCCATCCTTCTCCTTGGTTATGCCGATAACCCGACAGGGGAGTGAGCCGATGAAGAGCACCTTGCCGATGGGGTCTTCCGTAGTGAAAAACTTCTTGCGGGTGTTCTGGTCGATCACTACCACCTGAGTCTGCTGTTTCACGTCATCAGCGCTGAAGGCGATACCGTCGGCAATTTCATATCCCTTGACCCGGAAGTACTGTTCACTCACACCGTTCACCGAAGCGTTAGCGGTAAGGTTGTGGTAACGGAGCAACTGGCTTCCCCCGGTAGCAGGCGAAGCACTATCAACATACACCTGAGCTTTTAACACTTCCAGGTCGGACGGCACTAGGGTCTGGATGCTGGCGGCGTCCTCATCTCCCCAGTCCTTACCGGGGTTAACGTCGATAACATTGGTCCCCATGGCGCTGATGTCCTTGATGACCTTTTGCTGTGCCCCCTGTCCTAACGCCACCACTGATACAACCGAGGTAATGCCGATAATGATTCCGAGCATGGTCAACAGGGTCCGCATGCGGTGGGACAGCATGGCGATGAGGGCCATGGTGAAGGCTTCGGCAAAGCGCCCCCAATTAGCACCAACCCCCCTGTCCCCCCTTGTCAGGGGGGGACGCTCATCTGTTTCTGCCGTGACTGCTCCCTCCCTGATAAGGGAGGGCTGGGGAGGGTTGGGAGGCCGGGAGGGGTTGGCCTGATCCCTGATAATCGAGCCGTCGCTGATCTCGATGATCCGTTCAGCATGAGCGGCGACCTGCTGGTCGTGGGTGACCAGGATAATGGTATGACCACTCCCATGCAGTTCATGCAGAACCGCCATCATCTCCTGGCCGCTTTTACTGTCAAGGGCACCGGTCGGCTCATCGGCCAGGATGACGTCGCCGCCGTTCATCAATGCTCTGGCGATACTGACCCGCTGCTGCTGGCCGCCGGAAAGCTGGTTGGGGCGATGCTCGCATTTTTCTGCCAGGCCGAGGCGCTCCAAAAGCATGCTGGCACGTTCCTGCCGGGCATGTTTTTTCACCCCGGCATAGATCGCCGGTATTTCAGTATTCTGGGTTGCGGTGAGGTGCGGCAGCAGGTGATAACGCTGGAAGATAAACCCGAAGTAATCGCGCCGCAGCCTGGCCAGGTCATCATTTGACAGGCTGCCGGTCTCCCGGCCATCAATCCGGTAGCTCCCCTGACTGGGGCGGTCCAGGCAGCCGAGAATATTCATCAGGGTGGACTTACCCGAACCGGATGCGCCGATAATGGCCACCATCTCGCCGGCATTGATGGTCAGGTCGATCCCTTTGAGGACGTCTACCTGCTGATCCCCCGTGGAGAAGCGGCGCACCAGGCTCTTTATTTCCAGGAGCGGTCTGTCCATGATTATTTTCTCCCCGGCGGCTGTGGCATCGTGTTCGGATCAGTTTTCGGCAGACTGGAACTGTCACCGATGATGACCTTTTCACCCTCACGAAGCCCATCCAGCACCTGAATCTGCACATTGTTGGAGATACCGGTGCGAATCGACCGGTTTTCCGCTTGCTCTCCCACCAGCACCCTGACCGTTGTTTTGCCATCCTTCTGCTTTTCTCCAAGCGCTGATACCGGGATACAGAGCGCTTGTTTGGCCTGGTTGAGCAGCACCGCCACCTGGGTGGTCATGGACACTTTCAGCTTGTTGTCGGGATTGGGGACCTCAAAAAGTCCGTAGTAGTAGATGGCTGAACTGGAACTGCCGGTGCTGCCGGTTCCGGTAGTAGTGGTTCCGTTTACCGGCCCGGGTTCGATAGCCCGCAGTTTTCCGTAATATCTGGTTTCGCTGTCCCCCAGCAGGGTGAAGTAGGTCGAAAGTCCTGGCTTGACCCGCGGCACATCTGCTTCGGAGATCTTGGCCTTGACTGTCATGGTATCCAACGTGGCCAGGGTCAGGATCGTTGTGGCTGCCTGGTTCGATACCACGGTCTGCCCCTCTTCGGTGTCGATGGAGATGACGGTACCGTCAATGGGGGCGTGAATACGGGTGTAGCCCAGGTTGGCCCTGGCCGTATCGACCGCAATGACAGCCTTTTTGATCTGGGCCTCCAGGGCGACGATGTCGTGCCTGGTGCTCTCCAACTGGGCCTGGGCACTCTCCAGATCAGCACGGGAACCGGCATCTTTGGCGTTCATCTGGCTCTGGCGCTGGTAGGCCAATTCATACTGCTTCAGCAAGGCCTGCTTCGACCGTTTCTGGGCCTGCAGATTATCAACCTGGGCCTCGGCGTCTTTCAGGGTGTTCTGGGGCAGCACCGGGTCAATCTCCGCCAGCAGCTGTCCCTTCTTCACCTTGTCTCCCAGGGCGACATGGAGAGTTTTGAGTTGTCCATTGACCTGCGCCCCGACCGCCACGGTCTTGAACGCCTTCAGGATGCCGGTGGCGAGGACACTTTCTTCCAGGTCGAAGCGGGCTGCTGGAACGGTGATGTAGCTGGTCTTCTGGGGTGCAAAGAATTTCCTGGCGGCAGCAGCCCCAACGGATAGTATGAGCATGACAATGATGCCGATTATGACGGTCTTCTTTTTCGGAGCATTCATGGCTTGTTTCCTTTGCTGCCAATTGCATTGATACCGGCCAGAGCGAACGTGACCACATGCTCGGCAAAAGTAGTGATATCTTCAATTATGGCCGGCATGTTTTTGTCCTTGGTTCGCTTGGCTATCCGCTGCATCACCATGGGATGAACGCACATGCTGATGATGCTGGTCTCGCAATAGTGCACCTGCTCTTCTGTCGCCTCCGGTCCCAGCAGTTCGCGGACCAGAGCAAGGGTCTGCTGCCGCATGGGGATCAGCTCGCTCTTCATGACTTCCTGCAAGAGGCCGGTAGGGTTGATCATCTCCATCTGGGCGATGAAGAAGTCCTTGTTGTTCTCGTCGGCAATACGCCGGATCATGGCGGTTAGCTGACCACGTAACTGCTCTTCGGCTGGAGCCGTTTCACTGACTCCCCCGTCCAATGGGTACGTCTTGAGCGACTCGGTGAACGAATGACGCCATGCCTCCTGGTAGAGGGCTTCCTTGCTACCGAAGTGGTAATTGACCGCCGAGATGTTCGCCTCTGCCCGCGAGCAGATTTCGGCTACCGTTGCATCGCGGAACCCTTTTTCGATAAAGACGTCACCTGCTACCGCCAGCAGCTTTTCCTTTTTTATTTCTGATTTTTTCCTGGTCATAAGGGTCTCCAAAAAAACAAAACGGTTATTTCAAATACTAATTTGAAATAACCGTTTGGAAATGTCAAGCAGAATTACGGAGACCTCACTCTCAATTGAATAGCTAATAGAGCTAGCGGCTTAAAGATCCGGTATTTCTAACGCACAACGTGCTAAGCGTAAATCTTAATACTAGATTTTCCACTGTATGGCGAAGTTGAGGATGAGGATGTACTGTCCGTACCTTGTGTTATCAGATACTCCAATCTTTCTTGAGCGGTGACAGTACCGTCTTTATTAGTATCCATTTTGTCATACGTTTTAGTGTCACTGGATGTCGTGCTAGAAGTACTTTTTGAACTCAACTCTACCGTATCCTTCTGTTCACCTGGAGGCGGCCCACTTGGAGGTTGCCCTCCTGCGGGAGGCCTCTGTGACATTTTCTCCTGTATTTTAGAATATGCTTCTTGAGCCCCCTTGACATCTCCGGAATCCAATGCCTTTTTGAGATCGTCAATTTCCGAAGGAGCCTTGCCGTCACCACCTGAGGGTGCATTCTTCTGCAACTTGGCAAACGCTTTCTTGGCATCGTCAATATTGCCTGAGCTTAATGCACTCCCCAGGTCATCAAAATTTTGCTTCATCTGGGCCATCGGATTGCTGCCGCTCATTTGATACGTGTTACCTGTCGATGATATGGATGAAATTGACATTGCGTTACTCCTTTCGATATGTTGCTTCCATGAGAAGCAGGCTGCGACAACACTATGTGCCGTCATTTGTGACAATATTCCGATATGTTTGAATGCGTCAGTCGGTCGGCATTCATTCAGGCATCCTCAGAGAGGTCCAGCCAGCTCTTTCATGGTGAACTTCAAACAGCATCAGCTATGCATAGAGTGAAGAAGCCGAGAGTGCCGATTCAGCGGCATTTTGGCTGAAACTACTGAAACTTGCCTGCATATAGCTTTTTGCAGCCGCCGCAAAGAGAGCAGAATCACTGGTCTTTGCCGTATCAGTGGTGGACGTTGTTGAGGAGCTGACAGCCGTACTCTGTGATTGATGGTGTTGCCCTTTTTTGGTGAGTGCAGCTTCAAGTTCACTCTTACTGACGCTACCATCTTGATTGGTGTCCATCGCATCAAAGATCTTTTTAACTGCCAAACTATCTGCAGAAGACGTTGAGGATGATGAACTCGTATCTGAAGAACTGTCTGCCGGAGGTGGTGGAGGTGGAGCCCCCTGAGCATGGCGTTGCTGACCGGCCTTGTCGATAGCCGCATCAGATTCGCTTTTGCTGATACTTCCGTCCTTGTTCGTATCCAGGGCACTCATAAGATCATCAGCGGTTGTGTTACTCTGGGATGAGTTACTGAGCAGCTTACTCAGTTCATCTTTACTGATACTGCCATCACCGTTCTGATCTCCAGACTTGAATACTTTGTCTTTCAAATCGGAAGATGAGTTGCTATCTGATCCAGAGGGAGGCTGTGACTGCATCTGCTGACTCATTTTTGCAATTGCAGCGTCCGACTCAAGTCTGCTGATGGCACTATCACTGTTGGAATCCATGTTTTTAAACATTTCGTCAACACCGGGTCCACCCTGTTTTCCTTCAGCTTCCTGAGCTTTCCGGAACGCGCTCATCTCACTTTTATCAATCTTGTTGTCGCCGTTGCTGTCAACGGCCTTGAACATCTGTTCCTGCATCTGTTTCAGGGAGGCAGCACTGAATTCTCCACTTACACCACGTATCGAACTTGACATCACGCGGCTCCTTTCATCTGAAATTAATACTTCAATTACTTTGCTTGGTTTAAGTACAATCCTCCTTAAAATTGAATTTGCCCCGCCTGTTGTATCACCCCCTGTATGCCTCAGAGTTCTGAATACTATCTGAACTCAGGACGAAGATTTTTCAGTAATTCTCTCTGCTCCTGCGTTAACAGTCCGTTGATTTTGCTCTGGACTCGCGCGCGCGAAACAATCAGCTCTGCTTCTGTAACGGCCTGATCATTAGCAAGTATGCGCACCGCCGCCTCATCAAATACGGTCGCCTCGATTAATGACATCAGCTGTTTTCTGCTTTCATGCATTTTATCGAAAAGCGGTTTCACCAGATCATGTTCCGTATCAAATACAGCCTTGATCTGACTCTGCTGCGTTGCGGTAAGCTTAAGAATATTAGTTGCCATGCGCCCTTCAAAACCACCGGGCCCCATTTCCACTCCCGGTGGCGGTCCACCAAACTCTCCGCCCGGTCCATGTCCGGCCAGTACCGCACCGGTGCCACTGCCAATAATAGTTGCTGTCAATAACGCCATAACGATCATTTTCATGTTCATATCCACATCCTTTCCTGTGAGTAATTAAAATCACCCGTTGTTATGTTCTTAGCAGGAGAATGTGCACGAAATGTGTAAGAAATAAGGAAATACATCTGACAAACAATCTGCATGCCCATGAAGGATAGAGTTGTGATAGAAATTTAGCGTCACTGGAGGTGAATGTATGAAAGTAGGCGTTGCCCACAAGCTGTTTCTGGCACTGCTGACAGCAGCTGTATTATCTGTCTTCAGCGCAGTGGTAATTATGCAGTGGAATATCAGCAGAGGCTTTTTGAAGTTCATAAACTCTGTGGAACAATCGGGAGTCACGAATCTGGCAAGGAAACTTGAAGAATTCTATAGTTCTGAGCAGAATTGGGATTTGCTGCGGAGAGATCCATCTCACTGGAATCGGCTTGTCGCCGTGTCTCTACTAGAAGTCGGCCCTCCACATGGAAACCATCTGCCCGACATTCCACATCCTGAGCAGAGAATACCTGCCGGACCTCATCCAAACAATATTCCAGATGACAGCCATGGTCTGATGCCACCACGTATGTCGCATAATTTTGATCAGCGTATCTACCTGCTTGACAGCAACAAGAATGTGTTGATCAAACATGCTGAGGTTATCGTTGGTAATACTATGACACCTTTGCTGTATCAAGGAAGGGTCGTTGGTTATCTGGGGCTTTCGCCGCGTCAGATTATCTCTGATGCCCCGCAGCAAAGATTTTTGCGTGAGCAGAAACTCGCTCTCGGATTGACTGCGGGAGTTGTTGTACTTCTTGCATCTGCTCTGTCACTGCTGCTGGCACGACGTCTGGTAAAGCCAATTCAAGAACTGACACACGCAACTCATCAGTTAGCCGCAGGAAGTTTTGCCGTCAGGGTATCTGCTACATCGCACGATGAACTGGGGTTGCTGGCACGCGACTTCAACGCGCTGGCACTGACACTTGAACAGGGAGAGTTGACCCGTCGTCAGTGGGTGGCTGACATATCTCACGAATTACGGACACCACTTTCTATACTGCGGGGGGAAATTGAAGCCCTTCAGGATGGTATTCGCCAACCTACCACGGAAAAGATCAATTCCTTGCACAGCGAGGTAATGCACCTCGTCAGACTTGTGGACGATCTCTACCAACTCTCTTTATCTGACGTGGGAGCACTAACATATAGAAAATCAGAACTTGACCTGGTTTCCGTGCTTGAAGAAACGGTAATGTCTTTCCGAACAGATTTTCTCAGCAAAAACATTTCACTTGAGTTGAATTTTCCGGAACATGGTGGCGTATCGTTTTTTGGCGATTCAGAACGTTTGCACCAGTTGTTTTCCAATTTGCTTGATAACTCCCTAAAGTACACGGACTCTGGAGGCAGACTTCAAATTGCACTTCGAGTGGATAACGGCAGCGTAACAATTGACTTCAGTGATTCAGCTCCCAATGTCCCGGAAGCTGAGCTGGACCGATTGTTTGAACGACTTTACCGAGTGGAGTCTTCCCGGAACAGATTAACAGGTGGGGCAGGGTTGGGACTCGCTATTTGCCGTAACATTGTCACAGCTCATAACGGCAGTATTACGGCACAGGCATCACCGATGGGTGGGCTTTGGATCAGAATTGAATTACCGGGAGCAAGCTCATGAGCGAAATCATCCTGATTGTTGAAGATGAAGAGAAAATTGCGCTGGTTTTGGCTGACTATCTTCACCAGGCTGGATTTGAAACGTGGCATCTTGCGGATGGTCTGGAAGTAGTCCGGTGGGTTAAAGAGCATCAGCCGAGGTTAATTCTTCTTGATTTAATGTTGCCGGGAAGAAGTGGGTTGGAGGTCTGTAAAGAGGTGCGCTCATTTTCAACAATCCCAATCATTATGACTACGGCCAAAATTGAAGAAATCGACCGGCTGCTTGGGCTGGAACTTGGCGCGGATGACTACATTTGTAAACCTTTCAGCCCACGTGAGGTGGTTGCCAGAGTTAAAACTGTTTTGAGAAGATCTGGTGGTGTCACATCGCAAACCAATGGGCTTATTCTCGATGAGACGCGCTTTCGGGCAATATTGCATGGTAAAGATTTGGATCTCACATCCGTAGAATTCACACTATTAAACCTCCTTGCTTCGAATCCGGGGCGAATCTACAGGCGGCAGCAATTAATGGATCATATCTATCCGGATCAACGAATAGTCTGTGACCGCACAATTGACAGTCACATCAAAAAGCTCCGTAAAAAAATAGCTGTTGCTGCGAATCCAGGAGAAGTATTTATCCAATCATTATATGGGGCTGGCTATAAGTTTGAATGACGGATCAGTAAGGTTGAAATCAAGCTTATTGAGGATTGTTCCCAATTCCGCTTTGAAGTCAGTTGGTGTTGGGCCGTTGTTGTAGTTCTCTTACCGGCACCAGGGTTTTCTCCATGTACTCGTATTTGCGAAGCTTTATTGCTTCGTGTGTTTTCGCCTTTAACTGCCCGTATGGATGTGACAATTTTCCTCTCTTTCGTTTTATGCCCTCCCTCTTTATCCCCTGCAACAACGGAGAACTCCCACGCAGCCACTCGTTGACCCATCTCAACGACATTTTGCATATTTTAAACTTTCATTGATATTTCGCAGCGCATAATCATGAAATATCGCAGACATGTAAGCGCTTGCCGTGTAACTGTTTGAAATAATACGTTTCAACTGATTGGTATACTTGTCGCTATTACGAGGACACTATTACTACAAAGGAGAACCTCATGGCCAACCTGCTCTATGTCACCTGCAACGTCAAACCTCAGGATAGATCTCGCTCCCTAACGTTCGGGTACGAATTCCTTGACGAATATCCGGTAAATTTTAGGTGAGGGTTAAAAGGAAAGGACCAACCCACGTATTGGATGTGGAAAAGAGGGGGGGGGTAAAGCGTGACTACCACCTTGAACGTTTACGGGAAAGATGTTCTCTTCATGGTGCGACGCCGAAATAATCAATAATCCAGTTCCTGATATCGTCCCGCACCCGCCGAAACTCTGGCAGGAGCTCCTCTGCGCTCCCTTTAAGCCGGGACGGGTCGTCAAAACCGTGGTGAATGCGCTGTACACCACCGAAAAAGAGTGGACATTTTTCGTTAGCGTCACCGCAAAGAGTGACCACATGGTCAAAGGTTTGCCCGGCAAAAGCATCCATGGTCTTTGAGCGCAAGAATGAAGTGTCGATGCCCAGTTCAGTTAGTACCTGAGCCGCCAGCGGGTTGACCCGCGTAGCCTCGGTTCCGGCTGAAAATGCCTGGCAATGATCCCCCAGATAGTGGTTGGCCAGTGCTTCGGCCATCTGGGAACGGCAGGAATTATGGGTACAGAGAAAGAGGATTCGTTTTTTCATGCAAGCGATCATATCTGCTTTTGCAGATATATCAAGTAACAATTGTGAAAAACGCATTGGAAACTTGGTGTTGGCCGGTTTCTTTGAAAAGTAACAGAACATTTACAAGGCACGAACACAACCGTCACAATCTTCGTATATGCTCACTTCCCATGAACAATCCTTCCACCGCATCATCACGTTTCTCCCGGTTTACCCTGATATGACCGGAATATTCAAACCGGCAGCAGAGCCGGCAGCGCTGAATGTCCGCACGGTTTTCGCACGATTGGGGGTCTCCTTTGCATCCCGGAGCGAGCTGGCTGCCACGCTACCGTTTTCAGCCAATGACGTGACCGCCGGTTCGGAAAGTGAGCTTCAGGCCGTGGTGTGCGGCGCCAAGGAACATGTCGACCTGCCGTTGTTAATCGAGCAATCAAACTTCTTCGCTAATATGGTGAAACGGGCGGCTGCCGGAGAAACCCCGCGCCGGGTTGTGGCTGATCTGGAATGGTTTCTGGCGGACAACCCTTCCCAGGTCTGGGAAAACAGCTGGGTGCGCTTTCCCCGCCGCAATCTTTCACGTTTTGCTCAGGATGTTCTGGAAAAAGATCTTCTGGCCGACAAGAAGAATCCGGCCTGCGGTACACGCGCCGACTCTCTCCGCTTCATATTCAGGGACAATTCAGGCGAAGAAATGTTGCGGCTACCGATCAGTTATCTTATCAAGCTTGCCCTGGCCGATCTGATCGGCTCCCAGCAACTACTTCCCGATATCATCCGACAAACCGGCATTCGTTTAATGGAACACTACCTGAACGACAATACCTCGCCGGAGACCTTTTCGTTCAACGTGGCCTCACTTACACCGGCCAACGGCATGGGGCGGGCGATTGCCAACGAAACTGCCCTGCGCTTCCTGATGACGCAGCTATTGGTAATGTACGCCAACCAGGCCTTCGGACTCGACGAGCGTGGCCAGCAGGCGCTGGCCTATTTTGCACCGCACCCGCCGGTACGCCAGAAAGAGCTGAACGATCATGTTTCGGACAGCTTTTACCGTGATCTGTTCATGAGCCCCTGCCTTTCCGGTTGGGACAAGGGTGAGGAGAAGTTCCGCTACATGCAGCTCTGTCACCAGGTGCTCTCCCGCAGTCAACTCAATGCCGTGGCAAAACTGCGCGACTCCGGCATCATCCAGACCAACCTGGTGGTATTGCCCAACCTTTCCAATGTCAGTCTGGCCAACAACGGCACCCATATCAGCATCGGCAGCCGCCGTCTGAGCCAGGCGCTGGCTGACGGCGGGTCAGGTTTTAACGCGTCCCATGAAAAACTGTACGGAGACCTGGCAATCAAAATCAGTGAACATTTCCTGCCGCTCTTTGTGGGAACCTATACTGCCGCACCTTACCGCATGGCATTCAGTGACTTTCATCCCGAGAAAGCGCTCGGATTTCTCCCCCATGAACTGGATTTCACCCATCTGAGGATGATCTGGCGGCGCTGGAAAAAGAAGGCCGATCTCTCCATTTTCGGACAGCCGTTGACCCCCTTTGGTCCGCAGGCGTTGGACAGTCTGGTGAGCTCGATTTTCAGGCTGAAAGGTGATTTTGTTCCCGACTATCGTTTGCTGGATTATCTGGTCTGCCTGCTCTCCAGCGAGCATAGCCCCGGGCTGAACGGGCAGATCGGCAATAGCGATCGGCTCCGTCGTGACCTGGCCGACATGGGGGTGTTCGATGAACAGATGTCGGTCTACCTGCTCTACAAGCAGCGTGAATTTGCCAAAATGGGGTTTTCGGGCTTTGAAGGGAGATACTACAGCATCTTTGAAAATTTCGGGGATGACATGGGGCGGGCTACCGACCTGCAAACGCTGATAACCGCCTTGTCCTACAAATACATGGCGCTCGGCACGACCCATGCCCACGTTCCGGATACCCCCTCGGTGGAAAGCGAGCGGAGGCAGATTTTTTTCGGTTCCGCGATCGGAATACCGACATTTTTTGTCCGCAGGAACAGTAGCAATGCCTTTCTGCACAAGATCCTGAAGAAAACCGGCGGAATTCGTTCCAGCCGGCGTTACCCCGGCTACCTTCGAGTTCAGATCCATGAATACCGTAGAGCATTGTTGCGGGTTATCCGGGAGGATGGAGCAGATCTGATTGAATCTATGAATTTGCATGACACGCTGAGCGACCTGAAAACAAGGCTCAATCATCCGTGCCATTCCGCTGCCGGGCGGCTTACCACCGGCATACTGCATGAGGTAAACGGATCGAACCCCTTGAATGTTGATTCCCGCGAATTCAACCTGGGAGCCGAACGATTCTATCGCACCACGCTTCGCCGGCGACATATGGAAGAAGCCTTGGGAATTCTGGCCCAGGAATGCCGCATGCTTGACCAACAACGAACGGCACTGGATGAAGCACATCGCAAGGGGTTGCTGGCAATCCTCCAGGGTGAAGAAGCCTCCCACTTCGTGGAGGGCGCCAAAGAGGACGTGCTGCAGGAGAGGGCCGGCATTCCGGCTCTGAAACGCCTGATCAACCTGATACTGATCAAGGTGCATCTTGAGGAGACTTCAAGCTCGAATTCGACGGACAATCAAAGGAGTGAACCGGATGGTACACCAGTATATCGAGCGGGATAGCGGCCGGGTTGTCACCGAACAGCTGATCGGAGACCGCATGGTTCAGCTGCTCTATCATGACGTTCGCGAGAACTGTACGAAACTGTTCAGGATGCTGACCAGCAGTTGTTCATCCCATGTTTTGGGAATGGTGAATTTTGATCGCCCGGTGCTGTCGAAACGGGCATTTCTGGCACAGTGCGGCATTGATCTGTCCGAATGTATTGATCCGCCGCACCAACTGGACACACCTCGCAGAATCTTCGAACGCAAGATCCGCTACCAGGAGTGCCGCCCCATGCCGCCGGAAATGAATGCAGTTGTATCTCCGGCCGATGCACGGGTACTGGTGGGATCATTCCTCAAAACATCACTGATTTTCCTGAAGGAGAAGTTCTTCTCGTACGAGGAACTGCTCGGAGCGGATAAATCAGGGTGGCACGAGGCGTTCAGCGGAGGTGATTTTGCCGTCTTTCGCCTGACACCGGACAAATACCACTACAACCATACCCCGGTTTCCGGAACGATCGTCGATTTCTACGCCATCGACGGAGTGTACCACTCCTGCAACCCGAGTGCGGTTATTGCGGTTGCCACCCCCTATTCCAAGAACAAACGGGTGGTAACCATTATTGATACCGACGTTCCTGGCGGGACCGGAGTCGGACTGGTGGCGATGATCGAAGTGGTCGCTCTGATGATCGGCGATATTGTGCAAGCCTATAGCCGTCAGGGATATGATCAGCCACAGCAGATCGAAACCGGCATGTTCCTGGAAAAAGGACAACCCAAAAGCCTGTATCGTCCCGGCAGCAGCACCGATATCCTCATGTTTCAGCCGGGACGCATCGAATTTGCCGGGGATATTGTCGACAACCTGTGTAAAACCGGCGTGACAAGCCGTTTCACCAAGGGGTTTCAGCAACCGCTGGTGGAAACCGATATCCGGGTCAGGTCACTGCTCGGCACGGCACGTAAAACATGACAAATTACGGGAGGTATCAATGATGGTGTCAGTGACACTCTGTTCAGCGCTCATACTCCTGACAGCCTATTTCTGGTGGGGATTCAGGGTGCTGCCCGGTGAGAAATGGCAGATCGTGGCCTCAATTCCCTCATCAAAAACAGAGCAGGGGGGATGGAAGGGAATCAACTTCACCTGGTATGGTCTGCTTACCGCCAATGCCTATCTTGTGTCAGTCGCAGTGTTGCTGGTGTTGATGGGGGCGATCGGAGTTCCGCCGGTTGGTACGGCCATCCTGGCGGCAGCCATGCTCTGTTGCTGTGTGCCTGCCTCGCGTCTGGTGGCCCGGATCGTGGAAAAGAAGGCTCATACCTTCACGGTCGGAGGGGCAGTTTTTGTCGGCATAGTGATTACTCCCTTCGTGATTACAACCATCAACCGCACTGCCGGGGTCGCGCTGTCATTCCATATCCCGGTCATGGCGGCGTATGCTGCCATTGCTATTGCCTACGCCTTCGGCGAAGGATTGGGGCGCATGGCCTGCATCAGTTTCGGCTGCTGTTACGGGAAACCGCTCTCGGCAAGCTCGGGTTTTCTCCGGCGTGTTTTTGACGGACGTGGCTTCGTGTTTTTCGGCAGTACCAAAAAGATTGCCTATGCCGGAGGGCTGGAAGCAACCGAGGTGATCCCTATTCAGGCTATCACCGCCATCATATATTCTGTCTGTGCCCTGATTAGCGCCGGGATGTACCTGTCGTCCCATGTTGTGACTGCCTTTTTGTTTGCTACCATCACTACCCAGGGGTGGCGCTCTTTTTCCGAAACCTTGCGGGCCGACTACCGTGGCGAAGGTAGGGTTTCTGCCTATCAGATCATGGGTGTCGCCGGCGTTGTCTATGCCATTGGGGTGGCGTGCGTTCTCACTCATGAACAAACAGGGGCGCCTGACCTTTCGGTCGGTTTGCAACGGCTCTGGAGTCCGGCATTGATTCTCTTCCTGCAATGTATCTGGTTGTTGATCTTCTATTACACGGGGCGGAGTACGGTAACCGGCGCCACACTCCATTTCCATGTACACCGGGAACGGATCTGATGCTGGTTTCCCGGCAACGCCTGACAGCTGTTTGGCAGCGGATCAGAGCCCCACTCCTGAAACGGCTACAGGTTGTCGTGTCATGCGGGCTGACCCCCCAAAAGCTGGCCATGACACTCTGTCTCGGTACGGCTTTCGGCGTTATACCATTGGTGTGGGGGACCTCACTGATCTGCATCGTGCTTGCCCATGTCTTCAGACTTAATCATCTGGCGCTGCAGTCGGTCAACTATCTGCTCTGGCCGGTTCATCTTGCTCTTTTGGCGCCATTTTATAAATTGGGCGCATGGTTGCTGCCGTGGGGACCAGCGGTGCCACAGAACCTGGTGGCAGCCGTGACAAGCAATTCCGGTTTATCATCTTTACATCTGTTTGGCTGGCTGACGCTCAAGGCAATCGTGGCATGGATACTGACCGTACCTCCGCCGGCTTTGATCGCGTATGTTATATTGAGAAGCACCGTTCTCAAAACAGCCGGTCAATCATCCAAATTACCGAACGTTTGATTACGGATCTCCAGGAGGTTATATGCCGGGTCCCTATGCTCATATTACCTTGTTGCAGGAACTGATGCGTCCAGGGAGGCTGGAGTCGATCTTTAGCGCCTCTTCCTGCTATGCGACGGCGCTGAGTAAATATTTTCACTACTGTGCTCTGGGTGCAGTCAGTCCCGATTACCCCAATCTTGCCCGTAATGACCGGGACTCATGCCGGTGGGCCGATGCCATGCACCAGATCCGGGCGTGCCAGATGATCACCAGCGGTATCAGGCGCATCCGGGAGAATCGGGGAACAGTGCGTAACAAACAGCTGGCGTGGCTGTTGGGATATTGCGCACACGTAGCGATGGATGTAACCATCCATCCCATTGTTCAGGCCAAAGTTGGAGTGTATGCCGAAAATCAGCGTCACCACCGGATCTGCGAGATGAATCAGGACAGTTATATCTATCGCCGTATGGATCTGGGTGAAATCGGCGTATCGGACATTTTTGCCCGCACCGTGGCGCAATGCAGCGACCGTGCGGATAGTACGCAACTTGATCATGATATCGTTTCACTCTGGGAAGGGATGCTCGGCGACGTTCACCCGGAACTGTTTGCCAATCATCCGCCGGATTGCGCTTCCTGGCATTGGGAGTTTATTACCTGTGTTGCCGGTAGTAACATCGATGCAATGAAACTTTTTCCGCTTGCTGATCTGATTGCGTCAAAAATGAATTTGACCTACCCGAGCTATGATCTGGTTGCCCGGCAGTACATCGAGGATCTGGAAATACCGGCTGAAAACCCGCAACGGCTGCATTATGATGAGATCTTCGATCATGCCGCGGATAATGTGGCGGCGCTCTGGAGAGTGGTGGAACAAGCGGTGTACGATGAAAACAAGATCAATCTGCCGGTTTTTGGAGACTGGAATCTGGATGACGGCCGTGATGAGTTGGGCCGGCTGGTGTTCTGGGATTGAAGGTTGGTTTGCTTGTGAATGTGACAAGATGAAAGGATAGGTATGGATTGGTATGAACAGGAAGTAAGCGCACTGGAGGCCCGGCTGCGCATATCGCCCCCTCCTCCGGGGCTGGTGGCATTCTACGGGAGTTCTTCCCTCCGTATGTGGGAAGATTTGGAAGATCAGTTTCCCGATGCCGGGGTTTTAAACCTGGCCTTTGGTGGCTCCACCATGGAGGCCTGTGCCTGGTTTTTTGAACGATTGGTTGTTCCCTGTCATCCCCGGGCCATCGTCTGCTATGCCGGTGACAATGATCTGGGGGATGGCAGACGAGCCGAAGATGTGTTGATCTCGTTTCGAAAACTGCTGCTGAAAGTGGATCAATTTTGCCCCGGCATTCCATTTACCCTGCTTGGCATCAAAGCGAGTCCATCACGCTGGCAACTTGTGGAGGTAATAAAGAAAACAAACGATTTGATCCGACATGAGATCCTGAGCCGGCCGGGTGGAAACTATATCGATCTGTTTTCAGCCATGCTGGTGAGTGACGGCACGCCGGACACTGCACTTTTCCTGGAAGATGGGCTGCATGTCAGTCCCAAAGGGTACCTGGTTTGGAAACAGTTGCTTGAGCAGCACTCGGGTGAAATCTTTGGTAAAGAAAGAGATTTGTAGGAGGTGATTATGAATTTTACCGATTACCTGCAGGAAACGGTTTCGCTTGAGACGATCCGCCGCCATATCCAGGCATTGGAAGGAGTCCGGCATCCGGTGGCTGCTCCCGAAGCGTTGAATCGTGCCGCCGACTACATTGCGGAGTCGCTCACTGAATCTGCCTACGATGTCGCAGATCATTGTTTCATGGATAACGGGAGTCTCTATCGCAATATCATTGCTACCCGGCGGGGAGAACAGCTTCCCGGCGAACGGGTGATGGTGCTTGCCCATTACGATACGGTAGCTGATTCGCCCGGAGCTGACGATAATGCCAGCGGTGTGGCCGTATTGCTGGAGATCGCCCGCCTGCTGTCACATTTCAGATTTGAGCGGACGATCCACTTCATTGCCGTCAGCCTGGAAGAAAATCAACAGGGCAACGATCCCGGTTCCGGGACACGGGGAAGCCGTGCCCTGGCAGCCTATGCCCGCGAAAACGGCTGGAATATCACCGGTGTGGTCGTGCTTGAATCGGTGGCCTATGCCGGAGATACCATCATACAAACCGTTCCGCCGGGGATATCGATTCCGGTTCCGGAATTTGGCAATTTTATCGCCGTGATCGGGAACAAGCATTCCCGTGAGCTGGTCGAGTCCTTTAGCCTGGCAATTGAACGGTACCGGATCACTTCCCCCCATATCGAACTGGTGGTTCCCGGCAATGGAGATCTGCTCCCGGACACCCGCCGCTCGGATCATGCCCCTTTCTGGGACGAGGGGTTTGCGGCGATCATGATCACTGACACCACGAACTTCCGCAGTGTCCACAATCATCAGCCGACTGACACCCTGGCGACGTTGAACATGGAGTTCGCAACCAATGTCTGCCGCGCCACGACCGGATTGATACACGATACGGCACGCCGCATCCCGTGAATAATTTCCGGGATCATGGTTCCGCAGCTGGCCGGCCAGACACTTCCCTGTTGTCGAGGGTAGGGGACGGGACGGATCTTCCCTACGAATACCGCCAGAATCACCGTTTTTCGCCCGGTCTCGATGGCAATTCCCGGTTGCTGGCTGCAATCATCCCGTGCATCACCGGGGTCGGTTTCATGTACCAGTGTCTTGCCGCGGCACGAGACCGCCGCCAGCTCACGGCGCCCGGTCTGCAGGTCGATATCGACGGCTGCCGGATTCACGCCCAAACCGCGGGTCAGCGCGGACCTGCCGTAATTCTGGAATCAGGACTCGGTGGCATGTCTTCCGCCTGGGGATGGATTCAGCCGGAAACGGCAAAATTCAGCCGTGTAGTTTCCTATGACCGGGGAGGGCTGGGGTGGAGCGGGCCTGATCTGGCTCCCAAGTCAGCTGTTCTGGCTGCCCGGCGACTGCACGCTCTGCTTGGTCATGTTGGAATTGCCCCTCCCTATGTGCTGGTCGGTCACTCCATGGGTGGACTCTTTATCAGGGTTTTTGCCGATCTTTACCCCGGCGAGGTCGCCGGGATGGTGTTGCTTGATGCTGCTCACCCGGATCAGCATCTGCGGAGCGCGGCCATCAGCACCCATATGCGTACCGGATTTCGTTTTCTCCAATCGATCCCGTTGCTGGCACGGCTCGGCTATGTCCGCCTGGCCGGAATATTCAACTTCTGGTCACAAGGGTTGCCTCCCCGGCAGGCGGCGGAGGCACAAGCTTTTCTCTCTGCCTATACTCACCTTAAAACCACGCTTGATGAATCGCTGGCCTGGGAAACCATCTGCGACGAAGTTCGCAGCACCAAGGGGTTGGCCAACATTCCGCTGGCGGTCGTGACAGCGGCCAAGGGTGTTTTGCCCGGACATCCCGAATTACAGCGAGAACTGGCCGGATTATCATCCAACAGCGTCCATTTTGCCGTCAGGGGGGCGGATCATGTAACACTGGTCACCCGGCGTGAATATGCCCTGATGGTGGTGGCGGCAATTCGTCAGGTGGTGGAGCGGGTGAAGCGTGGAGCTTAGACCGAGGGGGGGATTACTTGGGCCGCCCCCCCAACTGTATTGTTAAAATAAACATCAACTCCCATCAGTCACATTCAGCTTGACAAACACCTCCAAACTAGCTTCTCATGCCACTATGTTTTTATCCTCAAATCATACATCGAGTCGTAGTTTATCGTTGCGAACCGGCATTGTAGGGCATTTGGCTACAGTTGTGCTTTTGCTGTTCCTCTGCACGCAACTCCACGCTACTATTCACCATCACGATGATCTGAATTCGCACCACGACTGTTCCATCTGTGCGGTTGCCCATCACCAGAGTGCTGACCATTCGTTACCACCATCATTTACCAACCCTGCACCTGTCATAAGCCAGCTCAAAACGTCATTCACGTTAGTCCGGATCATCTCCTCTGCTCCACAGACGTACCCCAGCCGCGCACCACCACTCTGATTTACCTTCACATTTCCTGACAATTTAATTCCAGAACCACAATCTTATTAATGTGAAAAGGAGACGTGTATGCGTGCACGCAATTTTGCTACAGCCGCACTACTGGCTGTCTGTATTCCTGTATCTGCATTTTGTGCTGAAAATACCCCAGACGAACGACTTAACCGTCTGGATGCGGAGATTGCTCGCCAGGCTGAGACAATCAGAGAACAACAGAAGAGCATCGACGAACTAAAAGAAAACCTGAAAAACCAGAAACCGGTTGAATCTCAGGCAGCCGAAGAAAATGCAGGTAAACTGACCGGCTTGTTCGGCGGTTCGCTGATGACAAACCCTTACATCTCGCTGGTGCTCGATACCAAGGGATACGTTTCCAACCTCAAAAACAGCGCGCTGGATAGCCGAGGCGTGCCCGGTTTCACCAGCGAAGGACGTGGCCTGCGCAACGGCTTCAACGTTGATGCCGCCGAGCTGTTGATCTTTGCGCCGGTTGACCCCTACTTCAACCTGTATGTCAATATCCCCGTCAACCAGGATGGCGCCGAGCTGGAGGAAGCCTACTTCGTGACCACCTCCCTGCCGGAAGGGTTGCAGATCAAAGGAGGGCGCTTCAAAAGCAACAGCAGCCGCGTGAATGCGCAACACCCGCATGCCTGGGATTTTGCCGACATTGCGCTTCCCTACAAGGCCTTTCTCGGTTCCGAGGGGATCGGTGGTGAGAATGGTGTGCAACTGACCTGGCTGCCGCCCTTGCCCGTTTATACCCTGCTGGGAGTCGAGGTGTTCCAGGGTGATAACCCGCTGCTCTTCGGTAGTGATTCCAACTGGGGGGCGCACGCCTTCTCGGCATTTGCCAAGGTTTCCATCGACACTTCCGACAACTCCACACTTTACACCGGACCGTGGGTCTTGTTCGGTTCGACCAACAGCAACGGGATCCAGCTCCTAGACTCTACTTCCGGGAATCTGCGCGGCAACAGCGCCTTGTATGGCATGGAGGCGGTCTGGAAATGGAAGGAAGGCAAACAGGGAGTAACTATTCAGGGCGAATACCTCTATCTGGTACAGAATGGCAACTTTTCTCAGACCGACTCGGGCGGGACAACCTCAAGCAACTCCTTGCAGCGCCATCAGGACGGCGCCTTTCTGCAGGCGCTCTATCGCTATGACCGCTGGCGTGTGGGGGCGCGGTACGACCGCCTGGAAATCTTTGACAACACCTTCAAGCTGGCCGATGTCCAGCAGACCCGTAGTGGCAAACCATGGCGGACAACCGGTAGTCTGGAGTTCAGCCCGACCGAATTCAGCACGATCCGCGCCCAATACAGCCATGACCGTTCAGATCCTGCAGGCCGGGTAAATAACGAAGGGATTTTGCAGTTCACTTTTACCATCGGCGCTCACCCCGCCCATACATTTTAAAAAAAGAAATCAAAGGCGATTTACCACAGAGGACACAGAGGGCACGGAGAAAAGCTGACAAAAAATAGAGTGGTTATTTTGAGTTTCCTCCGTACTACTCCGTGTCCTCCGGTGAAAGCTTTTTCAAGGAGATTAATCATGCGAACTATGATGCTGGCTTCCATATTGATGATGTCATTTACATTAACCACCCCGGCATTTGCCGCGCTTAACGTTGTCGCCACGCTCCCCTGGATCGGCAGTATTGCCAAGGAGATCGGCAAGGACAAAATCACCGTAACTACTCTGATCAAACCAAGCCAGGACCCGCATTATGTCGAGGCAAAACCGAGCATGATTCTGGCCGGACGCAAGGCCGACATCATCATGTACAACGGCCTTGACCTGGAGATCGGCTATCTGCCGCTAATTATGGAGTCGTCGAAGAACAGCAGGATCATGCCGGGAAAACCGGGTAACTTCGACTGCTCTAAATTTGTCACCGCTATTGAGAAACAGGGACACGTGGAGCGAAGCATGGGAGACGTGCATCCCCTCGGCAACCCCCACTATCACTATTCCGCTGCCAATATTATCCGAGTCGCGGAAGGGATGACACATGCCCTGGCCAATCTGGATCGATCGAATGCCGACTTATATAAAACCAACTACAGAGCATTTGCAGCCAAATTCAACGAAAAACAGAAGCAGTGGAAAAGCGTTAACCTTAAAGGTAAAAAATTCATCGCCTATCACAAACTGTTTGGCTATCTGGCAAACGACTACGGATTCAAGGTTGTTGACTACATGGAGCCGAAACCCGGTATTCCGCCATCGGCGGCCCATATCGAGAAATTGATCGAGGAGATGAAGAGTACCAAGCCGAACGGCATTCTGGTGACCTCATCCCATGGTCTCAAAGAGGCGCAATCACTTGGCGCCAAGACCGGCGTTAACGTAATCGCCCTGCCGCAGGATGTGGGCGCCATGCCGGGGACCGATGACTGGTTCGCCTTCATGGATAAGGTATTGGCGGCATTCCGCTAATACCTTCTTCCACGACAGACCTCCGAGGTTTCGGAAACCTCGGAGGTCTCGACAAACATGGTTCTCAATTCCCTTTCGGAACAAAGGAAATATAATGGAAGCCTTCTCTTTTCTGATTCTGCCGTTTCTGGCCTGTCTGCTGCTGATTCTGATCCACGCCTACTTTGGCATCCACATCCTGCAACGGGGCGTCATTTTTGTTGATCTGGCCCTGGCACAGTTCATCGGCATCGGCATTGCCCTGTCATTCATCTTCGGAGAAGAGAAGGTCTTTCTGCTCTCACTGGCCTTTGCCCTGCTGGGTGCCTTTATCCTCTCGCTCTCCAAGTATGCTTCCCGGCAGGTAAACATCGAGGCCTTCATCGGTGTGCTCTACATCTTCTCCTTCTCGGCCAGTATCCTGATCCTGGATAAAAGTCCCCATGGAATGGAGGAATTCAAAACCATCCTGAACGGCAACATCCTGTGGGTCACTCCACAACAACTGTTATCAACCCTGGCGCTCTATAGCGGAGTCGGTCTCTTTCATTTCGTGCTGCGAAAGAAGTTCTTTGCTCTGACATTTGAAGGCAAAGGGGGCATTTTTCTGGAGTTTCTCTTTTATCTGAGCTTTGCGATGGTTCTGATCAAATCGGTGCTCATGGCGGGGATTCTTCAGGTGTTTTCGTTTCTCGTTATTCCTGCCTTGATCGGCAAACTGTTCTTTCAAGAGACAGCGAAGATTCTGGTAACCGGGTGGTTGACGGGAGTTGCGGTGAGTATGCTGGGGATCTTGCTCTCTTTCAAGTTGGATATTCCAACGGCACCGATCATTGTTGCGGGATTGGCGCTGCTCTTTTTTGTATTGCTGGTAACTAAAATCGTGTGGTTTCGAAAGTTTACAAAATAGTAACTCCGTCGACATATGTCTGTGAAATTGCTGCTGTATGCTGGTGGCATGCACAGGGAATATCACAGTTGGCATAGCCCGCACCTGGGGCGCAGCATGGAAATGCTCCTGATCGGCCGGGGTGGCACAAGGGTACTGGTCTTTCCGACCCGTGCCGGCAGGTTTTACGACTACGAAAACTGGGGACTGATTGCCTCCCTCAAGGACAAGATCGACAACGGCTGGCTGCAATTCTGCTGCCTCGACAGTATCGATGCCGAGAGTTTCTATTGTGACTGGTGTCCTCCCAGGGATCGGATTGCCCGGCACAAACAGTATGAAGATTACGTACTCAGGGAAGTCATCCCGTTCACGGAAGAGAAAAATCCCGGTTCCGCGCTGATCGCCCATGGCTGCAGCATGGGCGCCTACCATGCCGTCAATCTCGCCATGCGCCATCCCAGACTCTTCTGCCGGGTCATTGCATTCAGCGGCAGATATGACCTGACACGCGGGGCTGGCAGTTTCCGGGATCTCTTCGACGGCTATTACGATGAAGACGTCTATTTCCACAACCCTTCCCACTTTGTCCCCAATATCGACGAACCGGAGCTGCTTGACAAACTGCGCAGGATGCAGGTAACCATTGCCATTGGCGAGCATGATTCGTTTTTTGAAAACAACCTGCAATTCCGGGATGTATTGCACAGCAAAGGGATTCAGCCTGAATTTCACGTCTGGACCGGTGAAGCGCACAAGGCGCGTTACTGGCGTGAAATGGCCGCCAGTTTTTTCTAGTGTTCCGGCTTGTGCTGCCGGGGTCTCTTGAAGTATTGTCCTGAAACGGCAGCATGCAACTGCCAAATCCCCTAACGATTGGCCCCTCCATGGATACCATTACCTCTCTGATCGATCACAGTTGCCGTACATTCGGAGCCAGGGCAGCGCTCCTGCAAAAAAACGGGGACGCCTGGCAGGCGACCAGCTATGCGAGACTCGGGACTCTGGCCGGGCAAATTGCCGCCGGTTTGCAGCGTCACGGTTTCAAGCCCGGCAGTCATGCGGCCCTGCTGGCTCCTTCCACACCCGAATGGGTGGCAGCTTACCTGGGAATCCTCAAGGCGGGCGGGGTGGTGATACCGGTCGACAAAGAGCTGAAAGGTGTCGAACTGCGCCACATCCTCGGTCACAGCGAGGCGGAAGTAGTGTTCGTCGACCAGGATCATCGCGACACGTTGCTTGGCATGCTGGAGCAATTACCGGCCGTGCGCCTGATGGTGATCCTCCCGTCGTCACCGGGAACGGCTGCTGGCGAGACTCCCGCTCTGGCGCCAGGCTGCACATGTGTGACCTTGAAAACCCTGCTCGATACCACGGAGTTTACTCCGGTCGTGCGCCGTCCCAACGACACCGCTCTGATCCTGTACACATCGGGAACGACCGGCCGCTCCAAAGGTGCCATGCTCAGTCATGCCAACATCGTATTCAATATCCGTGGCGCCGTCTCCCACCTGAAGCTGGATGATACGATCCACACCTTGTCGTTTCTCCCGATCAACCACGTATTTGAACAGGTCTGCGGCATCCTGCTGCCGCTCTCCATCGGCGGGAAGGTATCATTTAGCGAGTCATTAAAAAAACTGGGAGAGAATCTGGCCGAGGTACGGCCAACCTTCTTTGTCGGCGTGCCGGCCGTCTATCGCATGATCCTCGACCGGATGATGAAACGGGTCACGGAACGATTGGTTACGCGCCTGTTGTTTTCCTTTGCCTTGACCCGGCAGCTGGTAACCTCGCAAATCCGCAAAAGACTTGGTTCCGGCACGATCTTCATCAGCGGGGGAGCTGCCCTCGATCCGGAAGTTGCCGCGCAGCTTACGCGGCTGGGGGTGACCATTTACCAGGGGTACGGGATCACCGAGACCTCACCGGTGATAGCAGCCGAATCCCGGTATGGCGCCAGGATCGGAACCGTGGGGCGTGTCATGGCCGGAATCGAAGTCAGGATCGACAATCCGAATGGGGAGCAGGTGGGGGAGATTCTGGTCCGGGGGCACAATGTCATGCAAGGGTATTTCAACGATTCCCAAGCCACGGCTGAAGCGCTGGAGGATGGATGGTACCATACCGGCGATCTTGGCCGTCTCGACAGCGACGGATTTCTCACGGTCTGTGGCAGGGTCAAAAACCTGATCGTCACCCCCAACGGGAGGAATGTGTATCCGGAAGAGGTGGAAAACGAGATCCTCAAGAGCCCCTACATTGCCGAAGCGGTGGTCTATGCTCACCGGATCGGCAATTTTGAGGAGGAGATCCGCGCCATACTGTACCCCAACCGGGAAGCGCTGGCTGAATATGCTGCCGGAATCGGGAAAGAGGATCTCTCCGGAGATGAGCTGCAGCGGTTGCTGCGAACAGAGTTGCTTTCCGCCGGCAACCGTCTGGCCCCCTACAAACGGGTCAAGGAGTTTATTGTCAGCCAGGAGGAATTGCCCAAGACCACCACGCGCAAGATCAAGCGCTTTGAGCTGCATGCCAGATTGTCGGGATGATTGTTACGATTGTGTTACAACTAGCTATAATCCTTGAAACATTTTGAACTATCGGTATAGTTGACGCAATTACAACAAACAAGGAGGCGGCAATGAGTAAGAAAGAAAAGACGGTATTTGCGCTGGAAGAAGATTTTCAAACAGTAATTGCAGCTATTCCCAAGCTAAAGGCTGTGATTAAAGCACAGCGGGAAATTGCGGCGGCATATCAAAAATACCGTAAAAACGGTGGTGAGGCGATTCCTGGCATCGAGAAATATTTTGGGATCAAGGAGCAAGAGAGCACTCCTGCCGAAACGCAAGAAATAGCCGCATCACCGCAGCAAGACGAGGCGATTCAAGACGTCATTGTGACAAAGAAAGCTAAAAAGAAGAGTAAAAAATAACCGGCAGCAAAATCCCTGATCCTCATCAACAACGTTTCGTCATGTCCATAGCGGCGGCCAGGCCGTTGATTGCCGCTATGGACATGACGGTGGCTCCCCATCGTACCCTCCAAATCACCACGGTTGCCAGCCCCATCTGCTCCCGTACATCAAGTAACAGCTCCCGATCGAACTGCTCCCTGTTCAGGACTCCCTGGGGCGTGTCATCTGCCGGGCAGCATCGGATGATTTCTAATGTTTGCCGTATAATTGCATCAGATAAATAATAATTTCGATACCGATCAGAATGATGATAATCCATTCCAGGCGGGCGGAACGGCGGGCATGGGAAAGGCTGGTAAATACATCAGTCATGTCCAACAAGGTTTCTGATTTATGCTTGATCTCAAGATAGCGTTGATTGAGTTCAAAAAGACTGGCCATCGTAGTATAGAGACGATCAGCTTCGTTGTTGTCCCACGTGATATCCGGTTTATCCAGAACCATGATATGAGCAATTGAGGTGAATTTAAAGCTGAGTATCGAAGAAGCGAAGCGAGCCATATCACGATCCGGCAACTCCAACTTGCCAC
>DAINBV010000043.1:0-46313 GCA_036732725.1 Geobacteraceae bacterium | reverse complement strand
CGATGGGTACAATGCTTGACTCAACGGACAGGGTGATAAAAAACCAGAAGATCCCGAAGGCGATGATTATAAAGAGCCGGTTTTCTCTGGAGCGCTTCAACAGATAGAGGCCCGTCCCCGCGATCATGAGCAGCAGGGCAAGCGGCAAGAGGACCTCTGGCTTGAAAAAACTCTGCTGCAGCGGGTAATCATAATCAAGGTTTTGTCCGACCGGCAGGAACAGGAGCCTGAGATAGGTGGTGATGACGCCGAACTGGGACATCAGATAATCCCATGTCGATATGCCGCTGAAGTTGACCAGGTTGATAGCGCTGGAGACGCTTTCGGTTTTTTCAGGGCCTGCCGGTGCTGACAGCTGCATAAGTTTGGCGGGAATGATCGCCATGGTCAGCAGAAACGGCAACAGCCTGACCAGGCGGGGGAGCAGGGGAGCGCGAAAAAAGATCAATTCCACCATCACCATGATCACCGGAAGGGTGAAGGCGATTTCCTTCGATTCCATGGCAAGCACCACGGCAATCAAGGAAAGGAGATAGTACCCCCAGCGCAGCGCCGCACCGGAGGCGCGCCGGAACTGCAGATACAAGACCAGCGCCGCCAGGTAGAACAGGGTTGCCAGCGGGACGAAGCGCTGAATGATGTAGGTTACCGCCTGGGTCTGCAGCGGATGACTGACGAACAACAGCGCCGCAAACAGGGGGAGATACCAGGGCTGACCGTCCCCACCCGCTTCCCCCTGGCTGGCACGTTCGGCCATGACCGGCGTTAGCATCAGCTGCCTGAACAGGTAGTACAGCAGCAGGCTGCAGCCGATGTGGAGCAACAGGTTGACCAGGTGAAAGCCGAAGATCTCCGTACCATGGAGGGCATAATTGAGAGCGAACGTGAAGTAACTTACCGGGCGCAGCACCAGATTGTTTTTTACATCCTGGGCAATTGCATAGCCAAACGATTGGCTGGTATCGGGAAAACAGTCAAAACTCTGGATAACCGGATTTTTGACCAGGTAGTCGTAGTCATCGAACATGAATGGCACATTGATGGAATTGAAGTAGACCACAAATCCGGTCACCAGGATCAGCAGCAGATGCACAAAAGGATCGTGCCACAGACTGTCGGCATCGGATAATGTTGACGGTTCGTTCTCGACGGTTGCGGCCGGGGTTTTGTTTTTCTTCATTTTTTTCATGGTCAGCACCTTGCCTTGCATTTATTGCTTTCTCGCGACTGCCAGCAGCGAGCTGCCAAAGGGGAGCGAACAGTGTCCCAACAGCCGGTTCTCCATCCTGACACAGGCCAACAGCAGTTTATTGACCAGCAACGATGGCATGGCAACATCGGAAGCGGTGTCACGGGGAGTCTGACGGGAGCACACCAGGCGCGCCGCCAGCCGGTAGGCGGCAATCAGCGGAAACAGCAACGTTACGCGGTAGCTCAGGTAGGAATTGCGAAACCCTGCTGATGCCAGGCGTTGCGCCAGCAGGGGGCGGGTATAACGCTCGCGGGTATGCACCGCCACGTCATGACTGCTGCGCAGGAATTCAAAGGCAACCAGGTTAAGGATCAACAGGCCGCCCGGTTTCAAAGCGCGAGCAAACTGTTTCAGCACGGCCACGTCATCCCGGATACCCGCATGATACAGCACATCGATCGAGGTAATCAGGTCATAGCACCCAGACTCCAGCCGCACCTCATTCAAATCAACAATCGTCGCATCCACACCCCGTTGATGACAGAAGTGCACCGCCTCTGACGAGGCATCAAGCCCCTCAACCTCACCGTAGGGTGACATGAGCTGACATAACCGCCCCGTGCCGCAGCCGGCATCCAGAATCCGCAGGGGACGTGCCGACCGTTGGCGTTCCTGCCGTACGTGGTCGAGAATCAGCTCATGCAGCCCCACATACCACCAGTGGCAATCTTCCGCTTCATACATGCGGCGGTATTCGGCCCGGTTCATCGGCTTCCCCGGTAGAACCGTCGCAGCGCATCCACCACCCGCTCCCCGTCTTCCAGCGGCATCTCCGGGTAGAGCGGGAGCGAAACGATGGTCTGCGCCAGATGCTCGGTGACCGGCAGACTCCCTTCGCGCCAGCCAAGAAAGGAGTAACCGCGCATCAGATGAATCGGCCAGGGGTAGTTGATCTTGGACTCGATCCCCTGATCCCGCAGGCAGGCCATCAACTGATCCCGCTGTTCCGTACGGATGGTGTACAGGTAGTACTGATGTTCGCGCCCTGACCGGACCGCCGGGAGACCGAGCGCATCAATCCCCGCCAGCCCCTGATCGTACAGGCGGGCAATCGTGCGGCGCTGTTCCACCGCCGCAGCCAGCCTGGGAAGCCTGATATTGAGCAGGGCAGCCTGCACTTCATCCAGACGGGAGTTATACCCCTCTTCTTCGGCATAATAGAGCGAATCCATGCCGTACATGCGGAGCCGTTTCAGCCGGGGACCCAACTCGGGGGAAGAGCTGGTCAGCATCCCGCCATCGCCAAAAGCTCCCAGGATCTTGGTGGGATAGAAGGAAAAGGCGCCGATATCACCATAACTGCCGGCGCGCTTCCCCTGATGGGTGGCGCCACAGGCCTGGGCGCAATCCTCAACCACCCGCAGCCGGTGCTGCCGGGCAAGCTCCATCAGGGGGGGCATGTCAACCATCTGGCCACAGAGGTGAACCGCCACAATGCAGCGGGTGCGGGTGGTAATCAACGCTTCCACCTGCTGCAGATCCATCAGATAGGTATCATGTTCCACATCCGCAAACACCGGCGTGGCGCCCGTGGCACGGATGGCAGCCACGGTCGGCACGGCTGTATTGGAAACCGTGATCACCTCGTCACCAACGGTGATACCCAACGCCTTCAAAGCGAGGAAAATTGCATCGGTGCCGGAATTAACCCCCACGGCAAACGGCACCCCGCAGTAGGCTGCAAAACGTTCCTCAAAGCTGGCAACCTGCTCACCCAGAATCAGGCGGCCGGAGGAGAAGACCGCATCAACTGCCGCCAGGTACTCCTGCCGCCCGGCTTCGTAATCGGTCAGATAATCCCAATAGCGCACCTTGCCTGTCATGGTTTTCATCCCTTGATCTCCTGTCGGCATCCGCCAGCGATCATCTCCGCCAATTCCCCCAGTTTGCGGGTCGAGCGGTGATTTTCACCCCACTCCCCTCCCCGGATCAACCGGCAGACATGATCGATGGTAGCCTGAAAATGATCCGCCGGAGGTACCCTGAAGGTCTGTTCACTGCCGCTAATCGTCAGCACGACCAGGTTTTCCAACTCCGGCGGGGTGGTAAAAGCACGCTCAACCTTGATCGATCCCGACTCGCCGTTGATTTCGTACATGGATTGATACGGCTTGCCAAAGGCGATCTCGAAAGAAAAGTGCTCATCGGCATCGCTGACCGCTTCCCCGGCCATGGCAAGGTCGAGTCCCTCCCGCTGTTCCATCATACCCCGCAGCAGCCGGTACTGTTCCCCTTTCAGAAAATAGAGTGCCGCGCTGAACGGATAGCGGTTCAGATCATGGAACGCCCCCCCTCCCGCTTCCCGTTTCATCCTGAAGTTCCCATCCCCCAGGCTCGGGATGGTGAAAACAGCGCGCAGCGAGCGGACACGACCGATGTTTCCCGCCGCGATGATCTCTTTGACCAGCGCGTGCTGCGGATGCCGGAGGTACATCAGGTTTTCATACAGCAAACGCTGATGGCGGTCGGCACAATCCAGCATGCGGTTGACCTGATCAGCCGAAAGTCCGAGCGGTTTTTCGCACAGTACATGCTTGCCGTGCTGCAATGCCTTGAGTGACCATTCCAGATGGAGATGATTGGGGAGTGAGATATAGATCAGATCGATGTGGGGAGCGTCGATCAGTTGCTGATACTCCATTGCCTCGGCCGTTGTTCCGCTAACCCAGGCAGCTGCCGTTTCCCGATCCCGGCTTGCCACGGCTGCCAGGGAGCCATGGCTGCTTTTCAGCAAGGCTGGAATGAATCTGCGGCGGGCAATGTCGGAACACCCCAGAATACCGACCCTGAGCGGAGCATCAGCCGTCACAGCAGACATGACAGGATGCTGCGGGCGCAGGAATTTACCAGATCCCCCTGTTGCAGCAGAAATATGACCTGGGACAGCGGGAGCCAATGGTAATCAGCGGGTATGGTCAATTCGGCCCAGGAGGGAAGCATCAGGATACGGTGCAGATGGTATTCCCGGTAAAAGCGCGCCCCTTCTTCGGTCTGGCGGCTTTCATGGATCAGGGAGAAATTCTTTTCCAGCAGGAACTCATGGTACAGGAACGGTTTTTTAAGTTTCCGGCTTCCCTCGTAATTCCCCTGGGTGAACTGCACCGATGGTCCGAGTTGTACGATGGTGCGGTTACCGACCTCTGCCTTGGCCTGCATCAGCAGCTCCACCCCGGTGTTTCCCTTGCGCAGCAGGAGGCCGATAATACCGGCAGCCGGGTTCTGGATGATCGGCTGATCCCACGACCTGACTTCACGGCTGCCGGTGGTTACCCTGAGTCCCACAATTCGAAAAAACCGTTTATCGCGGTGGGAAAAATAACCTTTTTCGTCCACCTCCCACTCCTGCAGCTGATCGAGCCCGATCCTTCTCAGCAGGATATGGTTGGCCGCCCGTCGGTCATCGACCCATTGCAGCGTTTCGTGCAGTTCTTCCCGGTGGCACTCATGCTCGTGCCCATCACCGACCCGGCAGGTGAATATCAGAACCGAGAGAATGCTGCGAACGCAGGCGTTGATTGCCATGTCCCCCCCTCTGATGAGAGTTGCGATTTGCCGCAAGGTCAGCCAGATAAAGCCGTCCGGCAGATCCTCGCCGAGCTCATCTCCGGCGCAGACAATCATGTTACGATTCGATTTGTAGAGAAAACGTCCGCCATCCTCGGTCTGCAACCGTGCAAACAGCAGTTTATCAGCAGGAGGATCGATAAAATGTTCCAGGAACAACGGACTGCCACCACCATGGGCGCCCGTGTAGTTGCTGTAGGTGGCCTGAACCGTCGGCGAAAGCTGTATTCCGCCGATGTTTCCCGGTTCTTCCTTGGCTTGCAGACAAAAGTGGAGCACCCCATTGATGCGTTTGGCCAGAATACCGAGAATACCGACCTCCGGCTGGTCAATGATCGGCTGGTCCCACTCCAGTTCTTCCTGACCGGTTCGATGACGGGCATGCAGCCCGGTAATGCTGAAGAAACGGCCGGTGGTGTGGCAGATGGTTCCCGCCTGGGGATGACGCAGCCACCCCTGCATCGATTCAAGCGGAATCATCATACTCTGCTGGGTGCGATTGCGCCGGGCCAGCATCAGCCACTCGGCCACATACTCATCAGCATGCCGGGGGGTGGTGCAATCGGCAGACCGCACTATTTCAGCCACATGAGCGGGATGAATTGCCAGGCATGAGGGAATGGTATGCTGACGGTCAGACATGCCGGTTTCCTGACTCAGCCGTTCCATGCGGGGCGGATGTCGACAGCAGTTCCCGGATGATGAATTGAGGCTGTTGATTCAGTTTAAGATAGATGCGCCCTACATACTCACCCACAATGCCGGTTGCCAGCAACTGGAATCCCCTGAAGAACATGCTGATGGAAGAGAGTTCCTCGATATCGGTGAAATCGGTCAGGCCGGGATTCGCAGACCTGATCAGCATTTCCAGCATGGAATAGACTCCAAGCAACGAGAGCACGGCGCCCAGTCCCGCCAGCAAGCGTAACGGTATCAGGGAATAACTGACGATCATGTCCCCCCACAGCGCTGTCAGTTTTTTCAAGGTGTAGCCGGAACTTCCCACGCGCCGGGGATCGTGCCGGACATCAAGCATGCCGATGTTACGGGTTACCTGCAAGATAATGGCATCGATATACGGATTGGGGGTCTTATGGAGAATAATCTGCTCAACCAGAAAACGGTTCATCGCTTTGAAACTGGAAAGATAGAGGTTGGACGGCTTTTTCAGCACCACCCGTGCCATGCTGCCGTTGAGATAACTGCCAAAATTGCGGAACAGGCTGTCGTGTCTCTGGGGATACTGGCAGTAGACCACATCAAACCCCTGCCTGATTTTCTCCACCAGGCGGGGAACTTCCTCGGGCGGGTTCTGAAAGTCGTCATCCATGACCACCACATAATCCCCCTGTGCCAGGTTAAGCCCGGCCATGACAGCATTATGCTCACCAAAATTGCGGGAGAGCCGGGCATAGGTGATGATAACGGGAAATTCTGCCTGCAGCGCCTTGGCGACAGCATCGCTGGCGTCTTGGCTGAAGTCGTTAACCAGCACGATCTGCAGCTGATACTGATCTGCCAGCAGAGATATCAGTGTCCGGCTCAAATCGGCGATGGTTTTGTCCGCATTATAGACCGGTATGACGATCGATAGGGAAGTCATAGGTTGTCCTGTGGGTAAGAAAGCCGCCCTGGGATTGAACATTAGTTCACCCCATCGGGAGCTGGCTCCACCTGTTACGGTTAATGTTGAGACAACGGAAGAATTAAATGCAGGGATCAGCAAACAGGGGGAGAACGCCCCTGGGTTGGGTTGTAATTTGTGGGGAAGGCGGACGGTAGGGAAAACGACGTACCTGCAGCAATAGTTTCAGCCCCATGAATCAGGGGGAGTGAGTGTTCATGTATAACCGCCAAGGGTGGCACTTCATAGCCGGAAGCGGGGAGGAGTGAGTTGCTAGCCGCCTTGGCCTGGCAGTTGAGAACTGCGCGCGGCCGGGGGCGCGGCTTGTGATGCTTGTCCAACGCCTGAATACGCATCCCCAGAAAGGTCAGGAAGAAGATCACTCCAAATGTGGTAAATGCTTTGAAGGTGCGATAACGAAACATGACAGCACTATAAATTTTCATACACTAAGACGCAATGATTTATTTATCACAATAACAAAACAATAGTTTCGCGGCGCGAAAAAAAACAGTCGCATACGTTCCACTGTTAGAGTGCGGATGCAACACGAGCAAAACGATCCTATTCATACAATATTATTCAACTATTTACTGTTCTCACACCATACATTCTTATTGACAGCTAATTATTAAAATGATATTCACGCAAATCCGTTTTACGGCAATCATTAAAAATAAGGAGTGTGTATGAAAATCGGTTCAAAAAAAATCTGTCTCTGGCTGGTATCTCTCATGTTGGTATGCAGCGCCGTTGCAATGACGGGTTGCAGCAGCGCCACCGCCGACCCAACCAAACAGGCGGCAGCCGAACAAGCCTTGGCTGACGGAAATGCCAAATTTATTGCCGGAGATTTCACACCACTCACCTCCAACAGTTCTAAAACCGTCATGGCAGATCTGGCCAAAAACGGACAACAACCGCTGACCATCGTGTTAACCTGCTCGGACTCGCGAGTTCCACCTGAAATCCTGTTGAACAAGGGGTTGGGGGAACTGTTTGTGATCCGCGTAGCAGGTAACGTGGTTGACAAGCATCAGCTCGGGAGTATCGAATATGCCATCGAGCACCTTAAATCACCGGTGGTGCTGATGGTGCTGGGACATTCACAATGCGGCGCAGTCAAATCAACCGCCGAAGCGGTCAAAACCAAGGCAGTGATCAACAAGGATGACAACATCGGCAGCATTCTCTACAAGATCAAACCAGCGGTTGATACCGCATTCAAGAACTACACCGGCATTGACCGGCTGGTGGACGCTGCCGTTGATGAGAACGTCAGAATTGTGGCCGAAGAGCTGAAGACATCATCCAAAATCATCGAAGAAGCAATCACTTCCGGCCAGGTAAAACTACTGCTGAAACGCTATGATCTGGCAAGCGGTAAAGTTACCGAGGTAAAATAAGCTGTCGACGGCATAGCCGCTTGGAAATGAAAACGGGCATGATGAAAACATCATGCCCGTTTTCCGTCCCCACCGTTCCCACCGTTCGACCACTACCTTCTCCACAGCCGTTTCTCAATCTCGATCACCAGGTAGATCGCAAAGGATGCGGCCAGAATCACACCCCATGCCGAAACCCCGATCGGCCGGCTGCCAAAAGCTCTGTTCATCACCGGCAGATAGGTAAACAGCAACTGCAGCGCAATCATGATCCCCACCCCCCACAGCAGCCAGACATTGCTGAACAACCCGATTTTCCGCAACGAGGTATGCAGCGAGCGGCAATTGAACAGATAGAACAGTTCGCCGAACACAAAGGCGTTGACGGCACAACTGCGCGCCACGGCAAGGTTGTTCCCGAGCGACAGTTGCCACTGGAACAGACCGAATGACACCGCCAGCAGCAGCACTCCCACAATCACGATCCTGATGGTCAGCTCCAAGGTCAAGAGCGGTTTTTGGGGATCTATCGGCGCCCGTTCCATGATTCCCGGTTCCTTCGGTTCAAAGGCGAGCATCAACCCGAGCAGCACCGCCGTGGTCATATTGATCCAGAGGATTTGCACAGGCAGGATCGGCAGTTGAACACCGGCCAACACGGCCGCCAGAATTACCAACCCTTCCCCCAGATTGGTCGGGAGCGTCCAGGTAATAAACTTGACCAGATTGTCGTAGACACCGCGCCCTTCTTCCACAGCCGCCTCGATGGATGAAAAGTTGTCATCGGTCAACACCATATCGGCTGCCTCCTTGGCGACCTCGGTGCCACCGATCCCCATGGCCACACCAATATCGGCCTGGCGGAGCGCCGGGGCATCGTTGACCCCATCGCCGGTCATGGCGACCACCTCTCCCCGGGCCTGCAACGCCTCCACCAGGCGGAGTTTCTGCTCCGGCGCCACCCGGGCAAAGACAGCGGTACGCCCGACAGCCTCAATCAGCTCTCGGTCGGAAAGCAGTTCCAGCTCCCGGCCATTCAGCGCCGGAGTTTGATCAACATCGCTGCCGGCGCCCTGCAAACCGATCTGACGGGCAATGGCGGCAGCGGTGATGACATGATCGCCGGTAATCATCTTGACCTGGATGCCGGCCTTGCGGCAGACCGCAATCGCACGCACCGCCTCGTTCCGGGGAGGATCGATCATCCCCTGCAGACCGAGCAAGGTCAGGCTGGCCGTCAGATCACCATGATCCAGTTCATTCCTGCCAACGCTACGCTGCAGACGGGCAAAGGCGAGCACCCGCAACCCTTTGGCCGCCATTGCTTCACCCCGGCGGTTCCATTGTTCGCCATCCAGGGGTAGCGTTGTTCCGCTCGCAGAGAGTTCCTGGCTGCAACGGGGGAGCAGGCTCTCCAGCGCTCCCTTCAGATAGATGGTCTGGCAACTGTCATCTTCATGCAGGGTTGCCATGTACTGGTACTCTGATTCAAAGGGGATGACATCCAGGCGGGGGAAACGGGAACGAATGGTTTCATCGTCAAGATCAGCTTTGCGAGCTGCAGTCAGCAGGGCAGCCTCGGTGGGATCACCCTCCACCTGCCACTCGTCTCCGGCCTTGCGCACTACGGCGTCATTGCAGAGCATCCCCGCCATCAGGCATTCCCGCAAGGCCGGATGTTCTGACGGATCAAGCAACAAGCCGTTACGGCTGAAGCTTCCCTCCGGCCCATAACCGTTGCCGGAAAGCAGAATCAAATCACCACCGGTATGAATTTCCTGTACGGTCATCTGGTTCTGGGTCAGGGTGCCGGTCTTGTCGGAGCAGATGATGGTGGTACTCCCCAGGGTTTCAACTGCCGGGAGTTTGCGGATGATGGTGTTGCGCCGGGCCATTTTTCCGACACCGATGGCAAGCGTAATGGTGACCGCCGCCGGCAGTCCTTCGGGAATTGCGCCGACTGCCAGGGCGACCACCGCCATGAACATGTCGAACATCGACGCTCCCCGCAGCACCCCAACCACAAAGGTGAGCGCCGACAGGGCAAGTATGATGTACAGCAGCAGCGAACTGAAACGGGATATCTTGCGGGTCAGTGGAGTTGAAAGAATATCGGCCTTGGCGATCAGCTGGTTGATCCGCCCGATTTCCGTCAGATCACCGGTGGCCACCACCACTCCGCTCCCGACGCCGCTGATCACCAGGGTTGACGAATAGGCCATGTTGCAACGGTCAGCCAACAAGGTCTCCAGCGGGAGTGCTTCGTTGGTCTTGTGTACTGCCAGCGATTCTCCGGTCAAGGGAGCTTCGGCGATTTGTAACTCCCGCGTGCTAACCAGTCGCAGATCCGCCGGCACCTTGTCGCCCGGCTGCAGCAGCACCAGATCGCCCGGCGCCAGATCCTCGGCAGGAATCTGCTGACGTAATCCCCCCCGCACAACCGTGGCGCTGCCGGTCAGTGCCTGTGAAAGTGCCTCAATCGCCTTGACCGCCTTGTCTTCCTGGATAAAGCCGATGATTGCGTTAACCAGCACAACCCCGTAAATGACACCGGCATCAACCCATTCCTGCAGAAAACTGGTTATGACAGCTGCTGCCAGCAGGATATAGATCAGCGGCTGGTGAAACTGGAGCAGAAAGAGAATCAGCGGGCTTTGCCCTTTGGATGGGGTGATCAGGTTGCGGCCGAACTTTTGCTGCCGCAGCACGACTTCGGAGGAATCAAGCCCCGTTTCCCGTGACGTAGCGAGCAGTGTCAGCAGTTCCGCTTCCGTCAGATGGTGCCAGGTTTGCTGTTGTTTTGTCTGCGGATTCATGGTGCTCCTTGCCGTGCCGCGAGAACATCAAACTATCCGGTATTCCCCAGCAGACACGATTGCTCGCATTATTCCCTGATCTCCTGACCTGGGCTGACAAAAGAGATCCCCTGTCCTGACGTTGCTCCGATCATCACACATTCGATGATCGGCGCGTTGATCAGCTTCCCGGCCCCCCACCTGACGATGAAGTTGGCGCCAAACCCGCCACTGTCATCCTTTTCCTCGATGTGTACAAAGGTGGAGGCCAACGCCCCGAGCAGCAGCGGTTTGGCAAGGTAGCGCCGGATAAACTTGCCAGCAGTGTCGTAATAATCAATGGAGCTGACCTGAAGCGACGCGGTCAGATCGGTGTTGCGGATACTGAGTGTTGTCGCCAGTTGGTAGGGAAGTTTTCTCGGCCCGGTAAATACATTGGAGTAGGCCGGCACATAGACAGTCTGCCCCTTTGAGAGCCGCACCTCGCCTGATGCCGCCCAACAGCAATCCGGCGTCATCCAGAACAGCGAAGCAAACAGAGCTAACAGCAGCACTCCTGGGTAGCGGTTTCTCCACATACGCCCTCCTCGCAACAGAGTAATGGTTAATTCCAATAGCGCTGAATAATACCATGCATTTAAGCAATGTCATCTTTGGCGGCAACAATACCCCCCAGACTACTTCTCCCGGGATCCGTTGCCGTTTCTCAGGCGGGCAAACCGCTCCTTGAAGTTCACCAGGAGCTTTCTGGCCCAGATGAATTCGGTGGCCAGGATCGCCAAACCGATCGGGATCACCACCACCGCAGGTCCCGGCAAGACGATCATGGCAATTCCTACCGCCACGACCGTGAATCCGATGATGATCACGATCAGCCGTTTAAGCTGGCCAACAGTTTTTATGACAAACTGCTTCATGATGTTCCCCTGCCTGACGAACAAACAACTCGTGCGCTGCAACCTTACGATTGCGCCACAGCGACACTACTCCGTCCCAAGGTTAATTCTCGGCTCGCTTCTTTTTCAGATAGCGGTAGAGCAGATAAGCGCCACCAGCCAGCAGAATGATTTCAAACAGGCCGATACCGCCGCTTGCTCCCCCCATGCCGCCACCTGCTCCGGCAAAACTGCTGAACAGCATGCTTCCCAACATCCCCCCCATCAGACCGCCCGCCATACTTCTCATAAACCCGCCTCCGGCCGGTTGCTGAAAGCTGTTGGGGGGAGGTACGGCCGCCTGGCGGTACTGGCTCGGCTGAGAAGGAGGGATGGCTGGCCGGGAATAACTGCGCGCCCCCCGGCTCCCCATGGAGCGGCTGCCGCCGGCTCGCGCTTCGGCATTCAACGTCAGCACACTGATGCTGAGAAACAGTACTGCCGCTGCAATGGTAAAGAACCTGACTGTTTGATATTTCATCTTTCTGCTCCTTTAAGTGTAACATTTCCGTTCATAGAGTTCATAGAGTTCATAGAGTTCATAGAGTTCATTGAGTTCATAGAGTTCATTGAGTTCATTGAGTTCGTAGAGTTCGTAGAGTTCGTAGAGTTTACTGAGTTCTTTGAGTTCAGGAAGACCAGTTCATTTTTCGGGTGTATCGGCCAGATGGGGCTGGTGCAATTTCACCGGTGTACTACGCCGCAACTTCAGGTTGAGCAACTCCACCAGAACTGAAAATGCCATGGCAAAATAAATATACCCTTTGGGGATGTGCATATCCAGGCTGTCACCGATCAGCGACACACCGATCAGGAGCAGGAAACTGAGCGCCAGCATCTTGATGGTCGGGTGCTGTTCCACAAAGGCGCTGATTTTTCCGGAAAACAGCATCATGAAACCGACGGCCACCACCACCGCCGCCACCATGACCGCCAACTGGTTGGCCATCCCCAGGGCGGTGATAATCGAGTCGAGGGAGAAGACGATGTCCAGCAGCAGAATTTGCACAATCACGCCGGTAAAGGTCGAACCGACCCGGGCAGCGCTGATTTCCTCCTCCCCCTCCAGCTTCTCGTGGATCTCCATGGTGCTTTTCCAGATCAGAAACAGTCCTCCCAGGAGGAGGATCAGGTCGCGCCCGGAAATTTCATTGCCGAGTATCGTGAACAGGGGCGCCGTCAGCCCCATCAGCCAGGTCAGGGAGAACAGCAGCGCAATCCGGATGAACATGGCCAGCCCCAGCCCGAGCAGCCGTGCCTTTTCCCGTTGCTCGGGCGGCAGTTTCCCGGCCTGAATGGAGATGAAGATGATGTTGTCGATGCCGAGCACAATTTCCAGCGCCGTCAGTGTTACCAGCGCCATCCAGACCTGCGGATCAGTCAGCCATGCCATGATTGTACAACCTCCGTTAATGATTTGAAGAAAATAAAAAAGACCTTTATCCACAGCAGCTGCTACCTGCCGGCTGTGGATAAAGGTCTTGCTTGCGATGGTTATCGTTCCCGGTCCGAGTCGTTAGACTGTGTTGACGAACACGGGATCAGCCATGTCTCCGGCTGATAGCTACTCCCCTTCATTGAGAGGTGACTGTAGATTAACAGCACCATGTCTGTCAAGTAGTGATTTTATCGTCCACCGTAACTGTGCAGGCCGGAGAGGAACAGATTAACCCCCAGATAGCAGAAGATGGTGGCGGCAAAACCGATCACCGAGAGCCAGGCCGCCCGTTTGCCGACCCACCCTTTGGTGATGCGGGCATGCAGGAAAGCGGCGTAGACAAACCAGACGATCAGTGACCAGGTTTCTTTCGGGTCCCAGCTCCAGTAGGTTCCCCAGGCGTAGTTGGCCCAGGCAGCTCCGGTGATGATCCCCAAGGTCAACAGCGGGAAGCCGACCATGATGGCACGATAGTTCAGGTCATCCAGCACCTTGATCGGAGGAAACATGGACATGACGCTCGACTCTCCGGCATTCTGACCACTTGCGTCATGTTTGGCCTTGATCAGATACATGATCGAAATGCCGCACGCCACGGCAAAGGCGGCATAGCCGAGGAAGCAGGTAATTACGTGATACAACAGCCAGTTACTTTGCAGCGCCGGCACCAGCGGCTCAATGCCGGTATTCATCCCCAGCTGCGCCCACGCCATGCCGAGCAGCGCAAACGGCATGACAAAAGCGCCAATCACCCGGTACTTGTATTTAATATCCAGCAGGGCAAAAATCAGCACGATCGTCCAGGAAAAAAAGACTACCGATTCGTAGAGGTTGGAAAGCGGAGCATGGCCGACTCCCATATCATAGGACTCTTTCCAGCGCAGGATAATGGCGGTGGTTTGTGCCAGGAGTCCCAGGTAGGCCACCGTAATTCCACCGGTTCCGAGCGATTTGTTCCGACTGGCCAGAAACGCAAAAAACAACAGCATGGAAACAAGATAGGCAAAGGTAGTGACATTAAAAAGCAGGGAGCTGGTCATTGTTGTTCCTCCGGTGAAAGCTGTGTTTTTAATTGTGTGGTCAATCCGTCGAAGTCATTCCGGAAGGCGCCCGGGTTCTTGCTGCTGTTCCCCCCCATGGTGACGACGCCGTTACTGATCCTCACCCAGATACGACGATGGGAGAGGAAGAAGGCGGCATAAATGCCGACCACCATCAGCAGGCAACCGAGCCAGACAATCCAGACACCGGGATCTTTGGCGACCTGCAGACCGGTGTACATTTTTTTCTTGGCCCCCTGGTACTGGAGCACCACCCCATCGGACTGTTCCTTGGCATGCTTGATATTCAACTCGGGGTGATTGGCATAGACAATGAATTTTTTGGTTTGTCCCTGGGGTGAATGGATCTCAACCTGTGCCGCCGGACCGGAAAGACTCGGCGCGTAAGCAGAAATATCATCGGTGGCTTCGATCACGTGCATGCTACTGCCATCAGGGAGTGTCGTCGATGACGTGGCGCCAACCGATATCGGCATACTCTTGGTGCCATCCAGGGTACTGATGGTGAAGAAGAAATTACCGTCATTACCATAACTGGATTGATAGAAGGTGATCCCCTTGTAACTGAGCGGGTCATTTACAATGACCGGTACATTGGTGTAACCGGGAACCGGTTTCCCCTGCTCCAGCACCGTCAGGATGCTCTTGAACTCGCGCGGGGCGCCGGTTTTGTAGTAGGCCACACTGAACTTTTCACAACGTAGTGAAAAATCGAGCGGAATTTCCTTGCCGTCTCGCGACATGACCGAAGAGACGGTATCTCCTTCGAAAATAGTCACCCCCGCTTTGTAACCAAAGAGCGAGCCGATGATGGCGCCGATGAAGATAACAATCACGCTCAGGTGAACGAAGTAGACTGAAAGGCGGCACCAGCTGTTTTTTTGTGAAAAAAAGTGCCATCCCCCCTCAGCTTCCGTCACAACCGGTGCGGCAAACTGCGAGCTCAGGAAACCGGCAACCTTTTCCTTGAGATGGTCAGTCTCAAGCGTACTCGGAATCGAGACAACCGCCGAAAGCGACTGTTCCAGCCGGCTGCTGAAGATAGTTTCAGGAACCGTAATGATCTTCCAGATATACGGCAGCCGCTTGATGGAACAGCAGATCAGGTTCAAGGTCAGAAACGAGAGAAAGAGAATGAACCACCAAGAGTGGTACATATCGAAAAAACCGAGTGACTGGTAAAGTTTAAGCTTGGTCGGACTGATTTGTTCCGCATATTCCGGCGGAACAGCTCCCTGGGGAATAATCGTTCCGATAATTGAAACGATCGCCAGAGAGATCAAGAGAAACATGGTCAACTTGAGTGAACAGAAAAATTCCCACACTGAAGCGATAAAGCTCGGACGTTGTGTTGTCAAAATAGATTCTCCTTTGACTCAGTAAAAATGGGCGGACAGTAACATGTATGTGATCAGTGCAGGCGGTACTACGACTCCGGCGCACAACGGGAGTGACCAGCGCCAGTACACTGAAAGTTACAAAGTTGTTGAGCGGTGCTGCTTAGCTATTATTTTGCGGGGGAATAAAAATAGTCAGATAAACTTGTGGCAGATACCAGGAGAGATCGGAAAAGCGTTGCATGCTTATTAAGGGCGAATAGGCGATCTGTAGGCTGTTCAGGGTCAATGGCAGATGGCAGGAGCACGAGCAGGAGTTCGTATCACAACAACCGGAATCATGCATGCCACCGGAACAGGGAGAGTCTTTAGCAGGAACGTCTGACGGTGCAGAGGAACTCACCACTGAAACTGAATTTTCATGGTGTTGCGCATATGCATTAACGTGAGCCGTGGCAGGAAACAGCAGGTACACAATCAGCAACACGGCAGCTATGATATGGTGGCGAGAAAGAAACATGATAGTGATACACTAATGAATCTCCCAAAGGTTGTCAACCCGGTAATCCAGCGGCAGCAGACGAGGGCGGGTCAACAAAATCAGAGACCATATCCTCGCAAACAGCGGCAGAATATGGCCTGCAGCACCAAACCAGACACCCTCCATTCCCTCCGGTTGTGGCCGAGTGTAAAAAATACCACTCGGTGGGATCGGGTATACCGACTTGGTGTACGAATGGTGTCATGACTGTTGCGCCACTCCTAGATAACAAGGGAAATCTGCGGTCAGGGCTGCTTGCCGCAATACCGGATGACCGTCACCTTTTCCAGCGTAATCATGCCGCCGGCCATCATCTCGTCTAAACGCGGCATGATGGCGTTGATCTTTTCCTCGCTATCAACCACCTCCACCACCAGCGGAAGATCGGTCGACAAATCCAGCAGCTGCTGGGTATGGTAGACACTGTGGGCGCCAAACCCGGCGATGCCGCGCAGTACCGTTGCTCCGGCAAACCCTTCCCGGCGAAAAAGCTCAACCAGTTCCTGATACAGCGGCTGATGGCGATAGCGGTCACCTTCTCCGATAAAGATTCGCATCAATACATTTTCACCGGTCAGCTTTCTCATACTCTGCTCCTTGCGCGCCTTGACAACCAAGGTACGGATGGTGGTGATCACGGCTATGCCAGTGATCGGATGGTGATGATGCCGAGCCAGGTAAACAACAGGCAGACCGCCACACTTGCCAGCACGTTGGCGCAGGCAATGGCGAATTGCCCGTCTTCCAGCAATCGGTAGGTCTCGTAACTGAAGGAAGAAAAGGTGGTTAGACCACCCATGAAACCGACCGTCAGTCCCAGGCGGAGCGTATCGGAAATAGTCGCGCTCGCCAGACTGAACTCCATGATCAAACCGATCAGGTAGGCGCCAATAATATTGACCACAAACGTGCCGTAGGGGAAAGCCTGTCCCAGCACGCCATAGACCCATCCCGAAAGGTAGTAACGTGCCAGCCCCCCACCGGCGCAGAATAAGGCAATCGTGGCAGCATTTTTCATGGCAGATATTCTCCGATCATTTGCCAAACTGTGGCAGCTGCGCCGGTTTTGTCAAGCCATTTTACGGCTGATGCTGTTCGGTAATCCACCCCACGGCTTGCTCGCCGGTGATACCATAGCACAGTCGGTCAGATGCAGTGATGAACAACATTAATTCAGCGTTGCGCCAGCAGGTAGTCGCTGGTGATCAACTCGCGATGGTTGCGGTGGGAGCGCATGAGCCAGCTGATGCTCCCTTCACGGCTGATCCGCCAGGGGGGAAGCAGAATCTTATCTTTCCCGGTCAGCAGCGAGCGTACGTTGTCAATCCCCCTCCCCTGATACGCCCCGTTGATGGTGCCACCCAGCCACCGTTCTTCAGGAGCCGAGGCAGTGGACCATGAGAACGGATCGGCCAGCAGGAATGACGCCCCCCGTTGTCGGGCAATCCGGTTCATTTCGTACAGATGTGCCAAGGGGTAATTGACCCGGTCAAGCAGGTTCAGGGAGACGATTTGTTGAAAGGTTCCCTGGGCAAAGGGAATCGCCTGGGCATTGGCCACCACGAACTCCAGGTTATCGGAACGCCAGGTATCGGGGATCTCAAAGGTAAAGGTTTCACGAAGCTTCCCTTCCAGCGGCAGGGAAAAGGTTGCTCGCCGTTCCTGCGCCAAACGGCGGGCGGCCCGGATAAAACTCAATGACAGGTCGCAGCCGACCGCCAGTTCCGACCGGGAAGCCGCTTCAAAGGTGAGGCGCCCCACCGAGCAACCAGCCTCAAAGCTGCGCTCGGAAGTTCCAGCCAGGCAATCGACCCAGGCCGCTTGTGCTGCGACCGTTTCTGCTGATCCCGCCAGATCGGCATAGTGACTCCAGAGATAGCGATTGAGCATCTCGTTGTCATCGTAGCGCAACTGTCCGCCGCCAACGTAACTGTCCGGCTCCGGCAGCAGGAAGGCAATGCCGTCCTTGATCGGGAAGGTACGCCGGCATTTGCGACACGCCAGCTCTCCGCTGACAATATCATCACCTTCCCGGCGTTTGACCTTCGGATCCAGCGAAATTTCGGCGGGAAGACAGGCGGGACAGATCAGGTGGGGGAGCAGGAATTGTTTCATACCAGGTGGAAAGGGCTAGTTCGGCCGGGAGCAATCGCCCGGTTTATGTTTCAGGAAGAGCGCCAGCGCCTCACGGTCGGCGCGTGCCTCGGGGAGTGCGGCAGCATGGTTTGCCAGGATCGTCAGGATATCCCGGCAGAGGGCGCAACTGTTCCGGCTGAGAGTGTAGTGCATCCAGACCCCCTCACGGCGGATATCCACCCAACAGCTCCGTTTGAGATAGGCCAGATGGCGGGAAACCGTCGACTGGGGGAGTTTCAGCACCCCCATCAGGTCACAGACGCACAGTTCACCTTCCGCCTGCAACAGCAGAATAATGCGCAGCCGGATCGGGTCGGACAGGGCTTTGAGGGTTTGGGCAAGATGATTCATGCACTGTTATATAGAGCAAAACAAGGATCTGCGTCAAGCCGGGAGAAGCAACCGGTTATGACTCACCAGCGATTCGCCCCGCTGTTCATGAAATCAACAATGCCCCGCAATGCTGTTCCCGCCGGTTTTCGGCCATTCCTGGACAGAGTCGCTTGACTTTTGTGCGGCAGCAGAGTAAATTTCCAGCACAATATCAACGGTGATGGAGTTCGCCAAAACTGCCTCAACAGCTAATGACTCCTACTTCAAATGCGAGGTAGGGGTCTTTTTTTATCCACGTCGATGGGATAAACGCAACAGCAGTGCTCCCCCCTCTGACATGAAACAACACAACAAGGAAGTCTGTTATGGATCAGCAGGAAAAGAAATTCTTCGGATTCAGCAACAATGTTTTCTTCACGGGACTGGTCAGTTTTTTCATGGACGTCAGCTCCGAGATGATCTATCCGCTGGTGCCGCTCTTCCTGGCCAACGTGCTGGGTGTCAATAAATCCATGATCGGCCTGATCGAGGGGATTGCCGAGTCAACCGCCAGTCTGCTGAAGGTTTTTTCCGGCTGGCTATCCGACCGGATCGGAAAGCGCAAGGAGCTGATGTTGGCCGGCTATGCCATATCTACCCTGAGCCGGCCGATCATCGCCTTGGCCGGGGGGTGGCAGCAGGTACTGGCTTCCCGTTTCGTTGACCGCCTTGGAAAAGGGATACGCACCGCACCACGGGACGCCATCATTGCCGAATCCACCGAGACAACCCACCTGGCCCGTGCCTTCAGCTTTCACCGTTCCATGGACACCATGGGGGCAGTGATCGGACCTGCCATTGCCCTCATCTTGCTCCAGCTTTACAACAACAATTACAAAATGGTCTTCTGGCTCTCCATGATACCCGGTGCATTTGCTGTTCTCACCATCGTTCTGTTTATCAAGGAAAAGAACAAGACCACCGCCACTGGTGTGGAACGCCCCAGGCTTACCCTCAAGCATTTTGACTGGAGGGTAAAATTCTTCATCGTGATCGCGACCCTGTTCGCACTCGGTAACTCCAGCGACGCCTTTCTGATCTTGCGCGCGGAACAGGTCGGCATTCCAACAGTCATGATCCCGGCCGTCTACCTGTTGTTCAACCTCGTCTACTCGCTGTCTGCCATCCCCGCCGGGATTGCGGCTGACAAGTACGGCAAGAAGCGGCTCATCCTGCTGGGATTCGTGCTGTTTGCCGGACTCTACTATGGCTTTGCGGTCGCAAAAAGTGCTTCAGCCATCTGGGTGCTGTTCAGTCTGTACGGCCTGTTCATGGGGCTTACCGAGGGAATACAAAAGGCCTTTCTCGCCACCATCATTCCAGCGGATTTCAAGGCGACCGCCTTCGGGGTCTACGCCACCGCTGTCGGACTGGCCACGCTTCCCGCCAGCCTGATCGGTGGCGTGCTCTGGGATCGAGTGTCCCCGGCAGCGACCTTCTATTTCGGCGCGAGTACGGCAACACTTTCGGCTCTTCTTTTTATTGTAATGATTGTGTTAATCAGGAATGGTACGGCAAAAATTTCCGACTCTCTCCAAGTTGGAGGACTATGAAAACTAAACTGACAAAACTCTTTGTGGATTTCTTCGAGAGTGAGAAGACCTCCGGAATTATCCTGATTCTCTGCACGATTACTTCAATTGCAATTGCCAATTCCTCTCTTGGTAATGATTATTTGGATTTTTGGCATACCAAGGTAGGGCTTGATATCAATGACACCATTTTTCTGAAGTACAGCCTGGAACACTGGATAAATGATGGCTTGATGGCAGTTTTCTTCCTGATGATCGGGCTTGAAATCGAGAGAGAGTTGTACGTGGGGGAGCTGTCTGATCCGAAAAATGCATCATTACCAATTATTGCGGCGCTCGGCGGCATGCTAACGCCTGGCTTGCTGCACTTTCTGCTCAATCGGGGAAGCGGAACCGTGGGGGGAGCCGGCATTCCGATGGCAACGGATATTGCATTCGGACTGGGAGTGCTGGCGCTGCTGGGGAGCAGAGTCCCCGCATCTCTGAAGATTTTCCTTACCGCCCTGGCGATTATAGACGATCTGGGTGCAATCGCCGTAATTGCGCTGTTCTATCTGGGGGACTTTTCGCTGCTCTATTTCGCCTTGGCATTAGGGCTCTTTGCCGGGTTGCTGGTTTTAAATCGGTTGGGTGTGATGTGGCTGCCGTTTTACCTCATTCTTGGCATTGTCATGTGGTATTTCATGCTCAAATCCGGTGTACATGCCACAATATCCGGGATTCTGCTCGCCTTTGCAATTCCGTTTGGTCGTGGTGACGCCCAATCCCCGTCATACAAGTTGCAGCATTTTTTGCACAAACCGGTTGCCTTCATCATCATGCCACTGTTTGCCCTGGCAAATACCGGCATCGCCCTGACAGGAAACTGGATTGAAGGCTTGGTGGCGTCAAACAGCCTGGGAATCTTGGCGGGACTGTTCGCCGGTAAACCATTGGGGATCACGCTGTTTTGTCTTCTAGCTGTCAAGCTGGGATTAGCTCGATTGCCCGCTGACATCTCGTGGAGACACATCATCGGCGCGGGTTTTATCGGCGGTATCGGCTTCACCATGTCGATCTTCATTACGCTCCTGGCCTTTGGTGACCCGGAAATTATCCAAAGTTCAAAGATCAGCATTTTGCTCAGCTCTCTTTTAGCAGGCACGTGCGGTTTTCTGCTGTTGAACAGGCGCACCGGCATACATGAAGGAAATCGACATGCTTGACGCAATCAAGCTAGAGCAAGTTTTGGATAGCTGCTGCCAAGGGCGGTAGCGGGAAGTTCCAGCGCCAGTTCAGGAACTTTGGCAGCAATCCAGGCGGTGAAGGTGTTGCAGTTGGGCCCCGGAAAGACACCGTAGGTCTTGGGCCAGGGATAGCTCCTGGCAGCCCGGTCGACTCCGGCGATCAGCGCATCGACTCCGGCGCCGCGAACCTCCTTGAGCAGTTGCGGACGCTTGCCATTCCAGTAGCGGTCTGGCATATCCTGTTCAATCCGTAACACCGGCAGGCCACTGGACAATCGCCACCCGTCGACTTCATACACCGTGTACTCCGTTGCGCCGGTCGCTTTAACGGCAATCCAGGTATGGATCGCCACCCAGCCGCGCCAGCTGCTGGCTCGCGCCCCGTAGACCTGTAGTACCGCTTCCCTGGTGACTAACGGGTGCGGCGCCATGCCGGCCGATTGACAGCTGCGGACCCGTGTTTCACCCGCGTTACCGACGGTCAATCCCAGCTTGTTAAAGGCGCGGAAGGCCAGTTTTTGTAGTGTGGTAAAAATGTTGGCATGGCGCATGGTGTCTCTCCTGTGGTACATGATGGCAAGCGGCGGATCTGTGCCGCGCTTGAAGCAATGCGATGGCGAGTATCGCTTCAGGCTGACTCGATAATTTCGTTGGCCTTGTAGGCACACCCTTCAGCCGGCAACCCCTCCAGTCGCTTCACCTGGGTAAACTCCTTGACACTCCCGTTATCGTAGGTTTCCAGTACCTTGATGGTATCCATTTGCAGCACGACCGCATTACAGGAGTAGTCGCATCCCCGCGGGTTGATAACCAGGAACAACCCTTCCTCACCCTTTTTAACCGGCTTTCTGCTGTTCACGTCCAGGGCATACACGATCGACTCTTCATCAACCAGGTAGCGATAATCATTCAGCTCATCCTCATAGAATCCCCGGTGCGACACGGGACTCTCACAGAAGGAATAGACATCGGAAATATTATTACTGTTATGCACATGGAAATGCTGGCAGAACTGTTTGACAAAACCGTTTTTCGTAATCGGCTCCATCACGAATTTCCCTTTCCGTCCGGACCAGCCGCCGCCGGCGGTGGCAACATTGACCGAGATATTGAGTTCCTTGAGCAGTCCGGCGTTGTTTTTGATAAAAGCGTTCATCAGGAACAGCAGACCGACAAAGGTGATGGTTTTATGCTGTGAGGCGTCCTGACGGGCAATCTTCTCGAGTTTTTTGACATTCAGGTACTGAAACATGTTGATCGAATGGGTCTTGGTGAGCTTGTTTTTGAGGTAGACCGGCAGATTGAGCGAAAGCATGTCATTCATGGTGAACTGTTGTTCCGCCCCGCGATAGGCCGGCATCATCCTTGAAATGGTCGGCTTTCCAAACAGTGACAATTTTGCATAGCTGGTGTTCAGCATTTCGACCGGGGGGATGAAAATAAAACCGTTATCAGAATTACTGAATTGGCACCCCTTGGTATAGAACGAGGCGATATAATCCAGATCTGTCGGCGAACAATACATGTAGCTGATATCGCCGGAAGTGCTGCTGGAAACCATGAAGGTGCCATCGTTGCGTTTAAGGTCGTTGAGCAGTTCGGTTTTGGCGGCACTGATCTTGAAATCAAGCGTCACCACGCTCGGCAAGCGGTAGAATTCCTGGTTCTCGATGACCTGCTTCAGGTCAGATTTTGTCAATCCGGCTTTAGCCACCGCATCCCGGTAATATTCGTAGGTCGAGTATTGTTTTTCGATCGCCTGAAAGATTGATCCCGCCGATAGTGTTCCCATGTTCCTGCTCCCTTTACCCGTGATTTTCGTTTCACATTGCCGCACTGCACAGTGTTGAATACAGAAATAGCATTTGGAAGATTAAGGGAAGATGAAGGGGAAATAGAAATTTCAGATCGGATCATTTTTTTGTGTGGAACACCGGACGCGATTCGACAGGCAGTGTCAGGTGGCGACAAGAGAGAAGATGTGAATGGGAAGCGGGGAAGTGGAATTCGGGTGGATAGGCACCAGTGAGGATAGTTCGAGGTGAGAGCAAACTATTTAGAAAAACATTACTCACGCAACGACGCGACGACGCAACGAAAGACATTAAATTTACTGACCCGTGCTATTCTTCCGCTCAAAAGTTTGTCATCCCCGAATGCCATTACCGGGGATCCGGACGTCAGAAATTAAAAGACTGGACTCCCGATTGCTACCGAGGGAATCACATTGGCAAGGAACCAAGCGGCTAATTTGAACGAATCAATCAGGTTTATTTTTTTCGTTTTCGTTTTCGTTTTCGTCGCGCCGTTGCGTCGTTGCGTGATACACGTTTTTTCGGTTCCGGCTTGTCAGATGGGGATAAAACTACACGGTTTCCCCGGCAGCCAACGGCAGGACAACCGTCATGACCGTCCCCTCCCCCGGCTCGCTGGCCACCGTGATCTTCCCGCCATGCGCCTCGACAATCGACTTGACGATGCTCAGCCCAAGTCCGGTACCGTTGCTGGCGCGCACGTCGGCGGCGCGGAAAAAGCGCTCGAAGATCCTCTCCCGGTCACACTCATTGATCCCGATCCCCGTATCCCGCACCATGACAACAGCGTCCCCCCTCTGCCGCTCGGCAGTAATGGCAACCGTCCCGTGCCGCCGGTTATAACGAATTCCATTTTCGATCAGGTTCAGAAACGCCTCTTCCAATCCGGTCGGCGTTCCCATGACGGTCAGGGATTGATCCACGGAACAACTGATCTGAACCTGCCGTTCCCGTGCAAGATGCTGGGTAAGCTGCACGCCGTGTTCCAGGCAATCGGCCAGGGAAACCGGACGCAGGGCACCGTTCGCCAGGGGGACCGCATCCAGGCGCGCCAGCGACAGCAGGTCATTGATCAGGCGGGTCATCCCCTGTACCGACTCCTGCACGGTATGGATCGCCTCCACATATTCGGCTGTTGTTCGCTCCCGTAACAGAACCACATCGCACTGGGTTTTGACAACCGAGAGTGGCGTCTTCAGTTCGTGTGAGGCGTCGGCCACCAGCCGTTTCTGGCTCTCGAACACGGTATGGATCCTGGCCAGCATGGCGTTGAAGGAGTGGGCCAGGCCGGAGAGTTCCCGGGCGGTTTGCCCGGCATCGATCCGCTCGGTCAGATTCTGGTGGGAAATCGTCTCGATGGTGGTGGAAAAATGGGCCAGGGGACGCAGGGCCATCCGGGCGACCAGCCAGGCGGTGCCACAGAGCAGCGCACTGCCGAGCGCCATGGCAATCAGCAGCATCTGCTTGAAGGTGGCAACCATTTCCCGGCTGTCAACCAGGCTTTCGGCCACCGTGAAATCAAAGGTTTTCCCGAGGGTCACAAAGCGATGGTGCAGTACGCGGATCGGTTCGCCGGCCGGTCCGCTGGCATTAAAAACACCTTCCCCGCTTTTACCGGGCAGAATAGCGGGAAAGGCAAAATCATCGTCAACCAAGGATGGTGATAGGGCCAGCAGCCGATTGTCCATCATGACTTTATAGTAGTGCCCCGAGCGGGGGATCACATATTCGCCGGAGACGATTTCCGACAGTTCCAGTTCCACCATACCCTCTTTTTCGTGGAGCAGGCCGGTACAGATTTCCATCTTGGAATGTAACGCGCGGTCGGTCGAGGCGAGCACAATTTCTTCCACCTCGTAGTACAAAAACAGCCCGACCGCCGTAAAAATTATGGCACTGCACCCGAGCAGCCAGACAAACAACCGACAGGAGATGGAGCAGGGAGCGCGCTTCATGCATCTCCCTTCAACACATAGCCGGCGCCGCGCACCGTGTGAATCAGGGGGAGATCAAACCCTTTGTCGATTTTCTTGCGCAGATTGCTGATAAAGACATCAATCACGTTACTCTCCCATTCGGAATCGGTGGCGTAGAGATGTTCAACCAGCTCGGTTCTGCTGACGACCCGGCCATTGTTGAGCGCCAGATAGGCCAGCAGCGCGTACTCCTTGGCCGAAAGCACGATCTCTGCCCCTCCCCGCTTGACCACCCGGGCATTGGTGTCGATCACCAGATCGGTGATGGTCAGGATCGGCGACGCTTTCCCCTTGCTTCGCCTGATGATGGTTTTCAGGCGGGCGATCAATTCGTTCAGGTCAAACGGTTTGGGGAGATAGTCGTCAGCCCCGATGTTAAGGCCGTTGATCCGGTCATCCACCTCTCCCCGCGCGGTAACGATCAACACCGGAACGTCCCGGTTCATGGAGCGCAGGGAGGAGAGAATCTTGAGCCCATCCATCTTGGGAAGGGTGAGATCCAGCACCACCCCGTCGTAGGGGTAGTTTTCAGCCATGTACAACCCTTCTTCGCCATCAAACGCCAGGTCAACCGTAAAGGAGCATTCTTCCAGCCCTTTCTTCAGGAGTTGGGCCAGCCGTTGTTCGTCTTCGATGATCAGCACCTTCATGATTTCACCCTGACTTCACCGGCATTGACTGCCGTGGGGGAGCTCTGATTAGAGAGTAGAAGAACTTTGCGCCACAGGTAGCGCCCATGACGGCCATGAATGAGCACTCCCCCCAGATGGAGCGTCAGGAACAGGGGGATCAGCACCGAACCGATTTCATGCAATTCCTTGATATCATGTACCAGACCATGGGACTTCTGTCCCGGAACCAGCGTAAGATAGAGGTAGGCGCCGCTGGCAGCCAGCACCATAAACAGTATCACCCCAAAGGTCTGGATCGCGCCGGCCAGACCGAGATGGGTGGGACGCAGGGGACGTTTCCCCCGCATCAGACCGGAGATATCCTCCAGCACCAGCTGGAAGCGCTCGCGGGTAAACGGCATCCAGCAGGTAAAACGGACACTCGGCGGCCCCACAATCCCGGCAACAACACGCACGGCAACGATGGAAACCATCGCGATACCGACCCAGCTATGCAGCGTAAATCCCAGGTGTTCCGCTTTCTTGTAGTCCCCGGCCAACAGGCCGGTCAGCCAGGCCGCCAGACCACCGGCCATCAGCCCCAGGTGAATCAAAAGTGCGCCGAAGCCAAGAAAATTTCGTTGTTTAATCGTATGCTCCGCTGCCATCTCATCCCTCCCACATGTACTCAATTGCCCTGCTCAATTCCCCTACCACCCCGCATCCAGCACCGCGGCCATCACCATGACTATTTGCGGGAGCGCTTCACTTCCACTTTGTAGGCGACGAACGTCTTACCGGTGTTGTTCCCCTTGATTTCCACATAGGAGCCGGTAGCAGCCGTGCCGTACTTCTCCTTGATCCTGGTTTCCCTGGTGACGGTGATCTCCCGGCCATTGACGACCCAGGTGCCGATCCCTCCCCGGGGGAGGTTCTCCACGGTGCCATAGAACTTGCTCTCATTGACGTCATACCCGTGCTGTTCACCCGTATGCCGGTCATCAAACCAGTCGGCCAGGGCCGGGAGAGCCGTTGCGGATATCAAAAACATCGTGACAACCAGCATGTTAGCCGTTTTGCAGGCAATCCCCCGGACAGCAAATCCGGCCAAAATCCGTGTAGACAATCTATTCACAAGAGCCCTCCCTCCGATTACCCATGTTAATTCACTACCATGTGCCACTTTTGTTTGATTATTCCCTGACACGCACTGTAGCACGATGATAGTTAAGGAATGATGAAGAGCTGAATAATAAAACAATATCACCATGCTCCGCTCACCCCGCGACAGCCCGGTTGAGGGTGTACCTGCCGATTGCCCCGGGAGCTGGAAACGGGAAACATCACTGACCGGAAGATACAACAATCAACGTACGTTTGGCTTGAACTTTTCCGGCAGTCGGTAGACAATACCGCCATCAGCAACTACTGCCATTTTTCAAAGGAGTTCAGTATGGTTACCTTCTATCGTCTGGTACTGGCCGTCGTCTGCCTGGTGACCCTCTCGCTGCGTCCGGGAGGAGCAGAAGCGGCAAGCGAATATGCCATCTTTGCCGGCGGCTGTTTCTGGTGCATGGAAGCACCCTTTGACAAACTGGACGGTGTGATTTCAGTCACCCCCGGCTATACCGGCGGCCAGAAAAAGAATCCGACCTACAAGGAGGTCTCTGCCGGCGGCACCGGGCATGCCGAAGCGGTGCAGATTGCCTTTGATCCCTCGAAAATCAGCTATACCCGCCTGCTGGATGTTTTCTGGCACAACATCGATCCGACTGTTCAGGATCGTCAGTTTTGCGACCAGGGACACCAGTACCGCAGCGCAATTTTTTACGCTTCCGAACAGCAGCGCGCGGCCGCCCTCAAGTCCAGAGAAGCATTGAGCAAGAGCAAACCGTTCCCGGCAGCGATTGTAACCGAGATCACGGCAGCCTCGCAATTCTATCCGGCCGAGGAATACCATCAGCACTACTACAAGAAGAATCCGCTCCGTTATCGCTACTACCGCAGCAGCTGCGGCCGGGACAAGCGTTTGCAGGAGTTGTGGGGCAACCTGGCCGGACATTAACCGGCAGAAGAGAGATGACACCATGCGATTTCAGACCCTGATCATACTATCGGTTCTGCTGGTCATGGCAACCGCCTGCCGCCGGCAAGAGGTTGTCACGACCGCTGCCACCACGACCGCCGCATCAGCTCAATCAGTCAACCTGCGGCTCTATTCCGTTGCCGCGAAAGGATATATCATGACCAGCAAAATTGTTAAATCCCCCGACGAATGGAAGAAACTCCTGACTCCCGAGCAGTACCATGTGGCCCGTGAGCAGGGAACCGAACGCGCCTTTACGGGAGCAACCTGGAACAACCATGCCAAGGGAGTGTACCAGTGCGCCTGCTGCGGCAACGACCTGTTCAGCTCGGAGCACAAGTACGAGTCCGGCACCGGCTGGCCGAGTTTCTGGCAGCCGATTGCGCCGGAAAATGTGGCCACCCGTGAAGACAACAGCCTGTTCTCGAAACGGACCGAGGTACTCTGCCCCCGCTGCGACGCCCATCTGGGACACGTATTCAACGACGGCCCCCCACCGACCGGGCTGCGCTACTGCATGAACTCGGCTGCCATGAAGTTCATCCCCACACCGTGACCGCATGAAGCTCCCCTTCGTCCGAGTCTTGATCCTGGTTGTTTCAATCATCGGCATCAGCCTGCTGCACTACCTGACGCCGCTGCATCTGCACTACTTCCACGACATATTCCAGCGTTTTTACTACCTGCCGATCATCCTGGCGGCGCTCTGGTTCGGCTTGCGGGGCGGGCTCTGCTGCGCTCTGGCTGTCAGCATCGCCTATGCCCCGCACATCCTGTTCCAATGGGGGGGCGGCCTGACCTTGGAGATGGAAAAGTACATGGAAATCGTGATGTACAACGTGGTTGGCAGTGTCACCGGGCTGCTGGCTCAACGGGAGCAGGAGCGCACGCTGCAATTGCAGCGCACGGCGGAAGGGTTGGAGGAGTCATACCACAAGCTTCAGCTCCAGTCCGAGCGGGTAATCACCGTTGAGAAGCAGCTGCGTCAGGCGGAAAAGCTCTCCACCCTGGGGGAGATGGCAGCGGTGCTGGCCCACGAAATCCGCAACCCGCTCGGCTCCATCCGTGGCACGGCCGAGATTTTGAAAGATGATTACCGCCCCGGCGACCCGAAGCATGAGTTCATCGAGATCCAGATCAAGGAGACCGAGCGCTTGAACCGGGTGGTGGAGGATTTCCTGCGCATGGCGCGCCAGCAACCGGTGGAGCGGCACGACTGTTCGCTCCGCGAGGAGCTGGAGACCATCGTCACCCTGGTGGCCAGGGATGCCGAGGATCGCGGCATCGCCCTGCAGTTTGAAGCAGCCCCGCACGAGGGGATCGTCCGGGGTGACGGCGAGAAGCTGCGTCAGGCCTTCCTCAACATCGTCATCAACGCCCTGCAAGCAACGCCATCGGGCGGCAACGTCAATATTCTCCTCAACACGTTCGAATCGGGGTTGGAAATCACCTTCCGCGACAGCGGCGCCGGGATCGCCCCGGACGACCTGCAACGCATCTTCGAGCCGTTCTACACCACCAAGCCGGACGGCACCGGTCTCGGTCTGGCGGTCACCCGCAAGATTATCGAGGCCCATGGCGGGACATTAGTGGTGGAGAGTGAGCCGGGTAACGGGACAACGGTGGTGGTGCGCCTGCCGGGAGAATCGAACGAAGGATAAATGTCCCATGAGAACAGATCACCGGTTCGCGCGCGTGCGAAGCGGGGAATAATGAGTTGAAAAGAGGGAAATATGATAGAAGGTGTAAGTAAAGATGCAGTTAAATTGAGAACTGTGCTTTTAGAATCAAAACATAGATTAAAATCACCTTTCTTGCACGGTTTTCCAAATAATTGCTGCAAAATAGTATCCTACCTTTTTGCAGAGCTAATAAATGACAAATATCCTGAATCAGATATCCGGATAGTCGAGGCATGGAATCACATAAAAGCGGAATGTCATTTTTGGGTAACGGTCAATGGATATGTGTATGACTTAACTAGCGACCAATTTGATTCATTTAATGACCCAATACTAGGAGTCCCCCAAAATCCATTATCTGAACAATTCAACCTTATTAATAGCATTGCATTTCAAGAGGCTGTCAATGGTTTAAGCATGTCATGTAAAGCTGATCACTTTGAGGTGTTTCATCTTCTGAAAACACATTTGAAGGATTAGGTCATTAAGCGAGGAAAGCAAATGTCCAATCAAGCAAAAGGGGCAACAACAGCTATAGAGAACAGGAAGCATTTCAATGCAATCCTGGTTAGCCTTAAAACTGTCAACGACATCTTGAAGAATATTGACCAGTTATGTGCTTCCAAATATTGCAGCATGCCTGTGCTTTGTAATTCAATCCGTCTGAAAGCTCCAGAGGTTCATCAAGCTTTCACCAATTACCTATGTACCTACAAACGTGGAACCGCTAATACCTCTTTTGCTGAATGGGCTGTCGCTGAAAAAGTTATTCCTGTCGAGATTATTGAAGCCGCTAAGAATGGCAACAACATAAAATCATTAAGTGAATTAAGGGTGGCTCAAAAAAATCTGCAAACTGCCCTCAAGAAAGCAAAGCTCACCGTTGCTCAGAATATAAGGAATAATAGCATTCCTGCCTGCCCCTACTGTGGTAAGAAGTTTCGACCTGAAACTTCTGAAACCCTTGCAACTCATTCTTGCCGCAAAACCACTAAAACACATAAATCCGTATGGGTGATATCTGGTGGTGGTGCAAACGGAATCAGAAATAAAAGATAGGAGAGGGGCAAGCTACGGGCTTCCGAGATGACAAGTTGTAAAAAACATCACATAACTTACCAGCTTGGAAGCCTGAACCCGCTGGTTTCTTGTGGAGCGGCCTTACTTGGAGGAGGCTATTGTCATAAAGCAAATAACTTCACAGGAAAAACAGCAAAACAATTGCTTCCATATCTTTGCGGACTATTCGTTGCTCTTTTGGTCGCACTCCTTTCGTTGCTGATTATTGTCAACTTAAGGGGTGCTTGAGGAATCATGAAAACAAAAATTGACATGCGTACCAATATTGGTACAATAGACCACAAATGACCTATATTTCTTTTGTCCTTAAAGTCGTATTTTATCGATCCGAAGCCGGCAATGAGCCGGTCCGGGAGTGGCTGAAGGATTTGCATCGTGATGACAAGCGGCAAATAGGCGAAGATATCAAGACCGCTCAGCTTGGCTGGCCTTTGGGAATGCCGCTCATCAGAAAGATCGACAAGGATCTGTGGGAGGTCCGAACAAGATTGTCAGACGGCATTGCACGGGTGTTCTTCACGGTTGACGGCGAGTTCATGATTTTACTGCATGGATTTATGAAGAAATCACAGAAGACCCCACAAAACGAACTCAAGACGGCATTAAACCGCCTTGGCACCTACAAAAGAGGCCCAAAATGAAAAACGAACATTTAGGATCAAACTTCGATGATTTTCTTGAAGAAGAAGGTCTACGTGCAGAGGCAGAAGCGGCAGCAATCAAAAGGGTCATTGCATTCCAGATAGAACAGGAAATGAAACAAACGAACCTTTCAAAAACCGCTATGGCCGAGAAGATGCACACTAGTCGCACAGCCTTGGACAGGCTCCTTGATCCTGCCAATGTTTCAGTTACCCTCCAAACCCTCGAAAGAGCGGCCCTTGCCCTCGGTAAAAGCCTGAAAGTTGAACTAGCATAACACCACTCGGCGGCAGACGGTCTCCGCTGCGCTCTGGCGATCAGCATCGCCTATGCCCCGCACATCCTGTTCCAATGGGGGGGCAGGCTGACCTTGGAGATGGAAAAGTACATGGAAATCGTGATGTACAACGTGGTTGGCAGTGTCACCGGGCTGCTGGCTCAACGGGAGCAGGAGCGCACGCTGCAATTGCAGCGCACGGCGGAAGGGTTGGAGGAGTCATACCACAAGCTTCAGCTCCAGTCCGAGCGGGTAATCACCGTTGAGAAGCAGCTGCGTCAGGCGGAAAAGCTCTCCACCCTGGGGGAGATGGCAGCGGTGCTGGCCCACGAAATCCGCAACCCGCTCGGCTCCATCCGTGGCACGGCCGAGATTTTGAAAGATGATTACCGCCCCGGCGACCCGAAGCATGAGTTCATCGAGATCCAGATCAAGGAGACCGAGCGCTTGAACCGGGTGGTGGAGGATTTCCTGCGCATGGCGCGCCAGCAACCGGTGGAGCGGCACGACTGTTCGCTCCGCGAGGAGCTGGAGACCATCGTCACCCTGGTGGCCAGGGATGCCGAGGATCGCGGCATCGCCCTGCAGTTTGAAGCAGCCCCGCACGAGGGGATCGTCCGGGGTGACGGCGAGAAGCTGCGTCAGGCCTTCCTCAACATCGTCATCAACGCCCTGCAAGCAACGCCATCGGGCGGCAACGTCAATATTCTCCTCAACACGTTCGAATCGGGGTTGGAAATCACCTTCCGCGACAGCGGCGCCGGGATCGCCCCGGACGACCTGCAACGCATCTTCGAGCCGTTCTACACCACCAAGCCGGACGGCACCGGTCTCGGTCTGGCGGTCACCCGCAAGATTATCGAGGCCCATGGCGGGACGTTGGTGGTGGAGAGTGAGCCGGGTAACGGGACAACGGTAGTGGTGCGCTTGCCGGGAGAACGGAACGAAGGATAAATGTTCCGTTTGGGGAGTTCCCCGGTTCACGCGCGCGTGAACCGGGGAATAATGAGTTGAACGCAAAGAAAAAGGAGTTACTGAGAATGCCGCAGATCATCAACGCTAAGATCGAGAATTACACTACCATCCTCAAGGAAAAAAGTCGTCCGCCCAGTAAAGGAGGCAACACTAAAGCGCGACACTCTCATGCAATCTTCATTGATAACGTAATGTACACTTTCCTGGTCTTCGGGAGCCAGCAGTGGGCATATAAGACTGATACCGTCTCATTTGAGTATGATGTCGTAGACGACAAGTACAACAACATCAAGAAAGAGACTCTTGTGACGGTCGACAAGAACGGCGATCCCGTTGTTCGCGGAAATAGGGGATCTAAAAAACTGCGAACTGCCGACACCCGCTTGCCTGCCAGACGTAGCGAATGGAAAGACTAAACTAAACTCGTTGGAGTCGGCCCAGCTTAAATGTCCCATGTGAAGAAATCGCCCCACTTTGAAAAAAATATGGAGTCTAATTATTCGCTTCACGGAAAGACGATAAGGAGAAACAATCTTTTGGATAATTCTCGTAAAACATGCCCGATATGTCACCTACGTTGTAATGGTAACGGTTTAAAACTCTTAACAAATAATCGAGCTTGTCACGAAAAATGCGTGATGGACATATGGGAGAGAGTTGTAACAATAAATGATCGTGCTAATAAGCTTGCAATTGCTGAATTCCCAAATAATCATTTATTCGACAGCTACAATAAAGAGAGCAAAGAAATCGACGCTGTAATAAGCCGTAATAAGGCTAATGCCGGACTCATCGCACGATTTCTTAGCGCTACTTATACGAAAGAACTTGAAGTACTAAAGACCACAAAAACAAATATCAGCTCTAAAATAGAACAGCTTAGGATTGAACAAAGAGCTTTTTCTACTTCAAACCAAACACGAAGCAATGAAATCCGTAAGGAAGCTGAAGCAATCTATATCCTTGTGAAGCCTGTTTTTGACTTTTGGCCTGAATACCCGCCAGATTGGGAAGACAGGAAGTTTAGGAAAAAGGATACACGCGCCAGAAAATGTGAAAATTGCGGAACCAAACGTGGCCCATTTCACATCCACCACAAGACCCCATTATCACAAGGAGGAGATCATAAAAATTCGAACTTGGCGTTGTTGTGTGAAAACTGTCACAAAGGTCAGCATGGTGTTCAGAAATTCTCGGAAGGAAGAACCATCAAGGCGAGCGAGAAAACAATTAGCAATACTAGCATCTTAGAGAAAGCGATTAAAACGAATACAACCATTGAATTCAAATACAGAAAATTCAACGGAGAAGTTAGTCACAGAACTATCGACCCGCATGAGATGATACTTAAAAAAAACTCAAAATGTGTAAGAGGCTATTGTCACCTCAGGAATGAAGATAGATCATTCAAAATAAGCAGGATTTCTTCGTTGAAGATATCCAAGCCAACTGATTAGTCAAAATCTAAGAGAACCTTAGTGGAGTAGAACTCGTATTTGACAATACCAGATAAACCAACTGCGAGAAAATCGAATATTCAATTAACGGCAGCACCGGTCAGCGGGAAAAAGCCCCCGCCGAACCGGTGTGCCTCATGCCCGTCACTCGCCCATGAAATACAGACAGGAGAACACGATGAGCAACGAACAGGTGGCAACTGAGACGAAAGGCGTTACGGTGGAGTTACTTACAACGGTTGACCTTGGCCCTGAGATCGAGGGGATGGCAGGACGCCAACTGCGAATGCGCATGGTGACCATCGAGCCTGGAGGCGTCTTCGGCCCGATTCACGACCATAAAGACAGACCAGGCACCGTCTACATACTGCAAGGAACGATCACTGACCATCGAAATGGAGTCGCTACGGACTATGGGCCGGGAGTGGGCTGGCCCGAGGACAGGAACACCACACACTGGCTTGAGAACAGAGGAACGATTCCGGCGGTGGAGATCTCGGTCGATATAGTCAGGCAAGAATAAACCTTCCCGCCTTGTCCACGCAATGACGATCCTTAAACAGCCTTCTTGCTTATTAAAGGTAAGTGGAACATGTTTTAATAGCAGCGAACGTTATTAAAGGATTGCGTCAGGGACAATAAAGTGAAACAGATCATTTATAATCAGCCTCCACTCTGATCGTTCCCCCATTGAGAGGCAGCACCCCGTTTTTACAACAATAATTACTAAATGGAGGCAAAAATGCCCATGACTCAACATGATCTTCAAACAGCCAGGGAACTGAAAAAACGTGTATCGAAGATTATACCGCTGATTGATTTCCGGCTTTTTGGTTCCCGAGCACGGGGCGATGTTGATGAGTTTTCCGATATGGATATTTTTATGGAGTTTGAAACGATTGACAAAGAGTTGAAAAACAGGGTTAAAAACGCTGCTTGGGAGATGACGTTGGAGACCGGGATTGTTGTCACTACACTTTTGTTTAGCAGGCACGAGATTGAAGATTCCGCTTTACGGTCATCGCCGATTATTCGCGTGATTATGGAAGAAGGGGTTCCGGTATGACAGATCGTGAAACCATTTTTGGTTACCGCATGAGGCAAGCGGAGGAAACTCTCGCTGAAGCAGTTAAGATGCTGGAGATAGGGTTTTCTCCACGTTCAATTGTTAATCGGTCGTATTATGCAATGTTCTATGCGGTACTTGCTCTTTTTATCCATTCCAACACCCCCCACAAAACATCGAAACATTCCGGTGTGATAGGGATCTTTAATAAGGAGTTTATCCATACCGGGAAGCTTGATGCGCGTTTTGCCAAGATGCTTTATGACCTGTTCGATGAACGCATGGAGTTGGATTACAGGGATTTTGCCGAAGTAACTGAGGAAGATGCCCGCAATGCGGTATCAGCGGCACAAGAGTTTGTCTCCGCAATCAAATCGTTGACTGAATAAGGGAAAATGACAATTGCTCTACACATTGACAGAATAAGTGTGATGGGTGTTAGTGTAGACCTGACATACTTATTACGCTTCCAAGCCTGAACTGAAAAACGTGTATCACGCGACGGCGCAACGACGCGACGAAACCAAAACAAAAATTTACATACCTTTCGTTGCGTCGCCGCGAGAGTAAAGTCTTTCTGAAAAGTTTGCTTACAAATTGAAAACTCAACTCTCAAGAGACTAACCATGGCTGATAACATTAAGAAAAAATTCCATTTTTCAAAATCGTTGTTGTTCGACGCGCACCGCTTGCTGTTCGGCAGCTGCGATAACGCCGCCCAGGCTATCCAGCAGTTTTCCGCCGCCGAGCTTAAAACTGCCCACCGGGCTGCCGCGAAAGCTACCCACCCGGACCTGAACCATGCCCTCCATAACGAGTTGCTCAACGCAAACTTCTGGAAGGTTACCGAAGCGTACAACCTGTTGAACGACTTCCTGGTGGCACGTGACTCGGCACACGTGTCGGCCGAACTTTTCAACGAACAGATCAGCAAGCATAAGAAACCCCAATGGGCTCCCAGGACACACACCTACCGACCTTCTGCGACGCGCATATACCGCGAACGCGACCCCTCGTACAAAAAGCCGAAAGAAGCAAGCCACCGCTACTACGAAGGGATGATGCCGACCATCGCCCTGAAAACCGGCCTGTTCCTTTATTACAGCGGCAAGATATCCTATGAGCAGATGATTGAGGCGCTGGTCTGGCAGCGTAATATGCGGCCGCCGATCGGTGAGCTGGCCGTGCAGTGGAATTGGCTGCACAAATCGTTTATTGAGATTATTCTCCGGGAGGTCTCACGCGGTGGCCAATTTGGCGAGCGAGCGGTCAGCATGGGACTGCTGAAGGAGTCACAGGTCAAGGTGTTGTTACGGCATCAACTCTTCATGCAAAAGCCGGTGGGACATTATTTCGTAACCAACCAGATATTAACCAGTGCGGAAATCAAGGAAAGCTTGCTGATCATGAGCATCCATAACAAGCTGTTCGCTGAAGAACGGCAGGCACGGGAGCAAAGACTGCTGGAGTTGGCTAGATCAACGTCGTAAAGAAAGGGACTCTATGAAAACGATAATTTTAAAAACCGTTCCGTCGTTGCTGCTGGTAGTGGTCATCCTATCGTTCCTGTCACAGGCCTTTGCAGCTACTCAACTAATGCAAAAGCCGAAACCACAGTTTTCCACGCCTCAAAACCGCCCCGTACTTCAAGATCCCAATGCCCCCCCCCAGGGATCCATCACGATCACGACGCCTGCGAGCGGCACAACATGGCATACGGGAATGTATCAAATCATACAGTGGAGCTGCAACGGGATGCGCTACAATTCGGCGGATGTATCCCTCTGGAAAGACGGGAGGCTCTTCGCCGAAATCGGCAAAGGAGTGGGAACGGGGCGCACGGGCTATATCATCCCCTTCAATGCGTCCGCAGGATTCTACGAACTGCGGGTGACCAGTGATACCGACACACGGATTGCAGCCAGGCTGCCGGTCACAATTGCCGTCACACGTGTCACCCCGATCAATCCCACATCACCCCTGGTATCCGGTTCGCAGGACGCCATCAAGTGGAGCTACTCCTCCAGTCTCGCCGCAATCAAAATCTCCGTTGTCGACAGTTCCGGAGCGGTTGTGCAGGAATACCCCAATCTGCCACTCGGAACGGGCGGAAACGGCAGCTACCCCTGGACCGCCCCCCCCCCTCCCTCCGGAAAGACATCCGGCCAGTACCGTTTCGTTGTCACCGGCAGATTTCACGCCGATCTGTACAACAATGATGCCTGGATCGACAGGATCGTGGGGCAATCCGAGCTGTTCAACGTACGGCTCCCTAAAATCCAGGTCGGATCGTTCGCCTTTACCTCAAAAGTGGCCGAATGTTCTCCCGGCAGGAGCTATCAGCAAAACTGGGACAGCGAACTCAACGGGCGGGGGGTTAAAATAGAGCTGTGTAATGCAAACTCAGGAAAACCGGTTCACACAATTCAGGCAAGCGTCGCCTCCCGGGAAAAGAATTCCATCACCTGGACAGCGCCCAGCATTCCCGCCACCCTGAGCCGGGAGGGGCTGACCGTAACCGTCACCAGCCTGGACAATCCTGCCATAAAAGCATCAGGGGATATTTTCTCCTGCAGCAAACCGTGGATCACCCTGGTATCGCCCGACCCGCAGCAGAACCTGCAGATGAACGATTCCTACCAGATCGGCTGGAAGTATTACGGCGATCCGGGGCCGCATGTGCGGGTGGATTTATTGTCGGCCAAGAATTCCGGATATAATATGCAGATTTTCGAGACGCCGGCCCAAAGCACGCCGGTGCAGGGGAGTACGGGGAAATGGGGGGAAGGACAGATTTCATGGAAGCTGACCAATCGCGGTCCCCACTCCCAGTTCTACATTCAGGTCAGCGGCATTGAAAACCCCAACATCTATGACCGCAAGCAATACTACATCGGCGGATCATCCGGATCGAGCGGCACAACAACCGGTACGATGACGACCGGCACGACAACAGGCAGCAGCACTACGTCAAGCAGCAGCGGTTCCAATACGACCGAAATGCTGACGTATGATGCTGTCTTGAAATACAATGCCACCGATACCGCCATGTTTCAAAAAAACAGCACCGTGGTGCGAAATTCCCAGGGACAGGTGGTCGAGGGGTATCTGTACCTCGGTTCCTACAGCCAGGAATTGAAATACAATTCCGGCAAAAGCGTCAAGATGCAGCCCGGATCGAAGGTAACCTTCAGCAACGGCTATCTGGCGTCCGGATTCATCACCCTCGATTATGATCAGACGCTGGAATACGGGGCGGGGAGATCCACCAGCTTCCAGGCCGGGACAATGACCACCTTCAACAAAGGGTATGTGGCGTCCAGCTTCATCGCACTGGCGAGCGATCACACACTGGCCTATCGCTCCGGCAAGAGCACAAAATTCCAGCCCGGCGTTAAAACCGAGTTTAGCGACGGCTTTGTCACCTCCAGTTTTCTCGCTTTGACGAATGATCAAACTCTGGAATACAGGCCGGGCAGAATGGCGATCTTCCGGGCCGGCGCCAAGACCACCTTCAACAGCAGCGCGATTCTTTCCAGTGAACTGGCCATGAGAACCGAACAACCGCTGGAATACAAATCCGGCAAGTTCGCCACCTTTGCAAGCACCACCCCCATCACCTTCCGGGCCGACGGGTATGTAAAGTCGTGCATGCTGGCTTACGACACCACCCTGGAATACGCCCCCGGGCAATCCAAGACATGGCAGGCCGGCACATGGATTGTCTTCAACGATGACGGCTATACCACGACGCATTGATCCAGCAGAGTTTTGGGGCAAAAGGAGATAATTCATGCCAATAATTGCGAGATTCTACGGAATTATAATTAAGATGTATTTCAAGGAACATGGTATCCCTCATTTTCACGCCATCTATGGTGAGTTCAACGGAGTATATGATATTCAAAGCTGCGAAATGATCGAGGGTGATTTACCAGCCAGAGCAGATCGTATGGTTCGGGATTGGACACTGAATTACCAAGCCGAGTTATTGGAAATGTGGAAGACACAACAATTTAAGCAACTTCCCGGATTGGAGTGATCGTGTCATGGCAACATACCCAAAAGTAAAGTCAGTAACACCGCTTTCAGGAAAACAGCTCTTTGTTACATTCATCACAGGGGAGACGAGAATTTATGACTGTTCTCCTCTCCTCGATGAATCCTCTTTCTACTCGCTCAAAGACGACGCTTTTTTTAAAAATGTTCACGTAGACCAAACGGGCTACGGAGTTGTTTGGAATGACGACGTCGATCTTAGCGAATCGGAGTTATGGATAAATGGGAAGGCTGAAAAATCCAACTAGCGCCAAGACCGCCCCAAATCCGGCCGGTCATGCTTTGGCAGTACATCGGCCCTGTTTAAATAGCGAAAGCACACAAAGCAATTAGTTCAGGACACCCATGAAACCCATCATCCTCATCATCGACGACGACACCTCGCTCAGGCGGGTGCTGGAATACAACCTCCAGGAAGCGGGGTACGCCGTGGCCACCGCCGCTTCCGGCGAGGAAGGAGTGCGCCTGTTCGGCGAACTCTCCCCTCCCCTGGTAATTACCGACATGAAAATGCCCGGCATGGACGGCATGCAGGTGCTGAAAGCGATCAAGGAACGCTCGTCGGAGACGCTGGTGATCATGATCACCGCCTTCGGCACGGTGGATATTGCCGTGGAGGCGATGAAAGCCGGAGCCTACGACTACATCACCAAACCGTTCAACCGTGACGAGCTGCGGCTGACGGTGGCCAAGGCGCTGCAGTTCAACGGACTGGCAGCCGAGAACCGGCAACTCCGCTCGGAGCTGGCGGATCGCGCCGACTTCCACTCCATGATCGGCAGCTCGGATCAGATGGAGAGCGTCTTTGCGGTGATCCGCAAGGTGGCGGACAGCGACGCCTCGGTGCTGATCAGCGGAGAATCGGGAACCGGCAAGGAGTTGATCGCCCGCTCCCTGCATGCCGGAAGCAAACGAAAAAACGGGCCTTTTGTGGCCATCAACTGCGCCGCAATCCCGCGCGACCTGCTGGAAAGCGAGCTATTCGGCCATGTCAAAGGGGCCTTCACCGGAGCGGTGAAAGACAAGCCGGGCAAGTTCCAACTGGCCGATGGGGGAACGCTCCTGCTGGACGAAGTCGGTGAACTGCCGTTGGAGCTGCAGCCCAAATTGCTGCGCGCCTTGCAAGAACGGACCATCGAAGCAGTCGGCGGGGGGCGGGAGATCAAGCTTGATGTACGGATCGTGGCCGCCACCAACCGGGATCTGGAACAACAGGTGGCTGACGCCAGCTTCCGGGAAGACCTGTTTTACCGGCTCTGCGTGATTCCGATCCATCTCCCCCCCCTGCGTCAGCGCCGGGATGACATCCCGCTGCTGTTGCGACACTTCTGCAAGAAGTATGGCGCCAGCCAGGTGGCGTTCGACCAGGCCAGCCTGGCGGCGCTCACCGGCTACGGCTGGCCAGGGAATGTACGCGAACTGGAAAACTGCGTGGAGCGGCTCCTGATCATGCGGGATTGCGACACCATTACCCTCCCCGACCTGCCGGAGAAGATCCGTACCAGAAGCGGCGAGCCGGGAGCATCCCGTTCAAGCTCAAACGTGATCAACCTGCCGGACGAGGGGTATTCCCTGGAACAGCTGGAGCGGGAGGTGGTGGTGCAGGCGCTGGAACGTAACGGCTGGAACCAGACCGGGGCGGCCCGTTTCCTGCGCATACCGCGCCACACCCTGATCTATCGCATGGAAAAATACGGCATCACCCCGCCCGAGAAGGGGTAACCGGCATGCTTGCTCCCCCTCAGATCATCCCCCTTGACCACTACAACCAGACCCTGGTGAACAATGTCCATCCAACGGACTGGGTCAATCCCGACCCGGATGGCTGTTACAATCTGGTGGTGATCGGCGCCGGAACAGCCGGCTTGATCTGCGCCGCCGGCGCAGCCGGTCTGGGCGCCAAAGTCGCCCTGGTGGAACAGCATCTGATGGGAGGGGATTGTCTCAACGTGGGGTGCGTGCCGTCCAAGGCGCTGATCCGCGCCAGCCGGGCAGTGTGGGATGCCGGTAACAGCACTCGTTTCGGCCTGCAGGGTGGTGACCGGCTGAGTTTCGATTTCGGGGTTGCCATGGAGCGGATGCGCAATTTGCGAGCCGAGCTCAGCGCTCACGATTCGGCCCGACGCTTCCGCGACCAGCTGGGGGTGGACGTATTCATCGGCCAGGGGCGCTTTGTATCCAGGGAGTGCATCGCGGTGGACGGGAAACAGCTGTTCTTCAAAAAAGCGGTTGTCTGCAGCGGCGCCCGCCCCGACGTTCCTCCGGTTCCCGGCCTGGCGGAGAGCGGTTACCTGACCAATGAAACCATTTTTTCCCTGACCGAGCTTCCCCCACGCCTGGCGGTGATCGGCACCGGCCCGGTCGGCTGCGAGCTGGCCCAGGTCTTTGCCCGCTTCGGCAGCCGGGTCACCCTGATCGGTCACGGTTCCCGACTGCTGGGGGATGAAGAGCATGACGCCAGCCGACTCCTGCAGCGCGTGCTGCTCCGGGAAGGGATCGAACTGTATCTGGAGGCAAACCTGCAGGGTGTGGGGCAAGGGGAAACGGGGAAGATGATCCGCCTGGAGCAGCATGGCCGGAGCGTGCAGCTACCAGCCGACCAGATTCTGGTGGCCACCGGGCGGAGACCGGCCACCGATGGCCTTGACCTGGAACAGGGGGGAATTGCCTACGACCGGAGCGGCATCCGGGTCAATCAGCGCCTGCAAAGCTCCAATCGCCGGGTCTATGCTGCCGGCGACATCTGTTCCTCCCACAAGTTTACCCACTCGGCCGATGCTCTGGCGCGGATCGTGATCGCCAACGCCCTGTTCATGGGGCGTCAGAAAGCATCGTCGCTGATCATTCCCCACTGCACCTACACCGATCCGGAAATCGCCCGGGTCGGCATCTCCGAACAGGAGGCCGACCAGAAAGGAATCAGGCTGACCACCCTGACCGTGCCGTTGTCCGAGATCGACCGGTGCGTGCTGGACGGGGAAAGCGAGGGGTTTGCCTCGGTCCACCTGCAAGCGGGAACGGACAGGATCCTCGGCGCCACCCTGGTGGCCCGCCACGCCGGCGAGATGATCAACGAATTTTCCCTGGCCATGGTCAACGGTCTCGGTTTGTCGGCCATCGGACGGACGATTCACCCCTACCCGACCCAGGCGGAAGTGATCAAGCGGCTGGCCGACGCCTACCAGCGCAGCCGATTGACGCCGCTGGCCAGGCGTCTGCTGGCCGGCTGGCTGAAATGGGGGCGCCGCCCATGAACCTGAAAAAAGCGCTCCTTCTGCTGGCCGGGGCACTGGCCGTCTTCCTGTTTTTCTCTTTCGATCTCATGCGCTACCTGACCCTGGCATCTCTGAAAGCCAACCACCAGGTGCTGCTCGGCTACTACTCCGGTCACCGGGCAGCCACCGTTGCCGGATTCATGGCGCTCTATATCATCCAGACCGCACTCTCGCTGCCAGGTGCCGCCATCCTTTCCCTGGCGGCCGGGGCGATCTTCGGGCCATTGCTGGGAACACTCTACGCCAACCTGGCTGCCACCATCGGCGCTACCCTCGCCTTCCTGGTAACCCGCTACCTGCTGCGGGATCTGGTAATCAACAGGTTCGGCTCACAGCTGGCCGGGATCAACCGGGAAATGGAGCAGCGCGGCTTCCACTACCTGCTCTTCCTGCGCCTGGTGCCGCTCTTCCCCTTTTTCCTGATCAACCTGGCCGCCGCTGTGACCAGGCTGCCGCTGCGGACCTTCTTTTTCGGCACCATGATCGGGATCATTCCGGGCGGTTTCGTCTTTGTCAATGCCGGCGCCAGCCTGGCGACCGTCGATTCACTCTCCGCCATCGCCACCCCCCGCGTACTCGCCTCGCTGGCGCTGCTCGGGCTGTTTGCGCTGCTGCCGGCGCTCTCTACCAAATTCAAACCAAGGAGCTGAAATGGAAAGCTATTACAACCCGGCCGATCTGGACAAGTTCGGCGAAATCGGCAAGGATGCCCCGCAGCTGGCCAGTAAATTTTTCGATTACTACGGCGCGGTCTTTGCCGAAGGAGCTTTGACGGAACGGGAAAAGGCTCTGATTGCCCTGGCAGTCGCCCATGCGGTACAATGCCCCTACTGCATCGATGCCTACACCCACTCCTGCCTGGAAAAAGGGTCTAACCTGGAGGAGATGACCGAAGCGCTGCACGTGACCAACGCCATCCGCGGCGGCGCCTCGCTGGTGCACGGTGTCCAGATGCGTAAAATTGCCGAAAAAATATCACTGTGACTGCCGGGAGTTTTACATGACGTTTCAGGAAACACTCATATCCCACGGTGTCGAACTCACCCGGGAGAGCACCACCTGGCTGCAGGTCAACGTGGGGCTGGCCTGTGATCTGGCCTGCAAGCACTGTCATCTGGAAGCGGGGCCGCACCGGACCGAATCGATGAGTGCCGCAACCGTGGAAGAGGTAATTGCCTGCGCCGGACGCTTCGACTTCCCTACCATTGACATTACCGGTGGAGCGCCGGAGTTGATGCCCCATCTTTCCCGGCTGGTCACGGGACTGGCTCCCCTGACCGGTAAACTGATTATCCGCACCAATCTGGTGGCACTGGCCCGTCCCGAATCGCAACCTTTGCTGGAGCTGTACCGCCGGCATCAGGTTTCCCTGGTCGCTTCCCTCCCGGCGCTGGTTGCCTCACAGACCGACTCCATGCGCGGATCCGGGGTTTGCGCCACCAGCCTGGCGGTCCTGCAGCAGCTCAACAACCTGGGATATGGCCAAGCCGGGAGCGGCCTGGAACTCGACCTGGCGGTCAATCCGGGAGGAGCGTTTCTGCCGGTCCCTCAACATCAGGCTGAAGAACGGTTCCGCAAGGAACTGCTCCGCAAACATGGTATCTGCTTCAACCAGCTGTTCAGCTTTGCCAACGTGCCGCTGGGACGCTTCCGCAGCTGGCTGGAACGTTCCGGCAATCTGGATGACTATCTGCTGAAACTGAAGCAACGCTTCAACCCGGGCACGCTGGCCGGACTGATGTGCTGTTCGCTGATATCGGTCAACTGGGATGGCTACCTGTTTGACTGCGATTTCAACCTCGCCGCCGCCTTGCCCCATAGCGGCGCCAGACAACATATCTCTTCCCTGACCCGGCTACCGTCCAAAGGGACGCCGATCGCGATTGGCGAGCACTGCTTTGCCTGTACCGCCGGCAGCGGATTCAGCTGCGGCGGAAGCATCGCCGACTGATTGCAATAACACCCGTGCACGCTCCGCGACCAGAGCGGAATAATCAGCCAGCAGTTCACGTTTGCCCCGCTTTAAAAAAAGCTTGCCATTCGAGACACGCTCTGCTATATTCACGACTATTATAGTCAACATATAGACCAGAAACTGATACACGATAATACTAAACTATCCGCGAGGGTAGGACGGAAAGCCTAAGGGTCTCAACGAGACAGCCGGGTCGCCGAAATGTCGAGCATTCGATACCAAGCTCCCGGCTTTTTTGCGCCCAATCGGAGTCAACTACCAGCCACAAGAAGGAGGAACCGAGCGACACGAGATAAGAGGAATCGTAGCAATCATCACGAAACACGATTGAATTAAAGATATACGATAATACTAAACCACCTGTGAAGGTGGGACGGAAAGCCCAAGGGTCTCTACGAGACAGCCGGGTCGCCGAAATATCGAACACTTGAAACGCACCTGACGACACAGAGCCTGTGCCAGGGACAAACGCGAAAAGGAGACGATATGAGGATTTCAACACAATGGTTGTATGCAGTAGCTTTATTGATGATAACGACAGTATTTTCCGGCTGCTATGGCGGCAGTGGACCGGCAGCGGGCGCCGGTGCCGCCCCGGCGGCAGCCAAGCTGGTAACCGGTGTGGCAGCGACCGGAGCGCCGGTGGATGGCGAGATTTTCCTGAAAGACTCGTCGGCAACACCGATCGAAAAGAGCATGCGCACCGGTAGCGACGGTTCATTTTCCTTTGACGCCAGCGGTTTGAAACCACCATTTGTCCTCAAAACAAGTGGAATCGGCAAGAACCTGTACTCAATTGCCACCGATGTCGGCATGACCAACGTCACACCCCTCACCACCATCGTAGTCGCCCAGGCTGCCGGCGGCGCTGATCTTGACGCGCTCTATACCAACCACAAGCAGACGGAAATCGATGCAGCAACCACGAACATCGCAGCAGCCGACCAGTCAGTACAAAACCTGTTGGCCCCCTTGCTGAAAGAGGTCGGCTTCAGCGGCAGTATCATGAACACCCCCTTCAGCGCCAACAGCACCGGTATCGATGCCGTGATGGACGCCATTTCGGTCACGATCACCCCTTCCGGCGCCATGACACTCTGCAATAATCCGAACAATAAAAATCCGAATCCCAAATTTCAATTTGCCGCCATTACCGTACCGGTCACCAGCATCGGATCCAGCGCCATTGTGCTCCAGGCGCCGGCCACCACAACACCGGCACCGGCTGCCACCACAGCGTCTGATCTCTACACCTCAAAATGCGCCGGTTGTCATGGTAACCTGGCCACTACCACTCTCAAAGGGCGTGCCACTGTTGCCACCATTCAAGGAGCCATCGCTTCCAATCGTGGTGGTATGAGCATGTTAAACGGCTTGTCAGCCAGCGACATGCAAGCTCTGGCAACACTGTTGGCGGTAACTCCTGTAACTCCTGTAACTCCTGTAACTCCTGTAACTCCTGTAACTCCTGTAACTCCCGTAACTCCCGTAACTCCTGCTTCTGATGGTGTTGCACTCTACAACGCCAATTGCGCCGGATGTCATGGAGCTTTGGCAACCTCGCGTAAACTCGGGGCTACGGTGGTCAGACTACAGAACGCCATCAGCGGTAACGTGGGTGGCATGGGGGCTCTATCGTCATTGACCACTGCCGACGTCCAGGCAATCATTGCCGCACTCAATCCAACCGGTTCAACCCCGGCACCGGTACCGGTCCCCCCCGTACCGGCACTGGACGGCGCAGCGCTCTATGATGCCAATTGTGTCGGTTGCCACGGCCCCTTGGCAACCTCAACCAAAAAAGGGATCACCCTGACCCGGCTACAAACGGCAATTGCCAACAACACCGGTGGCATGGGCTTTTTATCAACCCTGCAGCCGGCACAACAACAAGCGCTGGTTACTGTATTAACACCGGCAACACCGGCACCGACTCCCGCGCCGGTTCTGGATGGCGCCACCCTCTACAACAACAACTGTGCCGGTTGTCATGGCGCCCTGGCAACTTCCAGCAAAAAAGGGATTACCATTGCCCGGCTCCAGTCAGCAATTGCCAATAATACCGGTGGCATGGGCTCACTTTCGACCTTGACCGTCACCGACATCCAGGCGCTGGTAACCGTACTGACACCAGCCACAC
>DAINBV010000042.1:0-47237 GCA_036732725.1 Geobacteraceae bacterium | reverse complement strand
GGTAAGTTTGTGAAGTAATATCAAACACATATAATCACGCGACATCGTGTCGCGAACAACGCCATAAGCCTGACCAGCGGAACGAAGTGGAGACTGGTCGTGGCGCAAGTTGGACATTGCCTCTCCCGCGCCTTTCATGAAAGAACAAAGGCGGCCGATTGGCCGCCTTGTGTGTTAAATATTGGTTTCAGTAATCAGGCATATTGCCGTGCAGCCAGATAATCCTCCTCGGCAAAGTCGCGAAGATACTCATCCGTTCCCGAGGCAAGCCCAACATACCACAAATCCTGATGCTGTTCCTCGGACAAATCAGACAGTTCCTGATTCACATCGATTCGTGGTGGACGGCCTTTCTCCTCGGTGATGATTGCCGGCAAAAGCTCAGGGTAGAGTTTCTTTTCCAATGCCCAATTCTGCTCACCTTTTCCGGCGCGGGCAAGGGCACGCAATCGATGGAGTCGCAACACGCCGTCGCCAGCATAACGTTCCCAACAACCGTCAAACCACTCGGCTGCTGCCTGCCAGCCATGTTCTGCACTGAGTAGTAAGCCTTGTTCGATCAATTTAGCGCTGCCATCCCTCAGATTATCCAATTCAGTACGCGCTCTCTCCAAGCCGCCATTGCAGCTTCGTCGCCAAAGGCTTGCTCGCCCCAATGCCGGTGCCTGACCGATATCAATGCCTGTAATGTCGACAAGGGCGCTCAAATCACCACCAAGAGCCTCGAAAGGCGTCTGCAAAGTTCTCGGTTTAAGAACTGCGCCATCAATGGCACGCTGTAGGCGCTGGCGCACCTGTGCCAGCTTGCGCTGGCTCATGTCATTATTTGCTGTAACCTGTTCTGCCTTTTGCAAGGCTTTTTCGGCTTCAGTCAGCCGGCCTTGTTCAATTAAGATATCAGTGATGACGCTTGCTGCAATGTGATCATTTTGGAACTTCATCTGTGCTTCGTTGTACACTTCTAGCGCTTTTTCAGGCTGCCCAGTTATACGCAGTGCATGCCCAAGATCATGCCAACAAACATCGCTACTAGGGAACAACTGAATCGCTTGCCGGTACACCATTTCGCCCAGATCGGCCTGATTGTGTACGATCAAAGCGTGGCCAAGTTGCGAGTGCGTAAATGAGTCTTGCGGAAACCGCCTCCGTGCTGCCCAATAAACCGCTTCCGCCCGTCGCCAGTCCCCTTCTTTTTCTAAAGCACGGGCTAGCAGAGTCCAAGCGTGATGATTATTTGGCTCCCACCTAACGGCTTCGTGAGCCAACTCCCGTGCCCACGTTTGATCAAACTCAAGTAACCGATCCCCGACATTACAAAAACTACGCACAAGATAAAAGCTGTCGCCACTCTCTTGGGCATAGAGTCGATGGTGATCAAAATAAGCGGAAAGCGCTGCTTTCGCACCCTGAAAATCAGACGCAATCCGCAACAACAGTTTGTTGCGCTCATCCTGGCCAGGTGGTGAAAGTACACCTTTGGCTGATGTAAATTTATGACTTTGCCGCGTCACGGGATAACGTTGATCCAGCAAGTTGCTCAGATCCCTTGAGATTTCCCGAATCTCGACGACTTCGCGAAACCGGCGGCTCCAGGCATCCTTGCTCATGGGGTATACGGCAGCAAGGAAATCCAGTTCCTCCAACCAAGGCTTTCCCTTCTTGTCACCAAGACGGATAAGCGTTTCTCCATAATCCACCAAGCCACGCAGCAGTGCCCTGGGCAGACTATGCTCCACCGCGCCTTGGTCGTCGACAGGCATCAGACGCAGCCCCACGAGCGCATGAGCAACATGCTGTTCGGGCCTTCCCCTACGAATCACGTCATGCCAGAGAAACAAGAGACTACGGTCGGATTGATAATGGGCCAAGGCAACCAGCAGCGCGCCTTCTGGATCGCGGCTGGCCCCAAGGTAGAAGCTGCGCAACCAAGCGCGTAACTCCGCCGGTCGGGCGGCGCACCACACACGGCAGCCGGAAAGGGGTACCCCTTGAACGGCACGAAACGCCTCAACAAGGGCATCGGCGTAACGTTTAGGACTCAGCCCTTCTGGTAACGGCGTTCCCATCCGCTCGACCAACCAGGACTGCATGGCACTATCTGCGGCAGGTATCTGTTCCTGGCTGAGCATCTGTGCCAAGGCATCCGCCGGACGGGCGCGCTCGAACTGCCCCAGATTCATCCGGCCGGTCAACAGACCATCAAGTGCCGCAAGCGGATCAGCGACAAACTTTTTCTGCCAGCGCTCCACACCCGCGCTTACGATAACGGAACTCATGGCGTGCTCCTGACAACACCGGCACCAAAATCATCACGGCCGCTGTACAAGCGAATCCATGGCAGATGAAAGGAGCGTGCCCGGCCTATATCCATGGTGACCGGGTTGGCGATGACGCCGAATTTGAAGAAATGATCCGGCTTATAATCTATGCGGGGATGCAGCAGTTCAGCACCCATTGCATAATCGTTTTCGACCGAGACCGGTGTGAGGTTCACCGTATGGCCGTAGTAGGGATTCTCTGCCTTGTCGGTCGGTATGGGACTGGGATAAAAATAATGGTTCATGTCACCGTCCAGTACCGTGGGAATGGCAGGGTAGCCGGCACCTGCGAGGCTATCCAAGACTTCTTGCACAGTGTAGCGCATCAGGATGACCTCTATCGGACCGCTGGCGGAACCTGGCGAGTAATGTCCAAGTCCCAGATGGTCGCGCAACCGCTCCGCCCAATTGGGATTGCCATCACTGATAATGTCTTCAACTTCCAATTCAGTGGTTGCGAACAAAGGACGCTTGTCACGGTCCGTGTTCCAGATAGAGGCGACCCGTTCCAGAAACGCTTCCGAAGCACCTCTGACGCCTCGTTGATACTCATCGATATGGTAACGCAGCTTCTCTGCTTCAACACCAGCCAAACTACACGGCCAGCTTGCCCGCTCCACTCGTACCAGATAAATTCTGGGGTCTATGAGACGCAAACGATTTACATCATTCTCCGGACAGAATGTCCACGGCTGCCCAGATTCAGTCATACTGATCCGGATTTCTTCGGAGGTGAAATTTTTGTGACCATCCTGCCAATCGTCTAGTTCAAGTATTGCTGAAGAGCCCAAACGGCGAGAATACAAGGCCATGCCATCGACTGGAGGACGCTCATCCAACAGAAAATTTTCGATCAGGGCCTGTTCTTCGCTATCGACAGCCGGATCGGCAAGGCGGTGGGTTGTATATGCAGCCAAGTTTGGCAGGTGGCTCAAGTCCATTTATAAGGGCTCCACCAGAGGAGAAGTTCACAGCAACAGAGAGCCTACACGTAAGGTGTAATTATCTCTATAAATTCAACTAAGTCAATGTAATTTTCTGGCCATGGGAGGTGTGCCCTGCAGCCTCCCCTTTTAACGACATCTATTGGAAAAGAGAGTTGGCCTTTTCATTTCCTCGTTTCTTGTGTTCAACTTGTTATTGACCGGTTAGAATAAGCATCTACATATATAAACAAGCATCTACCCGTAGATAAAAGCATCTACAAATAGATACCTATGAAGTATATACATATAGACGCTTTTTCGGTTTCCCACCGTTATCCTTTTCATCTGCTTGTATATGCTTTTCTAACTGCGTACCGGCAACCTTACCATACTGAACAAACCAGAGTTGCTTCTCCGGATTCCACCGACCTCCAGCAGCTTTTGCCTGTGCGCGCAATTCTTTTTCATATCCTTCAATGTGAAGCGGAACCAGACTGTCTGCTGCGAACCGTTGCGGTGGTGGAGTCCAGTCAGTTTTGTCCACAATCAGCTCCACCGTCTTCAAGCGTTGACGCGATTCTGCATCATACCGAAAACGGACACAAACCAAAGCATCACCGTACTTTTCGGTAAGCCTTTTAGTACCCTTCTGCCCTGGTTTTAGAATCAATCGTGTTTTCATATAGTTCTACGATTGTTTACCGGCATTTAATGTTTGCATAACATAATTCCATAAAACAGTAAATGCATTTAATTTTAACCACCTACAGCATTATTATGCGCCTTCGAACGAATATAATTAAACGCCTCTGCCTCTGTCATATATGACGATTTTTTGCGTGATGTATGACGTCTTTCGTTCCATTGCATCTATGAGGCGAGTCAGGTGGCGTACTTTTTCCGTGAGGTGCGAGGAGTAATAATTTTCTGTGGGCAGCGGGGTGAGTTTGCAATTAGCTTCGATGGTGGTAATACGTGGAATCAGGAGTCGCTCGGCGATCAGGTGCCTGCCCAGCATTTCTATGGTGAGAACAACAGGATTATGGTGATCGATCAGTATGTAATCGCTCTCAAATAACTGTGAGCCTGCCACGCTGCTGTTGACGATTTGTTGACGATACAGAATGTCGGACAATGTAAAACGATGTACAACGTAGTGATATCGCGTTGACGGTTTTACGGCTGAAATAACGAAAGGGTTACAGTTTTTGGCTGTAACCCTTTGTTTTTATTGGTGCGCCCTGTAGGACTCGAACCTACGACCTACGGCTTAGAAGGCCGTTGCTCTATCCAGCTGAGCTAAGAGCGCATAACGGTGATGTGGATCAAAAAGGATATTCTGTATAACACAGAAACTTTGAGTTGTCGAGATTGTTGTGACGTCAGAAGGTATATTATTTTACAGCATAACTTTCACAATAATCATCTATCATACTGATATATTCGGTCATTATTTTTTTTGCAAATCGATATAGCGCTTGATGGCATTTTCGAATATTTCTTCGATTTCATTTTTGGGACGATTTTGTGAGTAGTTACGGAAATAATTGATCGACATGACCAATAACGACAACAGCAACAGCCCGATCACAATCAATTTCATCCGGGAGTAGCGATCAAGCGCTTCATCACCGGCTGCGAGGTTTTTCCCATGCCCATCCCTGAACAGGTAGGTTTCACGCAGTTGACGAATACGCTTGAGCTGGATATTGGAGATATGGCTGACGATCGAATCACGGTCAACTTCGTCGATAAAGACAAACTGTAAGCCGGTGTTGAAATAGCCGCTCTCCACTCCTCCCGATTGGAGCGGATGGGCAAAGATAACCCGCGCCACCGCATCGACTATCCGGCGTGGTGTGGGGACCAGTATTTCAAGCAGTATGTATTCCTTCTCAGCAAATCCCTGCCGGGTGATCACCCGCATTCCGCCACCACTGATGTTGGCGGCCAGCGGAATTATGGTATCCCATTCCGTATCTTCATCATCTTCTTCATGTTCCAACAGTTTTTCATCGGGTAATCTAGCCGCTCCCCCCATGTAGGTACTGTCCCACCGCTTCTGGCGGCGCTGCTGTTCGTTCGCCAGCCGGGCTAGACGACGCAGTGACCATTCCTTTTCCAGTATGTCAGGATGCTGCTCATGGGTCAGGTAATACTTGATCGGCAAAAAAGCATCAATACGGTAAAATTCCCGTAATTCATCGGAAACAACTTCACCGATCAAACGGAGCAAGAGTTGTTTTGCATCCCCTTCACTGACAATGATGGCACGACAGGAATAACCGTTATCATCCTTGCCGCCACGAATCTCCAGGATCTGGCCGACATTCAATTTGACGTTAACCGGCAGCTGATCACGGGAAAGCTGTAACCAGATCAGATCTTCATCAAGCTCTTCAATGAAAGCCCAATCGCGGAAAACCTCGGCATTGTGAAGCGGAATACCGACCCCAACCCGCATACCGCCTGCAAAATAAGAGGCATAGTTTTGTTGATCGCTCATCAGTGGTTAGTTTGCCTGGTGTGATTGGGTGACTGTGCGGTTGAGAGCTTCCAGCAGGTCTTCAATGGACAGCAGATGCACCGACGCTCCATGTTCAAGCGTTTCGAGATCGGCAATCTGGCATTCATAACAATCAAGCTTGAATTGTTTGAAAATAGGGAGTGTCTGGGGAAACTTCCGGAGGATATCGGCAATAAACATATCACGAGTAATCATCATGGTATTCACCTGGGCCCGTTGGATTGCCATACGTAAACCAGCGGGGACGAGCCGGCTGATCGGTTCGTCCCCGCTGAACTGCATTTATTTCAGATTCTTGATCGCTTCTTCGATACGATCCATTCCCTTGGCAATATTTTCAAGGCTGATGGCGTAGGAAAGACGGGCATAACGGTCATCACCAAAGGCAACCCCCGGAACCAGCGCTACTTTGGCATCTTCCAGCAGATAGGCGGCAAATTCGGTGGAATTCTCGATTTTTTTGCCGGATGGAGTTGACTTGCCGTAGACGCCGGAGAAATTGGGGAATACATAGAATGCGCCGTTTGATTTGAAACAGGTTACACCCGGCATGGCGTTCAAACGATCCACAATGTAGGTGCGGCGTTTTTCAAATTCAACACACATGGCTGCGACCGCATCCTGGGAACCGTTCAGCGCTTCTACCGAGGCTTTCTGGGCAATGGAAGAGGCATTGGACGTTGACTGGGACTGCATTTTGTTCATGGCAGCCATCAGTTCTTTCGGTCCGCAGGCATAGCCGATACGCCAGCCGGTCATGGCATAGGTCTTGGAAACCCCGTTGACCACGATGGTACGGTTCTTCAGCTCTGGCACCACCTGGGCAATGTTGTAAAAGGAGAGTCCGTCATAGATCAGGCGCTCATAGATATCATCAGCTACAACCATCACGTGCTCGAATTTGAGCAGTACCTGACCGAGTGCCGCCAACTCTTCCTTGCTGTAGGTTGAGCCGGTCGGATTACAGGGTGAATTGAGAATCAGGTATCTGGTTTTGGGTGTAATGGCTGCCTCAAGTTGCGCAGGAGTAATTTTGAAACCGGTGCTTTCGTCAGCCATGATGAACACCGGGGTACCGCCAGCCAGCATAATCTGGTCGGGATAGGAAACCCAGTACGGACCGGGAATGATGACTTCATCACCTTCCTGAATCAGAGCCTGGGAGATATTGTACAATGTGTGTTTGGCGCCGCAGGCAACCGAAATTTCGTCACGGGTATATTCCAGGCCATGATCCCGCTTCATCTTGGCAATAATGGCGTCCTTGAGATCATCGGCACCAGCAACCGGCATATAGCGGGTAAAACCGGCATCGATTGCTTTTTTTCCTGCTTCACGAATATTAACCGGCGTATCGAAGTCAGGTTCACCGGCGCCAAAACCGATAACATCGATACCCTGGGCTTTGAGTGCTTTTGCCTTGGCATCGATTGCCAGGGTTGGGGATGGCTGAATCTTGTTGACGCGATCTGCGAGTTTCATTGAATTTCCTCCTTGAGATTTAGGGCGTGGTGTGCCGTTAGGACTGGCTGGTAGATTTATTCAGGTAATTTGTATTTGGCGCGGAGCGCCCGTTTCACTTCAGCTGGCACAAAGCCATCAATATTTCCATTCAGTGAGCAGACTTCCTTGACTATTGACGACGAAAGGTAACCGTACTGCACCGAGGTCATCATGAACATGGTTTCAATCTCACAACTGATGCTGCTGTTCATCTGGGCAATCTGAAATTCGTATTCAAAATCCGAGATGGCGCGCAAGCCACGGATGATCACATGGGCATTGCGGGAAGCGACGTAATTTATCAGAAGACCGGTAAAAGTGTCAACCGAGACCCTCGGTTCATCACGCAACACCGTTTGAATCAGTTCGACTCGTTCCTCGCTGCTGAAGAGTGAGTTTTTCTGAGAGTTACGGGCAACGGCAACGATAATTTCATCAAAGATCGTCAGGCTACGTTTGATGATATCAAGATGCCCATAGGTGATCGGATCAAACGAACCGGGGTAAATGGCAACCTTTTTCATCACTGTTCCCTCATATAAAATTCCAGTGCCGTATCACCGTACACTCGCCGGTCAACCCGCACCAACGGCATGGCGGCATCGTCAGCCGATTCGGATTTGGAAGAGCATTCCACCACCACCACGCCAGAGAATGTGACGCCCTGGCAAGCGGCAATTTTCTGCAGCACCGGCTGATATAATCCGCCGGCATAGGGAGGGTCAAAAAAAATCAGGTCAAACGGTCCCAAGCGGGAAACGACCCTTTCCAGAACCGTACGCACATCACCTTGAACCAGCTCGGCTTTGGCGCGCATTCCGCTCGTGCAGAGATTGCGCTCCAGCACCGGCACCACCGTGCGATCATGTTCGATACTGCAACAGAAAGCAGCGCCACGACTGAGCGCCTCGATTCCAAGGGCGCCGGTTCCGGCACAGAGATCCAGAACCCGGGCATCCGCCACTCCCCAACGACTGACAAGAATACTAAAGAGCGCTTCTTTCACCCGGTCGGCAGTCGGACGGGTCTGCATGCCAGGGGGGGAAGCGAGCCGCATACCCCGGGCAGTTCCTGCTATGACTCGCACGTTTTCCCCTTTTTTTATCAGCGAAAGTTGTCGGAAAGCTACCGTAAAAGAGGCTTTGCGTCAAGCAGGAAGCAGGTGACGCCATGCTTTTTAGTCAGACTAAAAGCAAGTCAAGGGATATCCTTTATTTTTTGAATACACTATGTTATATAATAACTACGAAATTACACTCTTAATAAAACAAAAGGATGCACCCATGAACAGATTATACGATGTCATCATTGTTGGTGGCGGCCCCGCCGGCCTGGCAACCGCCTATCTGTGCCACAAGCATCAGCTTTCCTATCTGGTGCTCGAAACGGGCAAAGCAATTTTCCAGGGGATCGCCAACACCTATCCGGAAGGGAAACTGGTCTACCCGTCACGCCCCAAGGATGCGCCGGAACCGTTTATGGTGGATGAACTGCGCCCTCCTGACAAACCGGTGACCGTGGAAAGTTACCTGCAATACGTCCAGCATTTCGTCCAGCACGAAAATTTGAATGTCCAGACCGACACCACCCTGGACGACATTAAAACCGAGCGGGACTCCCTGCAACTCATGACCTCAAAAGGGAGTTTCAGGGCAAAACAGGTAGTTCTGGCATTTGGCAGCAACATGCCACGTGAATTATCCGTGTACGGTGACGCCAAAATGGTTGCCAAAAATGTGGAAGACCCGACCAAATACGTGGGGAAGAAGACCATGGTGATCGGTGGTGGTAACACCGCCGCCGATGTGGTGATTGCCATCCTGAAAGCCAAACGTGAAGTCAATGATGCCCAACCGGTTTACTGGGCCCATCAATCGGAAAAATTCGACGTCAACAAGGAAACTGCCCAGCGCCTGGGGGAGGAAATCCTGTTGGGGGGGAATATCCGCCTGTTACCCGGCGCCATGCCCCGCATCGGTGAGGTTGATCAATACGGAGTCGAACGGCTGGTGATCAGAATCAACGAATTCAAACAATCGGACGGAATTGACCTTTACCATGGCATGAGTTTTCCCATGGAAAACATCATCGCCTGCATCGGTTCCCAGGGACCAATGCCAATCTTTGATAAATTCGGCATTCAGATGATCGCCTGCGCTGCCGGTGTCTGCAAGATCGCCAAAGATGGTGAGCGGCTGGTGATGCTGACCTCGGATTTTGAATCGACCCGCAAGGGAATCTACGTAATTGGTGGCGCCATCTCTCCCTCCTACATGAAAATCAGTGGTGGAGCGATTGCCGAAGAAAAACATCCCAACCTGATCTACACTGCCATCAACGATGCCTACCACGTGGTTGAAGCGATTCGCAGCAAAATTGCAACCGCCAATTCTTAAACCCGGCATATCAAAACAGGGGCGCTGAAATTTTCAGCGCCCTCCCCCCTTGAAAATCTTCTTCACCATCATTATGTTGCTACCACTCTACAACAATCCAAGGAGGCGTTTGTTTTATGTCCAAAACTACCAAGCAGTTTCAGACCGAGGTGCAACAGCTACTTGATCTGGTTATCCACTCACTCTATTCCAACCGCGATATCTTTCTGCGCGAGCTGATCTCCAATGCCTCGGACGCCATTGACAAGGTTCGTTTTGAATCACATTCGGACGAAAATTTACTGGAAGGGAACAGCGACTGGAAAATCAAGCTGATCCCGAACAAAGACGCCGGTACCCTCACGATTATCGACAACGGCATTGGCATGAACCAGGCCGAAGTTGAAGAAAACATCGGCACCATCGCCCGCTCCGGCACCAAAGCGTTCATGCAATCGCTGAAGGATAAAGCAGCCAGCAACAATCCCGAATTGATCGGGCAGTTCGGGGTTGGCTTCTACGCTTCTTTCATGGTGGCTGACCGGGTAACCCTGGAAACCAGAAAAGCAGGCTCTCCCGACCATGGCTGCCGTTGGGAATCAACCGGCGATGGCTCCTACACGGTTGAATCATGCAGCCGCCCGGTACGTGGCACCGAAATCACCCTCCATCTGAAAGATGAGTTCAAAACCTACCTGGACGAGTGGAAAATTCGTTCTATCATCAAAAAATACTCCGATTACATCCAGTATCCGGTAGCCATGGACATCACCCGCACCGAAACACCCAAGGATGTGGATGGCAAAGAGATCGAAGGCGCCGGCACCATCGACAAGACCGAGGAGCAGACGCTCAACTCCATGAAAGCGATCTGGGCGCGCCCGAAAAACGATGTTACCGAAGAAGAGTACACCGAATTCTACAAACACGTTTCCCACGATTTTGAAGCGCCGTTCAAAACGATTCATTTTTCCGCCGAAGGAACCAGTGAATTCAAGGCGCTGCTCTATCTTCCGGCCAAGAAACCGTTCGACATGTTCATGGCTGACCGCAAGAAAGGACTCCAGCTCTACGTCAAACGGGTCTTCATCACCGACAACTGTGAAGAACTGATTCCCGACTACCTCCGTTTTGTCAAAGGGGTGGTCGATTCCAGCGATCTGCCGTTGAACGTATCCCGAGAGCTTTTGCAGGAAGACGTGCAGATCAAACGGATCCAGAAGGGGTTGGTTAACAAGGTTCTTGCGACCTTGTCAGAGGTGAAGGAAAAAGAGTTCGATGGTTATGTGAAGTTCTGGAAAGAGTTCGGGCAGGTGATCAAGGAAGGGATTCACTTTGATTACGCCAACAAGGAAAAACTGCAGGAGCTGGTGCTGTTTGAAAGCACTGCCACCGAAAACGGCGCCTACGTCTCCTTGAAAGAGTACGTCGGCCGCATGCCGGAAAGTCAGAAAGAAATTTACTACATCACCGGCCATAGCCGTGAGACCCTGGAACAATCACCCCACCTGGAAGCGTTCCGTGCCAAAGGGTATGAAGTCCTGTTCATGACCGATCCGGTTGACGAATGGGTGGTACAGGCTCTGACCGAATATGATGAGAAACATCTCAAAGCAGTTGACCGCGGCGATGTCAGCCTGGACAGCGATGAAGAAAAACAGGAAAAAGAGAAAAAACGTGAGGAAGCGCAGAAAGAATTCTCCGACCTGATTTCGGTTATTTCCGACCGGCTGAAAGACAAGGTCAAGGAAGTACGCTTCAGTAACCGCCTGACTGACAGCGCCTGTTGTCTGGTGGCTGAAGAATTCGGCATGAACGCCAACATGGAACGGATCATGAAAGCTATGAATCAGGCCGTGCCGGAGTCCAAGCGGGTGCTGGAACTCAACCCGGATCACGCCATCCTGAAAGCGATGTCCGGCATCTATCTGGCCGACAAAAATGCACCGTTACTGGCCGATTATGCCGACCTGCTCTACGATCAGGCGCTGCTCACCGAAGGCACGCCGATCAAGGATCCACTCCGCTTCACCCGCCTGATCAGCGATCTGATGGTCAAGGCCGCCGGTAAATAGCAGTAACGTAAATAACAGCGGATAAGTTTCCGTGTTGTTGCTGATACGACAAACAGCCTTTCGTCCACGTGCGAGAGGCTGTTTTTTTGTGGATCTATTTTCCCCGATCCAATTGTTACAGGTAGGTAAATTATTATGGCAACCCTTGCAATCCAGCAGAGGAGGTCTATAGTTTATCTTTATCTCTAACTAAAGGAGACGAACATGATTTTATACGTACTACGACACGCTGAAGCAATCGATGGCAATGACACACTTCCCGATCAATGGCGCTATCTGACGGAGCAAGGAAGAGCAGTGGCTGACAAGACCGGCTCGCGGATTGCCAAATCCGGTCCCAAACCGCGCCTGACGATTACCAGTCCCTTGACACGTGCAGTTCAGACTGCTGAAATTGCTGCCCGGCATGCCTGCCGCAAAAATGTAATCGTCACCAGTGAACTCCTTGTGCCGGGAAGCGATCCAGCTCCCTTGATTTCGTACCTGCAGAACTGCCAGAATCAGCAGCGAATACTGCTGGTCGGGCATGAACCGCAACTGGGTGGGGTGGTGGCGGCTTTATTGCACCGTGACACGACAACTATCCCGCTCAAAAAAGGGAGCTGTGTTGCCTTGGAGTATGACCCGGCCAAACAGGGGAAACCGGCCGTTTTTCTCTGGTACCTGCTTCCTGGCAAAAAGAGAGTCACCTCACTCAAAAAAGCATTTCCGCGGCATATCGTTTAGAACAGGGACAGCCATGATTGAATCAACACTTCCCAACACCGTAACAATTCTGGAGCGCTCCCGGGATATAGTGATTACCCGATGGAATGATCTGCTTGACTTACGGAAAAGCGGACTGAACAGCTTCGATCTGGATGAGATCCATGACCTGCGGGTCGCCTCCCGCCGTTTCAGAGCAACCCTGGAGCTGTTTTATCCTTTTATACCCAACGCTACCAGAACCGAACTGAAGCAAAACGTCCGTCAGCTCACCAGAATACTCGGCGACCTGCGCAACATCGATGAAGCAGCTCTTTTTTTTCAGCAGCACCCCCCCACCGGCATTTCAGCAGACAGACTCAACCGGTTATGGCAGGATCTACGTGAGAAGGAATTAAAGCAGGTCAAAAAAACGGTACGTTCCTTTGATGTGAGAAAACTGGGACGGATGGTACGGAAAGCTCTCAACGGATTACATCAGAAAAACATGCCAAGGGAACAGCGCAGCTCGCTGATCCCCTATTTTTCCGACCTCTCCATCCGGCACTATCTGCAGATCCAGCGGTTGCTGTCAGCTTCAACTGCACCGGATGATCGATCCGAACGCCATGCCGCGCGGATCGCCATCAAAAAATGGCGCTATTTCCTGGAAACGGTGATACCGATCCTGGGTCAGGATTATTCCCTGATCCTGGGACTACTCAAGGAATACCAGACCCTGCTGGGGAGCATGAATGATATTGTGGAATTTGGGAAGTTGGCTGAAAAACTCAGTTTATCTGCTGGCGAGCAAGCTGCTGTCGCCGCAACCCTGGCAACCGAAGAGTCCCGCCTGCTGGAAAACTACCGGGCGATGCTTGGGCAGACTCCCCTCCCCTACAGTTTTTCACTCTGAACTCATTCAGGCGCACGAGGGACTACACGTTCCTGACATGTGAACACGACTGCCAATACTTAGATATGCTCCAGCAGATACCGGACGCCCCGCAACAGGTCGTCACACACCACCCTGTCCGGCGGCAGATTGAGTTCCTCTTCTGCCCCGTAGCCGGTTCTCACCAGGATCGAGCTGCATCCGGCCCGCTCTCCTGCCTGCAGGTCAATCAATTTATCACCAATCATCCATGATTGTTCCAGGTCGATTTCAAACCGGCGAGCCGCTTCCCGCAACATGCCGGGGTGCGGCTTACGGCAGTTGCACGGCAAGGCGTAGCTCCCCCTGCCATCGGGGTGATGGGGACAGAAAAGCCAGGCATCGATGGCCGCCCCCTGCTCTGCCAGTAACCGGTCGATATGGCGGTGCAGATGATACACATCTTCTTCGGTGTAGTAACCACGGGCAACCCCCGACTGGTTACTGACGACAATCACCAGCAAACCGGCTTGATTCAGCAGCTTGACCGCCTCGGCCGCACCGGGGATAAATTCGAATTCTGATGGCAGATGGAGATACTCTTTTTCCACATTGAGTGTCCCGTCACGGTCGAGAAAAACGGCACGTTTCATACATAATCCTCAAACAGAGCTTTGATATGATTTAACTTCCTGATTTTGCAGTACAAAACTACAGTGTTTGGTTGACAAATCCCCATGTTTATTACTATAACAACAGCACACTCACCACAAGGAGCACTGCCATGATTAAAACCAACAATTTGAAAATATCGAGCATCACCCCGATTATCGCACCGGCGGAATTACGCCAGGTTTTTCCGCTCACACTGCAAAAAGCTGAATTTGTTAAAAAAAGCCGTGAGCAGTTGAAGGAAATCATCCAGCGCCGTGACAAACGGTTGATGGTGGTGGTTGGCCCCTGTTCCATTCACGACCCGGAGGCTGCCATCGAGTATGCCCGCAAGCTGTCGGCGCTCTCCCGTCGCGTGGAGGATCAACTGCACCTGGTGATGCGGGTTTATTTCGAAAAACCGCGTACCACCGTGGGGTGGAAAGGGCTGATCAACGACCCGGACATGAACGGCACCCACCTGATTTCCAAGGGACTCGGTATTGCCCGGAATCTGCTCCTCAAGCTGACCGAACTGGAAGTGCCGGTTGCCAACGAAATGCTCGACCCGATCACACCGGAATATGTGGCCGACATGATCAGTTGGGGCGCCATCGGCGCCCGTACCACCGAATCCCAAACCCATCGTGAAATGTCAAGCGGTCTTTCATTTCCGGTCGGATTTAAAAACGGCACCGACGGTAATCTGCAGATTGCCATCGACGCCATCAAAGCTGCCCAGCACCCCCACAGTTTTCTCGGTATCAACCGGGAGGGTCGTACCTCGATCATCCAGACCACCGGCAACCCGGATGTGCATATCGTACTGCGCGGCGGCTCACGCAAAGCCAACTATTTCCCGGAAGATATTGCCCACACCGAAGAGACACTCCGTAAAAACGGCTTGATGGAGAGCATCATGGTTGACTGCAGCCACGGCAACTCCAACAAGGAATACGGGCGTCAGACCGAGGTGCTGCAGAGTGTGACCCAGCAGATTGTGGATGGCAACCGTTCGATTTCCGGGGTCATGATCGAAAGCAACCTGTATGCGGGTAACCAGAAAGTAACCAGTGACCCGTCGCAACTGAAATACGGAGTTTCCATCACCGATGCCTGCATTGACTGGGATACCACCGAGCGGATTTTGCTGGAAGCGTGCCAGCAGCTGAAAAAACGGAAATAATGCCAGACTCACCAATAGCTTGAAACGACAAGACCGGGGGAGCAGCAACCCCGGTCTTGTTTTATGTATGCGCTACCGATTGTTATACCGTCAACGCCACAATCGCCCTGATCTGATCGGCCTGCAACGGACAGGCTGTCTGTACGCCATCACTCATCCGCTTGAGCATGATGGAACCGCTTTCCACCTCATTACCGCCAATCACGACACTGTAGCGGGCTCCCGACTTGTCTGCCCTTCGCATCTGACTTTTCAGACTTTTCCCTTCATATTCGATCTCCACCCGAATCCCGGCTTTAATCAGATCATTCATCAAGCGAAACGAGAGTGCCCGTTCCGCTGTTCCCATGGTGGCAATGAACAGGTCGGGACGTGGGGAAAACTCCTGCTCTGCCAGCAACAGGGCTACCCGTTCCACCCCCATGGCAAAACCGATCCCCGGCAGCGCCGGTCCTCCCAACTGGGAAATCAGGCCATCATAGCGCCCGCCGGCCGCCACGGCCGACTGGGAGCCGAGCAAACCGGTGACCATTTCAAAGGTCGTACGGGTGTAATAGTCAAGCCCGCGAACCATGCGGGGGTTGAGCGAATAGGGAGTTTCCGTGGCATCGAGATACGACTTGACGCCGCTGAAGTGCTCATCACAACCGCTGCAGAGGTGATCAAGCATGGCCGGAGCGCCTGCGGTTGCCTCAATGCATCCCGCAACCTTGCAATCGAGTGCACGCAACGGATTGGTGGCCATCCGGCGACGGCAATCGTCACACAACCGGTCAATCCGCGCCTCCAGAAATTCCACCAGGCGACTACGGTAAGCGGGACGGCACTCGGGACAGCCAAGGGAATTGATCTGCAGACTCGGTTCGGTCAATCCCAGCTCGGCAAAAAAGTGTGACAACATGGTCAACACCTGGGCATCGGCATAGGGATCATTCACCCCGACCAGCTCGGCGCCGATCTGGTGAAACTGGCGATAACGCCCTTTTTGCGGGCGTTCATAACGGAACATCGGTCCCAGGTAGTACATCTTTGCCAACGGATCCTGGGCATACAATTTATGTTCGATAAAGGCCCGCATGACGCTGGCGGTTCCTTCGGGACGCAGGGTTATACTGTTATCCCCCTTGTCCGTAAAGGTATACATTTCCTTTTCCACGATATCGGTGGCATCACCGATGGAGCGACAGAAAAGTTCGGTTTTTTCCACGATCGGCACACGTATTTCAGCAAAGCCGTTCAACTCGAAAACCCGTCGTGCGGTCTGCTCGATGTGCTGCCACCGTCCGGTTTCAGACGGAAGAATATCGTTAAAACCCTTGATTGCCGTGAGTGCCATATTGTTTCCTTTTGTTAAGTGTTGAATCCAGTAGTTTAGTCGGTGGGAGTGAAACGTACCACGCAGTTTTTACCCCTCGATTTACCGGTGTACATGGCCTGATCAGCCATGGAGAGCAAGTCGATTTTTGAAGCCGTGTCGTCAGGACAACAGGAATAGCCGATACTGCAGGTCAGGCGAATATTGTACCCTTCCGCCTTGAGGAAGGTATGCTCCGCCACCTGGGAGCGAATACGCTCGGCAACGATAGCAGCGGTCTGACAGGTTGTTTCGACCAGAATAATCGTATATTCATCGCCGCCATAGCGGATCACCACATCGACTTCACGACACGATTTTTTCAATAACGTTCCCATTTCCCGGATCACACTACTCCCGATCAGGTGGCCATGGGTATCATTGACCTGTTTGAAAGAGTCGATATCGAGAAACAGGATCGCCAGATGTGAGGCATAGCGCTCAACCCGCTTTAATTCCCGCTCCAGAGCAACTTCCAGATAGCGATAATTGAACAGACCACTCAAATCATCGATAAAGAGCATATCCCTGGCAGTATTGTACGATTCCGCATTATCAAACGCCCGCAGCGCCTGTTCGACCAGGAAGAGAATATTCTTTTTGCGTCCGGAAATATCGGGCAAGGGGGTACCCGGTTCATTACATCCGATCAGCACACCGGCAACACGGTGCTTTTTGCAGATAAAAACCAGATAGAGCTGGGTAATATCACCCTGTAACAGTTCGGGCAAAGGGGATTGCAAGGTTTCCAGGTCAATCCTGACCACGGTACGCTCAGCACAGTCGGCCGATTTCAGCAACGGTTGCAGCAACTCCAGCAGCGCTGTTGCCTGGGGCGGTGTAATCCCTTTGATCTCACGGACGGCCAATTCATCATGGGAGGGAAACAAGCCACATCCCCGCGATAATCCCATTTCACGCACTACCGCATCCACAATCAGGTGATACACCCGCTCAAGTTCCAGGCAGCCGGCAATCGCCTGACTCGACTGAAACAGGTTGAGCATGTTTTTCAACTCTTCATTTTCATCCAGCAAACGGCGCTGACTCATACATTGGGCTACGGAATGGCGGAATTCATCGGGATTGACCGGCTTGATCAGGTAATCGCGGGCGCCATGTTTGAGCGCAAAAATTGCCGACTCCAGATTGGCATTACCGGTGACCATGATTACATCCATGGTCGGATCGGTTTCCCGGATACTGGACAGGAGTTCCATGCCGCTGATATCGGGCATCACCAGATCTGTCACCACCAGGCCGTAGTGACTGGCGCCCAGCATTTTGAACGCCTCGGCGCCACAGGCAGCGCTATCCACTGCATACCCTTCCGCTGCGAGAATATCGGAAAACATTTCGCGGAAAAAACGATCATCTTCAACAATCAGAATTTTATCCATTGGAGGGCGCCAGGTAGTCGTGATTGGTGCTGCCAAACCTTAGTATTACCGCACAATAGCGCGTTCTGTCAAAGGCAATGTTGCGGCATCCAGCATTGGCTTGTAAGGTGTAGCGACCCGCAGATCATACCCATCGCTGCTGATTTCTATCGTGCCATCACGGTCGGTGCGATAGACCTTGACCCCGTGTCGCTCAAGTTGTGCAACGGTCAGCGGTGAGGGAAGACCAAAACGGTTACCGTATCCCGCCGATATCAGGGCAACCTTGGGATGCACCTGACGGATGAATTGCTCAGACGTTGAGAAACGGCTGCCATGATGACCGACCTTGAGAACAGTGGCGGCCAAAGGGCGGCCTGCTGCCAGCATCTCCTGCTCTGCCCCAAATCCGGCATCGGCTGTCAGCAGCAGACTGAAATCACGATACAGCAGTCGCAGCACCAGCGACGAATCATTCAACTCACGGGGATCTTCCGTCAACGGCGCTATCCGTTTTTGCGGTGATAGCACTTGTAACTCCACTCCATCCGCCAGCGGGACCACCATCCCGGCGGAGAGCGTGTGCCGGGTGATCTGCCTGGCAGCCACGAGCTGTTCGAACTGGCCGTACAGCTCCCCTTCACCAGCAAACGGCGATTCCCACAACGTCCCCACCGGGAGTTGGGTCAGCAGATAGGGGAGCCCCCCCAGGTGATCAGGATGACCATGGGTCAGCAGCAGGTCATCGATTTTCCGTACGCCAAGCCGTTGCAGCGCCGGCATCAGAACCCGTTCACCAAAGTCACGGCCGGTATCATGAAGATAGCCGCCACCATCCACCAGCATGCTCTTCCCACCCGGCAACTGCAGCAGTATCGATTCGGCCTGACCGACACTGAGCATGGTGATGCGCAACCGGCCATCGTCGCGTGATGCGCGCAGGTGCATGCCAGCTGCTATCAGCGGCAAGAGCGCACAAACGATCCACTTCAGGCGCTTTTGTCTGATAAACGTAAGCGTCACCAGCAGCGCCAGAAACAGTGCCAGATCAAGCGAGGTCACCCCATAGAACCTGACCACCGGCAATGCGGCAAAATAGCCGATCAGCGTATTGGAGAGAGCTGTCAGCCAACCGGCCAGTTGTAAAAGCAGACCAGCCAATGCCGGAGCAAGATATGCCAGCGGAAGCGCCACAAAACCGACCAGGGTAGCCGCATACCCCAACAGGGGAATAATCACCAGATTGGCAAGCAGACCGTTGAGAGAAGCCTGGTGAAAGGTATACAACACCGGGACGCTTGTCACGGCAACCGCTGCCAGGGAAACCGCCAGCAGCATAATCAACTTGGCTCCCCAGTGATTCTGGCAGGAGCGGCGACACCAGTTGCCTAGCGGTTGGCTCACCAGCACAATTCCCCACAAGGCAAGAAACGAGAGTTGAAACGAGATATCGAACAACGTGGGGGGATTGAGTACCAACAGCACAAAAGCTGCCAGCAACAGCGCGTTGATCCCGTCGGTTTCCCGTTCGGCATAGAGCGCCGCCACCAGCAGGGCCAGCATGATCACCGCCCTGGTGGTGGCCGGAGCAGCACCGGTAATCAACAGATACCAGAACATGACCGGTAACGAGATCAGCAGTGAGGCACGACCAAGCTGACAGTACAGCGCCAGGTGGGGGAAACAGCTCAGCAGATAGCGAAAGATCAGTACCAGGCTGGCCGCGATGATCCCGATATGAAATCCGGAAATGGAGAGGATGTGATTAACGCCAGCCCGGGTGTAGGCGTTGGACAGCTCTTTGGGAATCAACTTTTGATCCCCCACCAGCAGGGCGACCAACACCGATGAGCGATCTTTTTCCGGCACGGAGTGCTGAATAAAGCGTGACAGATAGAGCGCGGTGTCATCAATCGTCCGTAACAGCGAAGGCTTTGCCCTCCCCCGCATCAGGACAATCGACTCGCCATCGGCTATGCGGGCAGTGGCATCAATATCCTGAAAACGAAGATAACGGGGATAATCAAATTCACCCGGCAGACCACGTAAACGGGGTAGTGCTAACGGTGCTGCAAAACGAATCCGGTCACCCCGCGCCACGCCAACCTCCCCTTTAGCAATGTAGAGCAAGAGTGTTCCGCAAACCGGGGTAGCCGTTTCTTCACGGTATACGGCTTCACAGCGTACGGACAACGTGGCACCTTGCAATGTCAAGGAAGGACGGCTGGTAACAACCGCTTCCACCGTGACCGGCTGATCCGAAAGGAAGTGTTTGATGGAACTGGCAGGTGTAGAGCGCTGATTCCAGAGAGAGAGTCCATACCAGCCACCGATCAGGAAAAACAGCGCCAGGGAGATACTAAAAGGAAGTTCCTGTTTCAGGAAGAGTGAAACAACAAGCAGCAGCAAGCAGATGGCAAACAGAGCAAGCGGAAGGATCGTTGAGGTATAAGGAAAGAGACCGGCATCAGCGGCAACAAGTCCAATGGCCATTGCCAGGAGAGGAATCAGCAATGGCCATTGGCGTAACATGGTCGTCCCTTACTTGGCGATTGTACGGGGTGTAACGGTTTTGATCAGAGCAAGCGCTTCCGTTTCCGTGACAACCCGGTCAGGTGATCCGGTCATACCGACCAGTTTCATGAAGGCAGCCGGGGAGCTGTCTTTGCGTACCAGTTGCACACCATCGATCCCCCCCATGGGAGGTAGTTTGAATGTCAGTTTCACAGAGCCGGGATCAAGCCGCTGCTGTCCCAGCGAGACCATATCCAGGTATGGCTTTCCGGGGAGTGAGAAGCGCGTTCCATTCAACTCTCCCTCGACGGTTTCCGCCAACAGGTTCAGCGTGACATCATATACCCCCAGGGTATCGATGGTCAGCGGGAATTCAACCGTGGCACCACGATAATCGGAGCGCATCCATTTTTTTGAGTTGAAACGCCCCAGATAGGGCGTTTCAACCGCCTGCAAAGGTGGCTCGGAGGTAACATTGTCGAGTGCGGCAATAAAATTCGGCCTGCTCCCGGCATCAACCGGAAGATTTTTAAGTTGGTTGTTGGCCGAAGCAATAATTTCTGCCAGCTTGCCGGCCGTCAATGCTTCCTTGAAGCGCCAGCCGGCGAATGGTTGTACCGGTGAGTAATCGGCTCCGCTCAAGGTGAAGGAATCGATGCCGCCATTGGCCGGGATGGTAACTTCCATCTGTATGACACCGGCCGGTAATTTCAATTTGCCAACCATGACCTCGGTCAGTTTAGTATCGGGCGAACCGGCAATCAGCTCTTTTCCGTTAACTTTCCAGATGAACCGATCCCCCTTGAGAGTGCTTTTGAGGGTGTACTCCCCACCAATCGGCAGCATCAAGGTAAAATGCACCACCGTAGGCGTCGAGACTCCCATGATCCATCCTTTGCCGCTGAAGGGACCATAAATTTCGAATTCACTCACCGAAACGTTATCGGCCGCCGCATTATAGGCATGTTCAGCCTCGTAGCGAAAGGTGCGTTTCCCACCGAGAACGACCAGATAATCACGATCAGTCACATCCTTGGGGAGTCCGCTATCCCAGCCAAGTTGTTTCAGCAGCAAGATGGCGCACTCTTTCTGGGTAAACGGTGCGGCTTTTTTTTCCGCCGACCAGGCTAAACCTGTCAGAGAACACAAAAGAACTGCTAATACAATCAGTTGACGGTACATACAACCTCCGTTGGAACTTGAATTTACAACAACAATTGTTAAACCAGTTTATATCATACGTTATGTGACTTGAAAACAGCTGAAATGGATGGTAGATTCTGTCACAGCATTCCTGGGGAGATTCGTGTATGAACGATACTGTTTTGGTAGTTGATGATGAGGAAATGATCCGCGAGCTGCTTTCATCGGCGCTTGAACAGGAAAAATACACCTGGCACACCGCTGCCAATGTGGATGAGGCATTTGAAATTCTTGCCAAACATCCCGTTGACATGGTGATTTCCGACATCATGATGCCCGGTAAAAGCGGCATTGAGCTGTTGAGTGATCTTAAAAAAATTGATCCTGATATTGTCGTGCTGATGATCACCGGACTTTCTGACATGAGTACCGCACTGGAATGCATCCACCTTGGCGCTGATGATTACATCACCAAACCGTTTGGTGTCAACCGCGTCATGTTGACGGTGCGAAACCTGCTGGAAAAACGGGCATTGGTACTGGACAAGAAGAATTATCAGACCAGCCTGGAAATCAAGGTTTCCGAGCAGACCGAACAGATCCGTCATACCATGAATGAACTTCACGACGCTTACCACAGCACCCTGACCGCCCTGGTACACGCCCTTGACGCCCGTGAAAAAGAAGTCGGCTCCCACTCGGAGCGCGTAATGAATTACACTTCGTTTCTGGCGGATAAACTTGGCATTCGGGGAAACGAACGGGATCAGCTGGCAAAAGGTGCATTGTTGCACGATATCGGGAAAATCGGTATTTCCGACAATATTCTTCTCAAACCGGGTGCGCTGGATGAGGATGAATGGCGTGAAATGCGCAAACACCCCACGATTGGCCATGCCATTCTGGCAGATATCCCCTTTTTGAAAGATCCGATCGAACTTATCCTCACGCACCATGAGCGTTATGATGGGACCGGCTATCCGTATGGTCTCAAAGGAGAAGCAATTCCAATCGGCTCCCGGATTTTTGCCCTGGTCGACACCCTCGACGCCATGACCTCTGACCGCCCCTACCGCAAAGCGCTCCCGTTTGACGCTGTTTCCGCCGAAGTACTCAAACACCGTGGCACCCAGTTTGATCCCCGGATTGCCGATCTGTTCCTCTCGATTACCCGTGCCCAATGGGAAGCATGTGCCGGTAAACAGCTGCCATGAGCTGAATCCCCATTCTCCCCGTCGCTAAACCATCGCTGCCGAAAAAAGAGTGGTATGTGAAGCGCGGGGTACATTCCCTAGAAATTTCCGCCGTATTTTCATCTATCAGATAGTCATCGAGCACGATCCATCCATTTTTTCCAAGGAGCTCGCAGTAATGTCATCACGCAATCTTACCTGGGATACATCCCTGCTCTACCCCTCTCCCGATTCACCCGAACTGGACGCTGACCTGAACAGCTTCACCCCCCAAGCCGACAATTTTCGCAACCGCTATTTCAACCAACTGGCGTTGCTCCCGGCCACAGAACTGCTGACGGCAGTCATCAGCTATGAAGCGCTGCAAAATTCCATGTCCGGCGCCTTCTGCTATGCCCACCTGCTGTTTGCTTCCGATTCCTCCAATGAGACCTATCGGGCACTGGCCCAGCGCTGCTCGGAACTGGGAAGCAAACTTTCCCAGACCCTGCTTTTTTTTGATCTGGAACTGATCAATCTGCCTGACGCTCTGTTTGACGAGCTTTGCTCGCTCCCTGATGCTGCCAACTACCGCCATTTCCTGGAAGGAATCCGCAAATTCCGTCCCCACACCTTGCAGGAAAACGAGGAACGACTGTTGACCCGCAAGGATCTGACCGGTTCACAGGCCTTCACCAAACTGTTCGACGAACTGTCGGCATCCTTCAGCTACCAGATGGAACTTGACGGTGAAACCCGTGATTTTACCGGTGAAGAGCTGCTGTCAATGCTGCATCACCCCTCTGCCGATGTACGTTATCGCGCCTTCACCATCTTCCTGGAGAAACATCGTGACAACGGCATCGTCTACAACAGTGTCTTCAACACCATGGCACTCGATCATGGACAGGAAATGGAGCTGCGGGGATACAGCACCCCGATTCAACCGACCAACCTGGGAAACGAGATTCCCGATCAGGCAGTAGAACAGCTGATGACCGTAACCGAAGCCAACTACGGTATGGCACAGGACTATTTCAGACTGAAGGCAACCATGCTCGGCATGGATAAAATCCGTAACACCGATATCTACGCGCCGATTGCCGAATCGGAAAAGAGCTACTCATTTGATGAAGCAGAAGCGATGGTGGTCAATTCCTACCGTCAGTACGACCCGGAATTCGGCGACATCATCCAGGCCTTTTTCAACGAGCGTCGGGTTGATGTGTTACCACGGGTCGGCAAGTCAGGCGGCGCCTTTGCCATGGGTATTTCTCCGGACAAACCGCCATTTCTGCTGCTCAACTACACCGGCACACTGCGCGACCTGGCTACCATAGCCCATGAAGCAGGGCATGGACTCCACTTTGTTCTCTCCCAGAAGCAGACCGCCCTCAACTACCACGCCCCGCTCCCCCTGGCGGAGACCGCTTCCGTATTTGGCGAGATGTTGCTGACACGGGAACTGCTGGACAAGGAAAGTGACCCAATTGTCCGCAAATCGCTGCTGTGCGCCAAGATCGAGGATATCATCGCCACCACCTTCCGCCAGACGGTGTTGACCCGCTTTGAATTACGGCTGCATAACGAGCGGAAAAACGGATTGCTTTCCAATGAGCGGATTGGTGAGATCTGGCTGGAGGAAAATGCCAAACTGTACGGCGACAGCGTGGAAATGATACCGGCCTATCGCTGGGGGTGGAGCTACATCAGTCACTTCATCCATAGCCGTTTCTATTGCTATTCCTACACCTTTGCCGAACTGCTGGTACTGTCGCTGTTCCAGAAATACCGCGAAGAAGGGGAACAGTTCAAACCGGGATATCGAGCCTTGCTGGAATCGGGTGGTTCACGCTCCCCCGCAGCCACCGCGGAACTGGCCGGCATCTGCATAACCGAAGCCGGTTTCTGGCAAAAAGGATACGATGTGTTGGGGAGTTTGATAGAGGAATTAAAAGCGATACTTTAAGTCCATAACCCCCTGATAACAGGATAAGTGCGTTAACGAAATTTTTCTGCCTAAAAAACGCAGAAAATATTTTCTAACTTACTAAGGAGTTCATGTGAAATCTGCGACCAAGAAAATCTGTACCGCACCCTGTCCTCCGGTTGATCTGAGCGGAGAGCCGGAGTGGACACCGTTTGACGCCCCGGCGCTGGTGGGTGAATCGCTCAAATTTGTATCAGGCGATCTGGAAGGGAACCGCTACCGGGTCCGTTATTATCGCGATGCTGAAAACAACCTGAAAGCGCGCATCTGGTTCGGCCCCGAAACCGAAGGCCCTCCCGGCAATGCCCATGGTGGTTCAGCCGCAGCCGTCCTGGATGAAGTACTCGGCCTGACCGCCTGGGCTGCCGGTTACTCGATCGTGGTTGGCAACCTGAACGTCAGCTTTCGCAACCTCCTGCCACTGGAAAAAGTCGTGACCGTGGAAGGTAAAGTGATCTCGGTGGCTGGACGCAAGGTGATGGTACATGGCAGGATTTTCTGCGGCGAGACGGTCTACGCCGAAGGTGAGTGTTTGTGTATTACCTTGCGTAAATAAACCAAAAACAGCATTCGCGATCAAACAAAAAGGGCGCACCGCGGTGCGCCCTTTCCAATTTCCGTCACATTTTTTCAAATCTTATTTCAAGCGGTTCGCATAGAGCGGGAAGCGTTTCATCATGGCGTTGACCCGTAGCTTGATCTCAGCCAGTTTTTCCTCATTGCCACTATTGGCAACCGCATCGGCGATGAATCCTGCCACTTCTTCCATCTCAGTTTCTTTCAATCCATGACTGGTGCAGGCCGGTGTGCCGACCCTGATCCCGGAAGTGACGAACGGCGAGCGGGTTTCAAACGGCACGGTATTCTTGTTAACCGTAATCCCGGCCTTGTCCAGCGCCTCTTCAGCCGCCTTGCCGGTAATCTCGGTGCCACTGAAGTTGATCAACATCAGATGATTGTCGGTGCCACCGCTGGTCAATTTGAAGCCACGCTTCATCAGGCCGGCGGCCAGCGCCTTGGCGTTGTTCACGATCTGCTGCTGATAGAGCTTGAATTCCGGTTGGAGCGCTTCCTTGAATGCCACTGCCTTGGCAGCGATGGCATGCATCAACGGCCCCCCCTGGGTCCCGGGGAAAATCTGGGAATTCAGAGTCTTGGCAAATTCTTCACGGCACAGAATCATGCCGCCACGTGGTCCGCGCAAGGTTTTATGGGTGGTGGTGGTTACAAATTCAGCGTAGGGAACCGGGCTGGGGTGAACACCGGCAGCAACCAGGCCGGCAAAATGTGCCATATCAACCATGACAACCGCGCCGACCTTATCGGCAATCGCACGGAAAGCGGGGAAATCGATGATACGCGGATAGGCGCTGGCACCGACCACGATCATTTTCGGCTTATGCTCCAGTGCCAAACGTTCGACTTCTTCATAATCGATGGTTTCGGTTTCCGGTGAAACGCCATAGGGAACGATATTGAACAGTTTACCGGAAAAGTTGACCGGGCTGCCATGGGTCAGGTGACCACCATGGGACAAATTCATCCCGAGCACCGTATCGCCCGGCTTGCAGGCCGCAAAATAAACTGCCATATTGGCCTGTGAACCGGAATGGGGCTGCACATTGGCATGTTCTGCGCCAAACAGTTCCTTGGCACGGTCAATCGCCAGCTGTTCAACGATATCAACTTCGTGACAGCCGCCGTAGTAACGCTTGCCGGGATACCCTTCGGCGTATTTGTTGGTCAGGACCGACCCCTGCGCCTCCAGTACCGCTTCGGAGACGAAGTTTTCAGAGGCAATCAGTTCCAGATTGTATTCCTGACGCTCGGTTTCATGACGAATGGCATCGGCGATCTGGGGATCAAAGGTTGAGAGAATTGACATCAGGTACTCCTTTAATGAAATAATGTGGTGGAAAATGAGAAAGCGGGACCATCCATATTAATGTCAAGTCCCGCTCAATTCAACGATGAAGAGCTTTCAGGCGGTTACCGGTATTTTTTCTCAATGGCGCTGATTTTATCCAGACGCGCTTGATGACGGCCACCTTCAAAGGTAGCATCCAGCCAGGCTCCCACAAGATCACATGCTTTTTGCTCATCCAGCACCCGGCCTCCCAACACCAGAATATTGGCGTTGTTATGCTGTTTTGCCATTTGCGCCATGAAGACATCGGTCACCAGCGCAGCCCGGATGCCGGGAATCTTATTGGCGGCGATCGACATGCCGATCCCGGTTCCACAAACCAGAATCCCCGTCTCCGCCTGGCCACTAACCACCATTTCAGCAACCTTCTCGCCAAAATCAGGGTAGTCGACCGAAGCATCACTATCGGTGCCGGCATCGGTTACTTTGATGCCACGACGACCAAGATAGCTGGTCAGTGCAGTTTTAAGATTTAGTCCGCCGTGATCACTTCCTATAACGATCATATGCATATCACCTAGATTTTTTTGAACAACAAGGTAGCGTTGGTTCCGCCAAAGCCGAAGTTATTGCTCATGGCATATTCCAACTTGGCCTCACGCGCCGTATTCGGCACATAATCGAGATCACAGTCCGGATCCGGGTCGGTGTAATTGATGGTTGGCGGAACAACACCCTTATCCATTGCCATCAGGGTGTAGACCGCTTCAATGCCACCAGCAGCGCCCAACAGATGACCGGTCATTGATTTGGTGGATGACACCATCAATTTATAGGCATGCTCGCCGAATACAGTCTTGATCGCTGCGGTCTCGTACATATCTCCCATGGGTGTTGAGGTGCCATGGGCATTGATGTAGCCGACCTGCTCGGGATTAACGCCGGCATTTTTAAGCGCCATTTTCATACAACGCGCCCCACCTTCACCACCCGGAGCCGGTGCAGTCAGATGGTAGGCATCGCCGGTCAGACCATAGCCGACAATCTCGGCATAGATTTTTGCGCCACGCGCCTTGGCAGCTTCATACTCTTCCAGCACCATGATCCCAGCGCCCTCACCCATGATAAAACCGTCACGGTTTTTATCAAAGGGACGGGAAGCAGCTGTTGGATCATCATTGCGGTCGGAAAGCGCCTTCATGGCAGCAAAGCCGCCAATCCCCAGAGGAGTGATAACCGATTCGGTGCCACCGGCAATCATGGCATCGGCATCGCCACGCTTGATGATATGATAGGCATCACCAATGGAGTGCGTCGAAGTTGCACAAGCTGAAACGGAAGAGATATTAGGACCTTTGGCGCCGTATTTGATGGAAATGTGACCGGGGGCCAGATTGATGATCAGCATCGGAATAAAGAATGGAGAGATTTTCTTGACCCCTCCCTCCTGCAATGCCACGTGATACTTCTCAATCGTCGGCAAGCCACCCAAGCCGGCGCCAACCAGTACGCCAACCCGTTCCGCATTGGAATCATCAATAACCAAGCCCGAATCCTGCATGGCAAAGTGAGCTGCTCCCAGTGCATACTGAATAAAGAGATCCATTTTCTTGATCTCTTTTTTATCAATATATTCTTCCGGATTGAATCCTTTAATTTCACCGGCAATTTTCACCGGCATATCGGTTACATCAAAGCGGGTAATGGTCGAGATTCCCGACTCACCGCGCATGAGGGCATCCCAGTTGGTCTGGTTGCCACTCCCCAGTGGTGAGACAACCCCTACGCCTGTAACAACAACTCGTCTCATAATAGTAACTCCCTGTCTATCGAGGCCGGTATCATTTACTGCAGCAGATGATACCGGCGCAACTTATTACCTGATCGATGTAACAAAAAAAGAGGGGAGTAGCTCCCCTCTCACTACAAAATGTACGTTAGTTGCTGTGTTCGGTAATGTACTCAATGGCGTCGTTGACCGACTGGATTTTTTCAGCATCTTCATCGGGAATTTCGATATCGAATTCCTCTTCCAGCGCCATGACCAACTCGACCGTATCAAGAGAATCAGCTCCCAGGTCTTCCATGAACGATGCTTCAGGCACAACCTGTACTTCTTCAACGCCCAGCTGTTCTGCTACAATTTCCTTAACCCGTTTTGCAATCTCTGACATCTAATTCACCTCCGTGTGATATAAACCTTGTTCAGGTTCTTTGCGTGCTTCAAGAATGTGTTACTTATGCGGGAAACAGGTAAATGTCAATGATATTTTGACCGTTACCGCTTATTCTCATTATTTGTTGCGGTTGCTAGACTGCCGACGCTACATGTGCATGCCACCATTGACGTCAAGGACATGCCCCGTAATATAGCCGGACTGATCACTGGCCAGAAAGAGTACGGCATGGGCGATATCAGCCACATCACCCAAGCGTTCCAGCGGTATCTGAGCTTTCAATTCTTCCCGGGCTTTTTCCGGAAGCGCATCGGTCATGTCGGTGGTGATGAATCCGGGGGCAATCGCATTGACCGTAATGTTCCGTTTTGCCATCTCACGGGCATTGGACTTGGTAAGGCCGATCAATCCCGCTTTGCTGGCGCAGTAATTGGCCTGACCGGGGTTACCCATTTCACCCACTACGGAAGAAATATTGATAATTCTGCCGGAACGCTGCTTGCTCATGATCTTGAAAACCGCACGGGTGCAGAGGAACGCACCTTTGAGATTTACATCCATGACCGCATCCCAGTCTTCTTCCTTCATCCGCATCAGCAGACCATCGCGGGTGATGCCGGCGTTGTTGACCAGAATATCGACACGGCCGAACGCCCCCATGGCAGCGTCCATTATGCGATCCACATCGACAGCCAGCGCGACATTAGCAGCCACCGCCAAGGCCTTCCCTCCTGCGGCAGCTATTTCCTGTACCAGCTCATCCAACGCTGCCTGGGTTGTGCCAACGGCAACAACCGCAGTACCCTGTGAGGCCAACCCCAAGGCAACCGCCTTGCCGATTCCACGGGATGCGCCGGTAACAACCGCTACTTTTTGAACAGACATCGTAACAACTCCTTATGTAGTATATCCGTGTACCGTTTATGCAAAAGGCTTGATTCCGGCACAGTCTTCCACGTTGGCCAGCGTCACCTCACCGCCACATTCCTTGGCAATCCGCTTGACCAGACCGCTCAACACCTTACCCGGTCCAAGTTCAACAAAGCGCTGAACTCCGGCGGCGACCATCGCCTGAATCGACTGTTCCCACAGCACCGGTGAGCAAACCTGGGTGATCAAGAGCGGACGAACCTGTTGTTTGTCCTGATTGGCAATTGCAGTGGCATTGGCGACCACCGGCACCGACATATCGGCATAGGAAATTGACTCCAGTACCTGGGCCAGCCGGTCAGCAGCCGGTTGCATCAAGGCACAATGGAAGGGTGCGCTGACCGGCAGCAACATCGCCTTCTTGAAACCACGCCCCTTGGCAATTTCGATGGCGCGCGTAACCGCCGCGGTGCTGCCGGCAATCACGATCTGCCCTGGCGAATTGAAGTTGGCAGGAGAGACCACCTCACCGGCGGCGGCTTCGCGACAGATATCTTCCAGCTCTCCCTTTTCAATACCAAGCATGGCAGCCATTGTTCCGGTTCCAACCGGCACAGCTTCCTGCATGAAGGTACCGCGAGCACGGACCGTTCGTACCGCATCGGCAAAGGAGAGTGCGCCGGAACAGACCAGCGCCGAATATTCACCCAGCGAATGCCCGGCCACATAGCCTGCCGACAACCCCGTTTCCTGCTGCACTACCCGCAGGACAGCGATACTGGCGGTCAAAATGGCCGGCTGGGTATTGGCAGTTAATTTAAGTTCTTCATCACTCCCGGAAAAACAGAGCGTTGAGAGTTTCATCCCCAGAGCATCATCAGCTTCTTCAAACAGCTGACGGGCAACCGGGAAGGTTTCGGCCAGTTCTTTCCCCATACCGGAATATTGGGAGCCCTGACCGGGAAATATAAATGCTGTTGAACTCATCGTGTAAATCCCTTTCTAGTCGGCAATTACCAGCGCATCAAAGCAGAACCATAGGTAAAACCACCACCAAACGCATCCAGCAAAACCGTATCACCATGTTTCAAGCGGCCATTGCGATTGGCTTCATCAAGCGCAATCGGAATTGATGCCGCCGATGTGTTGCCATAGTTGTGCAGGTTAACAAACACCCGTTCTTTCGGGATTCCGAGACGCTTCCCGGTTGCTTCCACAATCCGCAGGTTAGCCTGATGGGGAATAAAGCAGTCCACATCCGCCGCTGTCATCCCGTTGGCGTCAAGTGCAGCACAGGCCGCTTCTTCCATTGCCCGTACGGCGTATTTAAACACATCGTTACCGGTCATTTTCAGATAATAGAGACGTTGATCCAGGGTTGCCGGATTGGAGGCCGGATTGCGGTTGCCACACCCCGGTTGGTACAACAGATCCCAATGAGCACCATTACTGAACAGATGGGTTGAACAGATACTGCTGTCACCCTCCGTCGCCGTAACGATGGCCGCACCGGCGCCATCACCAAACAATACGCAGGTATTACGATCGCTCCAGTCAACAATGCGGGAGAGCACCTCAGCGCCAATCACCAGGACATTACGGGCAGTACGAGTAAGAATATATTTTTCGGCAATGGAAAGAGCGTAGATAAAGCCTGAGCAGGCGGCAGAAAGGTCAAAAACAGCGGCATTAACAGCCTTGAGTTCATGCTGGATGATGCAGGCGGTGGAAGGAAATGGAAAATCCGGGGTAACTGTCCCAAGAATTATCAGATCAAGCTCTTCGGCTGCGATGCCGGCCATTTCCATGGCGTTTTGGGCAGCTTTGACGGCAAAGGTAGAAGTGTATTCCCCCTCGCACGCAATACGACGTTGCTTGATACCGGTTCTGGTGGTGATCCATTCATCGTTGGTATCAACAATCGCTTCCAGATCAGCATTGGTGACTATCTTATCCGGAAGGGCCGAGCCGGTTCCGATAATTTTTGCCCGTAGCATGCTACCTCCATCAAAAAAAGAACAATACCTTACTAAGCTTTCGTCACTACAACGGAAATATTTTCCGACAGTTTTTCAACCACATGTTCCGTGACGCCACTTTGGGCATACTCATGGGTAAAACGGATCGCATTTTTGATTGCCTTGACATTGGAGCCACCATGACAGATCATACCGACGCCGTTGATACCAAGTAAAGGCGCACCGCCGTACTCGGCATAGTCAACAATTTTTTTGAACCGTTTAAATGCGCCCCGTACGAACAAGCCGCCAAGTTTCGACACCCAGCTCTTCATGATTTCACGTTTCAGCATCTGTCCCGCTGCATCGGCCAGACCTTCGGAAAGCTTCAGCACCACATTGCCGACAAAACCGTCACACACCACCACATCAACGGTTCCCTTGAAAATGTCACGCCCTTCCACATAGCCGGCATAATTAAGTGACGTTGAACGGAGAATGCCATTGGTTTCCCTGGTCAGCTCGTTCCCCTTGGAATCTTCTTCGCCATTGGAAAGCAGACCAACCGTCGGATTGGCAATCCCCATGGCGTAGCGGGCATACACCTCACCCAGGATGGCGAATTGGGCCAGATGGATCGGCTTGCAATCCACATTCCCCCCCACATCCAGCACCAGTGTCATCCCTTTCAAGGTAGGAAAAACCTGGGCAATGGCAGGCCGCTCAATCCCCTTGATCCTTCTCAGCACAAACATCCCGGCCGCCATGGTGGCACCGGAATTACCGGCGCTGACCGCCGCGCACGCCTTCCCTTCCTTGACCAGCTCAAAGGCGAGACGTACCGATGAATTCCGTTTTTTACGGACTGCATCGGAAGCAGAATCGTGCATGCCAACCACTTCACTGGCATGAAAAATGTCGATATCAAGCCCATCGGTCGTATGGCGCGCCAACTCGGCTGTAAGCCGTTCCTGGTCACCAACCAGCGTAACCGGGATACCGAATTCACGACAAGCGGCGACAGCACCCTCTACCTCAACAGCAGGAGCATTGTCGCCACCCATGGCATCAAGTGCAACTCTCAACATATCAGACAACGTGAACGACTACTGAGCTTCAGCGACGTTGATAACTTCTTTACCCTTGTAGGTACCGCAGGTCGGGCAGACACGGTGAGAAAGCTTGGGGGATTTACACTGTGGGCAGACAGATGTTGCGATCGGGGTCAGAAAATCGTGGGCACGTCTCATATTTTTGCGGGATTTCGAGGTTTTCTTCTTAGGTACTGCCATGGTAGTTTCTCCTTTTGTTCGTGGTGACGTTTCTCCAACATCATCCGTTGTGTAAAATGCTAAACAGTTATGCTGATACCTTGAAATTTTTCAGAACACTAAATACCGAGCTTTCATCAGTCGTCGGACAGGAACAGGGGTCGCTAGCCAGATTGGCACCACAACGGGGGCACAATCCCGGACACTCTTCATTGCAGAGCGGCTTGAAAGGCAGCTCCATTGCCACCTGCATTTCTATTTCATGACTCAGATCAAGATCTTCACCACTGTAGGTTGCCGAAACCAGATCAGCTTCCGTCAACTCGGTTTCATCTTCACCCTCATCCGGCTGAACCGTTTCCTTGCGATAGATGATGGTAAATGACGGTTCAACCACCATGGTGTACGGGGTAAGACAACGACTGCAGGTCAGCTCGACCGGCACCCGCACACTCCCGGTAGCCGTGAAATGATCGAATTCTTTCTGAATGGAAATTTCCGCTTTTACCGCATCAAGAAATTTTCCTTCACCCTTGGACTGGATTTCAGCCAGAATCGGAAAATTTTCAACAGGCTGATTAACTATCAGTTTATACGGTGTATTTTTTATGTTGTCGATGCGTATTTGCACGTATGATCCATTGAATGAGGCTTCCCGTGAGCATGGGAGCCACGAAGACAAACCTTGGTAGTAACTGTAAAGCGTGTAAGTATAGTAAATGTTGCCGTTTTGTCAAGGATTTTCAGTCAACGCCGGCAACAACGTCCATAGAGCGTCAACAGTTCCCGAAAACGGGCCAGTTTATCAGCAGAAAGCATCTCGCGCGTAAAGCGCCACTCCCAGTTGCCAAACGCCTCTCCCGGTATGTTCATACGCCCTTCCGCCCCAAGCCCCAGCAGATCCTGTAACGACACAACCGCCAGATCGGCGACCGACATACAGGTTGCCCGTAGTAGCCCCAGGACCGGATCGCTGCTGATATCCCCCAGATAATCGTTGACCCCCTGTTGCTCCTGCTCCGTCAACCCGGCATACCAGCCGGCGGCGGTATCGTTATCATGGGTTCCGATATAGACCACACTTCGCCGGCAATGGTTGTGGGGGAGATAGGAGTTGTCCGGACCGGAATTAAAGGCAAACTGCAAAATCTTCATGCCGGGGAACTTGAAGTTATCCCGCAATGCTTCAACTTCAGGGGTAATTACCCCCAAGTCTTCTGCAATCAGTGGCAACACCCCCAGTTCGGATTGTAATGTTTCAAACAAACGTGCGCCAGGTCCGGCACTCCACTCTCCCTTGGCCGCTGTTTTATGGGCCGCCGGAACATGCCAGGCCGCTTCGAAACCACGGAAATGATCAACCCTCACCGTATCGAACTGGTTGCACATCCAACGGAATCGTTCCCGCCACCAATCAAATCCCCGTTGTTCCAGCACTCCCCAGTCATAGAGCGGATTTCCCCACAATTGACCGGTCTTGCTGAAATAATCGGGCGGCACACCCGCCACGACCGTCGGTTTTCCGGCTTCATCCAGTAAAAACAGGGAACGGTTGCACCACACATCGGCAGAATTGCGCGCCACAAAGATGGGAATGTCGCCGATCAATCCGATACCACGGGCCGTGGCATACTCCTTGACGTTGTTCCATTGACGATAAAACTGCCATTGGATGTATTTTTGCGCACCGATTTCGGTTCCACATTCCACGGAAAGCTTTTCAGACATCTTCGGTGTAATCAGCGCCACCTGTTTTGGCCAGTTCCACCACGGCTTTCCCCGGTATTTTTTCTGCAATGCCATAAAGAGCGCGTACTGGTGCAGCCAGGGAGTCGTGTCACAGAAATGCCAGAACGACTCCATGCGCTCAGAGTGACCGGCGGCAAAGAACCGGGCTGCCGCCTGGTGAAGCGCCGTATCCTTATAGGCAACGCACAGCTCAAAATCTACCCGCCCGGGAGACGTGGCGGAGTAGCTTTGGTGGGGTAGATCACCCTCAGCCGCCAGCGTTGCCAGATCGACCAGAAGTGGATTGCCGGCAAAAGCTGAAAAAGCGGCGTAGGGGGAATTGCAGCACGAAGGGGGATTAAGCGGCAGCATTTGCCACCACGACACCCCCAGATCATACAAGGTATCAATAAATTTAAACGCCTCCAACCCCAGGGTACCGATCGGTTCTTCACCCGGTAATGAGGTTGGATGCAGTAAAATTCCACAGCTGCGCTTGCTATGCACAAATCACCTCCTATATAAGAGTTATCGCCAGAAGAGCTGATGATGGAATAAACCACGAAACGGTTACCAACAGCAATCAAAATCAGGTTTTCATGTGCAGTCCCATAGAGTATACTCCCTCCCATGCCCTACGAGCCCCCCCCCACATCACCGGATTCCGCGCCTGACGCCGCCTTACTGGTCAAATTGATGGCCGAATTTGCCATTGCCCGCCGCACGGTGGGAGCATATCCGGCAGGACATCCGATGGTCGAAACAATCCTGGATAAGGTATGCACGTCCTATACAACCGTTCTTCCAACTGACCGGTTGGTAACGCTCGGCATTGCCAAGGATTCACTGCTGCTGAATGACCAGCCGCTTGAGACCACACAACAGGCGGTCAAAGATTTTGCTCGGGTCCTTTTTGACCGTGGCATCGGTGTCCTGACCTTGAAACCGGGAATAACGCGGGATGAACTGCATGCTTTTATCGGCATTCTGGGGCTCAAACGGGAACAGATCAACAGCAGCGGCGGAATTGACGCCATCTGGAAACAGGCCGGGATCAACGCTCTTGCCATCTTATCCATTGATTACAGCCTGTTACACGCTTCATCCGACACAACGGGTGCTGTGGCAACCGAATCGCCGGCCGGACTGTGGCAACAGCTCACCCAGGGACTGCTCGGCTCTGCAGGTGATCGGGATGACAGAGCGGAAGAACTGTTTGATCCTGAAGTTCTGGCAGAAATGTTCAACAGCAGCTATCAATCGGAATTCGAGCATGCTGAGATTACGTCCGAAGTGACCTCATTCCTCCAGCAGGAAACAATCCGGAAAGTTCTGCATGACGGGAGCTTGCCGGTGGAAAAACTGGCCAAATTTGCCGGACATCTCAACCAGAACCTGCGCCGTCAATTTCTCAACAGCTCCTTTTCACTGACTACCGGCAACAATCAACCACTGGCCGAGTCGTTGTTATCATCCCTTTCGGGAGAGAAGCTCCTGGATACGCTGGAAGATGTCAATCAGCATCAAGAGCAGGTTTCACCCCTGCTTATGGGACTGTTGAATAAACTTGCGCTTCATCCCGGTGATGTCAGACGCCCCGAAATGACCAGTTGCGAGAGTGAAGATACCTTACAGGAAAAAATGCGGGTTATTTTGCGTGAGCACTCTTCCGAAGAATTTGTCCCCGACGACTACCAGCAAAAATTGGATATGATTATTGCGGAAGAATCACTTCCCCGCCTGAAGCTGGCCGACCGGGAGGAGCTGCTGGAGACCGTCACCGCTAACCAGGTTGAAAGCTCCATCAGCCAGATTGCCTTGCACCTGCTGAGCGTGGGATGTGAGACCCCGGAGGAGCGGGATGCACTGATCCTCAATCTGGGAGAACAGTTCCGCTTTTCCCTGCAAACCGGAGAGTACGGCCAGGTGCTGCAACAGCTGCAACGATTGCAGGATCAAACGCTGCCGATCGCCATCCGCACCTCGCTGCTGGAAGATTATTGCCAGAAGGAATGTGTTGTTGAAGTCATCCGGGGACTCTCCGTGTGGGGGAAATCGCGTTACGGTGAGATCCAGCAGGTGATTGCCCTGATGGGAGATCCGTGTATCGATCCGCTGCTCGACCATCTGGCCACCGAAGAATCGTTATCACTGCGCCGTTTTCTGATTGACCGGCTGATCGAAATGGGTCCCTCAACCCGGATTCCGATTATCAACCGGTTGAGCGATGATCGCTGGTTTGTACTCCGCAATTTGATCATGATTCTCAAGGCACAGCACGACTCTGCCGTTGTTCCGCTGCTGCGCCCCCTCGCCTCCCATTCCAACCAGCGGGTTCGCCAGGCGGCACAGGAAGCGTTACTCGATCTGCACGATGCCAGCGCCGAACGCCAGATCGGCAGTGACCTTGACAGCAGTGATCCTGAAGTTTTTGCGTCAGCCCTGCATCTTGCCCAAAAATGCAGTTCACCGGTGATCGGACGGAAATTATTGAACCTGCTTTCCAGGATCGGCTGGTCAGCGGAAGAATGTGACCTGAAAATCGCCATTATCAGATCGATCAGCGAGCGCCACCTGACCGAGGCAATTCCCGAACTGGCACGGATTCTCGGCTCTTCCAGCCTGTTCCATGCCAAACAACTCCACCGCATCAAGCTGGAAATCATCGCCGCGCTGGCAAACTATCCCTCCCACCTGGTCAAGCCGATTCTGGAACGCCTGAGCAAAGAACAGAACGACTACGGGGAGCAGGCAAAAAAATCACTACTGTTGATTTCCGCCAAGGGAGGAATGCCATGAACAGCGATCAGGCCACTACCCATGATTGTATCCGCTCATTGTTGTCGGCCATCGCCAATGCCTCGCTCTATTCCCTTTCCCACCCGCAGGTAACGCGATTGATCGACGACACGGCCAGCCAGCTGATCCCTTTACTGGAAGCAACACCACTGATTACCGTTATCTGTGTTGACGGAGAACTGATCATCAACGGCCAGCCCCAGGAGAGTACGCTGTTTTTCAGCCGCTTCACCGGTATTCTCCAGAAAAACGGCATCACCCACCTGACATTTTCCAGCGGAATTTCCAGACAGGAGCTCGCCTCACTGGTGGCAGAACTGGCCCAGCCGAATGAGTACGATCACACCGTTTCATGGCCACACATTACAGCCGGCCAGGTGGAAGTCAGCCTCAACGGAGCACGCCTGCCAGCCTCGCCAACTCATGGAAACGGCAGGGGGGCGCCCGGCAGCATGTCAACGTCCCGCGAGGTGGCACTGACACTCTCTGACATGCCGATGGAGGAAATGGCGCGTTTCAGGGAAATCTACGAAACCGTCAAGCAAAAGAAAAAATTGAGGATCACCGGTATTGCCAGCGTGGTTTCCGGTTTTGTTGACGCCTTCCAGCAACAGGGTGATGCGCTGTTGACCATGTCGGCACTCCGTTCAGCCGACGAATACACCTTTACCCATTCAACCAACGTCTGCATCCTCACCATCGCACAAGCGATGGCGCTCGGCATCGAGGGGGAGCAGCTGCGGGACTTCGGTATTGCTGCCATGTTGCACGACATCGGCAAACTCTACATACCGGAAGAAATTGTCACCAAAAAGGGGAGTTTGACCCCCGAAGAATTTGATATCATGAAACAACACCCGGTTCTGGGCGCACGTCATCTGCTGGGGACCCCGGGTGTTCCCCGCCTGGCGGTCACGGCTGCCTTTGAACATCACCGTAAATTTAATGGCAGCGGCTACCCGCAGACCGGGGCAAACTGGCAGTCCAACCTCTGCAGCCAGATGACCATGATTGCGGATTTTTTTGATGCCCTGCGCACCCGGCGTTCCTATCGGGAACCGGTTGATCTCCCGACCATTGCCGGCATGATGCTGGATATGTCCGGCAAGGAATTCCACCCCGCTCTGACCAAAAATTTCCTCCGCATCCTGGCTCGCCTGATGCCGGCAACGACAGAACCAGCCCCGCAATAAATAAATTATTTTCGGTTGACACTGCAATAGATGTTGTGGTTTAGTATCGCCACTTACACTAAATATTGTGTTTTATCACCGATCACCCCCAAGCGTGACTCGGCGACATAACACCATGATTTCATTCCACTGGGAGCGTATTTCAATGAAAAAAGAGACAGCCGTAGCACCACAACCGGATCTTTCCCCCAACGCACTGACCGTCCTCCAAAAACGTTACCTGCGCCGCGACAAGGAAGGGAAAGTGCTGGAAACTCCTGCTGACATGTTTCGCCGTGTAGCCGACACCATCGCCGCAGCGGATCGTAACTTTGATAAGAAAGCCGACCTGGCCGAACTGTCGGACACCTTTTATGCCATGATGACCAATTTCGAATTTTTGCCCAACTCGCCAACCCTGATGAATGCCGGGCGCAAACTTGGTCAGCTGTCAGCCTGTTTCGTCCTTCCGGTCGGCGATTCCATGGAAGAAATTTTTGACGCCGTCAAATACACCGCCCTGATCCATAAATCAGGCGGCGGCACCGGCTTCTCCTTTTCACGCCTGCGCCCTGCCAACGATGTTGTCAGCTCCACCACCGGCATCTCCAGTGGTCCGCTCTCCTTCATGCGGGTCTTCGACATTGCCACCGAGACCATCAAACAAGGCGGTACCCGTCGTGGCGCCAACATGGGAATTCTGCGGGTTGACCATCCCGATATCATGAACTTCATCATGTGCAAGGCAGACCAGAAGCAGCTCAACAACTTCAATATTTCCGTCGGCCTGACCGAAGATTTCATGAAAGCAGTGGAGCGGGATGAAGAGTATGACCTGCACAACCCGCGCGATGGTAAAGTTTGCGGTTCACTGAATGCCCGCAAGGTTTTCCAGCGGATCGTCAAACAGGCCTGGGAAAACGGCGAGCCGGGGATTGTCTTCCTTGATCGCCTGAACCGTGACAATCCGACCCCCCATATCGGAGAAATTGAATCCACCAATCCGTGTGGCGAGCAGCCGTTGCTCCCCTACGAATCATGCAATCTGGGGTCGATCAACCTGTCCAAATTCGTCAGCGATGGCGTGATTGACTGGAAACGGTTCAAAACCGTGATCGTCAATGCGGTTCACTTCCTGGACAATGTCATTGAAGCCAACAACTATCCGCTGCAGCAGATCCATGACATGACCCACGCCAACCGCAAGATCGGTCTCGGCGTGATGGGATGGGCCGACATGCTGATCATGCTCGGTATCCCCTACTGTTCCGACGAAGCAATCAAGCTCGGCAAGAAGATCATGAAATTCATCAATGACGAAGGGCATCTGGCATCACAGGAGCTGGGTAAAACCCGCGGTTCGTTCCCCAACTACAAAGGGTCGATCTTTGACAAGAAGAACGCTCCTCCCATGCGTAACGCCACCGTCACCACCATTGCACCGACCGGCACCATTTCCATCATCGCCAATGCCTCTTCCGGCGTGGAGCCGCTGTTCGCCGTTTCCTATATCCGCACGGTCATGGACAAGAATGTGCTGGTGGAAGTCAACCCGATGTTTGAACGGATCGCCAAGGAACGTGGCTTCTACTCGGCGGAACTGATGCAGAAAATTGCCGAACACGGCACACTGCACGACATCACCGAGATCCCGCTCGATATCCGTAACATCTTTGTCACGGCCCACGACATCTCGCCCGAATACCATATCCAGATGCAGTCAGCCTTCCAGCTGCACACCGATAATGCTGTCAGCAAGACCGTCAATTTCCCCAACACGGCCACCATTGATGAAGTTGAAAAAGTATACATGCTGGCCTACCAGTCGGGATGCAAAGGGGTCACCATCTACCGGGACGGTTCCCGCGACGAGCAGGTTCTCTCCACCGCCAAAAAAGAAGAACAAGCTCCGGTAGAGGTTGCGGCGCCCATCGAAGACAAAAAAGCGTTCAAGCGCAATCGTCCCAAAGCGCTCAAAGGCTCTACCCATCAGATGCAGACCGGTTGCGGACCGCTCTATATCACCATCAACGAAGATGAAACCGGACTGTTCGAACTGTTCACCACCATGGGCAAAGCGGGTGGTTGCGCCGCATCGCAGAGTGAAGCGATCGGCCGCATGGTTTCGCTGGCATGGCGCAGTGGGGTTCAGGCACGCCAGGTCGTCAAACAGTTGATGGGAATTTCCTGTCACTGTCCTTCCGGCTTCGGCGAGAATCGAGTGCTTTCCTGTGCCGATGCCGTGGCAAAGGCGATTCAGGATCACCTGATCGACAGCGGTTATGAAATCAGCGCCGCCAAAACCCACCAGGAGCGGGGCGCCTGCCCGGAGTGCGGCGGGATCGTTGAGCACGAAGGTGGCTGTTCCGTCTGCCACGTTTGCGGCTATTCCGAATGCGCCTGATCTGATGCGCACCGAGTAAGAGTTGAAAAGAGAGGCTGTCCCGACGGGGCAGCCTTTTTTGCAAACAGTGCAAGACGATTTAAATCATTGTCAGCGAATCCGGTTTGGTCTTTGCTCCAAGGTTTTGAAGCCCCGTTAGGGGCGACCGAATAGAGCCGGGGGATTTATCCCCCGGATGAAATGCCATATCTCCCTGCGTCACGTACGTGACGTAATGATATTTTGCCACAATGACCGGGGAATGAATTCCCCGGTTACCAGCATTCTGTCCCTACGGGACGGAAGCAGGAAGCGGAGAACCTGACTTGGGATTAAATATCCCCAGAATCCCCCCCCTGACAAAAAAGTCTGGATAGTGCCATACGGCTGCATCAGAGGAACAAGACGTGGTCTTTCAGAAGATGAGGCAGATGAAGGCATAGGTAGATCAGTTTGTGGTGGTATGATTTGGGGCGAAGAAAAAAACAGGCACTTTTGGACATGAATCATTGTAAATCAGATAGTTAACACATAATTTCGGGCGCCCGAAATTTGGGTTCATCACTGATCAGGAATACACACTTGAGAAGGCTAAGGGTCTTGAAATGTAAGTTTTTGTGGAAATAGGATCGTAAAAGTGATTTTTCAAGACTTGCCCCAGCGCTTCCGTGCTATCGGACACCGACCTGGGCTAAGAAGTGCCCTGATCGGGTCAAGAGCTCAAGCCGTTGGCACAATAGAAATTATTGAAATTATGACTAGGACGAATATGCACTCCTCACTTTTTTTCTTCAAAGAAGGGCTGAATCATGTGCCTCCTGATAATGGGACGATTGAAATTTCCCTTATGCGGGAGCCGGTATCTCTACAAGCAAGTAGGATAAACAAAGATGCTTTAAAGCAAGAACTTCAATTGCTAACAGCCGAAACAAAGTATCTGCTTGTTGGAGACTTGCGTGTTGACGTTATATGGCGGTTGAGTGAGCAGGAAAGGTATGAAACGGATGCATCTGCAGACGTAGACAATATTATTAAGCCTATCCTTGACGCTCTTGGAGGCCCAACCGGCCTCTTCGTCAATGATTGTCAAGTTCAATATGTTGCTTGTCATTGGTTCGATGGTCCTCCAGGCGCCCAAGTGACTACAATAAATATGAATTTCTCACCAGATGAGTGGATGACTAAGGAATGCATTGTTTTTGTTCACATGGGACGTGGTCTTTGTATGCCCTTTGATACATCTCGGGGCAAGGAAGGAAACCTGATCCTCCTAGACACATTCATGGACATGATAAAACAGCGAGATGATTGCCTGAAAGAAACTGGAGATTATTACAGGGCAATGACTCTACTACCGACCAGCAGAATATTCCATCGTACTAGAGTCAATGATTTTGAAGTCGTAGAACCCTTAAATTTTAGACAAATGTAATTGAGATAACGGACTGATAAGTATCAACTAAAAGACAATTTAGGCAGGATTCTCGTACAGGGGACTTGCACCACATAAGTTCACACCCATGACGGGCGTACCCAATCGGCGGCAGCAGTTTCCGTTCCGCTGACGCATCACTACCGATTGGCCCGCAAGAAGCTTAATTAACAGGTGTCGCAAAGGGATGTAGATGAAAAACACTGAATACTTCACAAAGTCCGGTAAGTTTTGGATCGCTCCAGACAGGTGCGTCGACGGCGAATTACGTGTCGCGGGCAAGGAAACGCTACTCTACTTGCGAGACGATAAATTCTTCGATGTACTCTCGGTACCAGATGGATGCATGACTGGAACTCTACATGATCTTACCAAAGTCACCCTCATTCAATGCGTAACGACGGAGGGGTTCGGTTCTGGTTCTCGCGATGGTGAAAGCTACCATTTCGCAAAGCTGTTTCCTCACTTTGTCTTGGAGGGACAACGGCATCTTGGAGCAAAGGATAGGGCTATCACTGAGATCAGTTTTGTGCTCGATGACGCGGCGGCACTCTTCTACGACTTTGACGCGTTCGGCACTGTCATTGATGCGGTTCCCCATATAGAAAGAATTGCAACGGCAAACAAGCTGGATAGGCCGATCTCGATTGGACCGGAGCCACAGATTGCTTACTTCACCGGGAAACGCAACATCATTGAAGCTGATACTGTTCTGGGTAAAGTGCACGCACAACACAATCCGGGCTGGAGTCTAGGCGGTCCTAGCGGCGTGCGAATCGACAATACCATCTCCATAAACATCCAGACGGAGTGTTCCGTTGTATTCGATGAAGCCATTACTCGAACCCTTCGGTTACTTCGTTTTTTTGAGTTGGTCATCGGTCGGCCTCAAAACCTGCATGCGTTGGTCATGTATCTGGAATGTAGTGAACGTCGGGAGCCAATGAAAGTGCATTGGAGCTATCGTCCATCAAGGGTTTCGGATGCGACCAATGACAAATTGGTTCCACAGCCGGCCGATCTGCTTCTAGACCCTATCCGCCGATCAGAAGAGTTTGCCAGGGTAATGTGTGCATGGTTGGAAAAGGATGAGGAACGGCAGGACGCAAGGCAGCGGTTCCATTCTTCATTCGCGCATCAGCGGAAGTATTCCATTGAACGGCTGATTGGTGCTGCAAACATGTTCGACATCCTACCAAAATCAGCCACACCCAAGGATATAGAACTATCTGACGAGTTGCTTGACGCCAAGCGTCATTGCCGAGAGATATTTAACGCTCTGCCAGTTAGCTGTTGAGTGCCACTACATCGTGGACGCTTTTTTGTGCCAAGACATCGTGGACACCCAACTTGGTTAACGCAATTTGTAATCGAATTCCTCGACCTGTTTTTTATCCAGGAATAGTTTCATTTTCTGTTCTTCGACATCGATAGTAGCCACCACGTATTCAAGCGCAGTCTCCGGCGGAACCGAGAAGCATTCTCCGAAGACATTCAGTTTCAGGTCACTGCGAATAAGCCTCACAACGTGATATTTGCACGCTTCTGGTTTCTTTAGCCGATGCTTGGGAGGTTCCTCTTCTGCTGGAAACCTCAGTTTTGCATTTGAGGCGGCAAGAGCTTTCAGCGGCGTATGTCCCTTGAGTTTGCTATAGCGATATCGGCTGTTGTGACGCTGCTCGAACGCAAGTGAACCGGATTGCAGGTCTTCTAAAGACGCCATGGTAACTTTGCCAAGAAATCTCTGTTCGTAACGGTTGTTAAAGTTTTCGACCATTCCGTTTCTCCATGGCTCGGCCATTGGCACGAACCAAGGCTCGACATCATTGTGCAAACAGAGTCGAATGAGCGGCCCCATTCCACGAGGGTGCGTCGGGCTTCCAAAGAAAGACATGGCGTTATCAACCTGGATGCGTTTAGGTATTCCCATTCGTTTCCATGCCTCCCAGAATCCGTCAAAGATCGTTTGACCTGACTTGGAAAGGGAAGGATGCAGCCCACACCTGATCGTAGCCGTATCAACGATATTCAGGCTGTAGAAACGAATCGGTCCTTTCAGGTAGCACGGCCCGACAAAATCTGCCTGATGCGTCTGATTCGGATACATTGATGGTAGAGCGGGATACAGCGTTCCTTTTGCTTCATATTTACCGGTTCGTCGATGTGTCAGTTCGTTCTTGGCGAGAATCCGGTTGATCGTCCTAAGCGATGGCAGCGGCTTGGTACCAAGGTCTTCCATCTCCCAGAGGATCGCTTGAGCGCCGCAGAACAGATCCTGGTTGTAAAGATTGAGGCGGACCATCTTGATAATCTCAATGATCTCTGAAGGTGTATGCGTTGGAGTAGAGATAGGACGTCTTGAACGGGCTTCATTCCAGGCATTATTGTTTTCAAGATGACGTCCAATCCATTTGTACAGCCAGGCTTTTGACTTCCCGAGCGATGTGCAGATTGCTTCAGGACTCTCGCCATTCTTGAATCTCTGAACGGCCAGCATCCGATGCTGCTTGTTTTTAACTTCCATGAACACCTCCAGCATAATTTTAGTGTTCACAGAATGACGTGGTGGTTATTCGATTGTCAGAGAACTTTGTCTACGATGTTATGGCACTTATTTCCGTCTACGATGTAGTGGCACTCAACAGTTAGCTATGAACGCGGCAGTGTCCTCAACGCACTCGGAAGAGTGGGAAAGGCTTCGCTTAAGCACAAGACGCGGCACAGGGCGCAATATGTTGTTGATGCCATAGGAGAACGCTTTCCTGATCTTGTTTTGGTGCTTGACGAGGCAGTCAATTGTCGGAACCACTATGTTCATGGAAGCCCTACTAAAATCGACTACCGCCAAAACTTCAACATGGTTTCATTCTTCACGGATACGTTGGAGTTCGTCTATGCTGCGTCTGAGCTGATAGAAGCAGGCTGGAATATTCGTACCTTCATCGAGACTCCAACCACGATGAGCCATCCTTTCGGAGCATTCAGGGTAAACTATGACCGTCATCTCCAAGCCTTTAGGTCGCTCCTTGCGAAACAGGAGTGAGATGCAAGAACTACCGTTTTTGGTGATACTGGCTAAGCGGGGAACACCTTTGGGTAGAGTAGAGAGCAGGTTATACCCTGCCCTCCCTCATCAAACCGGACGTGCAGTTTTCCCGCATCCGGCTTTCCGATGTTAAAACCTGGGGGTCGGACCAAGATAACCACTTGATAAGTAACAATTAAAAGACAATTTAGGCACAGTTTTAGGCCTTAGAGCCGCGTTTTTACCGGCAAAACTGGACAGTTAAGAATTCCGACAGTGCAGAGAATGAGTATTACAATGCCATTTTTACCCAAAAAAAGGGAGTTTAAGCCCGGAACAAGTCGTTTCTATGTAGTTTAATCCGTCGATTCAATGAGTTAACTTGGTCCGACCCCGAGCCGCTTAATAACTACCAAAGGAGGCATGAAATATGAGTAGGAATTTAATAAAAGTGCTGGGATTATTCGTTGCGGTAGTATTTGGCATTGCTGGTTGTGGTGGCGGAGGTAGCGGCGGCACTGGAACCCAAACTCCGGTTGCACCAGGAGGAAATATTGCGCCAGTAACAATTTCTGGGACCGCTTCCGAAGGCACACTGATTACAGGTAAAACCGTAAAGCTAAAAGATGCAAATGGTACATCTGCCGTTGATGGCACGACTAACGCAACTACTGGAATTTACACTATTGACGTCACCGGTCTTATAGCTCCATTTCTTTTAACTGTTACTGGCACAAACGGAACGTATGTATCCCTTGCCCAGACAGCAGGAACAGCAAATATTAACCCAATTACCACAGCAGTCGTGGCACTTGCCGCAGGAAGCTCGGATGTGTCAGCATTATTCACGAATATAACTCCTGCACAACTTACCGCCATAAATACAAACTATGCTGCTAAATCAGCTCTGGTTACAGCATCGCTACAGTCGGCACTGCCAGCAGGAGTCCAAGCGCAAGACTATTTTACAGGGGCCATTACGGCAGGCAATAGCATGGATGCTATCTTTGACATTTATCGTATTGCTATAGACAAAGTGGCGGGAATCACAATAAATACTAACGATGGCAGTCATACTCAAGTCCTGTCAATACCTGCTGCAAACGTCGTTGCAAATACTAATCAAGCCCTACCAACAATTATTCCTCTTGCAACCTGGAAAGGTGCTTATAACTCGGCAGGAGTTCCCAATGTCGCTGGCACATATTCTTTTACGACCGACAAAATCAAATGTATTAATCCTGATGGCAGTGAGAGCACACTTGTTCCAGTTACACAAACACTTTCTATTTCTCAAGTGGATAATATATTGGTCGGCAGTAATTCATATATAGAAAGAACAGGTTATTTTAAAATCAATATGGGTTGGTACTCTTACTCAGCAATTGTGACGGGCGAGGTAATTACCGACGCCAGATATACAGGCTATTTTACAGCTACTGGATGGTCAGGCGATTATAATTATACCCAAACAAACTACAACTGGAGTGGTCCGGTCGTGTGTTCTTCTACATTCTCTGGTAATCGTATCCAGTAGGGAGTGACGCCCAGTCCGCAAGGTAGAATGGAGAAGGGCAAAACAATAGAGGGTCAAAGCTCCAAATATCAGAGAGCAATAAGGGGACAGGCACGAATGGCGCTAGTTTCAAGTAAATGCAGAAAATAAAATTATAATTGATGCTACAAGAAAAATATCTGCATCAAAGGTGTTTAGTTGAGTTGTAATAAAAGCGGGACACCCTCCAAATATCCCATAATTGGAAAGTGTCCCGGATAACCGCCTCAGAGTCGAAGTTCCGGGGACAGTATATTTAATTGCGAAGTTCCGGAAGTTCCGGGGACAGTATATTTAATTGACAAGCATCCTGTTCCTGCTATCGTCCA
>DAINBV010000041.1:0-47514 GCA_036732725.1 Geobacteraceae bacterium | reverse complement strand
GGGTGGGTCAATTTTGGACGCCGATGGTGGGTCAATTTTCAAAGCCGATTGACAGTCCTTTCTATCAATGCCACGCTTTTTAAACTGCCGATCCATGATCAACAACCCCCAGCCATCAGGCAACGAATCGGCAAACAGGCCAAACGTGGCAGATATCATCCGCCGTGGATCAAGTTGAAAACTCCGTTTTTCGACCGGAAGTTCAAATGGTGAAAGCTCGATGCCACGTTTCACCCAAGCGTCATCGTACTCAAAAACCGTTGTTACGCCGGTTGTCGCCAGTCGTCCCACCGGGTTGAGAGTGTCACCATGATCATACAGTACGTCAATTTCACGATATTTCACGGACTCTTCTCCTGCCACGTTGGCGCGGTTTGATAGTACTCATTTTTTTTAGCTCGGCGATGGTTACTTGCTTTTCGGGGGGGGCAAAAGCTGTTACCAGAAGATCAAGTACACCAAGAGCAGCAAAGACCTTCATCTGTGTATCGGTTGAACCGGAGCCGTTTTTTTCAAGTCTTAAGAGGGATGATCTGCTTACTCCGGATCGCGTGGCAAGTTCTTCCAGTGTCATTTCCTGGTTGAGCCGGACGGTTTTGACATATTTTGCCAAAGCTAGCAGGGCTTCCTGTGGCGTATGTTGCAGTGTGATGGTTCTCATGGGGGCACTATATAGTTTTTATAATAAGGTGTCTAATATAAAACTATAGTTACAAATAATAGTATAAAGTCTCAAATATGGTGTTTTATGTGTTGGCTGCCTTGGTGTGTAGGAAGTGATTCAGGGGGGGCGGGGTCGGGTGGTTAAAGGCGTTACACCGGTTGTGGTTACAAGACAAAAAAAAGACCTGCGCGGCTGTGGGAGCCGGACAGGTCGGAATCTGTGTAAATAGGACGTAAATTTATGCGGTCTGCGGTCATTTGCAAGACCTGTGTGTTGTGTTTGAAAATATTTATCTTTAAGTGATTTGTACGCATGTACGGTTTCATGCTTTAATTCGTTCAACACCTTTGATTCTGCCAAGTTTCTTGTCAAATGTTGCCAACCGTAATTGGTTGCGGCTAGACTCTGCCAGAATAAGACAATCTGAAAAATCTGCAGAGTGTTGGCGAAACAGTGAAACAGCCACGTTAAAGCATTCGGGGGATTGAAGATGAAACTGCGGATGATTTTGCAAATGCTCTAACACCGTTCCGATGGCTAATTTATCAAAGTGATATGCAGATTCAAGTACCCACACAACTTCGACCTGAACAATCTGAGGCACATACAAAATACCGTATGTTTCAAGCAACGATCTTGCTGCCAGCATTTGCTCTGCAGCTCCAGGATCGTCTATGAGAATACGAACCAGGACATTAGTATCAACGGAAATCACAGATTGCCACCCCGCATACGAATGGCGTATTTCATTTCATCAAGACTTACGGATTGTGATGCACGCAATATACCTGCTGCGGGAGTCAATGCTGCTTTTTGTTCAGCAGTTGTCGCTGTTGGTAAAAGTGTAAGGAGAGCGCGTGATTTGCCTTTAAATGGCAAGGGGAATTTCTCCAACGCATGTATGTGCCCCTTATGGTCTATCTCCACCTCAATTGTCTGCAACATAGGATGTCTCCGTGATTATTTTAAGTTTTTTTGTAATTGCTGTTGGACTGTTGAAAATTTGGACCGGGCGCATGCCATGAGCCTCTATGGTAAAAACCTTGCCCAGAACTGAGTCAAAAAGGGTGGCATTCGTGAGTTCGATCTACGTTATTGGAATGCTTTCAAAGGTTTTTTAATTTTTATGAAAATATCGCTAAAAGTCAAGTGGTTTCAAAATATTGAAAGGCAGCAGACTCGCTCTGACTGGGCTAGAGATCGTCTCCGGTGGTGGTCATTACCAGCTTGCCGTGCTTGACCCCCTTGACGCTGATCAGTTCATGGGCGATCTGTTTGATCTTGCTGACGGTGGAACGGATGACCAGCACTTCCAGGCAGTTGTGGGGGTCGAGATGGATGTGCAAGGCCGAGATGATTTCCGAATGGTGTGAGTGCTGATGTTCGGTCAGCTTGTCCGACAGATCCCGTACATGATGGTTATACACCAGCGTAACCGTGCCGACCGCCTGCTGATCTTCCGAGCCGAGACGCTCTTCCACCAGCGAAGCCCGAATCAGATCGCGGATCGCTTCGGAACGGTTGATGTAGTGCTTCTGCTCGATCAGTTGATCAAAATTCTGCAGTAACTGCTCATCCAGCGATATGCCAAACCTGACGGTTGTTCCCATGTTGCTTCCCCCTGTGAATGTTGGAACGGTTATACGGGATGACAGCATCGCCGATCTTAAATCTTGTGTCAACATTCTCGCGATTTGTGCTATGGTCACGCTCATTGCGGTAGTTCCGCAGTAACAATGCGAAGACAATTCCCGTGAGACCATGAAACAGAAAACGCCCCCACCACGTTCCACCAGTCATTTTACGAAAAAACGCTCCGTCAAGGCCGGTCTTCCTCCCGGCAGCCTGGTGCATATCGGCGATCTGCCGCCGGAAGCGGCGTCGATCAGCTTCATGCAGTACGATGCCGAGCAGTTTGAAGAGCTGCAGTTCGGATCGGTTGAAGCGTGTCTCGATCATTTGCAGCAGCATGTGACCGGCCAGGTGGTGTGGGTGAATGTGGAAGGGGTTCACAATGTTGAGCTGATCCGCAATCTGGGTGAATACCTGGGGTTGCATCCGCTGGTGCTGGAGGATCTGGTCAATACGATTCAGCGGCCAAAGATCGAAGATTACGGCAGCTACCTCTTCATGGTGCTGCGAATGCTTAAAACGGCTGAGCAGGGGCACTTCAGCTCGGAACAGCTGGCGGTGATCATTACCAGCCGGGCGGTCTTCACCTTTCAGGAAGCGCTGAACGGCGATGTATTTGATGCCATTCGATCCCGTATCCGGGCTGCCAAGGGGAGAATCCGTTCCATGGGGGCGGATTACCTCGCCTATAGCTTGATCGATGCGGTGGTGGATGGCTATTTTGGTGTGCTGGAAAATACGGGTGAGGAAATCCTGGCGATTGAAGATCGCTTGGCGCTGGAGCCGGACCGTTCCATTCTGCAGAATATCAACGGTATCAAAAAGGAAATTATCTATCTGCGCAAGGCGGTCTGGCCGCTGCGTGAAGCGCTGAGCTTTCTGGAGCGGGGTGACAGCGAGCTGATTCAGGAGGGGACGCGGCTGTTTTTCCGCGATGTGTACGATCATACCATTCAGGTGATAGATACGGTTGAGACCTACCGCGATCTGTTGTCGGGGATGCTCGATCTCTATCTCTCCAGCATCAGCAATCGCACCAACGAGATCATGAAATTCCTGACCCTGGTCGGTACGATCTTCATGCCACTCACCTTTCTGGTGGGGGTTTACGGGATGAACTTCAAACATTTGCCGGAGCTGGAATGGTACTATGGCTACCCGATTTTATGGGCGTTCATGATTCTGCTTTCCGTGGCAATGGTGATCTATTTTAAACGAAAAAGGTGGCTCTAGACGATGACAAATCTGGCTTTGAAGTGGGCACTCAACTCGCTGGCGCTCTTTGTGGTGATGAAACTGGTGCCGGGGATTCATATCGACAAATTTACGGCGCTCCTGATGGCAACCCTGGTGATCGGGTTCTTGAACACCTTTGTGCGGCCGATTCTGGTGCTGTTGACTCTGCCGGTTACCTTCATGACGCTGGGGCTGTTTACTCTGGTGATCAACGGCATTATCTTTTACCTGGCTGCCCACCTGGTGTCCGGTTTCCGGGTGGATGGATTTGGTGTCTCATTGTTGGCGGCCATACTTTTCAGCTGTATCAGTTTCGTACTTTCACTGGTCTTCAGGACCAAATAACCTTTTGACAGGAGGTTGAAGATGAAATCAATGATGCTGTCTGCTGCCGTTGCTCTGCTTCTGTTGGCGGGATGTGCTACGGTCGATCAGAAAATCTCGCTCGATTACCGCCAGGTGGATCGTTCCTTTGGACGTCATCTGGCCCCGATCACCCTTGCCCGGACAGCTTCCCCGCCGACTAAGCGAAACGAACGCGGCGACTGGATGGTGGGGGAGCTCAACAATGCCAACGGTGTTCTTCAGGCGCACATTCTGGCAGACCGCTCGGTGGAGGAGTGGATCACGGAAGCGTTGCAGCTGGAGTTGCAGTTGCTGGGGTATACGGTCTCGTACCGCGCTCCCTTGCCGGCTGATGTCGTGTACGGTGTCAATTTATCCAATATCACCAACACGCTGGAGATCAATCAGGGGATCGTGACCGACGATGCCCGCCACGAGTTGAAGTTCAGCATCGATCTCTATTCCCGTGGCGCCAGAGTGAAATCGTTTGTGGTCTCATCCAAGGACAAAACTACCGTTCCCCTTTCCGCTTCACGGGAAGAGCTGGAAAAAATCATGCGCTCTTCGTTGCAGGATGCCATGCTGCAGATTATCCCCGAGATTATCAAGCTGACCGAAGCAAAGTGAAGCCAGGCACTCTCGGCACTTTTCTGCGCGAAACCGTCATCAGGCACGAACTGTTTCAACCTGGTGATACGCTGGTGGTCGGCTTTTCCGGTGGCGCCGATTCCATGGCGTTGTTGCATCTGCTCCACTCTCTGGCGGGATTTGATCTGATGCTGGTGGCGGCCCATCTGAACCATTCGTTGCGGGGGGAGGAGTCTGACGGCGATCAGCGCTTTTGCCGGGAGGTTGCCCGTAACCTGGGGGTGACGTTTGAATGCGAGCAGGTTGATCTGCGTTGTCAGGCTGCAGAAAACGGAGATAATCTTGAAGATGCCGGCCGGCAGGCGCGAATTGCGTTTTTCGACCGGCTGCAGCAGCGCTACCAGGCCCGGGCCGTGCTGCTGGCGCACCATGCCGATGATCAGGCTGAAACGGTGCTGATGCGGCTTCTGCGTGGTTCCGGGAGCAAGGGGTTGGCAGGGATCAGTTATCGCAATCAACGTGGCTATCTCAGGCCGCTGCTGCAGGTGACCCGGAACGAAATTCTGGCCTATCTGGCCGAACATCAGCTGAATTGGCGGGATGACTCCAGTAATAACGACTGCAGCTACTTGCGCAACCGGATTCGCCACGAGTTGCTGCCGCTGCTGGAAGGGTACAATCCGGCCATCCGGCAGCGCCTGGCAGCCAATGCCGAACTGTTTAGCGATGATGAAGATCTGCTCCATTCCCAGGCGCTGCAGTCGGTTGATGCTCTCTGTTGCACGACGGATAGCGCTGTTTCGTGCCCGATACCGGAGCTGTTCCAGCGGCATCGCTCCCTGGTGCGCCGTTGCATCAGGATTATGTATCAACGCTGTTGCGGAACGCTGACCGGTTTGGGACAACAGCATGTGGATCAGGTCATGGCCATCTGTCTGACTCCCCACCCCCATTCCTCCTGCGCGCTTCCCCACGGGGTGGTTGCCAGCCGGGAGTATGATACCCTGGTACTGGCCCGGCGTGGTTCGCTCGCTGCAGAGGTGGGTGAACATACCGTGACGGGGGAGGGGGATTATCGCTTGTGGAACGGCATGGAATTGACCGTGTCGCTTGGTCAGCCGGCGTGGTGGTCTCACCAGCCAGACCCGGATACGATCGTGGTTGATCTGGAGCGTGTGCCGTTCCCCTGGACGGTGCGAACCTTTCAGCCGGGTGATCGGTTGCAACCGCTTGGCATGACCGGAAGCAAAAAGGTGAAGGATATTTTGATCGATGCCAAAATACCTTTGTCGCAGCGGCGCACCGTTCCTCTGCTGTTCAGCGGCGAGACACTGATCTGGCTGGCAGGGCTGCGCATGTCGCAACTGGCGGCGCTACACCCAGCTTCAACTGCCGTTGCCAAAGTTTGTTTGAAACAACAACACCGATAAGGAGATGACTCAATGACATTGATCGAAGTTGCAACCAAGAATGCACCGGAAGCGATTGGACCGTATTCCCAGGCCATCCAGGCGGGGGGACTGATGTTCTGTTCCGGGCAGATACCGCTTGATCCGGCAACCGGTGCGGTAGTGGAGGGGGATATTACGGTCCAGGCCGAGCAGGTAATGAACAATATTGCTGCCATGCTCAAAGCTGCCGGAGTCGGATTTGACCGGATCGTTAAAAGCACCATTTTTTTGGTGGATATGGATGATTTCGCGGCGGTGAACGCGGTGTATGGCGCCCGTTTTACGGCACACAAGCCTGCCCGTTCGACGGTGGCGGTGGCGGCGCTCCCCCGTGGGGTCAGGTTGGAAATTGAAGTCGTGGTGGCAGTCGGCGAGGAATAAGGCGGAAAATGAACATGAAAAAGCCGCTGTGCAGAGGCACAGCGGCTGGATCATGCAGTGTGGTAACGATTACAACGCTTTGACAACGTGTCCCGAACGGATGCAGCGGGTACAGGCTTTAACGGTCAGGATGCTGCCGTTTTTTACAGCCCGAACTTTCTGCAGGTTTGGGTACCAGACGGTACGAGTTTTGTTGTTAGCGTGGCTGACGTTATTGCCGAAGCTGGGACCTTTTCCGCAAATATCACATTTTCTTGACATGGTGTATATTCCTCCCGTAATTACTGAAAGAAATTTTCTATCAAATTATCCCCCAAGTTGCAAGAAAAAATTGAGTCAACCATGAATCTTGTTAAAGCGTGCATATCGTTACTGGTCTTGCTGGTGGTTATTACCGGCGTGTTGTTCCTTGATTTTGCCTACAAAACCTTTTCCTATCGCCCGAAGATCGTTCCGGTCGATGCCATCGTTGTCTTGACCGGCGGCAAGGGGAGGGTTACGGAGGGGGTGCGTTTGTACCGGGAACGGGCGGCGCGCTATCTGGTGATTGTGGGGGCTGATCCGGCGGTGAAAGTTGCTGACATCTATCGACCGAAGATGGGTGATCCGTCGGCTGAAGGGGTGATCCTCGAAAAGAACTCCCGCAATACCCTGGAAAACGCCATCTATGGGCGCCAGGTGATCAACCGGCTTGAGATCCGATCGCTGCTGTTGATTACGTCACGTTACCATCTCAAGCGCGCCACCATTCTGCTGCGCAATGCGCTGCCATCCCAATGCGCTATTTATCCCTATCCGGTCGATACGGCCAATTTAAAACAAACCTGGTGGAAGGATGGCGGGAGCTTTACGCTGTTGTTTTCCGAATTCTACAAATACTGCCTTTTCAGGGCGTTTTTCCTGTTTGCGCCGGGTGAGTTGCAGCATTCGGTTATCCAGCCTCCGTAAGCGTCTCATCTTCTCTGCTGCGTTGAAGTTGCCTGCCTTGACTAATCCCGCCGACTCAACTTTCCGCGCGTACCTTGTCCAACCGGTTATGGCTGGGAGAGCAATCCCTGGGTCAGTTCCACGACGATCTCGGCCCGGTTGAGGGTGTAGATGTGCACTCCGGGAGCACCGTTTTTCAATAAATCTTCCGCCTGTTGCCGGGCGTGGCGCAGGCCGATCTTTTGCACTTCCGGCGCGCCGCCACGGGCATCGGCAGCTTCCAGTTCGGCCAGGAAGTCCGTAGGAATGGATGCTCCGCAGAGAGACACAATCCGTTTGAGTACTTTGAGATTGACGACCGGGAGAATGCCGGGAATGATCGGTTTGCCAATCCCTGCCAGGCGGGCGGTCCGGACAAAGTCGTGGTACTGGGAGTTGTCAAAAAAAAGCTGGGTAATGGCAAAATCTCCGCCACCCTGGAGTTTGAGCTTCAGGAAGTTCAGGTCACTTGCAGCTGATTCCGATTCGGGATGTGGTTCCGGATAGGCGGCGACCGCAATGCCGAAATATGGATGGGCAGCCTTGATCAACGGCACCAGGTCTGATGCGTGCTGCAGTGTGCTATCGCTGCTGGTTGGAACGCTCTCCCCTATTGGTGGATCACCGCGCAGTGCCAGTATGTTGCTCACTCCCGCTGCGGCAAGCTGGTCAAGAAACGGGAGAATTTTATCCGGCGTTGATCCGATGCAGGTCAGGTGTGCCATGACCTGCTGTTGAAACTCTTTCTGCAGTGTGGTTACAATCTCAAGCGAATCCTGGTGTGTACTGCCACCGGCGCCGTAGGTGACTGATACGAACAGCGGATCGATCTCTGCCAGGCGTTCGACGGTGCGAAAAAATGCAGGCCATTCCTCCCGTCCCTTGGGTGGAAAATATTCCAGCGAGATGAATTGCTGTTGCTTGATGTTGTTGATGATTTTCATATGCTTTCCTCTAGCGTTTACCGGGAGGTATCCCAAAATTTTGCCAGTATTGGCATATTTTTTTCAAAATCGAAACAAAAAGCTCGCCTGAAAGCGTGTGGCGGAGCGAAAATCTTTCATTTCATCATGTTTTCTGCTAGTGTTACTCCGCTTTTTATCAGCATCAGAAAGGATTTTCAGCAATGCGTTATATCAGTACCCGTGGCGGGATTGCGCCGATTGAGTTTAAAGATGCGGTTATGATGGGTTTGGCTACTGACGGTGGGCTGCTGCTGCCGGAGTCGTACCCGCTTATTTCATCCGAATTGCTGGAGAGCTGGCGCGGGCTTTCATATTCAGAGTTGTCATTCCAGATTCTTTCCCGATTTATCGATGACATTCCGACCGCTGATCTGAAGAGTCTGGTTGACCGGTCGTATGCGACCTTTACCGATCCTGACGTGACACCAGTTGTCAAGCAGGACGGGGTCTATATTCTGGAGCTTTTTCATGGCGTTACCCTGGCGTTCAAGGATGTGGCGCTGCAGTTTCTGGGAAATCTGTTCGAGTATATTCTGGCCGAGCGTGGTCAAAAGCTGACCATTGTCGGCGCAACCTCGGGAGATACCGGTAGTGCCGCTATTCATGGTGTGCGGGGAAAACACGGCATCACCATTTTTATCATGCATCCCGAGGGAAAAACATCGCCGGTGCAGGCTTTGCAGATGACAACCGTGACCGATGCCAACGTACACAACCTTGCCATTCGCGGCACCTTTGATGATTGTCAGGATATGGTCAAGGCCTTGTTCAATGACCTGGATTTCAAGGAGCAATATTCTCTTGGTGCGGTCAATTCCATCAACTGGGCGCGGGTGCTGGCCCAGGTGGTCTATTATGTCTATGCCTGGTTGCGAGTCAGTGAACAGCCGGGAAGCAAGGTTTCATTCTCGGTGCCGACCGGCAATTTCGGCGATATCTTTGCCGGATATGTGGCTCGTAAAATGGGGCTGCCAATTGATAAACTGCTCTTGGCTACCAATGAAAACAATATCTTGACCCGTTTTGTCGTTAACGGTGATTATTCGCTGTCACAGGTCGTTCCGACCGCTTCCCCCTCCATGGATATTCAGCTGGCATCTAATTTTGAGCGTTATTTGTATTACCTCTACGATGAAAATCCGGCGAAGGTTAAAGCTGCGTTTACCGAGCTGCGTGAAACCGGGCGGATTACCTTTACGGATGCTGAAATGGAGCAGGTTCGTTCCGTGTTTTGTTCCGCTTCCGTTAATCAGCAGGAAACCCTGGATGTCATCAGCTCGTTTTATGCCGAAACCGGCTATCTGCTTGATCCGCACACCGCAGTTGGCGTCAAGGCTGCCCGGGAATTGCTTTCTGACGATGCACCGCGGGTCTGTCTGGCAACCGCTCATCCGGCCAAGTTTGGTGAAACCGTCAAAGCAGCCATTGGTAAAGATGCGCCTCTCCCCGAATCAGTGTCGGCCTTGTACGGTTTGGCGACGCGTTGTGATGTCATGGACGCTGACCTGGAACAACTGAAAGCGTTTATTGTACAGAATATTTAAAACAAGGACCGTTTGAGCATGATTATTTCAATCAATCCGGAACATCCGCAACCATACCAGATTTCCCGCGTTGCCCAGTGCCTGAAGGATGGAGGGGTGATTGCCTACCCGACTGACACCACCTATGGTATTGGCTGCTCCATCTTTAACAAAAAGGGGATTGAGCGTATTTATCTGATGAAGGCTCGTGAAAAACGAAAGCCGTTTTCGTTTATCTGCTCCTCGCTATCCGAAGTGACCGAGTATGCCCGGGTCAGTAATATTGCTTTTAAAATACTGAAACGCTATCTCCCCGGACCCTATACTTTTGTGTTGGAGGCAACCCGGGAAGTTCCCGATTTACTGCTGACACGTCAAAAAACGGTTGGCATCAGGATGCCTGAAAATGCGATCTGTATGGAGTTGGTACGGGCGCTCGGGAATCCGATTGTCACTACCAGCGCCAATCTGTCCGGTGATGAGCCGGTTGGTGATCCGCTGGAGATTGATCGTACCTTTGGACATCAACTGGAGTATGTGATTGATGGTGAACTGTTGACAACCGATGTCAGCTCGGTGATCAGTCTGGTGGGAGATGTTCCCGAGGTATTGCGAGTTGGTTTGGGAGATGTGTCGTGGTGCCGATGATGGCTGATAGCGTGGTGACACTGCGTGCGTAAGAGTACCGTCCGTAACGGTTTGCGGCTGGTTGTCATCTCGCTGCTGCTGATTATTGGTGCCAGTTTTTATCATACCCCGTTGGCGTCGTTGTTGTCATTGTCTGTGGAATCGGAGCTGCGCTGGTATAAACTCGGTATCTTCTGGGGAGCGGCCATCGGCGGATATGGTGTGGTGCTGGCAGTGATCGGTTGTGTGTTGCAGGGGAGGAAACAGGATCTGGCAATTCGGATTTTTCCCTGGTTTATGATGATGGTAGCCATGGTGTCACTCTTTTTCTACCTGTTGACCGCCTCCTTCGATGCTCCCCAGATTCCTGGCCGGGAACGTCTCCGCCCGGGAGAAACCATCACCATTTGAGTACCACTGTCTGTCAGGGGAGATCCTTCTAAAATAAACTTGACTTGTTTGAAAGGGTACAATACTGTTTTAGGTACGTGATGTTTACTAAAATTGGAGGAATAGTATGCAAGCTTTTGAAACCCAGGCACTCCATGCAGGACAATCTCCTGATTCTGCAACACTTTCCCGCGCGGTTCCCATCTGTCAAACCAGTTCCTTTGTCTTTAAAAGTTCAGAGCATGCTGCCAACCTTTTTGGATTAAAGGAGTTTGGCAATATTTATACTCGTCTGATGAACCCGACCACCGATGTGCTGGAACAGCGTCTGGCAGCCCTTGATGGTGGAATCGGAGCGCTTGCCTTTGCGTCGGGGCAGGCTGCCATTACTGCGGCAGTGCTCAATATTGCCCAGGCAGGGCAGAATATCGTTTCAACCTCATGTCTGTATGGCGGGACCTATAATCTGTTTCATTACACGCTGCCGCGGCTCGGTATCCAGGTGAAATTTGTTGATAGTTCAAATCCGGATAACCTGCGTCAGGCAATTGATGAGAATACGCGCCTGGTCTATACCGAATCGGTTGGCAATCCCCGTAACAATGTGGACGATTTTGAAGCCTTGGCAGCAATTACCCACGCTGCCGGTATTCCTTTTGTAGTCGATAACACGGTCACTACTCCCTATCTGTTCAAGCCGCTTGAGCATGGCGCCGATATTGTGGTCTACTCGCTGACCAAATTCATTGGTGGCCATGGCACCAGTATTGGTGGTGCAGTGGTTGACAGCGGCAAGTTTGCCTGGAACAACGGTAAGTTTCCGGAGCTGGCCGAAGCGGATCCTTCCTATCACGGTTTGAACTACTGGGAGGCGCTCGGCGGGCTGGCCTATATCATCAAAATGCGTTTGACCATTCTGCGTGATATGGGAGCCTGTCTGTCTCCCTTTAATGCCTTCCAGTTCTTGCAGGGGCTGGAAACGCTGCATGTGCGCATGCCGCGCCATGTGGAAAACGCAGTCAAGGTTGCCACATGGCTTGAACAGCATCCGCTGGTTTCCTGGGTTAATTACCCCGGCCTTGCCAGCCATCCGGATCATGCCCGTGCTCAAAAATATCTTCCCAAGGGAGCCGGCGCCATCATCGGATTCGGAATCAAGGGGGGACTGGTTGCCGGGAGCAAGTTCATCGACAATGTCAAGCTGCTGTCGCATCTGGCCAATATTGGAGATGCCAAGTCGCTTGTCATCCACCCCGCTTCAACAACGCACCAGCAATTAACAGCGGAAGAGCAGATTTCAGCCGGTGTGACTCCTGATTTTATCCGTCTTTCGGTCGGGATTGAAAATGTCGATGATATTATTGCTGATATTGAACAGGCATTGGCGGCGACTCAGCTCTGATCTGTGAAAAGGTATAATTTATAGAATGTATGACGTTATGAAAGGCAACCCTTGTGGTTGCCTTTCATTTTGTGTAATATCCGAAAACGTTTGTTTACGCATTGAAGGAGTATTTATGTACAAATTAACAATTCGCACAAGTTTTGCAGCGGCCCATAATTTGATCAACTATCAAGGCGATTGTGAAAATCTCCATGGTCATAACTGGCGGGTTGAAGTGACCGTTGCCACCAACGAGCTTGATAAGGCCGGACTGGGGGTCGATTTCAAGGTTATCAAGCGTGAAACCGGAGTCGTTGTCCAGGAACTTGATCACAAATATCTTAACGATAATCCTGCCTTTGCCGGCATATCACCCTCTTCAGAGCACATTGCCCGTTATCTGTACGGGCGACTGTCAGAGCGGATGAATACTGAAACCCTTAAGATCGATTCCATCACTGTTTGGGAATCCGATAATGCATCTGCTTGCTATTATGAATAATAGCTTGCCGGTGAAGGAAATATTTTCTTCCATTCAGGGGGAAGGTCTGTATGCCGGCCGGCGTCAGATTTTTATCCGCCTGACCGGTTGTAATCTGCAATGCCGCTATTGTGATACCGAGCATCAGGCGGACTCCAGCTATCAAATTGAAAAATCTCCCGGCTCTGGAGTTTTTGTGGCCGATTCTCGGCCACTATCACTTGATTCTCTTGAAGAACTGGTTGCTGCGTGGTGTCGGCAGCTTCCGGCGGCTCACCATTCAATCAGCATTACCGGCGGTGAACCGCTGCTCCATACCGATCTGCTGCTACGGTTACTTCCCCGTCTGGGAGCCCTCCTGCCGGTTCATCTGGAAACCAATGGAACCCTTCCCCATGCTCTGGCTCGGGTAATGGAATATCTGGATTACATCAGCATGGATATGAAACTGCCGTCAGCGGCAGCTTGTTCAGAATCACTCTGGGAAATTCACGGCGAGTTTTTAAAGCTGGCGAGCGGTCGGCAGGTGGCTGTCAAGACGGTGATACGCCAGGAAACAACTGTTGATGAAATCAGAATGGCAGCTGAAATTATCAGTACGATTGCGCCGGCCACGCCACTCTTTCTTCAGCCATGCACTGAAAGAAATCGTATGCCGTCGGTTTCCGCAACCCACATCCTGGATCTGCAGGCTGCAGCTGCGCAATTACTATCCGATGTACGGGTGATCCCGCAGATGCACCTGATGCTGGGGGCGTTGTGATGGCAATGCCGGAGTTCAAGACCTATCAGTTAAAAAATGGTCTCGCTGCAATCATTACGGATGAAACCAGCCATTACTTTGGAGGCTATTACCATGTCAAGCTGCAGGTGACTGTCACTCTTCCCCTGTGTGCCGACTATTTTGCTTCGTCGGTGGAGTTTGACGATGCCCGTCATCGTTTGGGTGATAGTATCAGTTTCAGGCGAACACTTGAAAAAATGGCGGTGCCGGAACATGAACAGGAAGCAGTGCGACAACAATTATGCGCTGCTTTTGAAGCCAACCTGCTCCCCTATCTCAGTCATTCCGATTTTGCATCCGGTTTTGCCCGCCAGACCTATCGTGCGAAACTTAACAAGTCTTCCGCTTGCTATCGATTGTGAGTGTCATGTCATCCGAACTGGTTACCATAGAGAGTCTGGCTTACGGTGGTAGTGGCGTTGGGCGCCGCGCTGGCAAAGTCTGTTTTGTGCCGGCTAGTTGCCCGGGGGATCAGCTCCTGGTGCGCATTACGACCGATAAACGCTCCTATCAGATTGCTGAAATCACACAGGTTGTAACTCCATCTCCCCGGCGCATAGTAGCTGAATGCCCGCTTTTCGGAGTCTGTGGCGGCTGCTTCTGGCAGCATATCGGCTATTCAGAACAGTTGCAGGCGAAAAAGAGAATCCTGGCCGAAGCAATGTGGCGTGGAGCTCGTGTGGCAGCCGAGCAGATTGATGAGGTGGTTCCCTCACCTCAGCCATTCGGTTATCGAAGCCGGGTACAGTTCAAGCTCCATCAGACCAGGGAACAGCTGGAAATTGGTTTTTTTCAGAATGGGTCACATCGGGTGGTCGATGCTCCCGATGGTTGTCAGATTGCTCTGCCGATCATCAATCAGGTCGTGGGGATCATGCGCAAGCTGCTGAACGCTTTTCCTGAAAAACGGGCGCTGACCCAGCTGACGCTTGATTGTGCCGAAAATGGTGTGATTGCAATTGTGCATTATAATGGTAGGGATGCGGTGGGGTTGGAATCATTTTTAGCAAGCCGGTTTAGCGAATTGGCGCCGGTAAGCGGTCTGTATCTGCAGCGAGGAGCCCACAACCGCCCCAAACGGATTGTGGGGGATGAGAGTCTGAGTTATTCGCTTCCTTTTAGCACACAACAGGATCACATCTGTCGTCTGAGCTATTTTCCGGGCGGATTTTCCCAGGTAAATCGTGAACAGAACCGGGCGCTGCGCGATCTGGTGGTGGCGATGCTTGCCGTTACTCCTCAAACGAATCTGCTGGATCTCTATTGTGGTAACGGAAATTTTTCACTACCACTCTCTGATGCGGTAGCATCGGTGACCGGCATTGAGGCGAGCGAAAGTTCTATTGCAGCGGCACGTCAGAATGTCGTTATCAACTCGATTGCCAATGCAGAGTATCTTTGCGCTGACGCAGGAACATGGGTACGTCAGGCTGCTGCCGACGGGCGTCGCTTTGATTCCGTATTGATCGATCCCCCCCGTGCGGGAGCGGCAGAACTTGTGGGGGACCTGTGCCGTTTGCAGGCGGAAAAAATTGTGTATATTTCCTGTGATCCCAGTACGATGGCTCGTGATTGCGGGATTTTTGTAGAGCAGGGGTATCGTGTTGAGCGTTGTGTACCGGTTGACATGTTTCCCCAAACCTATCATCTGGAAAGTATCTGTTTGTTGAAAAAAAGTAGCTGAGGAGTTAATTATGGGTATTTTTGGTCGATTGTTCGCACGGAAACCGGAAGATTTGCTTGCCAAGGGTGAAAAACAGCTGGCAGCAGGAAGTTTTTATGAGGCGCGTTGCAGTTTTGAGGAAGGGATTGAACTCTGTGGTAAAACGGCAGCGTCGGGAGATCTCCTCCAGCGGTTGCAGGATCAGATCTCAGTAGCCAATACTGAGCTTGCTTTACGTAATATTGAAGAAGCATCGCATGCCATTTCCCAAGGAAATCAAGACAAGGCAGAGGAACATCTTCATCTTGCAAAATCGCTGACTACGGATCGTTTGCTACGGGAAAAGGCGGACATTTTGCTTGCATCCCTCGGCGAAAAAATCAATAATACAGCCAAATTAGAGAAGGCATCATCCTGTTCATCCTGTTCGTCCTGTTCTCCGGGTGGGCATTCAGCTGCGGCTGAGGCACAGTTTGATGAGGGTGAGCTTGATTCCCACATTCATTACGATCTTCTGATACACCAGCTCCCGGAAGAAATGTACGGTCGTTATTCTTGCTTGGGAGAGGATTTTGCATGTATGTTTATCGCTGCCAGCCGTGAAGAGCATAAGCAAGCCTTGGAGCTGCTGGAAGCGTGGCAGCGACAGTCAGCAGATGATGATATTTATTGGTATGAAAAAGGTAAAATACTCCACCAATTGGGCTCGGTAAAAGAATCGGAAGCCTGCTTCCGTACTGCTCTGCGCCATAACGCCGGAAATCCGCTGGCTCATTTGGGATTGTCGCTTCTGCTGATCGAAGCATCACGTTTTAATGAAGCTGGCGAACTGCTGGATGCAATGATTGCAAATAATATTTTTGCGGGACAATCGACCATGCTGCGTGCTGAGCTGTTTCAGATAACCGGCATGCTTGATAATGCCATTGATCTGTATAGTTCGCTTTTGAAATCTCCTCTGGCAAAAGCAGCGGCGGAAAAATTATATGAAATCCTGACGTATCAAGGACGACTTTCAGAAGCTGCGGCACTTCACAAGCAGTATCTGAAGTGTGGTGGCCATTAACAGTCATGTTGTGTTGCAATCTACTATTCAGTACACGGAGGGAAGTATGAATAAATCAGAATTGATAGAACAACTGGCACTTAAAAAAGATCTTTCCATCAAACGGGCCGAAGAAATCGTCAATCTTGTGTTTTCATCCATGTCGGATGCCATGGTGGCAGGAGACAGAATTGAAATCCGTGGGCTGGGTAGTTTTGTCATCAAGGATTACGGTACCTATACGGGAAGAAACCCGAAAACCGGTGAACCAATCAAGGTCAGTCCCAAAAAACTTCCCTTCTTTAAGGTTGGTAAAGAGTTGAAAGAGCGTATTCTTGGCTGACAGGCTGTGTGCTTATGTAATTAATTGAATTTTCTTCAAATATGTAAGGTGGTACGTCAGTCACCCATGAAAATAATCGTACTCATTCTGATAACGTTGTTGGTCTTTCCAGCCTACAGCGCTTTTGCCAATCCCTCACAAAGTGGTTCAACGGGATTGCTGATTGTTCCCTCCGCCGATACGTTGGATGCAGGTAATATATGTGTTGGCGCGTGGAGCGAATTCAGCAAGAACAGTTCGAATCCCTCCAAGGGGCTACAGCAGAACAGTCTGATTCTCCCGGTAACTATTACACTTGGCATTGGTACCTTCTGGGAAATTTACGGCGCCTATCCCAATTTGTTATTCAATCAGGAAGAGGGTGCTTCGGGACATGGTACCCTTGATATTGGCACTAAAATGCGTTTTCTGGGGGGGCGATCTTCGACATTCAAGGTAGCAGCTGACTTTCTGGCGCAACGTCATGTGTCGGAAGATCAGAATGTTGATGGTGTCACTGATCTTTCGAGCAAGGTGATTGCGTCTTTTTCCCTGGAAAATTTTGGTGCACATCTGTATGCCGGCTACCTTTTCCCCGGCAACCGCCCTGACTTATTACAGAAAAACGCTCTGATCTACGGTGCAGGACTGGAATACATGCTGCTGCCACGTTTTAAGATGACAACGGAGCTGGTGGGGAGTACTGGTCGCACGTCAACCGATGATTACAGCATGGAAGCCTCAATCGGAGCACAGTATTTTATTTCTCCCCATTTGACACTGAATGCATCGGCGGGAACAGGTTTTGGGAAAAATGATCCTGAAATGCGCTTGATGCTGGGTGTCAGCTCCTGCCAGGGGGTTGGCTCCTATGTAACGCCAATTCCGTCAGTCGGGCGCAAGTTTGCGCTCAAGGAAGCTCCCAAGACGTTAAAACCGCTCAAGATTATTCCGATTTCAACCCTGTTGTTGAAAGCCTCTGCTGCCAAGGATTCTCCTGCCAGCAAGCTGGAAGTTGAAGTCGAATCTGACAATGAAGATGTCATCATCAAGCCGTACGGGCAGATTACGATTGCGCCGCAGCAAGCATCATCGAACTTGACTTCACCTGTTATTCCGGTTGAAATACCGTTGAAAACTACGGCGGAAGAAATTGTGTTTCAACCACAGAAATCACAGGATCTGGAAGCAAGCGCGATTGATTATACCATGAACCGTATCCGGGGTATTACACCGCTCTTTGGTGTGGACGTCAAGGGAACGCAGGTTGTGGTTCCGCCTGCGGCTCCACTTCCTGAAACCATGTCGGTCTATCGTAAGTTCAGGTTCCCTGATTTGACGTTTGACTTTGATCAATGGACTATTTCAGGTGAAGGAAAAAAAATGTTGTCTGAGGTTGCCGAACAGATCCGGAAAGATAAAAAATGGCTCTATCTGAAAATTGACGGTCACACGGATAACATCGGATCGATCGCCTACAATATGGATTTGTCACTCAAGCGTGCCGTATCGGTTGCAACGCACCTGATCAGTTTTGAAGGTGTCGATCCTGCCAAGATATTTATCAAGGGACTGGGAAAATCGACACCACTTGCCGATAATGCCACGTCAGATGGCCGGCGTAAAAACCGTCGCACCGAGCTTTTGTTTCTTGTTAACAAAGGTGGAAGCTAGGCTATGAAACGATTACCAACCACATATGTACTACTGTTGATGTTTAGCCTCATGATGCTGGGTAGTGTGAGCCGGGTCGCTGCCGAAGAATCTCAGGATGTTGTCAACGCCACGGTTATCGGTGTCGTTAAACTTGATAAAGCGGGTGTTACTCCGACAATTCTGAAGCAGGTTGATCGTCTGGTTCCGGCTATCAAAAAAATGTCAACGGATAAGATTGTCAAGCTCGATTGCCGTTACATGGGTAAAACAAATCGTGAATCAGATGTGCGGGCTGCCTACAGTGCCGCCAGCCGGATTGAAAAATATCTACGAGAACACCATAAACTGAAACTTGATCTCTGGATTACCGCACAACTTCACACCGGTAAGCGAGATGAACAAAAACTTGTTTTTTCGGTTTTTAAGGATGAATTTCGTTAGACTCGATCGATTGCTGGTGATTTGATGAATGAGCCCGGATTCCTCTACTGCAGCTCTTTGGGAGAAAGACATGAAAATCTATAATTTACTTGTTGTACTTTTGATTTTTACTCTGACTGGGTGTTCTTCGCTCAAGGTTGTCCCGGAGCAGGTTGCTGATGGAACGGTCAATCTGGCTGAAAATTCACAAAAAATAAGTAAAAACGGTATTGAAATTACGGCAAAAGTATCAGACGTTGAGCTTAACTCCTATAATCTGGAAGGTATGGTTACGGCGTTTTATCTTTCGATTACCAATGCTATGAAAGGTGAAATCAGCTTTGGCGAAAACTCGTTTGTGCTGATTGATGAGCAAGGTCTGCAGTATGCGCTTCTGACGCCGGAAAAAGTTCGTGAAATGATTAAAAAAGATTCCTACTACCTGATGCCGTATCCCTACGTCGGGTTTTATTACCTGGAAGATTTTCAAAAAACCAGCTTTTATAATCGCACAACCTCGGCACTTCCCTATTTTTATGAGCTCTATCCCCAGGATATCTTTACCAAATCGCTTCCTCTGTCCGCCATTATCCCTGGTATGAAGATTGAGGGGTTGCTCTATTTCAAAGTTGATGTTGCCAACCACCAAAGTCTCAAATTATACGTGTACCGTAACGGTACGCCCAAATCCTCTCCACCGGATTTCATCTTCCCCTTCAAAGTCATAAAATAGTTTCCGGAGTTTCCATCTCATGTCGTTGACCCTTTTCGAAGGTGCCTTGGGGGGGATCGGTCTCTTTTTGCTCGGCATGCGACTGATGTCCGAAGGAGTGCGTACCGTGGCGGACTCCCGGATACGTGCGCTTTTTTTTGCGATCACCGCAAACCGCGTCTACTCCTGTCTGGCCGGTATCTTTCTCGCTCTGGTGGTACAATCTGCCAGTGCCGGCATCGTGTTTGTCTTTGTTCTCATGCGGGGGGGAGTCCTCAACCCGTTCCAGGTACTGAATGTGCTAGGGGGGGTCATATTAGGATCATCCCTGGTTCTGCAACTTAATGTCAGTTCCTATGATGTGATTGCTCCGCTCCTGATCTTTGCCGGCGTGATGCTCAAATTCTTTGCCCGGCGACGGCGTTTAGCCAATAGTGGTGACTTGTTATTGGGGGCCGGACTTCTCTTCCTCGGTCTTTCCCAACTGGAAGGAAGCTATCGCCCGATCAACAACCATCCCTTATACGAACTGTTTGACGGAGTCTTTGACCGGACGCCGTTTTCTGCCGCAGTTTTCGGCATGACCCTCTCCTTTCTTGTGCAATCTGCACACACGGCACTAACAGTTGTTGCCTCACTGGTACCCACCTCGCATCTTTCACTTCACATGGCCTCCTATATGACAGCCGGCAGTTTGACCGGCGTGTCCCTGGCAGGAGCTCTATCGGCAATTGGCGGCGGCTTTGCGCCACGTCGTGTTGCTGCAATCGTTTTACTCTTGTCGACACTGGCGGGGCTGGTCGTTGCCTTGCTTGGGCAATATTTTCCGACACTGCAGTTGATTCAAGGAAGCAGTACGGAAACTTTATATCATGGGTTTGCCATGCTGCATCTGTATGCCAGCATTCTGGCTGCCGTGTCATGCAGTGCCATCAGCAGTTATGTTTCGCGCTGGTTGGTGCAAACTGAATCTGCCCAAGCCAGTTCAACTTCAATTTCACATACCTATGCCGGATATCTTGATGACCGGGTTTTGACGACCCCAGCGATTGCCCTGGAACAGGGACGCAAGGAAGTACATCGCATGATGCGGGTTACCATGTTCATGTATGCCGACATTCAGGCCATCATAAGTGATTTCGATGCCCGCCGGGCCGCTACGATCCGGCAGCATGAACAAGTTCTTGATTCTCTCAATCATGAGATTACCTCGTTTCTGGTCAGATTATCCCAGTTGGTCAGCGATGGTGCACAACAGTCTGAAATCTCACGCTTACTCCGTATTGTTTCCGCCTTGGAACATGTCGGTGATCGTAGTGAGGAAATACTGGAAAGCATTATTGCCAAAAAAGAGGCTGGCTCGCTTTTTTCAGATGAGGCGATGCAGGCTGGTACCGAGCTTGCCGCCCGTATTGTCGATGTGTTGCTGCTGGTTGAACAGGCCGTTCTCAACGGAGTCTGCTATTCTCGTGATGAAATACAGGGAAGCAAACAGGTAACCCGGGCATCCTTTGAACAGATAAAACAACAACATTTTGTCCGCATCAGTTCCGGGGTCTGTACACCGCAGGCAACCATGTTTTTTAATGACATGACCGCTGCTTTCATGCGAATTGCCGAAGAGGGGTGGTCAATACTGGAAAGTTCACCACAGAAGGAGAATGAATGAAACAAAGGGTTGCAGCAATTGACTTTGGAACCAATACCGCCCGTTTGCTGATCGCCGATCGGCACGAGTCAGGTGTAGGGTTTGAGCCGGTTCGCCTGGAACGGCAAATCGTTCGCATGGGAGGGGGATTCAGCCGGGAAAGCGGATTATCTCCCGAGGCGATGGAGCGTGGCCTGAACTGTCTGCAGCGGTTTGCCGAAATCATGGGTGAGTACCGGATTGATGCGGTTCGCGCGGTTGCTACCAGTGCGGTACGGGACGGCAAAAACGGACCTGCTTTCCAGCAACTGGTGCGGGAACAAACCGGAATTGTGCTGGAAACGATTGATGGTATTCAGGAGGGGGCGCTAACCTTGCAGGGTGTGCTGGCTGGACTTGATACGCTTGCTGAACGGTTGCTGATCTTTGATGTGGGGGGGGGAAGCACCGAATATACCGTGGCCCAGAGCGGAACGGCAACCTTTATCCGCAGTCTTCCACTGGGGGTGGTGCGCCTGACTGAGGGGAAAAACAGCACCGCTGCCATGACAACAAAAATCGACCATGAATTGGCTCAGTTGCAGTCCGAAATGAGCGGTGCGTCCGTTGACTGGAGCAATGCTACCCTGATCGGCACCGCCGGAACAGCGACAACCCTGGCAGCAATCAGCATGGGTATGACGGATTACGATTATCGCCGGGTTAACAACAGTCTGTTGACACGCCAGGAAATCGAGCGCATCTACCGGATGTTATCTCCCCTTTCAACAACAGAACGGCTACAGATAGCGGGATTGGAAAAAGGGCGGGAAGACTTGATTGTTGCCGGCTGTCTGCTGGTCATGGCAACCATGGATGCCTTTGGGTGTCAGACCCTGAAAGTCAGCGATTATGGTTTGTTGGAGGGACTGGTAGTGGCTGGCTGTAATTGATCGCTGCTGTTGGTTTGTGATGCTAAAGCTGCTGCCTTGAGCAGCTCGCTTGCCCGTTGCCGGTAGACCAATGCTTCGACAGAGGCGCCGGCAGCCTGGGCGGTCTCAGCGAGCGACATCAGATCACGGGCAATCTTGCCGGGGATGCCGAGCAACTTGTCCCGTACCAGCGCTTCCTGTAAATAGTGACGGCTGACTTGATATTCCTGCGATCGGCGAGCGATTTCCCCCAGCAGATAGTGTGAGTTTGCCGTTTCCTCTTCCTCCCCGGCTTGCTGGTTAGTCACCAGTGCCTCAAGCGCTTCGCCTTTTGCCGCCTCGACATGTCCCTGCTGGAGTAAAATCCGGCTGATCAGGTTGGCGGGGCGTCCCCGATACCTTTCCTCTTCATCCTGGTAGGCCTGTTGTGCGCTTGCCAGCGCCTGCCTGGTATCCCCCTGAGCCAGTTTTAAAAGTGCCAACTCATACTCACCCTCGGCATTCGTATGGGGGGCGCGTTCCGGCAGCGCCAGCGTTGCCGATAATTGCTGTTCCGCCTCAGCCAGCCGATGCTCCAAACGGTACAGACGCGCCAGGTTGAGACCAGCCGTGAAGCGTCCCCCCGTGTCATCAATACTCGTGCTGATGGTCAGTGATTCCCGTAGCCATTTCTCCGCAGCATGGTTTTCCTGCTTGTGAGCGGAGCGGATTCCCCGTTGCAGCAGTTGTTCCGCCTTGAGGTGTGCCTCTGAACGGAGTGCTGCCGGTGTGCCGGCGCAACCCGCCAGCAGCAGGGAGATGACGCCGATGCTCCCGATGAATTGAGTGGCGCTCCTATTCATGGCTGTCACCTCGCAGATAGGGGGATGGTTGGCGGCCAGGATTGTTGTCGCGCAACAGCCAGCTGTTCTGCAATGATTGCAGAAGGTAATCGGTGCGCATCATCACGTCTTCCGTTTGTGACAGGATTCCGGGGATTTTCGGGAAGCTGGCATGAACCATGGTTCTGGTGTCGTCCGAGATGGCAGTGACATGAGCGAGGGTTGTGTCGATCTTATCCAGAATGGCGGGGACTTTAGTATCGAGTTTGTCCAGCGTTGAATTGACATGCAGCAGGGTCGGTTCAAAATCAAGCCGCTTCAGCTTGCTGTCGGTGGTGTCAAGCAGTTGGACCGTTTTGCTGCTGATCCTGTTCAGATCATTTTGTGATGACAGCAGCAGGGAGTCCACATTCTGGCGGGTGCCTTCCAGATTACGGGAAAGGGACTCCAGATTACGCACGGTTTTTTTAAGGTCACCGTCAGGACTGTTGATGTAGGTGATGATGTCACGCACCTCGATCAGTACCGGTTTGACCTTTTCTGCAATTTCGTCCGCCAGCTCATCCAGCGCCTTTGTTTTCACGTAGAGGATGTTTTCACCTTCCGCCAGGGCAGCTTTTTCCGGCGCACCGACCGAAACTTCAATGATGTTGTCTCCCACCAACCCTTCTTTGACCAGTTTGACGGTCGAATCGCTCCGAATCCAGTGCTGATATTTCTTGTCAATTTCCATGGTAATGTCGACCATTGCCAGCTCGTTCAAGGTGATGGAGGTGACGCGACCGATTCTGAAGCCTGACAGCTTGACCGACATCCCTTTATTGAAACCGGTGCCGCGATCGACCGTAAAGCGGAGCGAATAGGTATGGGTGAAGAAGTCTTTCTGCATGCCGTACAGTGCTGCCGCTACGGCAATGCCAAGGACGGCAACCAGGATGAAGATGCCGATTTTGCGTTCCAGATGTTTAAAACGTGGATCTTCCTCATTAATCATAGTCGCCTCGTAGCGGTCTCATTCCGATGGAGTTGCATAACCGGGAGATCGTGGCAGCGTTTCAGTACCTCGTGTGATGATGTCAAATACAGGGTGGTCATGGCAGCATCGGTTGTATGCAGCTCCTGGGCAACCTGCAGGAAACAATCGAAGAGATCTTCGGGAAGATCATCGAGAGCATGACTGTAGACCATCAGGCGCGGCTTGAGAATGGCGGCTCGAATAACGGCTGCCATTCTTTTTTCCGGCAGTGTCAGGGTTGCCGGTTGTGCCATCAGTTTTCCGGTATATCCAAACGAGGACAACAGCTTCAGGGCGTACGCTTCCTGTTCCGGTAAAACTGATCCATGGTGATAGAGCGTCGGCAGTACGATGTTCTCCCACAGTTTAAGATTGGCAATCAACACTCCGGAAGCGGAGATGATCCCGATCTGCTGGCGAAGTTGCTGCAGATCGTTGCTGGAAAGGGAGTCGTGTAGCTGCGTGCCAAGTACCTCAAGCGAGCCGGATCCGCATTGTGACATGCCGGTCAGCAGGCGGCAGAGCAGGTGGCTTTCCTGCTCCGTATCCGTCACCAGGATGGCTGCCGTTCCGGTTGCAATCCGGCAGGAAAAATCGCTGAAGCAGTTGTGGTAGGCGGCTTCTGTGAAGATGATGGCATCTGACATGGCACTATAGTAACGGTAATAGCGGCATTGTCAACCGGTAAGAAACCTTGGTGTGATTCCATGCAATTCAAACAAATTGCAATCAATCGTCCCTTTTAGTATAGTGCTGAGACTTTTCTCGGTTGCAGGTTCATTTTATCCCGATTGGACAGGAACTAATGCTATGAAAGAAATTCTCTCCGGTAACGAAGCAATTGCGCGCGGTGCTTTTGAAGCAGGGTGCCGTGTTGCCTGCGGTTACCCCGGAACCCCCTCCACCGAAATCCTTGAAAACACCGTTAACTACCCGGAAATCAACTCTTCCTGGGCTCCCAACGAAAAAGTTGCGTTGGAAGTCGCCATTGGCGCTTCCTTTGGTGGTGGCCGCGCGCTCTGCACCATGAAACACGTGGGGGTTAATGTTGCGGCTGATCCGCTCTTTACCCTTTCGTACACCGGCGTTAATGGCGGCCTGGTGCTGGTGGCAGCCGATGATCCCGGCATGCACTCATCCCAGAATGAACAGGATAGCCGCCACTATGCCAAGGCGGCCAAGATACCGATGCTGGAACCGTCCGATTCCATGGAATGCAAGGAGTTTACCCGCCTGGCGTTCCAGATGTCGGAACAGTATGATACACCGTTCATGTTGCGCTCCTGTACCAGGGTGTCACACAGCAAGTCGGTGGTTGAGCTGGGTGAACGGGAAAGCGCCTTGCCGGAACCGAAGCTGGTCAGGAATGCCGCCAAACAGGTCATGTTGCCGGGCAATGCCCGTGTGCGTCATCCGCTGGTGGAGGCGCGTATGGCAAAACTGTCCCAGGATGGCGTCACGTTACCGCTCAATCGCCTGGAAATGCGGGACAGCTCAATCGGTATTGTAACCTCGGGCGTCTGTTATACCTATGTTCGTGAAGCGGTCCCCCAGGCTTCCACTCTCAAGCTCGGTATGGTGCATCCGCTCCCCCACGAGCTGATCCGCCAGTTTGCGGGAGAGGTTGAGCAACTGTTCGTGGTGGAAGAACTGGATCCGATCATTGAAGAACAGATCAAGGCGATGGGGATTACGATCCGCGGCAAGGAACTGTTTTCCCTCTGTGGTGAGCTGACACCGGGACTGATCAGTGATGCTTTCAGCAAGCTCGGTATTGTCACCGCTCCCGGGGCCACATCCGTAGTGGAACAACCGGAAGCGCTGCCGCCACGCCCCCCCAACATGTGTCCCGGATGTCCGCACCGCGGTGTCTTCTATACCCTTAATCAATTGAAAGCCTATGTTACCGGCGACATCGGCTGTTATACCCTTGGTTTCCTGCCGCCGCTCTCCGCCATGGATACCTGTGTTTGCATGGGTGCTTCCATCGGCATGGCGACCGGTGTCACCAAGGTCATTTCACCGGAGGAACAACAGAAAGTGGTTGCCGTGATCGGTGACTCCACCTTTCTGCACACCGGCATCAACGGGCTGATGGACATGGTCTACAACCAGTCGCCGGCCACCGTTGTGCTGCTTGATAACCGCATTACCGCCATGACCGGACGTCAGGACAATCCCGCTTCCGGATTTACCCTGATGGATGATCCGACCGGCAAAATCGATTTTCCGCTGCTCTGCAAGGCGTTAGGGGTCAAACATATCCGTGTGATCAACCCGTTTGACCTGGAAGAAACACGGCGGGTACTGCAGGAAGAAATGAACCGTCCCGAGCCGTCGGTAATTATTACCGATAAGCCGTGTGTGCTGGTAAAGCGGGATGGTGTTTTTCAGAAGGGAGCGGTGCTGGCGGTCGATGAACAAGCCTGTACCGGTTGCCGCGCCTGCCTCAAAATCGGCTGTCCTGCCATTGAATGGCGTCCGGCGGAGGATGGCAGCAAAAAAGGGAAGGCATACATCGATCCGCTGCTCTGTACCGGGTGTGATGTCTGCCGCCAGTTGTGCAAGTTCGGGGCGATCGGGGGAGCAGCATGAGCGAACAAATTACCAACATACTGCTGGTGGGGTTCGGTGGACAGGGAATCCTGCTTGCCTCGGAAATCCTGGCCGAAACCTGCATGCTGGCAGGGTTTGATGTGAAGAAGAATGATGTCCATGGCATGTCCCAACGGGGCGGCAGTGTCGTTTCCCATGTGCGTTACGGCAACCAGGTCTTTTCTCCGATTGTGCCGGAAGGAGAGGGGGATGTGCTGTTCGGATTTGAGCTGATGGAAACCTGTCGCGCCCTGCCGCTGCTCAAGCCGGGCGGGGCGGTGATCGCCAATGATCTGCAGATTGCTCCCCCCTCAATTCTGATTGGCCAGGAAACCTATCCCCAGGGGCTGGCAGAGCGTATCAAGGCCCAATGCCCTGATTTCCTGCTGGTTGACGGTCAACTGCTGGCCACCCAGGCCGGTAACGTGCGCACTGCCAATACGGTGCTGTTGGGGGCGGTCTCCAAACGGATGAAGATTGACGAACAGTACTGGTTGCAGGCGTTGGAGAAAATGGTTCCGTCCAAGGCAGTGGAAGTTAATCTGCGTGCCTTCCAGCTCGGCAGGGCTCTGTAGCATGAGTCAGCTCCAGGACATACTGGCCGCCAACCGGGCCTTCGTGCATCCCGATGCCTTTCCGCCGCTCTCCAAGTCGCCAACCCGACAACTGGCCATTTTTACCTGCATGGATACCCGTCTGGTCGATTTTCTCGAACCGGCCATGGGGATCAAGCGGGGTGAAGCCAAGGTGATCAAAAATGCCGGCAACACCATTGTGGACGCCATGTCAGGGGCGGTTATCCGCAGCCTGGTGGCCGGTGTGTTCATGCTGGGGGTTGAAGAAATCTACGTGATTGGTCATCGCGATTGCGGCATGGCGATGCTGGATGCCGAAGCTGTCAAACAGAAGATGATTGATCGCGGCATTTCCCCCGATATCATCGATATTCATGTTCCTGACCTGAAACAGTGGTTCGGAATTTTTTCCCATCCGGTGGAAAATGTGGAGCGGGTGGTCAAGATCATCCGTCATAACCCTTTAATTCCCAAGGATGTGCCGGTGCATGGTCTGATTTTCTGTCCCAATGACGGCCACCTGGATCTGGTGGTCAACGGCTATACCCTGGAAAGTTTTGCCTCAGCCTTGCTGGCTGAACAGCCGACTGCAAGCAACGGTTACGCTTGTTGCGGTTAGATGTCATCACATTTTTGTTTTGAGGTAACCCTATGTATTTCAATGAAGAATTTGAAACACTTCCCCGTCCGGCGCTGGAGGCGTTGCAATTGAAACGGCTGCAGAACGTGCTTGAGCGGGTCTATGCCAATGTTCCCTTTTACCGCGCTTCCTTCGCTGCCGCCGGTATCAAGCCGTCCGATGTCAAGAGTCTGGCCGATCTGCGGCGTTTGCCGTTTACCACCAAACAGGATATGCGTAATTCCTACCCCTATGGGTTGTTTGCAGCACCGATGGAGGAAATTGTCCGTATTCATGCCTCTTCGGGCACCACCGGCAAGCCGACGGTGGTCGGGTATACCTTGAAGGATATCGATACCTGGTCGGAACTGATGGCGCGCTCCTTTGTTTCCGCCGGCGCCCACAAGGGTGACATCATCCATAACGCCTATGGCTATGGCCTCTTTACCGGCGGCCTGGGTGCCCATTATGGCGCCGAACGGTTGGGAGCATCGGTGATTCCCATTTCCGGTGGTAATACCAAGCGTCAGTTGATGATCATGCAGGATTTCGGGTCAACCGTACTGACCTGCACCCCGTCATATTCCCTTTTTATGGCGGAAGAAGCATCTGCGGAAGGGGTTGATTTCAAAAACCTGAAGCTGAGGGTCGGCATCTTCGGAGCGGAGCCTTGGTCAGAGGCGATGCGGGGTGAAATCGAAGAGAAACTGAATCTGGCAGCCATCGATATCTACGGACTCTCCGAGATCATGGGGCCGGGGGTTGCGATTGAATGTATCGAGGCCAAAAAAGGGCTGCACATCTGGGAAGACCATTTTATTCCCGAAATCATCAATCCGGAAACCGGCGAGTCGCTTCCCGAAGGGGAACGGGGTGAGCTGGTGATCACCACCATCACCAAACAGGGGATTCCGCTGATCCGTTATCGCACCCGCGATATCACCAGCCTGACCTATGAACCATGTATCTGTGGCCGTACCCATGCCCGGATTACCCGCATGAGCGGCCGTTCCGACGACATGCTGATTATCCGCGGGGTCAACGTCTTCCCCTCCCAGATTGAATCGGTACTGGTTGGAATCGAGGGGGTTGAGCCGCACTATCTGCTGGTGGTGGATCGGGTCGGTACACTTGATACGCTGGAAGTTCAGGTGGAAGTCAACGAACAGCTCTTCTCCGACGAAGTCAAGGAGTTGCAGAAACTGTCACGCCAGATTGAAAAAGAGATCAAGGATATGCTCGGTGTCACCTGCAGGGCGAAACTGGTGGAACCGAAGAGTATTCAGCGCAGTGAAGGGAAGGCCAAGCGGGTTCAGGATAATCGTGCCTTGTAATTCAAGTTGTTACCACGGGAGGAACAATGAAAGTCGAACAGATATCAATTTTTATTGAAAACAAATCAGGGCGCCTGGCCGAAATAACCAGAATTCTGGGGGAGGCAAACATCAATATCCGCGCGCTTTCCTTGGCTGATACCTCTGATTTCGGTATCCTGCGCTTGATCGTCAATGATTGTAATGCAGCCAGTCAGGTGCTGAAGGATCGCGGCTTCACCGTCAACAAGACCGAAGTTGTGGCTGTGGAGGTACCCGATCGTCCCGGCGGTCTGGCCGCCATATTACAGGTGTTGGACAAACAGGGGACCAATGTTGAGTATATGTACGCCTTTGTGGAACGGTGTGGCGGTAATGCGGTCATCATCTTCCGCTTCGATGAAACCGATACGGCGATCAAGGTGCTGACCGATTCTGCCTTCAAGGTGTTGGCCGGTGATACTCTCTACAGTATGTAAGTCAGACAGAAACTAATCACAAGGAGATGTAACTAATGAAACGAATTATTCTGGTAGCAGCAACCGTGCTGGTAAGCTCGTCCTATGCCTTTGCCGCTGATGTCAATTTTGATGTCAACGTCAGGTCAAGAAGTGGAAATACCGATACCGGTATCCGTGTTGGAAATACTCCTCCGCCACCACCGGCACCGGTTGTTGTCAGGGAACAAACCGTGATTATCAAGGAACAGGGCCCTCGTCACGAAGAAGTCCGTCATGACAATGGCAAGAAGAAGGGACATTACAAGGAAAAACACAAGAAGCAGAAGAAACACGACAAACACGATGATGAGCGCGGTGAGAGACGTGGTGAACGATAACACGAGTAGTCGATAAGTTATTGAAACTCTATTCTATCTTATTGGAGGGTTCTATGAAACGTTGCACCATGCTGGTGGTTATGCTGATCTCGGTTCTGATGTGCAGTACGGCCATGGCGGCTACCATTAAAATCGGCGGATTGTTTGCCGTTACCGGTCCCGCCTCGTTCCTGGGGGAGCCGGAGAAAAAGACTCTGGAAATGCTGGTCAAGGATGCCAATGCCAAGGGTGGCATCAATGGTGTCAAGCTGGAAGCTGTTATCTATGATACTGCCGGTGATGCCACCAAAGCAGTCAACCTGGCCACCAAGTTGATCAAGGATGACAAGGTCTCGGTCATCATCGGTCCCAGCACCACCGGCGAATCAATGGCGGTGATCCCGGTGACGGAAAAAGCCAAAATCCCGCTGATTTCCTGTGCTGCTGGTATCAAAATCACCGATCCGGTCAAGTCATGGGTGTTCAAGACTCCTGCCAATGACCATGTGGCTGCAGAAAAGATCCTCAACTACATGTCTGCCAAAAAACAGAAGAACTTCGCTCTGTTGACCGTAACCGACGGCTTTGGTGCTTCCGGGCGCGAGCAGATCAAGGCGTTGGCCAAACAGAAGGGGTTCACGGTGGTGGCTGACGAAGTCTATGGTCCCAAGGATACGGACATGACCGCTCAGTTGACCAAAATCAGGGGCTCCAAGGCCGATGCCATTATCTGTTGGGGAACCAATCCCGGCCCGGCGGTGATCACCAAAAACGTAAAACAGTTGGGGATCAAAACACCGCTCTACATGAGCCATGGCGTGGCCTCCAAGAAGTATATCGAACTGGCCGGCGCTGCTAATGCCGAAGGGGTGATGCTCCCGGCCGGGAAACTGGCCGTCTATGATGCGCTCTCCAAGAACGATCCCCAGCAAAAACTGCTCAAGGAGTATGACCAGGCCTATAAAAAGAACTACGGCGTTGAGGCATCCACCTTTGGCGGCTATGCCTACGATGGCTTTCTGCTGGCCACCACAGCCATCAAGAAAGCAGGCACAACCCCGGAGCAGATCAGAAACGGAATCGAACAGGCCAGGAAGCTCGTCAGCGTTTCCGGTGTGTTCAATATGACTGCCAAGGATCACAATGGCCTTGACCTGTCAGCATTCGAGATGGTGGTGGTCAAGAATGGTGACTGGAGTATTCTGAAATAAGATTTTCAATAACAGGGGGTTCTCATGCAGACTCGTTTTGTACTTCTGATGTCATTAGTGTGCAGCCTGCTTCTTTCGACGGCTGCTTTTGCAGCGGCTCCTCTTAAAATCGGCGCCCTGTTTGCCGTTACCGGACCGGCTGCCTTTCTGGGGGAGCCGGAACGGAATAGCGCTAAAATGGTGGTTGACGAGATCAACAAGGCCGGCGGTGTCAAAGGTCGTCAGCTTGAACTGGTGGTGTATGATACTGCCGGTGATGCCACCAAGGCGGTACAGTTGGCCACCAAGTTGATTAAGGATGACAAGGTGGTTGCCATTATCGGACCGAGTACGACCGGTGAAACCATGGCCGTTATTCCGGTGGCGGAACGGGAAAAAATCCCCTTGATCTCCTGCTCGGCCGGTAGCAAAATCACCGATCCGGTCAAGAAATGGGTTTTCAAAACCGCCCAGAACGATGCCCTGGCCGTGGGTAAAATTTATGAGTACCTGCAAAAACATAAACAGACCAATGTGGCGCTGTTGACGGTCTCCGACGGTTTCGGCTCATCCGGGCGTGAACAGCTGAAGGCCCAGGCCGCTAAATACGGCATGACGGTGGTCTCCGATGATACCTATGGTCCCAAGGACACCGATATGACCGCCCAGCTGACCAAGATCCGTGCTTCAAAAGCCCAGGCGATTATCTGCTGGGGGACCAATCCGGGGCCGGCGGTGATCGCCAAAAATGCCAAGCAACTCGGCATCAAACTCCCGCTCTACATGAGTCATGGTGTGTCATCCAAGAAATTTATCCAGCTGGCCGGTGACGCTGCCGAAGGAATCAGGCTCCCCTCCGGCAAGGTGTTGGTGGCCGACGTGCTTCCCAATTCCGATGGTCAGAAAAAATCGTTGATGGCTTTTGTCAAGGATTACCAGAACCACTATAAAGCCGAAGGTGATCATTTCGGCGGTCATGCCTGGGATGCGATCATGCTGCTGAAAGGCGCCTTTGATCGTGGGGCCGACAGTGCCGCAGCGGTGCGCGACCAGCTGGAAAAAACCAGGAACTTTGCCGGCATCGGTGGTACCTTCAACTACTCAACCCAGGATCACGCCGGCCTGGGGAAGGATGCCTTTGTTCTGGTGGAAGTGAAAAAGAAGGACTGGATACTGGTTAAGTAAGCGTAGTAACTTTGAATTCATCCGTAGGGGCGAGCGATTGTTCGCCCCTACCTTTATGAGGCACAATGCAGTTCGATCAACTCCTTCAATACTCCCTTTCGGGGCTCTCCACCGGCGCCATCTATGCCTTGATCGGCATCGGTTTTTCCATTATCTACAACGCCACCGGCATCATCAACTTCGCCCAGGGTGAATTTGTCATGCTGGGGGGGATGCTGACCCTCTTTTTTCTGGAAACGTTGCAGCTCCCGCTCTGGGCAGCCATCCCGTGCGCCGTAGGGGTTTCAACCGCCTGTGGATTCCTGTTTGAACGGCTGGCCATCCGCCCGCTGCGCCAACCGACACCGATCAACCTGGTGATCATCACCATTGCCGGCAGTATCCTGATTCGCGGGATCGCCATGCTGGTTTGGGACAAGGATACCCATGCCATCCCTCCCTTCAGCGGTGAGGAACCGATTGCCATCGCCGGCGCCACCATTCTGCCTCAACACCTCTGGATTCTGGGGATTACGCTGATCATTGTCGCCATCAACCGCTTCTACTTCTACCACACCATCAGCGGTAAGGCGATGCGCGCCTGTGCCTATAACCGCCGCGCCGCCGGTCTGGTGGGGATCGATGTCAAGCGGATGGTACTGTTCTCCTTCATGATCAGTTCCGCCATGGGATCGGTGGCCGGCATCATTGTGGCGCCGCTGACCATGACCTCCTATGACGTCGGCATCATGTTGGGGCTCAAGGGATTCTGCGCTGCCATCATCGGTGGCATGTCCAGCGGTCTGGCGACCGTGGTGGGAGGATTGGTGCTCGGCGTACTGGAATCACTGGGCGCCGGTCTGGTCTCCTCCGGCTACAAGGATGCGATTGCCTTTATTATCCTGCTGCTGATTTTGATCATTCGTCCCCAGGGGCTGTTTGGCAAAGCGGAAAGCGAGCGGGTATGAGTTTCCTGAAACGTCCGATCGTCCTCTTTCTGCTGTTTGCTGCTTTCGTGCTGCTCTTCCCGCTGTTGCTGGGGGGCGGTTACCTGATGAACGTGCTGGTCTTCATGGGGGTCAACACCATGCTTGCCATCGCGCTCAATCTGCTGCTCGGCTATGCCGGACAGATATCGCTCGGCCATGCCGGTTTCTTCGGGCTGGGAGCGTATCTCTCCGGAGTGCTGACCGTCACCTACAGCTGGAATCCGTGGCTGGCCATGCCGCTGGCAGCCGTCGTTGTCGGCCTAGCCGCCTTTCTGATCGGATTTCCGATCCTGAAACTGAAAGGGCATTACCTTGCCATGGCAACCCTGGGGCTGGGGATTATCATTTACATCGTCTTCAACGAGACGGTTGAACTGACAGGTGGCCCATCGGGATTGTCCGGCATCCCTTCGCTCGACCTGTTCGGCATCACCTTTGATTCTGATCTGGAAAATTACTACCTGATCTGGAGTTTTGTGCTGGTGACCATGCTGCTGGCGCTTAATCTGGCCAACTCCCGGGTTGGCCGGGCGCTCCGTTCGGTACATGACTCGGAAGTTGCGGCCCGGGTGATGGGAGTGAATGCCCGCCTGCTGAAAGTACAGGTGTTTGCACTCTCGGCCGTGATCTGCTCGGTTGCCGGCAGTCTGTATGCCCATACCATGACCTTCATCGCCCCGGCCTCCTTTGGTTTTAATTTTTCGGTCGAGCTGCTGACCATGGTGGTGGTGGGTGGTCTGGGGAGTATCTACGGCTCGTTTCTGGGGGCCGCCCTGCTGACCATGCTGCCGGAACTGCTGCGCGAGGCCAAGGATTACGATATCATCGTCTACGGTGTGATTCTGATGCTGATGGTCATATTCATGCCGGGCGGTCTGGTGCGTGGCGTGCCGGACCTGTTCCGCAAGCTGACCGGCAAAAAGGGGAGGAGCAATGCTTGAAGTCAGCGGCATAACCCAGATCTTTGGCGGTGTCACCGCCCTCAAGGATGTCTCCTTCAAGGTCAACAAGGGTGAAATCACCGGCGTCATCGGTCCCAACGGCGCCGGCAAGACCACCCTGTTCAACATTATCACCGGTATTTACCGGCAAACCTCCGGCCGGGTACTGCTGGAAGGGGATGATATCTCCGCTCTCCCGCCGGAGCAGCTGGCGCGCCGCAACATGGTGCGCACCTTCCAGAATATCGAACTGTTCGGCCAGATGACGGTGCTGGAAAATGTCATGGTGGGTCTGCACACCAAGAGCCGTAGCGGTATGCTTTCCTGTGCCTTTAAAATGCCGTGGGCCATGGCTGAGGAACGCCGCATTCGGGCCTCAGCCCTGAAATGGCTGGAGTTTGTCGGCATTACCGAACTGGCGGATGTGACTGCCGGCAACCTTCCCTTTGGCAAGGGGAGGGGGTTGGAAATTGCCCGTGCCCTGGCGATGGAACCGAAGATCATGCTGATGGATGAACCGGCGGCCGGCCTCAACAGTCAGGAAACCTGGCAGCTCTCCCAATTGATCCAGCGCATTCGTGACCTGGGGATCACCGTGGTGCTGGTTGAACATGACATGGAACTGGTGATGGAAATCTGTGACCGGATCGTGGTGCTTAACCTGGGTGAAAAGCTGGCGGAAGGGACTCCCCGGGAAATCCAGGAGAATCAGGCGGTGGTGGCTGCCTATCTGGGCGGGGAATAGATGGGTCCGGTTGAGCTAGACTTCAGTTACAGCTTTGTTGAAATTTCTACTTGTCAGGTTAACACCTTAACGGCAAATCCCCCCTGACCCCCCTTTAAAAAGGGGGGGACTTTAAAACCTCCCCCTTTGTAAAGGGGGATTGAGGGGGATTTGCTTTTGAATGTGACAGCGCAGAAAATTGAATTTACGTATTTTATTGCGATATCGGTTGTCTCTGTGACCTCTGTGGCTACCGGCTGTTTTATTGTGAAAGGAATTTACCATGAAAGATCCACGTATTGTCCAGTTGGCCGAGATTCTGGTCGATTATTCCACCAGGGTCAAAAAGGGTGATGTGGTGCTGATCAATGCCGTCGGCTTTGAATCGCTGCCGCTGGTGAAGGAACTGTATGCCCTCTGTCTGAAACGGGGCGCCAGCTATGTGGAATACGGTTTTGCCAACCCGGAGATCGACCGCCAGTTCTACAACCTAGCCAACAAGCAGCAGCTGGATCACTTCCCCCAGCACAAGCTCGACTTTTACAAACAGCTGACAGTCTATATCGGCATCGCCGCCGGTGAAAACTCCATGGTGATGGCCAACGCCCGTCAACAGGCGGTGGTAGCGTATCAGAAGTTGACCAAGCCGTTGATCGATCAGCGGGTCAAGCATACCCGCTGGTGTGTCACCCGCTATCCGACCCACGCTGCGGCCCAGGAAGCGAAGATGAGCCTGGAAGAGTACGAGGATTTTCACTTTTCCGCCTGTTGTGTCGACTGGAACCTGGTGTCGAAAAAACAGGAAAAGCTGAAAAAATTGATCGACACCACCAAGATGGTACGCTTGGTGGCGCCGGACACCGACATTCAGTTCAGTATCGACGGCTTGCCGGGAATCAAGTGCGACGGGCGCTACAATATGCCGGACGGCGAGGTGTTCACGGCGCCGGTGCGTGATTCGATCCAGGGACATATCACCTACAACTGTCCTAGTATCTATCAGGGGAAAGAGTACAATAACGTCCATTTTGAATTCAAGGATGGCAAAATCATCACCGCCACAGCCGATGGGGTGGGGATGAACGTTTCACTCAACAAGATTCTCGATACCGATCCGGGCGCACGCTACGTGGGTGAATTTGCCCTCGGCATCAATCCCGGAATTCGTCAGCCGATGCGCAACATCCTGTTCGACGAGAAGATCTTCGGCTCGATCCATCTCACCCCCGGCCAGGCCTATGATGACTGTGACAATGGCAACCGTTCGGCAGTACACTGGGATCTGGTGCGGATCATGGCCGATGGTGAGATCTGGTTTGATGATCACCTGATCCAGAAAAACGGCCGTTTTGTGCACAAAGCTCTGCTGGAACTGAACCCGGAACCGTAGACTGCCATGTCCTTTGCCAACAGCTACTTTTATGCAGTCTTCTGGAAACGCTTCCGGCGCAACCGTCTGGCAATGGCTGGCGGGTATGTGGTGCTGCTGCTGTTTGTGGTGTCGTTTTGCGCCCCCTTGCTGGCTCCCTACCATCCCAACAGTATCAATGCCTGGGCCGTACTGACCCCTCCCTCGTGGCAGCACTGGTTCGGAACCGATGAACTGGGGCGGGATGTGTTAAGCCGGATCATCTATGGCGCCCAGATCTCGTTGAAAGTCGGATTCGTGGCGGTTGGGATTGCCGTCTCCATCGGAACGGTGGTCGGGCTGGTTTCGGGATACTACAGCGGTCTGGTGGATACCACCCTGATGCGCTTTGTCGATATCATGCTCTGTTTTCCCGCCTTTTTTCTGATCCTGGCGGTCATCACGGTTCGTGAGCCATCGATCTGGAATATCATGATCGTAATCGGTCTGACCGGCTGGATGGGGGTGGCGCGTCTGGTGCGCGCCGAGACCCTCTCGATCCGGGAAATGGAGTACATCCTGGCTGCCCGTTGTATCGGCTGTTCCGACCTGCGGATAATCTTCCGCCACATCCTTCCCAACGCCGTTGCTCCGGTGCTGGTCTCCGCCTCCCTTGGCGTGGCCGGTGCGATCCTGACCGAATCGGCGCTCTCCTTCCTCGGCATCGGCGTACTCCCGCCGACCCCCAGTTGGGGTAATATCCTCACCTCCGGCAAAGATTACATCGAGTTTGCCTGGTGGCTGTCACTCTTTCCCGGTCTTTCCATTCTTATGACGGTGCTGGCCTATAACCTGCTGGGGGAGGGGATCCGGGATGCCCTTGATCCGCGGGTTAAGCGTTGAACCGCCGCCGTTCCTGAAGTCACCATGACCTCAACCAAAACCAACATCGTATTGATCGGCATGCCCGGCGCCGGCAAGAGTACGGTCGGCGTGATTCTCGCCAAGAAGATGCTGCGTGATTTCGTAGATACCGACCTGTTGATCCAGGCCGCAGAGGGGCGTTGCTTGCAGGAGATCGTGGATACGGACGGCTACCTGAGGCTGAGGGAAATCGAAGAACAGCTCCTGCTCTCCCTTGACGTGCAGAACCATGTGGTTGCCACCGGGGGGAGCGCTGTCTACAGTGATCGCGCCATGAATTATCTCAAGTCCCACGGCCAGCTGATTTTTCTGCAGGTGGAACTGGTTGCGCTGCAGGCGCGGGTGCCTGATTACAGCAGCCGAGGTCTGGCAAAACATCTCGATCAGAGTTTTGACGAGCTGTTTGAGGAGCGGCTGCAGCTCTACCGTCGTTATGCCGACATCACCATCACCTGCGCCGGTCTGACCCAGGAACAGGTTTGTCAGCAGATCATCCTGAAAACGGCAATCTAATGCTACGTTGTCAGATTACCAGCGTAACGGCAAATCCCTCCTAACCCCCCTTCAAAAAGGGGGGAACTTTAAAAATTACTCCCGACTATCCCGGCACACGAGGAGCAAGCATGATCTCACTCCATTCCAGCCGCATTCTCCCCCTCAACAACATTCCGGTTGCCAATGCTCCGATGGTCTACTGGATGAGCCGCGAACAGCGGGTGGCAGATAACTGGGGCTTGCTCCATGCCCAGCATCTGGCGCTGGAACGCCAGCAACCGCTGCTGGTGCTGTTCACCCTGACCGATAACTTTCTGGGGGCAACGTTGCGCCAGTACGGTTTCATGCTGCGGGGACTGGCCCAGGTGACAGAGCGTTTGGCTGAACATGGTATCCCCTTTGTCCTGCTGCGGGGGAACCCGGTCGATGAGATCTGTCGTTTTGTCAACCGTCATCCGGTCGGTGCGGTGGTGATCGATTTTGACCCGCTGCGGATCAAACGGTTCTGGCGGGAGAACGTGGCGGGTCAACTGCCGGTGGCCTGTCTCGAAGTAGACGGTCACAACATCGTGCCGTGCCGTGTTGCCTCTCCCAAACAGGAGTTTGGCGCATATACCTTGCGGCCGAAACTGGCCCGGCTGCTGCCGGAGTTTCTGCACGATTTTCCCCGCCTGCAACGCCACCCTTTCAAGGGTACGATTCAATTACCAACGCCGGTTTTTAACCAACGGAGTATAGAACAATTGCTGGCAGAGTTGCCGGTTGATCGCAGGGTAGGGGAGCTGAGTCTCCTTCCTGGAGAAACGGCTGGCCACCGCCACCTGCACAACTTTATCGGCAATGGTTTGCAGCAGTATCATCTGCGTTGCAACGACCCGAATGCCGAGGGGCAATCGGGGCTTTCGCCGTATCTCCATTTTGGTCAGCTTGCTCCCCAACGGGTGGCGCTGGAGCTGTCATGCGCCAGTGGCGGGAGTGCCGCGGGGGATGCCTTGCTGGAACAGTTGATTGTACGGCGGGAACTCTCCGACAATTTCTGCTGGCACAACCGGCAGTATGATAGTGTTGCCGGTTTCCCCGCTTGGGCACGTGCCACCGTGGAGGAACATCGCCATGACCGGCGGGAGTATCTTTATTCCCGCCAGCAATTTGAACAGGCCGCTACCCATGACCGGCTCTGGAATGCGGCCCAGGTCGAGATGCTGCAGCACGGCAGGATGCACGGCTATCTGCGCATGTACTGGGCCAAGAAGATTCTGGAATGGAGCGAGTCTCCCGAGCAGGCGCTGGAAATCGCCATTGCGCTCAATGACCGTTATCAGCTGGATGGGCGGGATCCCAACGGTTATACCGGGATTGCCTGGAGCATCGGCGGAGTGCATGACCGGGCCTGGGGAGCGCGCCCGGTGTTTGGCAAAATCAGGTACATGAACGAAAAAGGGTGTCGTCGCAAGTTTGATGTGGAACGCTATATCGGGCGGTTTTCGTAAGGCGGGAAACGACAAGTGCAGCAGCTTTCGTTAGCAGCATAGTGTATCGGTTTTGAGTCCTCAATGGTCTGATTTATTCAGTCTCAAGAGCCGGTGTCCTTCGAAAACGGTAAGTATTTCAATGCGATCACCGTTTAATCGGCAGACAATTCGGTACCCCTGCTACATCAACTTTCGAATATCAGGATGGCCTGTTTCCGGCACACTCCTGCCACTGCTCGGATTGTCAGACAACATTGTCTCTGCATGATCAACCAGGGCGTCAACAAACCGGATAGAGCGCTCCGCACCAAAGGGGCAGCAGAATGCAGCGCGGGGCATGAGTCCCGCGCTTGCGGGGAACATTGCGTCGGGACCGGTGGTTGCCGCAGCATAACCGGTTCATCCCCGCGCTTGCGGGGAACATAACGCCCTGGGGGTGAGGATGGCAAAAAAGCCCGGTTCATCCCCGCGCTTGCGGGGAACATCGTGTCAGGGGTGCGGCGTTAAACCGCAAAGACTCATAACTCCCCCATCCCCTCTTATCTTAAGAGGGGAGCTAAATGCAAAGTCAAAAGCCAAACCTTTAAATACCACCACTACAGCATCCTCGCGTCCCTCCCCTTATGTAAGGGGAGGACAGGTGGGGTTACGCTTTTGACTTCAAATTCCAACCCTCAGAGATGCTTTCTGGAAGGTATCGCATTTTGCGATAGCAAATAATCGGTCTCGTCCTCGGAGATCTGAAATATGAAATCTTCCGGGAATAGATTACTGTTGCGTTTGACCTGTTCGCGAAGGCGTATGGGTTTCCACCTCGTAGCGTTCCGCCAGATTACGCTCCAACATCACCTGCATGCCGCGTATGCTGAAAATCTGCTTCTCAATCATCACCACCTGAGCTAATTCACTCATAGCTTCACCCTCTGCAAAGCAGCTGAAATCCAAATTTCCGAACGTTCGGAAATGGTATAACTATCTGAATTTATACAAAACAGCTACCTAAAAAAATACCATTTTTTATGCTGGCGCTGTCACAGGCACCTTTAATTGCTTTGTCTTTTCCTGCAACATACTGCGCATTTTTACTATTGTCTGGTTCAACGATACTTTTTGGCTATTGGTCAAGGTGGCACTGTCCAATGTATACGCTATAAGCGCCAGGATAACCCGCCCTGCCTTTGGTTCATTGCGGCAATCATTTTTCACATCATCAGGCAATTTATTCAAAGAGATAATTTCGGAAAGAGTTGAATCAGATTTGCCAAGAATAAGAGCCAGATCACCCAGCGTGTATTCATGCTGTGCTCGCATATTTTTTTGCTCCTTTCTCAATTATTCTTCCAAATCTGAATGCATCCCGAAAACTCTGGTGAGAGAGTTCAGGGGGCAGTTTATTCAACTCCAGCCCACGGATTACAGACGTTCACCCCGCATCTCTCAATATCCTTAACATTCCGCGTAACCACTATCAAACCATGCGCGGCAGCGGTGGCGGCAATTAGCGAATCCATTGCCGGTAGCTTCTCGCCTGCCTGTTCTGCCTCTCCCTGAAGCTTTCCCCAACAAAGCGCCGTTTCCAGATCAATATCAAGAATCCGCCCGGCAAACCGTTCAACCAGATCAAGAGCTACCCACGCCTGCAGCTCATCTTTTTTTGTCCCATCCGGGAGTTTGCTGATCCCCTTCTGCAACTCGCCCAGATTCAGAACACTCAGAAACAGCGTCTGCTCATCCTGTTTGTCCAACCAGTTCACCACCGCCGAATTCGGCTCTCTCTTCACCAGTTCAGAGATCAGGCAAGTATCGAGCAGATACTTCACAGCTCCACCTCGCGGGAGAGACCGGCACTGCGGCTGAGATCGAGATCAACATTTTGCAGGGGAGATTGCTTGAAAAACTGTGATAAACCGGTGCGTGGCTGAGTCAGCCTTCGGTATTCTTCGAAAGAAACAACCACCGCCGAAGGTTTGCCCCGCAGGGTTATGGTTTGGGGACCATCATGCAGAGCCAGATCAACCACCTGGCTCAAACGGTTCTTGGCTTCCTGAAGCTGCCATTCACGGTCATGTGGTAGACGATTAGTTTTATTATTTTTCATAGAGACCTCCTTTGTTGAGCTAGACAGTCTAGCTATTTGAAGGGTAGCATGGCACTGATATAAATCAAATGCAAATTATGGGGAATCGGGAGAGATCAATCGCCCGTCCCGTTCTTTTCGTAGCTTTTTTGAAACAGAACTCCGTAATCGATATTGTAAATCCACTGAAGTGTAGCTACAATAGGCTACGAAATAGGGAGGTGCTTACATGTCTGAAACAATTATAAGAGCCCGCGTCGATGAACTGGAAAAGCTGGAATGTGAGTCCATTTTCAAAAGTCTGGGGCTCACCATGAGTGAAGCTATCCGATTGTTTATTCGTCAAGTCAATACTGTTAAAGGTTTACCGTTCGAACTGAAGCTTTCCGGAACTGCTGCTGCCGAGCATGACCGTTGGTTCCGTGATCAGGTTGAATCTGTGCTGGCAAAAGTAAATCAACCGGGTCGGGTATCTGTCTCACATGAAGATGTCGGGGGACGGTTGAAAAATAAACAGGCGGCTCTTCTGAAAAAGGCGGTTTGAGGTGTCGGGAACCACTATAGTCTGGGAGCCGGAAGCCGAAGCTGATCTTGATTCAATCCTTGAATATATTGCACAAGACAACGCTGAAGCCGCTATATGCGTAACGAACGAGATCTATCAACAGATAACAATGATGGCGGCCCAGATTTCCCGGCGAGGCAAAAAGGGGAGAGTGCCAGGCACGATGGAACTGGTTATTCTGCGTACTCCGTACATTGCCGTGTATGTTAAAAAAGGATCTCTGTTGAGAATTATCAAGGTCTTGCACGGATCTGAAGTACTAAGGTTTGGATCGCTTAAAGTTCGTGATACAAAGTCGACTGCTAACTGATAGAATGTCTTTGCCTCCTCTTTACCCTGCCGTCGGATAATCCGTATACCCCTCCTTGTCGGCCGAATAAAAGGTGCTCTGGTCCGCTTCAGCCAAGGGGAGTCCCTGCTTCAAACGCTCCACCAGATCCGGGTTGGAGATGAAGGGGCGACCGAAGGCGATCAGGTCGGCGGCGCCGCTTTGCAGATCCGCTTCGGCCCGTTGGCGGTCATAGCCGCCGGAGAGAATGATATTCAACCCACCCGCCTGGAGGAAGGCGTGACAGATCCCCTTAACCGTTGCCGGATCCGGCTTGGGCGCTCCCATGGCGGAATGATCCACCATGTGCAGATAGGCTAACCCCATCTTCCCCAATTCCTGCGCCAGTTGCAGGTACTGCTCCCCGATCCCGTCATAATTGCCGCTCATGTCGTTAAAGAGGCCGTAGGGAGAGAGGCGGATCCCGACCCGTTCCGCACCGATGGCTGTGACGGTTGCCTTGACGACATCGCAGGCAAAGCGGTTGCGCCGAACTGCGTCACCCCCATACTCATCGGTGCGTTGATTGGAGCCGGGATCAAGGAACTGGGTAATCAGATAGCCGTTGGCGCCATGAATTTCGACACCATCAAAACCGGCATCCATGGCATTGCGGGCCGACTGCACATATTCCCCTATGGTGGCGCGGATCTGCTGCGGGGTCATTTCCGTTGGCAGGTCATACGGTTGTTCTCCCTGGCTGTCGGTCCAGATCTTGCCGCTTACGCTCAGCGCCGAGGGAGCCAATAGCTCCGCGTCAGCCGGCAGGTTCAGCCTGTTTGCCACCCGTCCGCAGTGCATCAGTTGCACGAAGATCTTTCCTCCGGCGCTGTGGACCCCCTCGGTCACCATGCCCCAGCAGGCGGTCTGTTCCAGTGAAAAAAGGCCGGGAATGCGTGCATACCCCAGGCCGTTGGGTGAGGGGGAGGTTCCCTCGGTAATGATCAATCCTGCGCCGGCGCGCTGGGTATAATATTCTTCCATCAGTTCGGTCGGGATGTTGCCGATGGCGCGATTGCGGGTCATGGGGGACATAACAACGCGATTCTTGAGCTGATTACTTCCGAGTTGGATTCCGGAAAACAGTTTCATTGGTTCTCTCCTTTACTTTTCCTGCACAATCCGCAACGACCTTGGTTCTTGCTCATTCCACACGATGGATCTGCGCCGTGTGTTGTACCGTGCGACTGAAACGCACCGCCGGCTTGCCGAATGACATGCAATAGCCGATCAGGTGGTCATCCGGTATGCCGAGCAGCTTCAGGGTCTCGGGGAGCAGGTCGTGGATCGCCAGTTTGGCCAAGCCGTTCCAGACGGTTCCAACCGCCAGGCTCTGGGCAAACAGCTCGAAGTATGACAGGGCGATCAGGGAGTCGGGGAGCGGCGTGGCACAGCTTTTGGGCGCCGAGGTGATCAACAGGTGCGGAGCGCCCCGAAAGAGAACATCGATCTTGCGCTCCTCCCAGGCGGTGACGAAGTCGCTAAAAAATTCCAGTCCGGCCGGGAAGCCCCCCGCCCGCATGATCCGTCCCAGACCGGCATAAACCTGATCCCGTAAGCGGGAGAGTATTTCACGGTCATCCACCACGGTAAAGCGCACCTGGCGCATATTCATGCCGCTCGGCGCATGGGAGGCGACACCGATCAGTCGCTGCAGCAGCGCCGGGTCCAGGTTCTCATCCTGGTAGTGGCGGATTGAACGCCGTCCCTTGATCAGTGTCTCCAGCTTGTCAGGGAGCGGGAAATTGCCGAACAGCGGGGTGCTGCCGCCCGGCTTGAGCCCCAGGATCGAAATGGCGCCGGTGGGACAGATCGCCAGGCAATGCTGGCAGCGATAGCAGTGCGGTTCCTTTTCCGCCGTAATGATCGGTGTTTGCTCTCCCATGTCGATGATCCGCGCCGGGCAGTCGGCGATACATTTGCCGCAGCGGGTACAGCATTGGGGATTGACGCTGAAATCAAGCATGATCGGCACTCCTCTATGGATTGAAGTAATTGAGGTTCGTGGTTTGTATTTGTGGCAGCTTGTGCTACTCTTTGTCGCGGCATTTCATGCTACTTTTCCACCGGTCAGCTTACATGAGCCGTTGGCGGAGTTCCACAATAAAGTTATCCTAACCACGAAAGAATGAGACTTCAGATGCTTCGTATCGGTAATTACAATCAATTGAAAGTTGTTAAAAAAACAGCCATGGGTGCTTTTTTGTCGTCAGAGATGGGTGATATTCTGCTCCCCGGCCGGTTGGTGCCGGCTGATGCCGAGGTCGGCGCGGTTCTGAATGTGTTCGTCTACGTTGATTCGGAGGAGCGTTTGACAGCTACCACCAAACGACCGCGCGCCGAGGTGGGGGACTTTGCCTTGTTACGGGTCAAGGACAACGTATCGGTGGGCACCTTTCTCGACTGGGGGGTGGAAAAAGACCTGTTGCTGCCGTTTGGCGAACAGATTGCTCCCTTGCGGCGAGGGGACCAGGTGCTGGTGCGCATCTATCTGCACAGCAGTGACCGGGTAGCCGCCTCGGCCCGGCTGGATAAATTCCTGCAACCGGCCGACGGATCGCTGGTGGAGGGACAACAGGTGGAGCTGCTGGTGTACGCCTTCAGTGACCTGGGGGCCAAGGTGGTGGTCAACAACCATTACAGCGGGCTGCTGTTTAAAAACGAGCTGTACATCAAACCGGCGATTGGTGAGCGTCTGCCGGGATATGTGAAAAAAATCCGGCCCGATGGGAAGATTGACGTGGTATTGCGCATGGGAGCGGCACGGGATGCGGCCTCTGATCGGGAAGTTGTGCTGGAAGCGCTGAAAGCTAATCAGGGGACGCTCCCGCTGAACGACAAAAGCACACCGGAAGCAATTTCAAAACTGCTGCGCATGAGCAAGAAGAGCTTCAAGAAAACCGTGGGCGGGTTGTACAAAGAGGGAGTGCTGGAGATGACCGATGATGGGATCAGGCTGCGCTCTGGCCGGTAACTGCCGAGCCCGGGTAGATCTGTTTTTGGGGTATGACACGAGCTTTACACTGTTTTAAGGGTAATGGCATATGGATACAGACAGCTATCTGATCGGCAGGCAGCCGATCGTTGATCGACTGGAAAAGATTCAATACTACGAGCTGCTGTTTCGCTCCCATGGTTCTCCTGCTGTTGCCAGCATTACCAGTGCACAGCAGGCCACATCACAGGTTGTGGTAAATACGTTGTCCGGATTTAAAATGGAGGAAATCCTCGGATCGTACATGGGATTCATCAATATTGATGCGGACATGTTGATCAGTGACGCAGTTGAACTGCTCCCTGCCACTATGATTGGACTGGAGTTGCTGGATAGTGTGGCCATAACGCCGGCTGTGATTCAACGTTGCCGGGAATTAAAGTCACGCGGCTACCTGCTGGCGCTGGACGACCACCGCTATGTTCCCGAATATGAGGCGCTCTATGATGGTGTGGTGGATATCGTCAAGATTGACCTGGCGACAACACCGCTTGAATCGGTCTACAACATGGTTGATCGATTCAAACGTTATCCGGTTCGCCTGCTGGCTGAAAAAATCGATTCCCGTCACAGTTACATCCGCAGTCGCTCGATGGGTTTTGAATTGTTTCAGGGGTATTTCTTTGCCCGCCCCTCACTATTACAGAAAAAACGGCTGGAAGATTCGGCTAATACCTTTTTCAAATTATTGCAGCTGCTGAACGAAAATGCCGAAATCTCACAGATTGAGCAGGTCTTTAAGCACAGTCCCTCACTGACCTACAAATTATTGCTGCTGGTTAATTCGGTTGCGTTCGGGCGGTGTGAAAAAATCAGAACCGTGCGGCACGCCCTGACGCTGATTGGCATGCAGCACCTCAAACGTTGGGTGCAACTGGCTCTTTTTGCCAACGATGGGAGTCAGGATCTTGATAATGCTCTGATGGATATGGTTGCGGTGCGGGCGGCATTTCTTGAAGAACTGGCATGTCTGCATCCGGCAACGGCGTCATCACCCAGTGCCGCTGATGAGGCGTTCATGGTCGGTACCTTGTCGCTGCTGGGTGATAACTTTGATATTTCCATTGATCAGGCTATTACCGGTTTGAACCTTTCCGATGACATCAAACATGCGCTCTTTGACCGTAGTGGCGGCCTGGGTGAGTTGCTGCAGATTGTGGAGTTGATTGAACAACTGGAACTGGATCTGGCCTCGGAGCTTCTCCAGAAGTCCGGCATTCCGCTTCTGAAAGTTTTCGATTGCCAGAAAAAGGCCTACAGTTGGCGAGCGGCCTTTTTCTGATTTTTACAGCTGATTCATAATCCCGTGTACCACGATCCGGCAGAGGAAAAGTCATGCAAATACCCGGTCCAACCGTTCTGATTACCGGTTCTTCTGGTTTTAGGGGGCGGCGTTTGACCAGTCGTCTGCTGGCGGACGGTGTGCCGGTGAAAGCATTACCCATGCCGCCTGGTTCAAGGGCGTGGAAGCCCGGGTATTGATATGACGTAGCAGAGATCCGGGAGGTGTGGTATGGACGCCAGGTTGAAGAGCAGAGTGGTCAAATTTTGCGTAGCTGGTGTCATGGCCGCAGTGCTGGTGGTGAGCAGGCAGGTGGCCCTGGCAGAACGCTGCGCACCAACCCCCTGGGATGAAATCGGTCCCTTTTATCGCCCCAACGCCCCGCTGCGGAATTCCATCGGTCAGGGGTATCTGTTGCACGGAACCGTCAGGTCGGCGGTTGATTGCCGTCCCCTGAAAAATGTACGGATTCAGGTCTGGCAGGCTGGTCCTGACGGCAACTATGATGACAACCATCGGGCGACGCTGGTATCCGATCAGGCCGGTCGCTATCGCTTGCAGACCGGTTATCCGCCACCCTACGGTTCACGACCGTCCCATATTCATATCCTGGTGGATGCAAAAGGGTTTGAAGGTCTGATCACCCAGCACTATCCCCATCCCGGCGCTCGGGAAGCGACTCTTGATCTGGTGCTGGTCCCGGAAATCAAGGGGCGTGAAAAAGCGCGCAATCCACTGGGGCGCTAAGCTGTTGGGGGTAATTCCGTCAGCTCTGCTTGAGACGGATGACGAACAGGTAGGTGATCAGCAGAAAGGGGAAGGTTGAAAAGGATGCCATCAGGTTGCCGCTGAACAGCTGCCAGGTTGCAAAAACAACCATCGCGAGGACAAAGAGCAAAATGAGTATCAAGCCGAGTTTATGCATGGTTTCCTTTGGTGCACCGAATTATGATTCGATAGTGATAGCACAGCTGCTGGAGAACAAAAACTGTTTTTGTAAGATAGGGAGACGTGAGCGGATGCGGGAGTTGTGGGGCGAACAGGGGAATCAATCGGCAGGTGAAGTGTGATGGCGCCGGAGCATGCACAAGAGCCGCACTACGTTTCCCAAACGGAGCAGGCGCTGGAAATTCCGCTGGAGCGGGTTGATCCCGAACTGTTACGCCGGATGATGGAGGAATTTGTGACGCGGGAATGGAGCGAACTGACCGATTCCGGCTATACCCTGGAGGAAAAGGTGGCCCAGGTTCACGCCCAATTAAAGGGGAAACGGGCAAAAATCATGTACGATACGCTCGCTGAAAGCTGGGATATCGTGCCATGCCGTTGATGGTCAGATGTTTTATGAAGGAGGACGTATGTCAGCTGTAATCGAAATCATACAGGGAGATATTACCACCCTGGCGGTAGATGCCATCGTGAATGCAGCCAACAATACGCTGCTGGGTGGGGGAGGGGTGGATGGGGCGAT
>DAINBV010000040.1:0-48428 GCA_036732725.1 Geobacteraceae bacterium | reverse complement strand
CATGACCCGATTCAGATTGTTGGCAAACGGCATTCAGCAGTTCTCATATCAGAAGACGATTGGCGTGCTATTCAGGAAACATTGTATCTCACATCAATTCCTGACATGCGAGAATCCATCAAGAAAGGTCTCAAAACTCCAGTAACCGAGTGCAGTGAGGAACTTGCATGGTAAGCTGGCAACTTGTTTTTACCAAGCAGGCGCAAAAAGATGCAAAAAAGATTGCGCACTCCGGGTTAAAACCGCAAGCTGAACAACTACTAAAAATTATCAAAGAAAATCCCTTCAAAAATCCCCCACCATACGAAAAACTTGTAGGCGATCTGTCAGGTGCATATTCCCGTAGAATCAATATTCAACATCGACTGGTTTATGAGGTCATAGACAATATCAAGACAATAAAGGTTATTCGGATGTGGACGCATTACGAATAACGGTAACACCTTAAGGGTCTCATAACATAAGAAACTTATAATTCAATGCCTGATCCTAGCCAGTTCGAACCGTTACCGCGAAAACAAATATATATTTGGAGGAGTTTGAATGAGTATCGCTAAAAAAATGATGATAGCTTTGATAATGACAAGTGTAATCGCACTGATTTGCATTCTGAGCCCACTATTAACGTCGAATGGGCTGCACGGCGTAAGTACTGCACTTGCCAAATACGAAATGCTGCAAGACGAGATATCTCTTACTCAGGAGCTTCAGCTACAGGTTGCCAATGTCTGGCAATTCATTACTGATGCCAGCCTGACCAAAGAGAAGGAGGTTATCGAGAAGGAGGCAAAACCAGCCTATGAAAAGTCGCAACAGATAATCACAACGCTATTGGAACTCAGCAAGGATGACAAAGAACTCTCTACCAAACTGAAAGCGATACAGCAGGCACTTCCTGCCATGTGGCAAACCGGGACGAGGATGTTTGAAGCCTATGGCAACAGCTTTGAAGACGGCAACAAAGCAATGGAAGAGTACGACAAGGCCTGTGATCGTGTCATCAAGGAGGCTGCGGAAATAGCTGCCAAGAGCAAACAGGACGGCCGGTCACAGATGAAACAGGTTTCAGGTAATCTTTCATCGCTGTCCAAACAGGTTATCAGTAGCGGCTGGGTTGCTGCCATCATAGGCTTTTTAATTATAATCATAATGTTTTTCCTGCGTCGCTCAATAGTCAAGCCGCTGGAACGCATAATAGACGAAGTGGGTTTTCTTACAAAAGGTGATCTAAGCAGGCGGTTCGATTCAAATGGCAACGATGAAATCGCCCATGTCGGCCGCATGCTCAATGAGTTGGTAGAAGAGCTGCATAATGACATCGGCCAGATATCCAGCACATCTAACCAAGTGTCGACCGCTTCAAGCCAGCTCAACTCAACCGCCGAACAAATTGCGACTGGCGCCGAGGAAGTCGCCGCCCAGTCAGCTACCGTTGCCACCGCTGGAGAGGAGATGTCTGCCACATCCGGCGACATCGCGCAAAACTGCCAGCTGGCGGCAGAAGGGGCGCAACGAGCCTCGCAAGCAGCTAGTGACGGAGCAGCGGTTGTGGAGCGAACCGTATCAGTCATGGGACAGATCGCTGCAAGAGTTCAGGAATCTGCCAAAACGGTTGAAAGCTTGGGTGCCAGAAGTGACCAAATTGGCACTATTATCGGCACTATTGAGGACATTGCCGATCAGACCAACCTGCTGGCATTGAATGCTGCTATCGAGGCAGCTCGTGCAGGCGAACAGGGACGTGGATTTGCAGTGGTTGCCGATGAAGTGCGCGCACTTGCAGAAAGAACTACCCGCGCAACCAAAGAAATCGGCGAAATGATCAAGGCAATTCAGAGGGAAACCAAAGATGCCGTATCAGCCATGGAGCAGGGTGTCCAACAGGTTGAGAACGGCACAATGGAAGCAGCAGAATCCGGGCGTGCGCTACAGGAAATACTGCAACAGGTCAACGACGTCGCCATGCAGGTCAACCAAATCGCCACCGCCGCTGAAGAACAGACCGCCACCACCAGTGAAATATCCAGCAACATGCATCAGATAACGGAGGTTATTCAGCAGACTTCACAAGGGGCACAAGAATCAGCCACGGCAGCGGCAAAATTGTACGGCAACGCCGAGGAATTACAGCGATTAGTGCAGAGGTTCAAACTGTAATCACAAGGAATGACTCCACTATTCTCCGATCATGGCACGTATCTCACGCATTGTTGTTCCCAACTACCCACATCACCCGATTATTAATCACCAGCAGGAATCGATAAAAAAAGCGGTTGTCCCAAGAGGGCAACCGCTTTTTTTATTGAGTTCATTGAATTGGCAGCCGTGCAAAATCAATCATCATCCAGCATGCGATGTTTCGGCTTTTCCAGGTCGTCGAACTGCTTACGCTTGACCGCCCAGATAAAAATCAGCCAGCAGCCGGCACCCAGTGATAGCGACAATACAATCAACAGAATAATACTTTCATCCATGGTGTTTGATCCTCATCAGGCGGAGAGAGTTGAGTGAAACCAGCAAGGAACTGACCACCATGGCAATCGAAGCGTAAATGGGAGTCAGAAATCCGGTCATGGCCAGCGGGATACCGATCAGGTTGTAGAGACAGGCCCAGGCAAGATTCTGTTTGATGATCGTCATGGTGCGACGGGCGATCAGATGGGCCGTTGCCAACCGGGACAAGTCGTCGCCGGTGATGATGATATCGGAATTTTCCAGTGCGATGTCGCTGGAACCGGTCAGGGTACAGCTGACATCGGCAGCAGCCAGTGACGGCGCGTCATTGACACCATCACCGACCATCAGGACACCATTTTTCTCAACTTGCAGTTGTTTGATAAAGTCGAGCTTCTGATCCGGCAACATCCCCCCTACCCCGTGCTGAATAGCGGTGGAGACCGCAATCTGATCCACCACCTGTTGGGTATCACCACTCAGCAGATGGACGGCAATGCCATGGGACTGGAATGACTCAACCAGGCGGCGGGCGCCGGGTCGCAGCCGGTCACGCAGAACGAAACAGGCGGCCAGTGCACCATCAAGTGCGACCCAGACCGAGCTGCCGCTCTGATCAGGTGCAGGCGCAATCATTGCAAAGGTAAGCCCCTGCTCGAATAAAAATTGCCGGCTGCCACACAGCACCCCTCGCCCATCTTCCAGCTGCCCGGCAATACCGCGTCCCGGAAAGATCCGCACATCACGGCACTCTCCCGGTAGAATCCCCTGCTCCGCCGCATGTTTCAGCAGCGACAGCGCCACCGGATGGGCTGATTTCTGTTCCAGGGAGGCGGTACAGCGCAGAACCTCGGTAATGCTGAACAGTTCAAACAGCGCCGTCTCAACCACCACCGGAGTGCCGAGAGTAATCGTGCCGGTTTTATCAAAACAGGTATGCCGGATGGTGGCCAGACGTTCCAACACATCCCCCCCCCTGACAATGATCCCCAGCACGGCAGCCCGGCTGCAGGCCGCCAGCACCGCCGTCGGAACCGCCAGTCCGACCGCACAGGGACAGGCAATCAGCACAACCGCCAGGGCCCGCATGATCCCGGCCAGCAGAGTTTGCCCGGACGCCAGTTGAAACGCTAAAACCATGAGCGCCAGCAGCAGAACTGCCGGCACGAACCAGCCGGCCACCCGGTCAGCCAGGCGTTGCAAGGACGGCTTCCCTGCCTGGGCCATCTGCACCAGCGCCGCCACCCGCATCAGGTAACTCTGGCCGACCGGACGCAACGCCTGCGCCTCGACCGGAGAACTGCTGTTGACCGAGCCGGCCCGCACCTCATCCCCCGGAACCACCAGCACCGGCACACTTTCGCCGGTTACCAGCGCCTGGTCCACCTCGGTGCTGCCGCTGACAATCAGGCAATCGACCGGGAATTTATCCCCCTGGCGAATCACGAGCAGATCACCAGGTTTGAGATCATCGACGCCAACCTCGCTCTGTTGACCGTTGTTCACCCGGATGGCCCGTTGCGGTACGGCAGCATAGAGTGATTCAATGCCGGACATGGCGTGCTGCTTGACCATCAACTCCAGCAGCCTCCCTGCCAGGACAAAGGTAATGATCATGGCAGCGCTTTCAAAATAGGTTTCCTGGCGGGCAAAAGTTCCCCAGACACTGTAGAACCAGGCCGACAGAGCGCCAATGGCTATCAGCAGGTCCATACCGGGACGACGGGCAATTACCGATTTCAGCGCACCGGACAAGAACGGCCAGCCACAGTAAAACACCACCGGCGTCGCCACCAGCAGGGAGACGTACTGGAGAAAGTTTTTCATGGCCGGCGCCATACCCTGGAAATAGCCGGCATACAGGCTGTAGGAATAGGCCATCAGTTGCATGACCAGAAACAGTGCCGTACCGAAGCGGATCAGCAGATCATTCTTTTCACGTCGGGAGTATTCCTGCGAAAGGGCGTGGGAATAGGGGCGCGGAACATACCCCAGGGTGGCAATGGTGCTGAAAATTGCCGACGGCTGCAGTCGGGTCCCATCGAAACGAACCGAGGCAACTCCACCGGCATAGGAAATACTCACCTCCTGCACGCCGTCACAGCGAGCGATCATCCGTTCCAGCAGCCAGATGCAGGAGGGGCAGCTGATGCCGCCGATCAGAATATCGATCCGGCAGGAGTCACCATCGGGGACCACAAAGCGTGCCAGATCCTCGTCATTGAAGCTGGCAGCCGGGGAGACGAGCAGCGTGGGAGTTGCCCGCTCTCCCCGGTCGTAAAAACTGGCCAGACCGGCCTGACAGATCAGGCGGTAAGCTCCCTGACACCCCCGGCAGCAGAAAACCGGCTGATCATCCCCCTGATCGTTCTCCACGATCGGCGCCCAACGAAAGGTTATACTGCAATGACGGCAGGTATGACCAGAACCGTTCATAACGGGATTAACGTAGTGGCCGCAACCACACGCCCGTCACGGGTCAGCTGCAAGGTATATTTCTTGCCGGTCTGCCCCCTGAACTTGAGAAAAAAACTGACCGTGGTATTTTCATTGGGCGCCAGCGCGATCCGGCTGACCGGCCCGAGCAGTTGCGCCTGATTATCAGCTTCAGCAACAACCGAGAGAGAATAGAGCGCGTCCAGTTCCCCCCGGTTGCCGATAATAGCCCGCCAGGCCTGAATCTGATATCCATCGCTGCTGATTTTTGACTCCACCTGCGGATTGCGCTGCACCGAAAAGGCGTTATCGGAGCGGCCTGCCAGTCCCGCCACCAGCGCTCCGGTCAGGAGCAGTACCAAGAGTAGCAACAGGGCTGATTTGAAACCGAAGCGGGGACGAGCGCCGGTAATTGTCCCAAAACGGTAGGCAATCAGACCCTGGGGACATGAGCTGCGCTGCATGACCGAACGGCAGGCGTCAATGCAGCGGCCACAGTTGATGCATTCTACCTGGAAACCGTTACGGATATCGATCCCCATCGGGCAGGCCCGCAGACAGGAACCACACCCGATACAGGCATGACGGGTTTCCTCCACCAACGCCAAATTAAGCGTCCCCGCATCCTGCAACGCCATCTGAAAGCGACCGTAAGGGCAGAGTGCCTTGCAGAAGCCGCGCCCCACCAGAATAATATCCAGATAAACCAATATCGCCACCAGCAGAAAACTGACTGAGGTTATGGGATAGGCAAAAAAAGCTGTCAAACGAATGACTGTTTCCGCCGGAGAGATAAACCACCAGAGCGTAGCGCTGGCAAACAGCAGCGCAAGGGCGCTGGCAACCAGATGCCGGGCTACGGTGGCAAGCGGGGCAGGCAACAGGGAACGCAGCTTTAGCTGGCATGACTCCGCCAGGTCGTTGACCAGCGTCTGCGGACACATCCAGCCACACCAGACCCTCCCGACCAACACCGTCAGCAGCAGGAACAGGGCCAGTACCAGCAGCGACGCAAACAGCATCAGATATAACTGGTCAACCCGAATCGGTGTTGCTGCCAGATAGATGGTACGATGAAGGAGGTCTATTCTGAAAAGAGGGTTACCATGGAGGGAAAACAGGGGGAGTAACAGATACAGGGCAATCAAAACACCTTGTACGACCGCACGTTGGGGAGCTATTCGCTTGATTCTCATTTTTTTGTTATATACATTTTTTTGAATATATGCGAGAAATAAATGAAAACATCAACACATGGAGAACTGCTATGAAAGATCTACTGATACTGCTGGCAATCGTTGTGGTCTGGTTTCTGCTGAACCGCTACATTCTTCCCAAATTGGGGGTTCAAACCTGAATGTCCGACACCTGTTCTTCCGCGGCGCGGAAGCAAGAAAAAGATGAGAAATAAGTTGCTACGTTGTTAGAACATTAAACCGGAAATGCACCATACCACGACCGGAGCGATGGTTGCTGTTGACAGTTCCCGATTTGTCAGTGAGATGCTTGCACTACTTTACCATTTCCCACTGCCTCATCCAGCACCACCAGATACCCATCGGGATCAAAACACCACAATTCCTTGATTCCGTACGGCTTGACTTCCAATGGATAGAGAATTTCCAGCCCCTCTTCAATCAGCGCATCATTGATATCTTCAATATCCTTGACCTCAAAATGGAGCGTAATGCCGATTCCGCGGGGAAACATGGCAAAGCGGTTTCCCAGTACCGGATGCGCCCGCACCACATCATCCTCTTCCACAAAGACAACTGCCAGACCATCCAGGTCAAGCACCAGATGATCGGGCGCACCGGGTGCGGTGAGTGAGCGCCGGAGCGGTAACTCCAGGATTCCGGCGTAAAAGGCTTCGGTAACTGCCAGTTGCGAAACCGCAAGTTGCAGAGAGTGGCGGGCGGTGTGCGGTTTCAATCAGAAACTCCCCATCAAGCTGTTCAACAGTATGGTTATTTTGGCAAGGCCATTGGTAAAAATCAGGATGCCGACCACCACCAGGAAAATCCCGGTACCGATCTGCAACGGATGCAGGTAATGTTTAAAGCGCTGGAACACGGTTAAAAAGCGCTGCAGCGCCAATGAAGAGAGAAAAAAAGGAATGCCGAGCCCCAATGAATAGAGCAGCAGCAACATGATCCCCTGCCAGACCTTTTCCTCGGTGGCAGCCACCATCAGGATCGCCGCCAGAATCGGCCCGATACACGGTGTCCATCCGGCGGCAAAGGCAAGACCAACCAGGTAGGTTCCGATAAATCCGGCCGGTTTACGCCGGATATTGATCCGTTTTTCCCCCAACAGCAGGGATATGGGAAGCAGTCCCGCCAGGTGCAAGCCGAGCAGCACCACCAGCAGTCCGCCCCCTTTGCGAACAAACGTGGCATGCTCGGAGAGATACGACCCGAGAAAGGTGGCCGAGGCCCCCAGCAGCACGAATACGGTGGTGAAGCCGAGAATAAAGACCAGGGAGTGCAGCATGGCGGTAGAACGGACACCGGCAGTATGCTCACCGCTTTTCAGATCAATGAAGGAAAGCCCCGTAATATAGGTTATATATGACGGAATCAGCGGCAGGACACAGGGGGAGAGAAACGAGAGCAAACCGGCCAGGAATGCTCCCCAGTATGAGACTTCCGTCGAGGGCACGCAGCAACTCCTATTTCATCAGACCTTCGAGGAAGGTAATTGCTTCGGGAGAATCCCACGCCAGGGGACCAACAATCTTTTTCACCACCACACCCTGCTTGTCAATCACAAAGGTTTCGGGAACGCCGGTGATGCCGTACAGTTTGCTCCCTTGATTATCCGGGTCCAGATAGGCTGGCAGACTGAAGCCGCTTTCCTTGAAAAACTGTTCCACCGCCGGTTTCCCACCCTCATCGATGGAGACCGCTACCATCTGAAACGGCTTGCCTGCCATGACATTGTTCAGCTTCATCATGGAAGGAATTTCCTCGCGGCACGGTGGACACCAGGTCGCCCAGAAATTCAGCAGCACAACCTTTCCCTTGAGACTGGACAAGGCGAGTTTCTGGTTGTTCAGGGAGGTGACGACAATTTCAGGAGCCGGTTTCGATTCGGCAGCCACCATCTGTTTGGCAGCCGGGGCAGCTGTTTTTTCCTTGGTACAACCGGTGAGACTTGCCATTACCATAACAGCAGACACGGCACTGATTGCCAGATAGCGTTTCATCGTTCCTCCACGTTGATTGATCGGGGATTATTTGCTGCGGGTAATAACGTATTCGGCAAGATCCGCCAGTGCCGTAACAACCGGTGACGGTTCAAACAACTCCAGAGACACCCGGCATTCATTAACCAGCCGGCGGGCGGAGGCAACCGTGTAATCAATGCCGCCATACTGCTTAACCAGGCCGGACACCGTACGGAAATCGTCCAGCGTCATTTCATCTTTTTCAACCACTTCTTCAATAATCGATCGTTCCTGTGGCGTGCAGTTTTTCAAGGTATGAATCAACGGCAAGGTAATCTTCCCTTCTTCCAGGTCATGGCCGATACTTTTGCCGAATTCTTCCTCCGTGGCAATATAATCGAGGGTATCATCCATGAGCTGAAACGCGATGCCGAGGGACATGCCAAAATCCGCCATTGCCTTTTGCTGTTGCGGTGTTGCCGAGCCGAGAATGGCGCCGGCTTCACAGGCCGCCGACATGAGTACCGCTGTTTTCGAGCGCACCACCTCGATATAACGCTCCTCGGTCAGATCAATCTCTCCCGTGCAGAGCAACTGCAACACCTCACCTTCGGCAATTACGGTCGTAGCGCCGGACAATACCCGCAGGATATCCAGGCTGCCAACCGCCACCATCAGGGAAAATGATTTTGAAAAAAGGAAATCTCCCACCAGCACCGATGCTTCGTTTCCCCACAGGGTGTTGGCGGATGCCAGTCCTCGCCGCAGGGTAGCGCTGTCAACCACATCATCGTGCAGGAGCGTGGCAGTATGGATAAATTCGACCACGCTGGCCAGGGGAACCGCCTGGTGACCGGTGTAGCCGCACAAACGGGCAGAGAGGAGCAAGAGTGCCGGACGAACCCGCTTGCCGCCACTGGACAGGACATATTCACCAACCTTGCGAATCAGCGGTACATCTGACTCCAAATCTTTACGAAATTGTAATTCGACATTTTTTAAGTCATTGCCAATGAGGTTGAGAGCTGCCTGCATCCTGAATCCTTCGCGGTGGGTAAATTTTTGTCATACTACGAGAATAAATCAATATTTGTCAAAGCATTTCTGGTAGATAAGCACTGATTAAGAGACCGTTACCAGCGTTGTCTCAACAGATTGCAGCTACCACGGCAGCATTATCGGCGGGATAATTCCCATTCTGACCAGCGATTCCGCAATCCCCATCAGCCCGAGCAGCGCCACCACTCCCCCCATCAGACGGAGGAACAGTTGGCCGAATGAGACCCGCAAGTTGCTTGCCACTTGACCATAGAGCATCAGCGCCGGAAGAGTCCCGATCCCGAAGGCCAGCATTTTCAATCCCCCCGTCATCCAGGAACCGCTCCCGGCAGCGGTCAGCAGGACTCCGTATACCAGGCCGCAGGGGAGCAGCCCCATCAGCAGACCGGCCAGAGCATAGGGAAGCGGCGACGCAGAGCGGGAGGCATAAGCCAGGATCCGCCCCAAGCCGCCCCAGGGAGTTCCGTCAAGGCGGGCCAGACTGATCCCCTGCAGACCGGCGGCAGTTGCCAGACCGATCAGCACCACTGTCAGATTGGCAGCCAGAAACAACAGATTGAACAGAAACGTATAGCGGGTTAGCAGCGCCCCCTGGGAGGCGGCGCCGACCACGATTCCGAGTAGCGTATAGGTGGCAATCCGTCCCAGGTGGTAGGCCAGGGTTACCATGAAGCGCTGTGCATGGGAGCTGTCGGGGGTTGTCACCGCCAGGGCGGCCACCAGGCCGCCACACATCCCGAGACAATGGGCACTCCCTGCCAGACCGGCCATGAACGCCAAGGCAAGTTCGGCCACCCCGGTTATACTTCCAGAGCGCCGATCAGCGCTTTGACATCAGAGATGTTGTTGGCAGACAGCCAGGCCGCCATATCAGTGGCAATGGTTTCCGCTGCCCCCGGATTGATGAAACTGGCGGTTCCCACCTGCACGCTCCAGGCGCCTGCCAGCATGAATTCCAGCGCGTCGGTGGCGTTCATGATTCCGCCGATCCCGATGATCGGCACCTTGACTGCCCGCGCCACCTGCCAGACCATGCGCAGGGCCACCGGTTTGATGGCCGGACCGGAAAAACCGCCGGTAACATTGGCCAGCACCGGACGACGCTTGTTCAGGTCGATCGCCATGCCGGTCAGGGTATTGATCAGGGAAAGCACGTCAGCACCGGCATCAACACAGGCCTGCGCCATGGTGACAATGTCGGTGACATTGGGGGACAGTTTTACGATCAGCGGTTTGTCCGTCACGGCCCGGCAGGCCCGCACCACCGATGCGGCACATTCGGGATCAGTACCGAACACGATCCCCCCCTGCTTGACATTGGGGCAGGAAATATTGATCTCCAGGCCGGCAACTTCCGGGATTTCGTTCAGCCGACGGGTCATCTCGGCATATTCATCAACCGTGGCGCCAAAGTAATTGGCAATCGCCGGCGTATTGACCGTGCGCAGAAAGGGGACTTTCTTGGCAATAAAGGCGTCGATCCCCACATTCTGGAGTCCGATGGCGTTCAACATCCCCCCCGGTGTTTCCACGATACGGGGCGTCGGGTTGCCGGCACGCGGCTTGAGCGAAAGCCCCTTGGTAACAAAGGCGCCGATTTTTTCAAGGTTACAGTACTCGGAAAACTCCTCCCCATACCCGAAGGTACCGGAAGCGGTCATGACCGGGTTGCGCAGGTTAATCCCCGCCAGATTGATTGACATATCAGGTTGCATACTCTTAGTCCCTCCACTTCAGTTCGCCGGCCTCAAACACCGGACCTTCGGTACAGACACAGCGGAAATCAGGGGTTTCAGCGGAATGGCCATGGCCGGGAGCCACACACCCCAGACATGCTCCCACGCCGCACGCCATGTACCCTTCCAGCGACACCTGACAGGCGATCTTGCGTTCGGCGGCGATATTCGCCACGGCATTCAGCATGCCATGGGGGCCACAGGCATAGATGGTTCCCTTCCCCTGCAGACGATCGAGACGGGAAATCAACGCTTCCGTCACCAGTCCCGCTTCTCCCAGCGAGCCATCCTCGGTGGCAGTATAGCACTCCACCCCGAGCCTTTCGAATTCGGTAATACAGAGCACATCGTCGCGGGTCCTGCCACCGGCAAACAGCCGGACCGTGGAACCTTTCACCAGTTCCCTGGCCAGCAGGTAGAGCGGCGCCAGGCCGACCCCGCCACCGACAATCAGCTTTTCTTCGTCAGGACTCCCCAGATCGAATCCTTTTCCCAGGGGACCGAGTACATCCAGGAGATCGGTGGCATGCAGCTCCGAAAGCATGGCCGTCCCCTTCCCCACCACCCGGTAGACGATTTCAAAATACGGTTGCGCAGTGGCGCCACTCTGACTCGGGGTGTAAACACCGACATCAAAGACTCCGAACGGGCGGCGTAACAACGGATCAATGGCATTTTTGACCCGCAGCATCACGAACTGTCCCGGCGTTGCCGTTGCAAATTCAGGCGGCGCAGTCAGACGCATCCGGAAATAGGAGGGAGAAATTTCCACATTGGATAAAATCATGGCGGTAAACTGCATGAATGTAGCGCTCCTTTTAGTAAGTTAGAAATTATTTTCTGCGTTTTTTAGACAGAAAATAATTTCGTTAACGCACTTATCCTGTTTATCAGGGTTAGGTTGGTTTCAGCTCAGACAATGGTTTCAGACCGTATCAGCAGGGGATAAACTCTTCCCGGCTTTTAATTTCCCCCAGAACGGCCACGATCAGCTTGGCGGCGTTTTCCAGATCTCCCAGCGAGACGGTTTCAATCGGCGTATGCATATAGCGTAAGGGAACCTTGACCAGGGCGGTGGCAACACCGCCCCGCGAGATCTGCATGACATTGGCATCCGTTCCGGTGGCGCGGGGGGTGGCGGTATGCTGGATCTCGATCTTTTCCTTTTCAGCACTGCGGCAGAGCAGGTCAAAGAGATGATGATTGATGTTGGCGCCCCGCGCCAGGATCGGCCCCTTGCCAAGACTGACCTCGCCATTATGCTTCTTCTCCACGTCCGGCTGATCGGTGGCAAAATCGACCTCTACGCAGATCCCCACATCCGGATTGACGGAATAACTGCTGACCGTTCCACCGCGCAGGCCGATTTCCTCCTGCACCGAAGAAACCCCGTACAGATCCACATTCAGGCTCTTCCCCGAAATCTTCAGCAAGCGCAACACCTCGGCAACCACAAAACAGCCGGCCTTGTCATCAAACCCCCGTGACGATACCAGGTCACCGTGCAAACGGGTAAACGAGCTTTCAAAAGTGACCGCATCCCCGACCCGCACCAGTTTTTGCGCCTCTTTTTTATCCTTGGCGCCGATGTCAATATACTGGTTCTCCAGCTTAACCACCGTCTCCCGATCCTTGGTGTCCATCAGGTGAATCGGCTTCTTGCCGATCACTCCGGGGAGTGCCCCCTTGGCGGTATGGATAAAGACCCGTTTACCCGGTGTCAGGTGGGCATCAACACCACCAACCGCAGCAAAATAGAGGAACCCCTGATCGTTGATGTATTTGACCTGCAACCCGATTTCATCGGTATGCCCGACAATCATCACCTTGGGAAGATTTTTCCCTTTACCAGCCACCTTGGCGTACACATTCCCGATTACGTCGGTCGTCACCTCGTCACACAACGGGGTAACATACTCGCGAAACAGCCGCTGAGCCGGCTGTTCATAGCCGGACGGGCTGGGAGCATCCAGCAGATTCTCAAGAAACTTCAACGATTCCTTACGCATACAGCCTCCTTGTTGATTCAGTAGTGAAGATCGGTGAGAATATTCCCTTTCAACTGACAGTTCATGTTTATCAGCTCAAGTTCTTCTTTTTTCAGCATAGTATCTCCCTGCACCCTGGAAATTCGATGCGCCAGACGCAGCAGATGTTCCCGTTGGTGACCGACACAATCGGAGATGCGGGAGGGATGACAACGCACTTCGCAGGAAGATGATTCGTCCATCCGCTCCAGCAGGCATGCCATCAAGTCGGCATACAGCGCCGATTGCACCAATTGCCCCAGGGCGGGATGCCAGGGACCGGCCACGATACTCTCCTCATTCAACCCCTGTTCGGCCTGCAAGCCGATGCGCAGCACCGGAACCCCCGCCTGCCAGGCGAGGTGCAACATCTGCTTGCAGAGCTGCACCGTATCAGTCAGTTCCAGCGGTTGGTAGGTACCCTGCCGATACATTTCCGCCAGAGCAGTCCCCCGGATAACCAGCGTCGGGTAAATACGCAGGGCATCAGTGCCGACAGCCAGCAGTTGCTCCACACCAGCCAGCGATTTTTCCGCCGTATCCCCCGGCAAACCGGGCATTAACTGCGCCACCACCTGCAAACCATGGTTTCTGACCGATGCCAGGGCCGCCAGAGAGTCAGCCGCCCGGTGTCCGCGGCCAGCCAACTGCAGCACCTCGTCATCCAGCGACTGCATGCCGATTTCGATGGTGGTAACGCCGTACTGCCGCAACCAGCAGACCGTTTGATCGTCCAGCGCATCGGGGCGGGTGGAAATCCTGATCGCGCTGACAATCCCGTCCACCAGCAGCGGCTGCAGCGGCTGCAAAAGTGACTGCTGCACAAACCTGGGGAGTGCACTGAAGGTTCCGCCGAAAAAAGCGACCTCCACCGGCCGGTCGTCACCGCCCTGCCACTCCCTGATTTTTTGCTCGATGGCGGCGGCATCCGGCAGGGCTCCGGCTGATCCCGAGATTGTTCGTTGATCACAAAAACAGCAGGTATGGGGACACCCCTGATGACTGATAAAAAACGGAACCGTGATGTTTTTCATTGCGTTACAGCTGTATCCTTCAACAAAGAGTGCAAGGCATCCGCTGCCGCCGCCTGGTGGGCCAGCTTTTTCGAGCGCCCGATCCCTTTACCAAGGGCCGTCTCACCACATACAACGGCAAATGAAAACAGCCGGTCGTGGGGTGGCCCGCTTTCCTCCAGCAGAACATAGGCCGGTGGCGGCAAATGGCGGGCTGACAACAGCTCCTGCAAGGCACTTTTGGCATCACCGCTGGCCGCGGCATTGAGCGGCTCACTCAACCATTCACCCATCAGTCGTGTCACCACCCCACGGGCAGCATCAAAACCGCCATCCAGGTAGACCGCCGCCAGGGTTGCCTCGAACACATCCGCCAGGATCGAATCCTTGTCGCTGCCATCGCTCCGCCGCTCCCCCCGTCCGAGACGAATGAACTCGCCATAGCCGCAGGAACGGGCAATCGACGCCAAGCTCCCCTCTCCTGCCAGAGCAGCGCGAAAACGGGACAAGGTTCCTTCATCAGCAGCGGGATGGAGGAGGTACAGCTGTTCCGCCAGCAGCATGCCGAGCACCGCATCACCCAGAAACTCCAGCCGCTGGTAATCACCCGTGGCGGAATCATGTTCAAAGTAATAGGAAGGGTGGGTCAACGCCTGGGTAATCAGGAGCTGATGACGGAAACGGTATCCGATGCGTTCTTGAAACTGCTCTAGCGCTTCACTGGTCATAATCGGCAGACTATACGTCGAGTTGTGGTTTTTTGGCAACAGAAAGTCGAATCATTTTTGGTAACTGCGCCGGCAGTCCGTTGAATTCTATTGATATCTGGTGACAGGTTGCCTATAATCGCCGCTTTACTAAGAGACGACAGGTGGCTTGAGATCAGCTATGTTTATCACGTTTGAGGGGATCGAAGGATGCGGCAAGACAACGCAGATCAAACTGCTGGCGGCTCATCTGCTACAGCACGATCTCCAGGTTGTTCTGACCCGTGAGCCGGGTGGCTGTCCGATTGCAGACCAGATTCGCGCCATCCTGCTGGATGCTGACAACAGCGCCATGCACCCCTCCACCGAGCTGTTGCTGTACTGTGCTGCCCGTTCCCAGCACATTGCCCAGATCATCCAGCCAGCCTTGCAAAGCGGAGCCCTGGTACTGTGCGACCGTTTCAGCGACGCCACCCTCGCCTATCAACATTTCGGACGGGGAATTGAGCGCAGCAAGATCGATCTACTCAACAGTTTTGCCGTTCAAGGTCTCAAACCGGATCTGACGATACTGATCGATACGGATATCAACATCGGCCTCCCCCGTGCCAAAAGCAGGATCAACGCCAGCCAGGGCCCCCGTGAAGAACGCTTCGAGCTTGAATCCAACGCTTTTCACCAACGGGTCCGGGATGGCTATCTGCAATTGGCGCAGGAGGATCCGCAGCGGGTGGTGGTGGTTAATGGCGCCGCTACCATTGATGCCCTGGCCGAAGAGATCGCAGCAAACGTGCTAGCGAGAATCAAGGCTGGTTCCCATGCCGTTTGCTGACATTACCGGTCATGATCGGATTGTGGAAGTACTGCGCCGTTCGCTACGTTCCGGCAAGCTCTCCCACTCCTACATCTTTGAGGGAATTCCCGGTTGCGGCCGCCGTGCCACAGCCCGCATGTTCATTCAGGCGTTGTATTGCCAGGAACGCGGTGATGACGCCTGCGGAAGCTGTCCCTCCTGCCGCAAGGTAGCAGCAGGAAACCATGCCGATATCCACCTGTTGGAGCCATTGCCCGACAAGCGTGACATCAGCGTGGATCAGATCAGGGAGTTGCAGCGCGAACTGGCATTGCGCCCCTACGAAGCGATTCGCAAGGCGTGCCTGATCGAACCGGCGGAACGGATGAATGCCAACTCCGCCAATTCCCTCTTGAAAACATTGGAAGAGCCTCCCGGCAATGCCCTGATTATTCTGTTAACGGAAAATGCCGATATCCTGCTCCCCACCATCCGTTCACGCTGCCAGGTGATCCGCTTTGCGCCATTATCGCCGGAACATCTGCGCAGCATTCTCCGCAACAAGGGGATTGAAGACTCCAGGGCGGAAGTATTGTCAACCATGGCGGAAGGAAGCGTACAGCGGGCATTGGAACGGGACAACGAAGGGTTACTGGAATTGCAGAAGAGTGTTCTCACCCATCTGACAACCCTCTCGCTGGCATCGATCAAGACCATCTTCGACGCTGCCGAGGAATTGAGCGGCAATCGGGATGAAACCTTGCAATCGCTGGATATCCTGATTTCATTCATGCGTGACACCGTCCACCTGGCTGCCGGCTCACAGCAGATTACCAACAGTTCCTTCCAGCAGCTGTTACAAAGCTTTGCCAATCGCCTGCCACTTGAGCGTGCGGTATCGCTACTGGAGGCACTGCTTGAAACCCGGCGTTCCATTCAACGCAACGCCAATGCCAAGCTGTCGCTTGACTGCCTGTTCATAAAAATGGGCACAGCACTGTCGTAACAATCTAAGTTTTGTATTTTCCATTGTCTAACCGGCACAAGGAGGACATGTTGCCCAGGATTGTATCAATACAATTTTCAAAAGCCGGCAAGCTGTATGATTTCAACGCACTCGACTTTGAGCTTCACCCAGGTAACAGCATCATTGTTGAAACCGAACGGGGAACCAGCATTGGAACCGTAATCAGCGAACCGGCAGAACGAAGCGCCGAAACGCTTCCCCGCAATCTCGCGTCCATTATCCGCATCGCCAATGCCGATGATTTTGCCATTCGCGATCGCATCCTGCAGAAAGAAAAAGAAGCGTTTGACTTTTGCCTGAAACGGATCGTGGAACGCTCCATGGAGATGAAACTGGTCAAGGTCGAATACCAGTTTGATGAAAGCAAGGCTGTCTTCTTTTTTACCGCCGATGGCCGCGTCGATTTCCGCGACCTGGTCAAGGATCTGGCCCATACCTTCCATACCCGGATTGAAATGCGTCAGATCGGCGTGCGAGATGAAGCCAAGATGATCGGTGGCATCGGTATTTGCGGCCGGGAACTCTGTTGCTGCTCGTTTCTGCGCGAATTCCAGCCAGTGTCGGTAAAGATGGCCAAGGAACAGAATCTGGCGCTCAATCCGAACAAGATTTCCGGTCAATGCGGGCGCCTGCTCTGCTGCCTTGATTATGAATACGAAACCTATTGTTCCTTGCGCAAAAGTTTCCCCAAATGCGGCAAACGGGTACGCACCGCTGCGGCAGTCGGCACGATTGATAAAATCAACATCCTGACCGGTGATATCACCCTCAAACTTGATGATAATAAAATCATCGTGGTAAAACGGGTGGAGGTGCTGGGAGAAGCCGCGGCAGCTGAAGCACGCCCGGCACCGGAAGTGAAACCGGGGGGTGCACGCCAGGAGAAGTACGGCAAATCAGCCGAACAGCGCGACAAGAACCGTCCGCAACGGCCACAGCGACCACAGCGGCCGCACCAGCATGACCAGACAACCGGTGGAGAAGGGAACAAACCGGCTCCCCCCTCTTCGGAACCGGCAACCGCAGTTGCTCCAGCTACGGTGGCAACAGCGATTGCACCGGCAGCAGCAGCTCCGGAAGCGCAAAAAACGGCCGGAGACGAGACACGCCCTGCCAAGAAGCGGAGCCGTAACCGCCGTCACGGTCATCGTAAACCAGGCAATAAACCGCAAAATCCGGGCGATTCATCGCCAACGTGATCTATTAAGGAGCATCACCATGAAACCGACCTTCTATGTCACCACACCAATCTATTATGTCAATGACGTCCCCCATATCGGTCACGCATATACCACCGTTGCCGGAGATGTACTGGCCCGCTACAAACGCCTGCTGGGATATGATGTCTGTTTCCTGACCGGCAGTGACGAACACGGACAAAAAGTGGAAAAAGCAGCCACCACTGCCGGTGAAACACCGCTGGAGCTGGCGGATCGCGTAGTCAAGCGCTTTCAGGCGCTGTGGGAACGGCTCGGCATTTCCCACACCGATTTTATCCGCACCACCCAGGAACGTCACAAACAGGGTGTCACCCAGATTTTCAAGGATATTCTGGAAAAAGGTGACATCTATCTCGGCGAGTATGAAGACTGGTACTGCACCCCCTGTGAAACCTTCTGGACCGAAACCCAGCTGATCGAGGGGCGTTGTCCCGATTGCAACCGTCCGGTGGAGAAGCTCAAGGAAGAATCGTATTTTTTCCGCATGAGCAAGTATCAGGAGCAGCTGCTGGCCCACATCGAGGCCAACCCGGAATTCATCCAGCCCAAAAGTAAACGTAACGAGATCGTCTCGTTCATCAAGGAGGGGTTGCGCGATCTCTCCGTTTCCCGCACCACCTTTACCTGGGGAATTCCGGTTCCCGGCAATGACAAACACATCATTTACGTCTGGTTTGATGCGCTGACCAACTACATCACTGCCCTTGGTTATCCTGACACCACCGGTCAATACGGCACCTACTGGCCGGTTGATGTCCACCTGATCGGCAAGGACATCCTCCGTTTCCACGCGGTCTACTGGCCAACCTTTCTGATGGCCGCCGGACTGCCACTTCCCCAGAAGGTTTTTGCCCACGGCTGGTGGACGGTGGAAGGGCAGAAAATGAGCAAAAGCCTGCAAAATGTTGTCGAACCGAATATGCTGATCGATAAATACGGCGTTGACGCCGTGCGCTACTTCCTGCTGCGGGAAGTTCCGTTTGGCCTGGATGGCGATTTTTCCCACTCGGCCCTGGTAAATCGCATTAACTCTGACCTGGCAAATGATATCGGCAACCTGCTCAGCCGCTCCACCGCCATGACCGTGAAATATTTCAATGGCGTCCTGCCGCAACCGGAGGCTTACGGTGAACTGGAGAACGCCCTGAAAGCCAAAACCGAAGAGATGGTGTCGCTTGTTGATACCCATATCAACGACATGGCATTCAGCAAGGCATTACAGGCAATCTGGGATGTGATCTCGGCCTGCAACAAATACATCGACGACACCGCACCATGGGGCATGGCCAAAGACCCTGCCCTGACCGGTCGTCTCGGTACCGTCATGTACTGCCTGATGGAATCACAGCGGATTATCCACACCCTGCTGTCGGCCTTCATGCCGGCTACTGCTGAGAAAGCATTCGCCAGCCTCGGCTGCTGTCAGCTGTCGGACGCTTCATCTCTGAAATGGGGTGGACTGGCGAGCGGTACGGTCATAACCAAGGCAGAGGCGTTGTTCCCAAGGATTGAAGTAGGGTAAAAGGAAGCACATAAGGGGGAAGGATTCCGTTCCCCCCTCTGTTGCAGTTCAGTGGGCGTTTCGGAAGAAACCGGGAGATTAACCTGAGAACAGCCGTTGGAATAACACTGAGACACAGAGATCACTGAGAAATCATTCTGTTATCTTTTCTTGCCCGGCTACCCAAAAGATAAAAGCCATCACATTGAATTAGAGAAACAGCCTTATGATTTTACTCCGTGTCTCAGTGTTTCAAGTACTTTTTTAAGATTAATGTTTCAGTCGCAACATACCCGCCACAGCGCCGCTGATGAAGGCCAGCACCCAGAGGGTATAGATAGTCAGGCTGACCCGATGGAAGATGCGGTTGACGGCTGCTGTTTTAACGACACAGGATGCAACCAGGGCGAGCAGAAAATGGAAGGCCATCCCCCCCAGTGAAGTCAAACCGGTAAGATTGTGCCACTGGGGCGCTTTACCGTACAGGGTAGCGATATGATTCATCTGCATGGTTCCCAGATAATCGCAGGCGAGTCCGATACCAAAGATAATCAGATGCTTGCTGTGCAGCCCCTGTTTACGACCGCTGAAGACCGCCCAGGTGTAGAAAATCAACGCCAGATTCATCCAGATAATCGCCTGGATCAACATGACGCCAGTTCTCCGCTTTGACGCAATGCTTCGTAGAGCACAATACCGGCAGAGGTTGACAGATTGAGACTGCGCACATGTCCGCCCGGCATGGGGATCGTGATGCAGGTGTCGGGATTGGCCTCCAGCAACTCCGGCGGCAATCCTTTGGTTTCCTTGCCGAACACGATGTAGTCACCTTCACCGAATCCGGCCTGCAGATAGCTGCGCGCCACCTTGGTCGTCAAATACCAGAAACGCCCTCCTTGACTGGCTTGTTGCAACTCTTCCAGACTGTTCCAGTACCTGATATCCACAAATTTCCAGTAATCAAGTCCGGCCCGCTTGAGGGTGCGATCATCGATAGTAAAGCCGAGCTTGCCAACCAGATGGAGCGTTGTTGCGGTGGCTGCGCACAGGCGGGCGATGTTGCCGGTATTCGGCGGTATTTCCGGTTCCACGAGGACAATATTGAATGGTTTCATAGGGACCAGCTATAGCACTAAATTCATTTTCAATCCACCGTTAAGAAGTATGTATATTCGTTTGACGGTAGCGTCAACTCTATGGTAGGTTTCAACAGATTTTATTTACCTTTCGAGTGTATCCATGCACCTTTTGATATTGCAGTCCATTCTTGTTGCCGCAAGCTGTTTTGTGCTCTCTTCCTGCGCCACAACACCACTCCCCCTGCCGGACACACCATCTCATACAAGCGATCGGACATCCCATTCGCTCTATCTCTACTCCCGGGCTCACCTGGCAGCATTGGAAGGGGACTATCCGACGGCGCTGGCCATACTGCGGGATGCGATTGAGGACAACCCCGGCTCGGCCTTTCTCCATACCTCCGCCGGTGAAATCAAACTTAAGATCGGACAGACCCAGGAAGCGCTGCACTATCTCAACAAGGCAATTCAACTTGAGCCAAGCTACCGGCCGCCGTTTGTCATGATCGGATCGCTGATGGCAGCTGCGGGAAAAGACTGGGAAGCGGCTGATTATCTCCGCAAGGCGGTCAAACTTGATCCTTCCAAGGAAGATGCCTACCTGCATCTCGCCATATCCCTGACCCGGCTGTTTGAATACGAAGAAGCGGTATCAACGCTGAAAACCCTGGTAAAACTGAACAATGACTCGGTACTCGGTTATTATTATCTCGGCCGCACCTACAGCCAGATGAAACTTCACCGCGATGCAGCCGGATATTTCAAAAAAGCCCTGGAGTTGCGCCCCGACTTTGACCAGGCCGCCATTGATATGGCAGCCTCCTATGAAGCTCTGGGAGACTATCCCCGTGCCATCGAGATCTACCAGCAGGTGGTGGGAAACGACGATGACAAGATTTTTGTCCTGCAACGCCTGATTCAACTGCTGATTCAGCAACGACGCTTCGACGAGGCGCTCCAGTACCTCAAATCGGCGGCTGATTCGGGGTATGGCGGCCCTGAAATCATGCGTAAGATCGGCCTGATTTATCTGGAACTGGAAAAATATGACGAAGCGATTGTAACCTTTGAAGCGATGCTGTCAAAGGATGCTTCTGCACAACAAATCAGACTCTATCTCGGTATGGCGCTGGAAGAAAAAGGTGAACTTGATGCGGCGCTGCTTCATTTTACCCACATACCGTACGATTCCCTGCCGGTGTATCAGGAAGCAGTAGGGCATATCGCTTACATTTTGAAAGAGCAGGGAAAAACTGAAGAAGCGGTGGCAGTTCTCAAAAAGGCGCTTGTCTACTACCCGCAGGAACTGGAACTCTATTTCAAGTTATCCTCCCTGTATGATGCACTTGACCGCACCAACGAGGGAATGGCACTGCTCAATGAGGCTGAAAAACGCTTTCCCGATGATCCCCGCCTGCAATTCAGGATCGGCGTGATTTATGACAAGCAGGGAAAACGCGCCGAATCGATCGAACGGATGAAAATGGTCCTGGCCCGCGATGCCAAGGATGCACAGGCGCTTAATTTTCTCGGTTACAGTTATGCGGAAATGGGGATCAACCTCAACGAAGCGCTCGGCTACCTCAAGCAGGCGGCCTCGCTGCGCCCCAACGATGGTTTTATTCTGGATAGCCTTGGCTGGGTCTATTACAAACTGAAGCAGTACGATGAAGCGGTTCGCTATCTGGAAGATGCGGTTTCCCTGGTTGAGGATGATTCCACCATCCTGGAACATCTGGGTGATGTCTACCATGCCCGCAATGAAAGGGCCAAAGCGATCAAGATGTACAAAAAAGCACTGATCCTGGAACCGGAACGCAAAGAACTGACCCAGAAAATACGTCACCTCAAAGGGGAGCATGGCGAGCGATGAGGCTGTATCTCCAGATCATCCAACGCCTCGCTCTCATCATCTACTCTGCTATCCTTGTTTCACTGATGCTGGCGGCTGGCGGCTGCACCAATCCCCCCCCCCAGGAGAGCAGCAAAGCAACCGCCGGTAGCGAGACTCCCGTCTATGGCGACCGCCTGGTGGAAGGCACCATTGGCGAAGCTTCAACCCTGATTCCGATTCTGGCTTCCGATTCCGCCTCCCATTCAGTGGCCGGTCAAATCTACAACGGTTTGGTCAAATATGACAAAAACCTCAAATTGACCGCTGATCTGGCCCAATCCTACAGCATTGCTCCCGATGGACTGACCATCACCTTTCACTTGCGCCATGGTGTTACCTGGCACGACGGCGCCCCGTTTACGGCGCGGGATGTGCTCTATACCTACAAGGTGATCATCGATCCCGCCACTCCTACCGCCTATGCCGAAGATTTCAAACAGGTGCAAAGTGTAACCGCGCCCGATCCCTACACCGTGGTTGCCCGCTACGCCGCCCCCTTTGCCCCGGCTCTCGCTTCCTGGGGGACCAGCATTCTCCCCGCCCATCTGCTGGAAGGGAAAGATATCACCAAAAGCCCGCTGGCCCGGCAACCGGTCGGCACCGGTCCCTACAAGTTCAAGGAATGGGTGGCTGGACAGAAAATCGTCCTGGAAGCTAATCCGGACTATTTTGAAGGACGCCCCTACATCGATCGCTACGTTTACCGGATTATTCCTGACACATCCACCATGTACATGGAACTGAAAGCAGGCGGGGTCGACCTGATGGGGCTGACTCCTGTACAGTTTTCCCGGCAGACCGTATCAGCGGAATTTACCCGTCGTTTCAACAAGTACCGCTACCCCTCATCCAGTTATCTCTACATGGGGTATAACCTGCGCCATCCGTTGTTCGGGGACAAACGGATTCGCCAGGCGATCGCCGCCGCCATCAACAAGGATGAGCTGGTCCAGGGGGTGCTGTTCGGCATGGGGCAAAAATCCCACGGCCCGATCGTCCCAGGGCGCTGGGCCTATAATCCGAATGTCAAGGATATTGCCTATAACCCGGCCCGGGCGGCGGAACTGCTGGCACAGGCCGGGTGGCGCGAAAAGAATAGTGACGGTATCCTGGTCAGGGATGGCAAACCGTTCCAGTTTACGATCCTGACCAATCAGGGGAATCAACAGCGGCTTATGTCGGCCCAGATTATCCAGCAGCGGCTGCGGCTGGTCGGCATTGAGGTAAAAATCAGGATCGTGGAATGGGCGACCTTTCTCAAGGAATACATTGACAAGGGAAATTTCGAAGTAGTCATGCTGGCCTGGAACATCTCACAAGACCCGGACATGTTTGACATCTGGCACTCCAGCAAGACCAAGCCGGGAGAACTTAATTTCATCGGTTATGCCAATCCCGAAGTTGACCGTCTGCTGGTGGCAGGGCGGAGTACCTTCGACCTGGAAGAGCGTAAAAAAGCCTATTTCCGTATTCAGGATATTCTGGCCGAGGAACAGCCGTACACCTTTCTCTATGTCCCGGATGCCTTGATCACCGTCAGCGCCCGGATCAGAGGGATCGAACCGGCGCCGATCGGGATCGGCCACAACCAGATCAAGTGGTTTGTCCCCAAAAACGAGCAGGTACAATAATTGTGGAGATCATGAACGCAGCGGCCAATCCCCCCCTGCTGATCCGTCCGATGACGGAAGCTGACCTGGACGCGGTGGTGGCAATCGAGAATGTTTCCTTTCCAACCCCCTGGAAGCGAGCCCATTTCCAACAGGAACTGACTCTGACCTACTCACTCCCCTTGGTGGCGGAACAGCACGGCCAGATCGTCGGTTTTCTCTGCCTGATGTCGCTGTTTGAAGAAGCACAGATCCTTGATGTGGCGGTGACGCCCGGGCAACGGGGAAGCGGAGTGGCACAGGTGTTGATCCGGCATGCCGAGCAGCTGGCCCGTGAAAAAGGAGCACATTACCTGGAGCTGGAGGTACGGGTTTCCAACACTCCGGCCCGCCGCTTGTACCAAAAACTGGGTTATGCTGAAACGGGGATTCGTCCCCGCTATTACGACGGCAAGGAAGATGCCGTGCTGATGGAAAAAAAGTTGATCGAACCATATTGAAAGGAACCTTTATCATGGCATTTACCCCCACTTCACTGCTGGTCACCGGTGGCGCCGGTTTTATCGGCTCGAATTTCATTCACTCCTTCATGGCCAACAATCCCGACTGCCGGGTTACCAACCTCGATTACCTGACCTACGCCGGTAACCTTAAGAATTTGACGGCAGTGGAACACAATCCCAACTATTGCTTTGTCAAAGGGGATATCTGCGACGCAGCGGTGGTAGCCACGATTCTTACGGAACAGAAGATCGATGCGGTGGTTCATTTTGCCGCCGAATCACACGTTGACCGTTCCATCACCGGACCGGAGATTTTCATCCGTACCAATGTGCTCGGCACCCAGGTCTTGCTGGAAGAAAGCCGCAAACAGTGGCAATCGGGCGCGGTCGCTGATTTTCGTTACCTGCAGATTTCCACCGACGAGGTGTACGGCAGCCTTGGCGAGACCGGTTTTTTTACCGAACAGACCCCGTTGACCACCAACTCCCCCTACTCTGCCAGCAAGGCGGGAGCAGACCTGTTGGTGCATGCCTACCATGAGACCTATGGTATGCCGACACTTAACACCCGCTGTTCCAACAACTACGGCCCTTACCACTTCCCTGAGAAGCTGATTCCGCTGATGATTCATAACATCATCAACCGAAAACCGCTGCCGGTGTATGGCGATGGGCTGAACGTACGCGACTGGCTGCACGTTCGTGACCATGGCGCAGCCGTTGAGACGGTACTGAAACAGGCCGTTCCCGGCTCGGTCTACAACATCGGTGGCAACAACGAATGGAAAAATATCGACATCGTCAACCTGGTGTGCGACCTGCTGGATCAACGTTTGGGACGTAGTGCGGGTGAAAACCGGGGATTGATCACCTTTGTCAAGGATCGCCCAGGGCATGACCGGCGCTACGCCATTGATGCCACGAAACTGAAACGGGATCTGGGTTGGAGTCCTGCCTACACCTTCGAGAGCGGGATTGCCGAAACAATTGACTGGTACTTGGCTAATCAGGAGTGGGTGGCGGAAGTGACCTCCGGGGCTTACCGCGACTACTACCAGCAGCAATACGGCGGAGGTGCGGCATGATACTGGTGGTAGGAGCAAAAGGAATGCTCGGCCAGGATCTGATGCCCCTGTTGGGTGAGCGGGCAAAAGGGATTGATATCGATCAACTCGATATAACGTCGCTGGAAGCGGTGCTGCAAGTCGTGGGAAATCTCAAACCAAAGGTCGTGATCAACTGTGCCGCCTACACCGATGTTGACGGCTGTGAAACCAATGTTGAAACAGCCATGGCCGTGAACGCCGAAGGTGTGGCGCACCTGGCAATGGCATGTCGTGAAATCGGGGCGTTGCTGGTACAGGTCAGCACCGATTATGTCTTTGATGGGAGCAAGGGTTCCCCCTACCGTGAAGATGACCCGGTGCATCCCTTGAGTATTTACGGCGAATCGAAACTGGCCGGTGAAATGAATGCCGCTTTTTCTCCCGATTACCTGATTGTTCGCACCCAGTGGCTCTACGGAACAGGTGGAAAGAACTTTGTGGAAACCATGCTGAAACTGGGAAAAGAGAAGGATCAGCTGAAGGTAGTGGATGATCAGATCGGCTCCCCCACCTGGACGGTTGACCTCTCCAGGGCGATCATCGCCCTGATTGACGGTGGTAAACGTGGCATCTACCATGCAGCCAATGCGGAATTCTGTTCCTGGAACGGCTTTGCACAGGCAATCTTTGAAGAAGCCGGGCTCAAGGTATCGGTGCAGCCGATGACCACTGAGGAATTGAACCGTCCGGCGCAACGGCCACTCTATTCAACCCTCGATTGCAGCAAACTGAGCACGGCCACCGGCTTCCAGCCTCAGCCATGGCGCAGTGCCTTGCAACACTACCTCTCTATCAGACAAGGTAACTGATCCATGGCCATCAATGAACGGGGTGAACGCCCCTGGGGGTCGTACCTGGTGCTGGATGAAAGCAACAGTTACAAAATCAAGCGGATTGAAGTCCTGCCGGGTCAGCGGCTTTCGCTGCAAAAACATCACCACCGCAGCGAGCACTGGATCGTGGTTTCCGGCACGGCACTGGTCACCTGTGGCGAGCAACAACAGACCATTAATGTGAATGAATCAACCTTTATTCCGATCGGTTATAATCACCGTCTGGAAAACCCGGGCAAAATACCGCTGGTGATCATCGAAGTTCAGAGTGGGGAATATCTGGGCGAAGATGATATTGTCCGTTTTGATGATGACTACCAGCGTACCGCCACGCCGTCTCCCGATGCTGTCTGATCTGCTCAAAAAATACGTGAAGCGACTGCTGTCGTACCTGTTACTACTGCTATTTCTGGCAGTAGTGTCCGGTTGTGCTGCCACGTCCGCCGCAATTATCGACCAGGAACAGATCCATAACCTGAAACCGATGGCAAGCTATAAATCGTTACAGATTCAGCACTTTGTCCTGCATCGGGACCTGGTCACCAGCAGCACCGACGACCAGACCGGAGTGCGGCAACGACGGTATTTATCCATGCCGGAGGAAATTGCCGCCGAGATCGAAAAGCTGGTCTCGGCGCGCCAGATCTTCGACACCGTTAGCCGGGATCTTAACGTCGCTGCGACCACGCTGATCCTGAAAGGTGAATTTACCCGCATCAGTCGTTTTCGGGTATCACTGATCGGAAAACTGTATGATGGCGCCAGCAACAGCGAGATCGCCCGCTTTCACCTGAATTTGTGGGATGTGTACGACACCTCCCAGACCATCATGTTGATTGCCAAAGAAACTGCCGATTTCATTGACAGAATTCAGTACAAATAGTTGGTTCAATTTATTGGAGGCACCATGTATATCGTCATCCTGGCCGGCGGTTCGGGCACCCGCTTCTGGCCTCTCTCCCGTACATCACGCCCCAAACAGCTGATCTCCCTTACCGGCGGTTCCACCATGCTGCAACGCACAGTGGAACGGGTGCTGCCGCTCACCCCAAAACGAATCATGGTGATCACCAACCATCTGCAGGCCGACGAAACCAGCCGACAACTGGCGCAGTACAGTTCCGTTCCGATTGACGTAATTGCCGAACCGGCAGCCAAAAACACCGCCGCAGCCATCGGCCTGGCAGCCACCATCATCGCTGCCCACGACCCGGCCGGGATCATGGCTGTTCTGCCGGCCGATCATTTTATCAAGGACGAAAACACCTTCCGCCAGACCCTGCTGGTGGCAGCACAAGCAGCCGGCAAGAGCTACCTGGTCACTCTCGGCATCATGCCGTCACGACCGGAAACCGGTTACGGTTATATTGAAGCGGAGATGGAACTGCGCGGCAGCGGTCCTTTTCCGGTCAAACGTTTTGTGGAAAAACCGGATTTTGAAACAGCTCTCAGCTATCTGACCGCCGGCACTTTTTTCTGGAACAGCGGCATGTTTATCTGGCGGGCCGATACTATTCTGGAAGAAATTGACACCTATTTGCCCGATCTGAGCGCCACGCTGGCAGAGATCAGCTTTAGCGGAGACGTGTGGGAACTTTCGGACTTGCGACTGCAGATCAAGGTCATGTACGAGAAGATAGAATCGATTTCCATCGATTACGGCATTATGGAAAAATCAAACCGGGTACTGGTTGTCCCGGTTGAGATGGGGTGGAGTGATGTGGGGAGCTGGAGCGCCCTGCCGGAAGTAGTGGCAGCTGACCGTAACGGTACCGTCTGCATTAACAGTGGCGAGCAAGTTGCCATCAACTCTGAAAATTGCATTATTTACGGAAACGGTCAGACCATCGCCACGGTCGGTGTCAGCAACCTGATCATCGTCACCACACCGGATGCCGTGTTAGTCTGCGACATCAAGCATGCCCAGGATGTAAAAAAAGTGGTTGAACAGTTGAGTGCCAGGGGAAAAACTGACAGTATTTCGTAAACAAGGCAACTACCATGAAACAAGAGCGTGTATTTTCCCTGCACAATAATATGCTGAAGCCACAGCACGCTGCCATTGTGCAGGAATTCCCCTTGCAACTGCTGGTGAACGGACGCGAAATTGCGACCTTGATCGGTTCCCCCCACGATCTCCGTTTTCTGGTGGCCGGCTTCTTACGGCTGCAGGGATTTGTAAAATCGCTGGATGATTTCATGCTATTCAGCGTCTGCGATGAGTTCGGAATTGCCAACATCCGCATCAAAGGGGAACTGCCGGAGAAATTGCGGCCGATACTCACCTCGGGGTGCGGCACCGGCATCACCTTTACCCTCCCGGCCACGGAAACAAGCACGGCCACCACAACCACACCCCGCTGGTATCAACCGGCCGATGTATTTTCACTGATGGATCAACTGGCCCGCCAGGCCGATAATTACCGACAGCACGGAGGTATTCATTCTGCAGCCATCGGACGTAATGGGCAACTGCTGTTGTACGCCGAAGACCTTGGTCGTCATAACACCTTTGACCGCATGGCCGGTGAAGCGCTCTTCAAAGGGATCGAACTGGCAGGAAGCGTGCTGGTAACCTCCGGCCGGGTTTCCTCCGAAATGGTCGCCAAGGCTGCCATGATGGGAGTCGGATTGATCGCCTCCCGCACATCACCGACCGACATGGCGGTTCGGCTTTGTCAACAGGCGGGGATCTGCCTGATCGGTTATGTGCGGGGAGAAAAAGCTCTTGTCTATGCAGGGGCCCACCTGTTGGAGCAGCATCAAAGCAACGACAAGATCAAGGGAGTAACCGGTGTCATTCTGGCGGGTGGATCATCCCGGCGCATGGGAACCAACAAGGCATTGCTGGAACTGGAGGGGGTGGCGCTGATCGAGCAGATCTACCGCAAACTGGCCACCCTGTTTCAGGAAGTGATCATCGTCACCAACACTCCCGCCGATTACGATTTCATCCCCTGCCGCAAGGTCAGCGATGTTTTTACTGCTGCCGGATCGATTGCCGGATTGCACGCCGGCCTGGTGCACAGCAGCTTTGACACGATCTTCGTCACCGCCTGTGACATGCCGAATCTTGACAGCGACTTGATTCGCCATCTCCATTCATTGCACGGTGAACATGCCGCCACCATCCCCTTCAGCCAGGGGGGACAGGAACCTCTGCACGCTTTTTACTCACGTTCCTGTAGCGATGTTTTCCATACGGCGATACAACAGGGAGACCGCAAGATTCTGGAGATTATCAAGCAACTGGATGTGGAACTGATCCCCTGGGATCGGATCAAGTCATTGCCGGGCGCTGCCCACTCTTTTCTGAATGTCAACACCCCGGAAGAATTCCGGCAAATACCGGCTCAAAAATAATCAGACATAATCCTTGACAGAACCTGACCTGCCCGCTATATTGAAATCGCTTTTCAATAAGGGGCGTGTATGTTGAACGAGAAAAAAAATACCTTTAACAAATTTGCTGCAGAAAAAGGGCTCCGTTCCACCCGTCAACGTGATCTGATCCTCGATATATTTCTCTCCACCCACCAGCATGTCAGCGTCGAAGAGCTCTATTTAAAGATCCGTGCCAGCCATCCCAGCATCGGCCACGCCACCGTCTATCGGACACTGAAACTGTTTGCAGAAGCTGGACTGGCTCGGGAAGTACTGCTGCACGACGGTCAGACCCGCTATGAACACGTGCTGGCCGGTGAGCACCATGACCACCTGGTTTGCACCGGCTGCAACGCCATTATCGAATTTGAAAATGCAACCATCGAGAAGATCCAGAATGAGATCGCAGAACAGCACGGCTTTTTGATCAAGAGTCACAAGCTGGAAATGTACGGACTCTGTGCCACGTGCCGCACAGCATCAGCGCACTGAGCAACGCTTTTTTTTGCATACCTGTTGAAATTGAAAGTCAAAAGCAAACAAGGATATCCCATCATGGAATCAGGCTCCACAGCAACAACAGCAACCGATTCATCCATCAAAAAAATAGCACTGGTTGGCAATCCGAATGTGGGGAAGAGCGTTCTGTTCAACGCCCTGACCGGCGCCTACGTGACGGTTTCCAACTACCCCGGCACTTCGGTGGAAGTTTCGCGGGGACATGCCGTTATCAACGATGCTTCCTGGGAGGTGATTGACACCCCCGGTATGTACTCGATTCACACCATCACGGAAGAAGAGCGGGTGGCGCGGGAAATCCTGCTGCACGAACGGCCGGATGTGGTGCTGCACGTGCTGGATGCCCGCAACCTGCAACGTATGCTGGCAATGACAATTCAGCTGATCGAGGCGGATCTGCCGGTCATTCTGATCGTCAACATCATGGACGAAGCGGAACGGATGGGGTTGAGCATCGACCTGAACCTTTTACAGGAATTACTCGGCATTCCGGTCATCGGCGCTGCCACGGCCCGCAAACGCGGTCTCAACGAAATCAGAAGCGCCATCAGCAACTATCGTTCCTTCTGCGACTTCAAACGCTTCCCCTACTCCCCACAACTGGAACATGACATCAGCGAAGTCACCTGCCTGATGCAGGGAGAGTACATACTTTCCCGGCGCGCTCTGGCGCTGTTACTGTTGCAGCAGGACCAGGAAATCGACGAACTGGTGCATGTGCGCGAAGGTGACGGTTATGCGCCGCTGGCCGAAAAGGTTCGCCAGATCGCTTTTGAACGCCGCGAATCGTTCCACCTTAATCTGTCGCTGGAACGGATGGAAATCGTACGCGCTATGATCAATCAGGTCTTCCGTGCCCCGGAAAAGCGGGTGGTAACCCTCAGCGAACGGATCTCCCATTGGGCCGTGCAACCGCTGACCGGTGTCCCTCTGCTGCTGATCGTGCTCTATTTCGGACTGTACCAGTTTGTGGGGGTCTTCGGAGCCGGAACAGTGGTTGATCTGCTGGAAAAACAATTATTCGAAGGTTTGTTTAACCCCTGGATTATCGGTGTCGTCAAAGCGATCATCCCATGGGAAGTAATCCAGGAACTGTTCGTGGGGGAATACGGCATCATCACCCTGGGACTGCGTTACGCCGTCGGCATTATCCTGCCGATTGTCGCCACCTTCTTCATCTTCTTCTCCTTTCTGGAAGATACCGGCTACTTTCCGCGCCTGGCATTGCTGGTCGATCGCATCTTCAAACACTTCGGCCTGACCGGACGGGCCGTGATTCCGATGGTGCTCGGTTTCGGTTGTGACACCATGGCCACCATGGTCACCCGTACCCTGGAGACCACCCGCGAACGGATCATCGCCACGGTACTGTTGTCCCTAACCATCCCCTGCTCCGCCCAACTGGGGGTGATCATGTCACTCCTCTCCAAATATCCCGGCGCCCTGGCTGTCTGGGGGGGCGTGCTGCTGCTGCTCTTTTTCGTGGTCGGACTGCTTTCAGCCAAAATCCTGCCGGGTGAAGCGCCGATGTTTTACATGGAGCTCCCCCCCATGCGACTCCCCCAGCTGACCAATGTGCTGACTAAAACCTACACCCGCATGCAATGGTATTTCCTGGAGATACTGCCGTTGTTTGTGCTTGCCTCGGTGCTGCTCTGGCTGGGGAAAATCACCGGTTTTTTCGAGACTCTGGTCAATGCCATGACCCCGATCATGGCCTCGCTCGGGCTCCCGCGCGAAGCGGCAGTGGCGTTTATTTTCGGCTTTTTCCGCCGTGACTACGGCGCGGCCGGACTGTATGAACTGCAAGTCAAGGGATTGATGGATGCCCGCCAGCTGACGGTGGCTGCGGTAACCCTGACGCTGTTCATCCCCTGTGTAGCCCAGTTTTTAATTATGAAAAAGGAACGGGGCTGGAAAGTGGCCGGCGCCATCGGCCTGTTTGTCAGTCTGCTGGCCTTCGGTTGCGGCTATGTGTTGAATCAGGCCTTGCTGATGACGGGAGTGTTGGCATGATCTGCGGATTTTGCGGTTTTGAATTTGATGAAAATGAAGGTAAAAAGGGGTGCGGGGGCTGCCCTGGCGGCTGTCACTCGATCCATTGCCCCCGTTGCAACTATAAAAACCCGCTGGAAACAGCTATGGTAAAAAAACTCAAGTCGCTGTTTGGCGCCAAGTCCCCCACTACAGGAGAAAAGCAATGAAATTATCTGAAAAAGCGGAAGAAATACTGGAGGCATTGTGGGTCAAGGTGGAAGAAGATGGCGCACCGTTTCTCGATCCCGGGACAATGGAATTTCCGGCCGATGATCCGGCTTATCAGGAACTGACCACCCTTGCCATGATCGAGATTCGCCATGGGATGATCTACTCCCTTCCCAACGGGCGCGAGGAAGGTAAAATGACCATCCGCCGCCATCGCCTGGCAGAACGGCTGATGATGGATATCCTCAACATCCGGGGGGATGACGGCGAATACAAGGCGTGCCAGTTTGAACATCTGCTTAACGAAGGGGCTGACGTAAAGGTATGTACCATGCTGAACCACCCCGCCACCTGTCCCCACGGCAAGCCGATCCCACCGGGTGAATGCTGCGCTGATGCCCGCGCCAAGGGAGATTTGGGAGTGGTGCCGCTGACCGAATTCAAATCAGGACAGGAGGGCGAAATCGCCTACATCCTGACCGAAGACAACAAGAAGATGCAGAAACTGATGGCCATGGGAGTGCTCCCCGGTAACACCATTGTCCTGGTTCAATCGTACCCGTCCTACATTTTCCGGGTCGGTTACTCGGAGTTTGCCATTGACACCAACCTGGCCAAGGAAATCTTTGTCCGCAAATAATGTCCACAATTCGTTTGCCACGGAGCAGCCGTGTTCTCTGTGCCCCAACAGTATTCAGGTTCAACTGACCTCGGTGACCTCTGTGGCCAGGCTCCCTTTAGCTTCAGCAGTGACGGCTCTTCGCTTCAGCTTCTGCAACAGTCGATCCATGTAATAGTAGACCACCGGGGTGATGTAAAGCGTCAACAGCTGCGACGTCAGTAATCCGCCGACAACCGCCAACCCCAGCGGTTGTCGCGACTCACCGCCGGCTCCCAATCCGAGGGCAATCGGCAGAGTTCCCATCAGAGCCGCCATGGTAGTCATCATGATCGGGCGAAAACGAACCAGCGCCCCTTCATAGATGGCGTCAATCGGCGCTTTCCCCTCCACCCGTTCCGCTTCCAATGCAAAATCGATCATCATGATGGCATTCTTTTTCACAATGCCAAGCAGCATGATAATCCCCACAAAACCGTAAATATTGAGATCCATCCTGAAGATGATCAGCGTGATCAAGGCGCCGAAGCCGGCGGCCGGCAGCCCGGAAAGAATCGTGATCGGGTGAATATAGCTTTCATACAGCACACCGAGCACGACGTAGATCACGAAAACTGCCATGACCAGCAACAGCCACAAACCACTGAATGATGATTTGAAGGCTTGGGCAGTCCCCTGAAAACTGGTGCTGATGGAAGCCGGCAGTTCGCTGTCGGCCAGCTTGTCAACCAGCCCCATGGCATCCCCCAGGGCAACTCCCGGGCGGAGATTGAACGAGAGGGTCACCGCTGGCAGCTGTCCCAGATGGTTGACCGCCAGCGGACCGATCGATTTCGAGATGGTGGCAATCGTCTCCAGCGGGATCAATTGCCCGCCAGCCGAATGAATATACAGCATCCCGAGCGAGGCCAGATCCCCCTGGTAGAGCGGATCCAGCTCCAGGATGACCTGATACTGATTGGTCGGCGCAAAGATCGAGGAAACCTGGCGGGAACCGTAGGCATATCCCAGGGCATCCTCCACCTGCAGCACGGACAGCCCCAGCGCCGCAACCTTATCCCGGTTAATCTCCACATGTACCTGCGGATTACGGATCTGCAAATCACTGGTCACGTCCTGCAACTCGACTAGTTCCCGCAGTTTTACTTCAAATTCAGCGGCACAGCGGTACAGTTCGTTGGTATCCTGCCCCTGCATGGTAAATTGGTACTGGCTTTTAGAGCTGACACCGCCGATCTGGATTGAGGGGACATTTTTAAGAAAGGTGCGAATTCCGGGGACCTTGGCAAGCTTGGGACGCAACTCCTGAATCACCTCATCGGCAGAGAGCTTGCGCTGATCCCTCGGTTTGAGGCGAATAAAGAAGCTACCATTATTACTGCCACGGTTACCACCGATGGAGGACATGAAGCCATCCACATTGGGATCTTTGGCAATGATGGCCGCCACCGCTTCCTGATGTGCTTTCATATCAGCATAGGAAGTCCCCTGGGCGGTCTCGGTATCGGCATTGATCCGCCCGGTATCTTCCGTTGGCAGAAAGCCGTAGGGAACCTTCATGAACAGCCAGACTGTCAGCAGTGTGATCAGGAGCGTGACCGCCATGGTAGTCCGGCGGTGCTGCAACACCTGCTGCAACGAGCGCTGGTACAGCCGCAACAGACGCTCGAAAAAATGTTCCAGCAGCATATAACTCCGCCCGTGTTGTTCCGTGGCCGCGGGTTTCAGAAAACGGCTGCAGAGCATGGGAGTCAGGGTCAGGGAGACAAAACAGGAAACCAGAATCGCCACGCTGATGGTGATGGCAAATTCGTGCAACAACCGTCCCAGAATCCCCCCCATGAACAGCACCGGAATAAAAACCGCCACCAGCGAGATGGTCATGGAAATGATCGTGAAACCGATCTCACGGGAGCCTTTGAAGGCAGCCTCCCGGGCGCTCTCCCCCTTTTCCATATGCCGGACGATATTCTCCAGCATGACAATGGCGTCATCGACCACAAAACCGACCGCCAGGGTCAACGCCATCATGGAAATATTATTGAGGGAAAAACCGAACTGCTGCATGACCGTAAAGGTGCCGACAATCGACATCGGCACTGCCAGCGAAGGGATAATCGTGGCGGAGAGGTTACGCAGAAACAGAAAGATCACCAGGATGACCAGGCCGATGGTCAGTACCAGGGTAAACTTGACATCATGCATCGATTCCTTGATCAGCAAAGAACGATCGTAGAGCACGTTCAGCTCGACTGATGCCGGCATCTGGTTGCGGAAGCTGGGCAACAGTTTTTTGACATTTTCCACGACCTCGATGGTGTTGGTACCCGGCTGACGTTGCACCGTCAACACGATTGCCCGGGTATTGTTGTACCAACTGGCGGTCTTGCTGTTTTCCACACTATCCAGTACCCGCCCCAATTCCTCCAGACGAACCGGCGCGCCATCCCGGTAGGCGACTACCAGCTGACGATAGCCGGCTGCCTTGAACAACTGGCCATTGGCTTCCACGGTATAGGCATGTTTTGTCCCATCCAGGGTACCGGTCGGCAGATTGACATTGGTCTGATCAATGGCAAGTGCCACTTCATCGATGCCGATCTGACGGGAGGCGAGCGCCTTGGGATCAAGCTGGGCCCGCACCGCATATTTCTGTGAGCCGTGTACATTGACCTGCGCCACGCCGCTGATGGTGGAAATACGCCGGGCAATCAAGGTCTGGGCATATTCATCAACTGCGGAAAGCGGCAGCGTAGGGGAGCTGAGGGCCAGATAGAGTACCGGCTGGTCAGCCGGGTTGACTTTACGGAACGACGGCGGGGTAGGCATGTTTTTCGGCAAAGAACGGATGGCGAGCGAGATGGCAGCCTGCACATCCTGGGCGGCAGCATCAATATCCCGGTCCAGACTGAACTGGAGCGTGATTCTGGTGGTGCCGACGCCGTTGGTGGAGGTCATGGAATCAACCCCGGCAATGGTTGAAAGCTGGTTTTCCAGCGGCGTCGCCACCGCCGATGCCATGGTGTCCGGGTTAGCGCCCGGCAGGTTGGCATTGACCTGAATGGTCGGAAAATCAACGTTGGGGAGATCATTGACCGGCAAGGAGCGGTAGGAAATCACCCCGAAAATCAGGATGGCGATCATGATCAGGGAAGTCATGATCGGACGGCGGATAAAGATATCGGCGATATTCATTGCGGAATTACCTGTTGTTTGTCCAGATTGCGACACGTTGGGATGCATGAGATTTTCGTGCAGGGATAGTAGGGCTTTTAGGGCAGGAATTCAACTGGAGATTATGTACTGACGGCAACCTAAGAATTGCAAAATAACTTTACATCGATTAACAAACTGCAAATAACTTTACACCGATCAACCGGTAATGATAATAATGCACCAACTGAGTGGTGAATAGACTCCTAATGCGACAAAGGAACACCTCATGAAACCAGGATATATCGTGTCATGCGCTCTGATAACAACAGCCATGGCCATCGGCAACGCCCGAGGCGCTGAAATTAATCCTTTGTCATCTCAACCGGCGGCTGAATCAAGCGCCTCAAAAGAGCAGGAACTGTTGCTGTTCTGGGAGGAGAAGGAGCTGTTCGTCGAGACCGCCACCCGGATCGCCAAGCCGATCAGCCAGGCGGCCGAGAACATGACGGTGATCAGCGCCAAGGAGATCGAGGATATGGGCGCCCATACGGTTGCCGAGGTGCTCAACCGGGTGCCCGGGCTGTATGTCGACCTGCTCGGTAGCGAATTTATGGCCTCTGCCAGCATTAGTATGCAGGGGTCCCAGAAACGCCACGTGACCGTGCTGCTGGACGGCATCAACTGGAACATGATCGCTGAAGGGGCCGCCGAGACCTTCACTATCCCGGTCAGGATCATCGAACGAATCGAGATCATCAAGGGACCGGCCTCCTCGGCCTGGGGCTCGGCCCTGGGTGGGGTGATCAACATCATCACCAAGGGGACCGGTGAAAAGGGAATGCCGCAGGGGATGGTCAGCGCCTCCTACGGAGAAGCCAACTCCCAGGATTACAACGCCGAACTCTCCGGCAAGACGGGAGCCGCCGGTTACTACCTGTACGGTGGCCGGACACAGTCGGACGGCCTGCGCAAAAATCGCGACTCGCAACAGAGCCGGTTGTACGGCAAGCTGGAGCTGACCCCGCACAACGACCTGACCCTGCGCTTCACCAGCGGCTTCTGCGATCCGAAATTCAACTCCGGCGATGTGTCCGGACAGGGAGTCTCCGTCAGTTCCCGCATCAACATTTCCGCCTTCTTCGCCACCGGCAGCCTGGAGTACCGGATCACCCCCGAGTGGAACCTCAGCGCCGGAGCGCACTATCTCCGCCAGCATTTCGACAGCCCGATCCGTTTTACCACCTCTATCCCGCCGGTGGTGGCGCCGGGAGATCTCTTTAAGCAAATTATAGATAATGAACAGACGATGACAGGCAACCTCAAACTGGCCTACAGCAGTGGTATGCACAACGCCGTGCTGGGAACTGAGTTGAGCTTGGCTGGCACGGACAATACCGCCAATGTGGGGACACTCTACCAGCAGCTAGCCGGGCTGCCTGCCACCAGCACCCATTCACCCGGCATCGACAAGTGGGCTGTTTTTACCAACGATACGCTTGACCTGGGACGGTTGGTGGTAACCCCTGGCCTGCGCCTCGACCACAACAACATCAGCGGCTACTTCCTCAGTCCCAGCCTGGGGGTGACCTACGAACTGGCCGAGCGGAGCGTGCTGCGTGCCTCGGTGGCCCGCGGCTTCACCCCCCCTCCACTCGCCATGTCCCGCACCGCCGGGCCGTTCATCGTGGCCAACCCGGATCTGAAGACCGAAACATCCTGGTCGTACCAGCTAGGGGTGGAAACAGGAGTCGCCGACCTGTTCAACAGCAAGGCAACCCTCTTCCGCCACGAGACCGAGGACTCCATCAGCGACAACTATAATGCATCCAGACAGTACACCAACGTGGGGAACACGGTTCGCCAGGGGTACGAACTGGAGCTGGAGAGTGTGCCGTGCCACAACACCTCGCTCCGCCTGGCCCACGCCTACAGCCATACTCATACGGACAATCCTCCGGCCGGGAATGACCAGGGTGGGGATAACTACTCCTGGCTGGTGGGGATCAAGTACGACGACCGCTCAGCCTGGATGGCCCAGCTGTTCGGCTCCTACATCTTCACCGATCAACCGTCCAGCAGCAAGGCCCAGCTCAGCACCTTTGTCTGGGATTTCAACGCCAGCCGCAAACTGCAGCTCGGCCGGCACCTGAACGCCGACCTGTTCCTGGCACTGCATAACATCTTCAGCGCCCCCCACTACACCATCGACCAGTACCCCAACCCGAACCGCTGGGTCGAGGGGGGGATCCGCTTCCGCTTCTGATTCCCTGAAATCGATACGTTAAACAAAAGCCCTGCCGGTTATGAACCAGCAGGGCTTTTGAGTTTTTGAACTTATGGCTATTTTCCCCGCTGATAGAGCAGATCCTGGCGGATGATCGCCTCCAGTGAGGCGTCATAGAACTCACGCCGGCAATCGAGCTGCTCCATCCGGCCGGTACGCAGCAGGGTCATCTGGCGGCAGCCGCCGAAACAGAGCGGCAGGTAGGGGCAGGTGAGGCACTGTTCACCATGCCAGTGCTCCAGGTTGTGGGAGCGACGATAGTCGGCGATGCCGTTTGCCAAGCTACCGATACTCAGTTCAGGATGGGACATGAAGGCCGGGCATTTGTAGAGCGAACCGTCGTAATTGACCACCACTTCGTTTTCCAGCTCCACCATGCAGGCCGCCAGCTTCGGCTTGGGTGCGCTAAAGCCGCGTTTGAGCGTTTCCTCGCGCAGAAAGAGACTCGCCTCGATCAACCATGGTTCGTAACTGCAGGCACAGCCGCTGTTGAAATCGGTGACCGGAGTTCCCCCCGATTTGGGGATTACCGGCGCGAACAACACCGTGGCAACCTTGTCCGGGGTCACCCCGGCGTCCAGCAGGTCGTCCAGCAGGCGGGGAAAGCTGCGGTAGTTGTCACGGGTGTAGTTCCCCCCCAGCTGCAGCGGCAGCAGGTGACACACCGCCGCCACGTTGCGCAGAATGCTGTCGAAACTCCCCCGGCCGGAGACAAAGGGACGGCTCTGGTTGTGCAGTTCAGCCGGGCCGTCCAGGGTGATCTTGGCGCCGCGCAAGCCGAAGGAGAGCAGTTCCTCAACCACCCCAGCGTTGAGCAGGGTACCGTTGGTCACCAGGGAAAAGCTGAAGCGCCCCTCCCGCTGGCGGGCCGCCCCGTGCAGCGGTTGGGCGATGCGGCGGATCAGATCGAGGGAGAGCAGCGGTTCACCGCCGTAGAAAGTCAACCCGACCTGGCCACCAGGTGGCAGATGGTCGGTGAGAATCGTCGTTGTCAACAGTTCGGCAGTGGCGTCGGTCATGTACTGGCCATGGCGGAAGTTCCCCTCGTAGCAGTAGGGACAGGCCAGGTTGCAGTCCAGGTTGAGCACCACCACCGCATTGAAAGGAGGATTCTGCTGCCGGGCGCCGCTGAAGATCTGAGCCATGCGCTGCTGCTCTTCCCGCCGGTCCGGCACCAGGATCCCCAGCCTGGCCAGGGTCGCTTGTTCCTGATCGGGCAACGTCCCGGCGCGGGCCGCTGCCAGCAGCTCGTCCGGCAACAGCACCGACGACGAGCGAGCGGTGGAGTAGACCAGCTGCATCCCCGGCTGTTCGGGACAAGGGTAGATTTTCAGGTAGTTCGACAGTTCCATGACAGCTCCATAAAAGAAAGGGGGGATTATTCCCCCCTTTACTGGCAACTTTTGGTGTAATGCTGTTACGCTAGCGGCATGAGCGCATTGTAACAGCAACTGCCGTACGCCTCCTCAAATGCGTAATCGTTTCCTTGTTCCAGCACTACCAGGGTCAGCTTGTTTGTCATGGTATTCTCCTTTTTTGGGGGGTATCCGCACTATCCAGAGACCGTCGCCATTCGCAACAACGACTTTATCATGAGACGGCGTTTTATTCATTTCAGGCGGTTATAGCACAGTGCACCGGGGAGTCAAATGATTTTTTTCCAATCAGTGCCATTCCTACCCGCCGTAGATAGCCAGCATTGTTGACAAGCTGCTCCTGAATCACACCGATTCAGTCAAGCACAAACAGCATTATCAAAATACAAACAGATCACTTCGTTTCGGTTGATCTTTTCCGAATTTAACCCTATAGTGCCAAACTCGTCAAGCTCATGAAAACTCCTACCCCTTCCCATAGGCTGCTGGCCGTCCTGTTTATCTTGCTACTCTGTGCGACTCCCTGCCGAGCCGTCGAAGTGGTTATTGTGGCTGATTACCAGTTACGTCCGGTGGTCGAGATCATCTCCGGCATCAGGAAAACCCTCACAGCTTCGACGCGCGTCTATTCCCCCGCGGAAATCAAGGGAAACCTTTCCCTGGTGGTGGCAAAGGAAAATGCCCAGGTGGTGGTGACATTGGGTCGCGAAGCGCTGAATGAGGCGCTCACTCTGCCGTCAGGAATTCCGGTCATTTACGATCTGGTGGTAACGCCACCGCCCATATCGCGTCCCAACACCACCGGCTTCTATATGGCTACACCAGCCAGGGAATATACGGATTTCATCAGGAACCACCTCCCCGCAATCCGGCAGCTGTCGATAGTCGGGAGCCGCTATCTGCTGAACCTGCTGGCGAGCGATATACCGCCCCAGGCCACCACCCATGCAGTCAACAATTCCTACGAACTGGTACATACCCTCAAGCGGCAAGACAAGGCGGATGCCATTCTGGTGCTCCCTGATCCGGTACTTTTAACCTCGACCGCACTGGAAGAAATCTACCTGTTTTCCTTCAGCCGCGGTGTTCCACTCCTGGGAATCTCCGAAAAGCAGGTCAGGGACGGAGCGTTGCTGGCGCTGGTGGTGGACATGGTCAGCGTAGGGCGGCTGATCGGTGAACATGCCACCAAGGCCCTCAGAGTGGGGAGTATCACCCAGCCGCAGGCCTTGCCGCCCAAACGTTTCGAGTTGTACCTCAACACAGCCACGGCTCGCAAGATGGGAATCAGACTCCCGGACGAACTGATCAGGCTGGCACGCAAGGTCTATCCATGACCCCGGCCCGTTTTCCCAGGACACCTGCCAACCGGACACCCTATCGGACGACGTTCAGGGCAAAAGCACTGTTGTTCATGATTCCGGTGCTGGTGATCGTATCGCTGGGATATACCTGGGAAGCGATCAGCACAGAGAAGGAGATCGTCAGGCGTGAAATCATCAAGCGTGCCGAGACCATCACGATCCTGGCCACCAAGACCGGCGAACTGCCGCTGGTTTCCCGTAATCCGGAACTGATCAAGGAAGCGGTACGCTTTCTGAAAGGAAATACGGAGGTGTTGTCGGTCACGGTTTTCGATACGAGCATGAATCGGCTGCTGCATGACGGTCCACCATCAGACTCTCCCCTGCCAGCCATGCCGGGTGACACGCGCTTCTCCATGACCGAAGAAAAAGATGATTTCATTTTTTATGCGCCGGTATTTACGGAGCGGATCAAGCAGGATATTGACATTATCCATGAAAGCGGGGATGCACAAAAGACGCGGGAGCGGATCGGCTGGATCAGGCTCGGCTTTTCCAAGGACGGGATGCGGGAGACCGAACGGCAGATCATCGGGCGCTGCCTGCTGCTGGCGCTGATATTTACGGGGCTCGGAAGTCTTTTGGTCTATTTTCTGATCAAACGGGCGACACGCCCGCTGGAACGGATCGCCGAGGTAGCCAAAGATGTGGCCCATGGTAATTTCAGCCGTGACATGGAGATTGATCAGGACGACGAGGTCGGTGCGCTGGCCGACGCTTTCATGAGTATGAGAACTACCATCCAGCAGGTCCTGAATCAGACCAATGGACTGATTGTGGCGGTGCAGTCAGGTGATATGGAGCGGCGTGGCGATGCCGATATGTTCGAAGGGGGATGGCGCCAGCTGGTGGACGGTGTCAACGACCTGACCGATGCATTTTCAACGGTGACCAGCGAGTTGCTGACCGCCAAACTGGCCGCCGAAAGCGCCAACCGGGCCAAGAGTGATTTCCTCTCCAGCATGAGCCACGAATTACGCACCCCGCTCAATGCCATCCTGGGATATGCCCAGATCATCAAGCGCCAGGAGAACCTGACTACTTCCCAGCGACAGCAGTTGGATATCATGCAGAGCAGCGGTGAGCACCTGCTGACCCTGATCAACGATATTCTCGATGTTGGCAAGATCGAGGCCTGCAAGATGGAGATCGAGGATCTGGCGTTCGACTTACCCGCTCTGATACGTCAGGTCTACAACCTCACCAGACTGCAGGCCGAGGAAAAAGAGCTGGTATTTACGCTGGAAGAGATGACCCCCTTGCCATCATATGTGCGGGGCGATGAGTGCAAACTGCGTCAGGTGCTGCTGAATCTGCTTTCCAATGCGGTCAAATATACCCGGCGCGGTCGTGTCACACTGCGGGTACAGTACGGAGAGACGGGGGGAGGACAGTTTTGCTGCGAGATCGTGGACACCGGCATCGGCATCCCCCACGACAAGCTGGAGACGATCTTCGAACCGTTCACCCAGCTGGCAGTCAGCGGCCAGACACAGGGGGGAACCGGACTGGGACTTAACATCACCAAACGGCTGCTGAATCTGATGGGCGGAACCTTGAACGTGTCAAGTGAACCGGGCAAAGGGAGCAGATTCCGGCTGGAGGTAAAATTACCACCAATTGCCGGGAGCGATGCGATCCGGCACAACGCCCCCCCCCATATCACCGGCTACCAGGGTGAGCGCAAACGGATTCTGGTGGTGGATGACACCATCGGTAACACCTCAATGCTGGTAGCGCTGCTGGAACCGCTCGGCTTTGATCTTGATACGGCTCAAAACGGTCAGGAAGCGTTCCATCGCGTCACGCTACATCCTCCTGATTTGATATTGATGGATCTGGTAATGCCGGTGACGGATGGACTTGAGGCGGTACGGAACATACGCAGCGACTCACGGCTGGCGAAGATAAAGATCATCGGCACCTCGGCTACGATTAGCGACAGCATCAACAAGGAGACCTTTGTGGTCACCTGCGACGATTTTGTGGAGAAACCGATCCGGATCGAGCTGCTGCTGGAAAAGATCGGTACACAGCTTGATATCACCTGGGAAATGTCGCCGGAGCCAGCGCCGATTCCAGTTGCATCCAAATCTGCGGAACCACTGATCGTACCCCCGCGTGATGCGCTGGACAGGCTCTTGCTGCTGGCCCAATTGGGTGACATGAATAAAATTGAAGCATGGGCACTTGACCTGAAAAAAATGGATATAACCTATGGCTGTTTTGCCGATCGATTGTGCGAGTTGGCCGCCGGTTTCAAAACCAAGGCTATCCTGGCATTGGTTGAGCAGTACCGAGGGGAGAGCACGTGAACCCGAAAACAGGACAACGAACAAGTGAGCCGTACCGGCCGGTCATCCTGGCCGTGGATGATGATCCGAACAATCTGGCGGTGGTACGCGATTGTCTCAGCGAATGTGACTACACCCTGCTGGTGGCCGAGGATGGCGAAAGCGCCATTGCGCGTGCCAGGTTCGCCCATCCCGATCTGATTCTCCTGGATGTCATGATGCCCGGATTTGACGGCTATGAGACCTGCCGCAACTTGAAAGATTGTGAAGCAACACAGGATATTCCGGTTATCTTCATGACCGCCCTGGCAGAAACATCACACAAGGTAAAAGGACTGGAAGCGGGAGCAGTCGACTACATCACCAAGCCGTTTCAGCGGGAAGAACTGCTGGCCAGAATCGCGGTACATCTGCATATCAGGGAGCTGACCAATCGCTTGCGGGAAGCCAAGGAGACCTTGGAACAGCGGGTTGAAGAACGCACTACGGATCTGGCTATCGCCAATCAGGAGCTGGAAGACGAGATTGCCGAACGTCAGGCAGCACAGGAACAACTTCAGGAACAAGCTCAAATTCTGGAAGAGAACCTGGAAGAACTGCAGCAGACGCAGGAAGCGCTGCGGGAAAGCGAGAGGAAGTTTCGCGCCATCTTTGACCAGACCTTCCAGTTGATGGGGATCCTGAGTCCGGACGGCATACTGTTGGAAGTCAATCAGAACGCCTTGAATTTTTGTGGCACCAGCGAAGAACAGGTGATCAGCCGACCATTCTGGGAGGGACCGTGGTGGTCCCATTCTGATCTGTTACAGGAAAAAGTGAAAGATGCTGTTGCCAAGGCTGCACAAGGAGCGTTGGTCCGTTTTGAGGCCACCCATCCGGCAGCCGACGGCACGTTGTATTTCATCGACTTTTCGCTCAAGCCTTTGCTGAATGACCAGGGAAAAGTGGTGCTGCTGATCCCGGAAGGTCGTGATATTACGACCATGAAGAAACTTGAAAAGGAACTCCGCCAGTCACACAAGATGGAGGCGATTGGCACCCTGGCCGGTGGCATTGCCCACGATTTCAATAACATTCTGACTGCCATCATCGGCAATACCGATCTGGCACAGCTCAAGTTACAGCAGGACGACCCCCTCTCCCGGAATCTGGAGCGGATTCAGGAGGCGAGTTCGCGCGCCAGGGAGCTGGTCAGACAAATCCTGGTCTTCAGCCGGCAGGGGGAACAGGAACGGAGTCCGGTTCACCTTTCCACCATTACCGGCGAAGTGTGTAAACTGCTGCGTTCAACCTTGCCAAGCACGATCGAGATACATCAGCACGTCGCCACTGTTCCCGGAGGGGACACCGTAATGGCCGACACAACCCAGCTGCACCAGGTGCTGATGAATCTCGGCACCAACGCAGCCCATGCCATGCGCCACCAAGGTGGAGAACTGACCATTTCACTCTCCACTCTGAACGCCGATGCGGCACTATTGGCTCGCTATCCAGACCTTAAACCAGGGCACTATGTACGGCTGATGGTGAGTGACACCGGTCATGGCATGGAAGAAGGTGTCAAGGAGCGGATTTTTGATCCTTATTTCACCACCAAAAAAGTCGGTGAGGGCACCGGCATGGGGCTGGCAGTGGTGCTGGGAATTATCAAGAACCATGGCGGCGCCATCAGTGTCTCCAGTGCACCGCAGCAGGGAACAACCTTTCACATTTTTCTGCCGCACTACCAGGGAGAAAAACCACCCAGTGACAAGAGTAATGACAGCCTGCCTGTTGCCAGCGCTAGCGAGCGGATACTGTTTGTTGATGATGAACTGTTTTTGGCGGAGTTGGGACAGGAACAGCTGGAATTGTACGGCTATCGGGTCACTGCTACCCATAGCAGCCGCGAGGCATTGAAGCTATTCAACACGGATCCCCACGCCTTTGATCTGGTCATTACGGATCTGACCATGCCGGGGCTTACCGGGCGGGAACTGGCACGTAGCCTGGTCGCCACCAGAGCCGACATCCCGATTATTCTTTGCACCGGATTCAGTGAGCAGTTCAATAACGAGAGTGACCGAGCAAGCGGTATCAGGGAGATCGTCATGAAACCGTATGATATCAAAAGCCTGAATACGACTATCCGCAAAACATTGGAGGGGTAATTCGACGGGTACGCCGCCGTTGCGGTTGCGGTTCTATTCTATTGCTTTTTGAGCGGCTGTTTCTCTAGCGGTGGCTTGGTCTCAACGGTTGCTCCCGGTGTCAGACGTAACTGACCATCCACGACCACGGTTTCCCCTGCGGCCACCCCTTTTTCAATTACCGCTTCATCTCCCACCGTTTCCGATACTATCTGGCGCATCTCCACCTTGTTATCGGGTTTGACCAGATAGACAAACTCTCCCTGTTGACTGGTCTGGACAGCAGCAATCGGCACTACCACGGCTTTTTGCCGGCTGGCAAGCGTGATCACCACATCGGTAAACTGACCCGGCCAGAGCTTCCGAGATTGATTGGCAAACAGACCTTTCAGTTTGATCGTGCCGGTGGCCGGATTAACGGAGTTATCGAGAAAACTGATCGTGCCGGTCTCGCTGACGCCAGGTTCATGGGGGATCAGCGCTTCTATTTTCAACTGTCCGGCAGCCATGGCGCGCTTTATTTCAGGTAGCCGTTTTTCCGGCACAGAGAAGGTGACGTTGATCGGGGTGATTTGGTTGACCGTCACTATCGGCAGATCATTGGCCTTCACCAGATTACCAGGTTGCAGGGCAATGCTACCGGTGCGCCCGCTGATTGGTGACCGGATCGAACAGTAATTCAGCTGAATCCTGGCATTTCTGATGGCCGCGCGGTCAGCGACTACGGCTGCTGCCAACGATTCAGCATTGGATTGCAGCAACTCATGCTGATCCCTGGTAACAATGCCGTCTTTCACTAATCCTGCATAACGCTGCGCCTGTTCACGGGCAAATTTTGCCTGAGCCAGATCCTTGGCCAGGCTGGCCTCACATTGGCTCACTGTCGCCTGAAACGGCTCCGGGTCGATGCTGACCAACAAAGCTCCTTTGGATACATCACTCCCTTCCGCAAAATGAATCCGCGCTATCTGGCCAGTGACCTGGGACTTGATCGCCACCGTTGTGTACGCCTCGATAGTACCGATCGCCTTGAGCTGAACCGGCATCGATTTCTGTTGTGCCTGGGCAACTTTTACCGGAACGGCCGGTTTTGCCTTGGTCTGCTCTTTTTTGGCGCTGCAGGCAGCGCAACTGAGAAGCAGTGCCACAACTGCCCCCTGTTTTATCCTGTACATCATGACATGATTCCTTAGTTTGGAGTTTACATCACTGCCTGTTTTCCGTCCTGAATTACCGGATGGAACAATCTATATGGCGATCCTTTGACAAACATCACACCCCTGGCAGTCACGTTCGCACGGTTCGATGTGAACCAGAATGTGACTGTACGCCAACCGGGCTTCGATGTCGTCGGTAATGGCATGGCTCAGATTGTGCCCGGTTTCCACGGTCATTTTCTTCGGCACCACCAGATGCATATCGATATGACGGGTATGACCGGATTTTCTGGTCCTCAATTTATGATATTCAAGATACTGATGGGCGTGTTGCACCATCACTTCGTGAATAACTGCTTCTTCCTCATCGGGGAGTTTGACATCCAGAATATGAAAAAAGGCGGTTTTGGTAAGATCCCAGGCAGCCTTGATGATCATCAGGGCCACCACAATGGCAATCAGGGGGTCGAGGATGGCAATACCGGTCAGCTTGATTGCCACCAACCCTCCCAGCACTCCGACCGAGGTATAGACATCGGTGCGCAGGTGCATGGCATCGGCCTCAAGCGCCACGGAATCGGTCTTGAGGGCAACGCTCAACAGGTGACGGGAAACCAGGTAGTTGGCAAGTGACGAGACTCCCATCACCGCAGCCCCAAGCCCGAGACTTTCGATGGCAAAGGTGCCAGCCTTGAGTTTGTGGAACGCTTCCACGATGATGTAGAAAGCAGCGACAAAGATCAGAACAGCCTCGATGGTGCCGGCCACATTCTCGATCTTGCCATGTCCAAAGCGATGCCGATCATCGGCCGGCTTGCCCGACTCCCGAATTGAAAACCAGGCAATCACCGCTGCCACCAGATCAAGTCCCGAGTGAACTGCTTCCGAAATGACGCTGACCGACTGCATCATGATTCCGACCACCAGTTTGAGAATGATCAGGATACTGTTTGAGAGGATGGAAAGTAATGCTGCCCGTGATTTCAGATTTTGACTGGTTTGATCCACATCTACCCCGCTGTTTGTGTAAGCTGCCCTACCCTTTTCCCATCAGACCTCTGATTGCCGCCGGCAGATCGGAAGGGAGGATCACCAGTTTTGAATTGGGTGAGGTCGCAATTTTCTGCAACGTATTGATATAGCGATCCCCCAGCAGGAAGACTGCCGGAAGATCCTTGTCTTTGATCGCTTCACTGATGTCTGCAATAGCCTTGGCAGAAGCCTGGGCAAGCCGCACCTGCGCCTCGGCTTCACGTTTTGCCGCTTCAAGACGCCCTTCCGCCTCGCGGATGGTCGCTTCCCGCTTTCCTTCCGCTTCCAGAATGGTAGCCTGTTTGAAACGATCGGCACTGGCCTGCTGTTCCATCGCCTTCTGCATGGAGTCGGATGGTTTGATATCCTGAATTTCCACCGATTGCACGTAAATTCCCCAGTTGGCGACTTCCTTGGAGATACTGTCCTGCAATTTGGCTTTGATATGTTCCCGCTCCGAAAGGGCGCTGTTCAGATCCATCTGACCAATAATGGCACGCAGCGAGGTCATGACCAGATTCTGGATGGCATATTCATAATTCTGGATTTCATAGACTGCCCGGATCGGGTCGGTAACCTTGATAAACGCAATCGCATTGGTGATGATGACCGCGTTATCCTTGGTAATCACTTCCTGCGCGCCAACCGAGAGTACATCCCCCTTGGTCGACACCCGATAGGCAACGATATCGATGTAGGGGAAGATGAAATTAAGCCCCGGCTTGAGTGTTACATGATACTT
>DAINBV010000039.1:0-48602 GCA_036732725.1 Geobacteraceae bacterium | reverse complement strand
GCACATCGGCACCGATCAGCTACGGCTGGTGATCACCAACATCAGAATCTATCTGCTGGAGCGGGGATTCACCCTGCATTTTAACAGCCGCCTGAGCGACATCACCATCCACCAGGGGAAAATCGCCGCCATCACCATCAATGACAGCAGCCAAATCCCCTGCGACCACCTGATCGTAGCAACCGGGCACAGCGCCCGCGACACCTATCAGATGCTGCTGCAGCGCGGCGTACCGATGGAGCAGAAACCATTTGCCATGGGAGTGCGGGTGGAACACCCCCAGGAGTTGATTAACAGCATCCAGTACGGCAGCAACCGATCCCCTCTCCTGCCAGTGGCTGATTATGCCGTTACCTGGAACAACAACAGCACCGGTCGTAGCGCCTATTCGTTCTGCATGTGTCCGGGGGGTGTTGTAATCGCCGGCGCTTCGGAAAACGGTGGTGTGGTCACCAATGGCATGAGCAGCCATCAGCGCAACTCCCCCTATGCCAACAGCGCTCTGGTGGTCAATGTGACTCCCCGCGATTTTGGTGCTGCTGATCCGCTGGCCGGCGTCCGTTTTCAACGTCACTGGGAACAGGCGGCCTTCCGTGCCGGTGGAGCAACCTATAAAGCGCCGGCTCAAAATCTGCTCAGTTTTTTGAAACTACCCGGCGGCACAGCAGCACACTCAACCTATCGCCCCGGCCTGGTGGAAAGTCCCCTGTACGAGGTATTACCAGACTTCATCAGCAGCACCCTGCGTGAAGGAATCCCCTTCTTTGACCGGAAAATGCGGGGCTTTGTCACCAGGGAAGCAACCCTGATCGGGATTGAATCACGCACCTCGGCACCGGTCAGACTACCACGTAACGAACGGTTCGAATCGATCGGAGTAGCGCAGCTCTACCCGGCCGGAGAAGGGGCTGGCTATGCCGGCGGTATCATGAGCGCTGCGGTTGATGGGGTGAGGATTGTTGACAGCATCGTGGCAAGGTTGCCGTAGCTTACCCTTTTCCCTGCGCCTGGCGCAACGTTTTTACCCGCTCCACCGTCGGCGGATGACTGTAGTAGAGAGCAGCGTACAAGGGATGGGGAAACAGGTTTGACAGGTTCTCGGCCGACATCTTGACCAGGGCTGACGCCAGATCCTCCGGCTTGCCGGTCAGCTCGGCAGCATAACGGTCCGCTTCCCGTTCATGGCAGCGTGAACGCCAGGCGGAAAACGGCCCCAGCGGGAACAGTACCAGTGTACTGACAAATCCGAGCAACACCATCCTGGCCGGCAAGGAAATATCCCCCTGCAGATCAAGCAATCCCGGCAGCCCTGGCCACGTCAACAGCTGATAACTGATCCATGCCCCGGCCAGTGCCATCAATTCTGCCCACAGCAGCCGTTTCCAGATGTGTCCCTTTTTCCAATGTCCGATTTCATGGGCCAGCACTGCCACAATCTCCCCCTGACTCATCTGCTGGATCAGAGTGTCATACAACACGATCCGCTTGACCTTACCGATACCGGTAAAATAGGCATTGGAATGTTTGCTCCGCTTTGAGGCATCCATCTGCAGTACCTTGCCAACCGATAACCCCGCCTTTTCCATCAGCTCCCGAATTGCCCCCTCCAGACCAGCTTCCGTCACCGGCTGATACGTGTTGAACAGCGGCTCGATCAGATAGGGAGAAATGAACATCATAAACAGGCTGAAGAAGGCCATGAATCCCCAGACCCACAACCACCACCCGGTCGGACTCCACTGGATCAGCCAGAATACCACTCCGAGCAGAAACGCCATCAGCAGCGCACCAATCGCCTGGGCTTTGATAAAATCGGTCAGCCACAGGCGGGGTGTGGTGGTATTAAATCCGTAGCGCGCCTCGATCACAAAAGTGCCATACAGGTCGAACGGTATGCCGATCAAGGTCTGAAACCAGGTCATCAACAGGAAAAAGAGGATGCCATTGACCACACCTGATCCGCTCAGGTGAGCGACAAAACCGTCATAGGCGACCATCACACCGCCAAACAGGAAGATCAACAGAAGCGCGTTATCAAGCAGCGAGTCCCACAAGCCGAGCCGGCTGGAAGCAAAGGTGTAGTCACTGCTGATGCGCAGTTTCTGCTGGTCAATCGCCCCCTCGAACCCGTCCGGCACCGTCGTGCCATGCTGTTTCAAATACTGCAGATTGATATGGCGCAGCCAGTAGCTGAAAGCGGTAATAACGCCAAAGAGAAACAACAGGGTGAGTTTCATATCAACAGGACGTCCTTTCAATTAAAGAAGGCACGGAAAATATTTCCGTGCCTTGAGTAGTGCATGCACCAGTTTAGCGGCCATCATATCATGGCAATCAGAGCTTTCACCGTTTTGTCAATTCCATCCGCCACTTCGGCAATACCGCTTGCCAGCATATAGGCCGGTGAGGTGACAATCTTGTTTTCCTCATCAATCGACAGTTCGGTAACGCCACAATCCACATGGATTGCGCCAGTCTTGTTGATCTCGGCGGCAGTACCGGGATCGTTACCGACGGTCAGTGTGGGGGCATACTGTTTACCGAGCACGGCTGCCAGCACCACCGGTGCAATGCAGACGGCACCAATCGGTTTCCCGGCAGCCGCCATTTCCCGCAACAAACGGGCAACTTCAGGATTAACGGTGGCACCGCTCCCCTTGACGGCAAAGTTGCACAGGTTTTTGGCTGCGCCAAAACCACCGGGGAGGATGATGGCATCCAGGTCGGAGGCGGTAACCTCATTGATGGTACGGATGTTACCACGGGCGATGCGGGCCGATTCCACCAGCACATTGCGGGTTTCTCCGCTCTCCTGCATGGTCAGGTGGTTGACCACCGGCACATCAATGTCCGGCGCCATGCAAACCGCCTGACAACCACTCCGGTCAATCGCCAGCAGAACCGAGACCGCCTCATGAATCTCACTTCCGTCACGTACGCCACATCCAGAAAGTATAACGCCAATTTTTTTCATGATTGCCGCCCTCCTCCGTCGATTTTACACGAGCATCACAAAAGCTATTCGCTCGCAGTTTCACCATCAGTACCAGCAGTTGCAGTGACAGCATCCTGACCATCCGGCTCTTCGCTGCCGGCATCGTCCAGCTCTTCATCTTCTTCGCGTTCCGCCAGCTTGGCGACCGCCACTACCTTTTCCTTCTCTTCGGTGGTGATCAGTCTGACCCCCTGGGTGTTGCGACCGATCACCGAGAAACCGGAGACCGGAACCCGCAGGATCTTGCCATTGTCGGTGATCACCATCAGATCATTGTCATCAGCCACCTGCATGACATTAACGACACTGCCATTGCGCTCGGTGGTTTTAATGGTGATGATCCCCTTGCCGCCGCGCGACTGGTCCTTGTATTCATCCAGGTTGGTCCGTTTGCCGTAACCGTTTTCACAGACAGTGAAGATGGTCGATCCTTCCACCGTCGGATCGACGATTTCCATGCCGATCACTTCATCGGTGGCGGTGAGCATCATGCCACGGACACCACGGGTTACCCGTCCCATGGGACGGGCATCTTCTTCGTTGAAACGAATCGCCTTGCCGTCACGGGAACCGAGGAAGACATCCTTGGTGCCGTCGGTCAGGGCCACCGAAATCAGCTTGTCACCATCATCCAGCTTGACGGCGATGATTCCGCCCGAGCGGACATTGGAATATTCCACCAGCGGCGTCTTCTTGACTACCCCCATCTTGGTGGCCATGAAGAGGTAGGTGTTTTCCGTAAATTCCTTGACCGGCAGAATGGTGGTGATTTTCTCATCCATGGCCACATTGACCAGGTTGACCACCGCTTTCCCTTTGGTGGTGCGGCTTCCTTCCGGAATTTCATACACCTTGAGCCAGTACATGCGCCCGGCATCGGTAAAGCAGAGCAGGAAGTCCTTGGTTGAGGCGATGAACAGCTGTTCCACAAAATCCTCATCCTTGGTTTTCATGCCGGTCTTCCCTTTGCCCCCCCGACGCTGGGAGCGATAGAGATCAACCGCACTCCGCTTGATGTAACCGGTGTGAGAGATGGTTACCACCATCTCTTCGTCCTCAATGGTATCTTCCAGTGAGATATCGGCGCTCATGTCGACGATTTCGGAACGACGCTTGTCACCAAACTTATCTTTGATCTCGGTCAGTTCCGCCACAATAATCTTGAATATTTCCTCATCGGACGCCAGGATCTCCCGCAATCGGCTGATAAAACGCATGATTTCGTCGTATTCGGCCAGGATTTTGTCCCGCTCCAGACCGGTCAGACGCTGCAAACGCATCTCAAGAATTGCCTGGGCCTGAAGTTCGGACAGCTGTACCGCCCCTTCATAGCCAGCCGGCCGGGGAAGGTTCAGCAGTTTCAGATATTCGGGATCGCAGAATTTGCCATCCATCAAACCCTGCTTTGCTTCCGGCGGGGTCTTGGAACTGCGGATCAGTTCGATCACCGCATCCAGCCAGTCCAACGCTATTTTCAGACCTTCCAGAATATGGGCGCGTGCCAGCGCTTTTTTCAGTTCAAAGTTGGTACGACGGGTGATCACTTCACAACGGTGCTCAACAAAACATCCCATCATTTCCCGCAATGAAAACACCTTGGGACGGTTATGAACTATCGCCAGCATGATAATGCCGAAAGAGACCTGCAACTGGGAGAGCTTGTAGAGCTGGTTCAGCAGCACCTCGGCATTTTCATCCCGCTTTACTTCGATAACCACCCGCATCCCCTGGCGGTCCGATTCATCACGGATTTCGGTGATCCCTTCCACCCGTTTTTCCTTGACCATTTCGGCGATTTTTTCAATCAGCCGCGCCTTGTTGACCTGGTAGGGAAGCTCGGTAATGACAATCGATTGACGTTCCGCAGTCCGTTCCGATTTTTTGTTCAGTTCGATATGCGCCTTGGCGCGAATCTGAATGATCCCACGACCATTGCGGTAGGCGTCACGAATCCCCTGACGCCCATAAATGGTGCCGCCGGTCGGGAAGTCGGGACCGGGAACCATTTCCAGCAGTTCTTCAAACGAGATGTCGGGATTATGGATGGTGGCAATGATGCCATCAATAATTTCAGTCAGATTGTGGGGCGGGATGTTGGTCGCCATGCCAACCGCAATGCCGGTCGAGCCGTTGACCAGCAGGTTGGGGAATTTGGCCGGGAGTACCGTCGGTTCCAACATCTCGTCATTGTAGTTGGGGGTCATGTTGACGGTTTCTTTATCCAGATCGGCCAACAATTCATGTGACAGCTGACGCAGACGGATCTCGGTGTAACGCATGGCAGCCGGAGAATCGCCATCTACGGAGCCGAAGTTTCCCTGTCCATCAACCAGCATATAGCGCAGCGAGAAATCCTGTGCCATACGGACGATGGTGTCGTAGGCTGCGGTATCGCCATGGGGGTGGTACTTACCGATAACATCACCGACCACACGGGCAGATTTCTTGTACGGCTTGTTGTAGTCATTGCTCATGTCGTACATGGCGTACAGACAGCGGCGGTGAACCGGCTTGAGACCATCGCGAACATCAGGAAGGGCACGGCCAATAATAACCGACATGGCATAATCCATGTAGGATCGTTTCATCTCGTCTTCAATATTAACAGCTACTTTGCTATTTGGATTTGTGGCGTTCAACATTCATACCTCATTATTCGTTTCTGTGTGGCTTTGTGCAACCAAGCGACATTACTGTTTTGCTGCGGCAACGGTTGAACCGGCCGGTTCAACTCCATAATCTTTTGCTTCCGCTGCCGGTTTGGCAATCACAATCACAAACGGTACGGCAGCCTTGGGAGCGACTTCCATATTGGCCAGCGAATCGCCAAACTGGTTTGCCATGGCAGCCTCCAGCTTGTCCAGCGGCAATTCCGCCAGCTGTTCCTGGGTCAGCGGATTACCGCAAAAAGCGAGCTTGCTGACCAACACATTCCCCTTGTCACCGTAGACCAGCCCCTTGATCTGGATCGCAGCCCGGGGAGCGGCAAACTCATTGACTGCTTCACCCTTAATCACCAGCAGCTCGCCGGCAGTTTTGTTCTTTACAAACGAGGCCTGCAGCGCACGAACCGTAATCCTTCCGGTTTCAGGCGTTGTTTTTCCCTTGTCGCCACTGAGCGAGGTATAGCCGACAAAGGCTAGTATTACGGCCACCACAGCTCCCACAATCGACAGAATCAGGGTCATCGGCCCCTGTTTGCGGCGGGAGGAGATGGAGAGCGGCGGGAGTTCATCCTCCGTCGCCACAGCCAACGGTTGCGACGACAGAACAGCAGGCGCTTCAGCCGGCTGAGAGCCCTGCTTTTCCACCAGGGGAGCAAACAACACATCCTGCCCCGGCTTCAATTCTTCCGGATTTACCTGTTGCACCGCCACGGAGGTCAGATCATCGCCAAAATCGATTTCACCGAGACTGAACGGCGCATCGGTTCCGTGCTCTGCCACGTGCGACGCTTCTTTTTGAGATGAGACATTTTCTTCCACCCCGAAAGAGGCGGCAAAATCATCCAGCTGAAAATCGATGGCAGCCGTATCAGGTTCTTCCGGTGCCGGAGCAACCACGTCACCAAACATATTGTCATCGGAAAAGTCGAGGCCGCCAACGTCGGCCGTCGCCGGCGCCGCGGCAGCAAATTGTGGCGGAGCGGGCGCTACAACCGTTTTATCGGAAACAGCTGCGGAATCACCAAAATCGACCGAACCGAAATCGAACTCGTCATCAGCGGCAGTAGAAGTAAAGCCGTCGTTATTTTCCAAAGACAAAAGGCTGAAATCATCATCAGCCGCAGCAGGCTGCACGGGAGGAGCTGTGGCAAGCGTATGGTCACTGCTATCGGAGAAATCAAATGCCGAACTGTCAAAACCGGCTGCCGGTTCGTCAACAGCCGGTTCCGGTGGAGGCGGCACAAAAACAAGCTCGGAAGCGGCAGGCGCTGTGGCGGGAATCACCGGAGGGATCGCGGCGGCGGCAGCGCCGCCAAGGGTAGAGTCAAGCAGGTCACCAAACGGGGTTTCGGGCTCAGGCACCGGCGATTGGTTGCGAACAGTAAAAACATGCTTGCACTTTGCGCAGCGAACTTTGACCCCTTTGTCAGTTACCTTGGAATCATCAAGTTTGAACTTTGTTTGACACTGTTCACACTGGATTATCATCTGCGGCTCTCCAGATTGTTGAAATGGCGAAACTGCCTGAAACGGCTATAGTTCTATATCAGAAAGGGTGGGGGGTGTCAATTTATTACCGCCGCGTCTGCGGCGGCTCCAAGCGGGAGTTTAGCGACACCGGCAGGCTATTCCGACAGCAGAGCGACACGATCGGACAGCGGTGGCAGATTTGAAGATCCATGCCATTGCAACCATCGGATATGCCGAGATGCGCCAGGGCAAAATCATACCTGACCGGATCAAGGGGATCAAGCTGCCGCAGGTTGGCGGTAATTTCCTGTGCCATTTTCCAATCAGCGGTCGTACGGCTCGTCAGCCCCAGATAACGGGCAATCCGGCAGATATGGGTGTCAACCGGTATTACCAACCGGGAGGGGGAGACCGTTTGCCACAATCCCAGGTCGATACCATCATCGCTACGCACGACCCAGCGCAGAAACATGCATAAACGCTTGCAGGCGCTCCCCTGCTGCGGTGACGGGAAGAAAAAACCGAATGCTGCATCGGCGGGAATACCAGATGCGCCAAACAGCGGCGTGTAATCGAATTTGATGACCGCCTGGCAAAAACCGTTCAGCGCAGCGGTTATGTCAAGCGCTTCCGGGTGATGAAATTGCAGAAAAAAACGTTCAATGCTTCCCGCTTGTGCCAGCATGCTGCGAATCGCCCACAACAAGGCGACCAGATCACGCCCGTCATTGAAGCGGTGTTTGAAGGAGGCAAACCGTTTCAGTTCCTGTTGCGGATCAAAGGTTTCAATAAACTGCCGGGGAGCACTTCCCATCGGCAGGAGCACTGATTCGAGAGTACGGAGGATGATTTTGACGTTTCCGTAGGCAAAGGAGGAGGCGAGCAAGGCAACGACTTCACGATCGGCACGATCGTGATAACGATGACAAAAGCAGAGCGGATCATTGGCCAGGTAGTCCGGCGAACGGACAGCGGCGATCTGTTCCAGAACGGCTTTGAGAGCTTTTCCCCGCTTCTGTTTCTCCGGTTTTTCACCCGGTTTGCCACGGAGCCTGGAAATCGTCATGTCATCAGGATCTTGTTCCTGATGATCAGCATCTCGAAGGCGAGTGATGCCTTGCGCACCAGTTTTTGCAGCTCGTTCAAACGGCGGGAGAGAGCATCCATGTCAGCCGAAACCAGCACCACCGCCACCACCTTGTTGAGCATGATCAACGGCAACACCAGGAGCGGCGTTTCGGAACGCACCTTGAGGGAGGTTAATATCTGACGGTTCTCAGGGGTGGTAATCAAGGTTCCCAGGGCAAAGGTGCGGGTTTCCAGCACATCCCGCAGCACCGACGGCTTGCTGAGTAACAGATTCAACTCCGTAAAATCGGCCATCTTTTCACCATTGCTGGTGCCGCGCCAGCCGACAGCCGCATTGCCGCGCAGGATAAACAGAGCGCCGGTGGTAAATTCCTGCCCCAGATAGGTGATAAAGACATTGGCAACATCGTCGCGCGTGCGGGCAGCGGCAAAATCGAGCGAAAGCCGGTCAACCGTGTAGCGGGCGGCTGCCTCCAGCGGATCGCCCGGATCCAGAAGCTGATCATCACCGGGAATCGAGGCGAATCCTTCAAAATCAGCCGGAACCGTCATCTGCAGCAGCTCGCCGCTTTCCGCGTATCCGGGCATGGTGATGGTGGCCGGTTCGGCAGCGAGACGTCCCTCTTGGGGACGATGTCTTTGCGCAATCATCTGGTAGCGCATTTCGCCGCTGCTGATGCGGTAATAGGTTGCCAGGGCGCGGGAAATATGCACATCCGGGGCGATATACGGCTGGACAATATGGCCGGTGATAAAGGAGATCTCTTCCAACGCCTTGAGGTCGGTCGGATCGCTCATGGCCAGCCCGAGCCGGTTCCCTTCCAGGCGAAAGGGGATCACCCGGTAACGCTCCACCAGAGTCCGTGGAAATCCGGCAATCAGCTCCTTCGGAATTGCCGTCAATTCACGCTTGGAGACACACGGAACCGCCAGCTTCCGGCTCAGGAGACGCGCCAGCGCTTCACCGTCCACATACCCCATTTCCACCAGAGAACTGCCGAGGCGAATACCGTAAATAACCTGGTTTTTCAGCCCCTCCTCCAGTTGCTGCGCCGTAATCATCCGTTCCTTCAGCAGCAGCTCACCCAGTTTCAACGCCATACTATTTCTCCGTCCGCATCAGATAATGACCGGCTTCAGCAGAGTGCCCCTGACCGGAATCCGGTAGACACCGGGAGAGGACATGAATTTGATCAGCAGCATGAATACCAGCTTCTGTTTTTCCAGGAACTCCGGCTTGGGCATGATTTCAAGCATCAGGTCAAGCGGCGCCGTGGCGGCATTGGCGCCGGACGGCAGGTTACCGGAGAGACGCATGTAGATCCCCTCCCCCTGCAGCGTCAGGCTTTCCAGCTTCCCCTTGCCATCCGCCACCCGTACCATCCCTTGGGCGGTCAAACCGCTCACGTCAGGTAAAGGAAAGGCCCCCAACTTGACACCTGACAGTTCCAGCTTCTGCACTTCCAGCTTAAGCTCGCCGTTCAGGCCGGTTTTGGTGCGATTGATTACCCCCTCACTCCATAACAGGCCACCCGCTCTGGCCCCCAGCACTGTGGTAAAAAAGGGGATATCAGCCAGAGAGAGCTTGTTAATCGCCAGTTTGAACGCAGTCCGTCCGGTAACACCGGTCAGCAGATCAAGCGTGCCATTCTTGACCTGCATGGCAGTTGAGAGCGCCAGTGATCCGGAGAGGAGCGATCCCCAGGCAGGAGCGACCGCCAGACGATCGGCACGCAGCAGTGCTCCCTGATCCGATGAAAGCGTTGGTTGATCCCAGTTGATTCCGGGGAGGAATGACTTGCGGGGAGCTGGGGTCAGACGCACCCCCTGCTGCGACAGGACGCCATCCAGGGCGGCAGTGACACGATCCATGGGAAGAAAAAGATAGAGGAACAGCAGAAACAGGACTATTCCGGCCAGCAGCACGGCAACTATGCGCATCGGTCGCTGACGGTTCATCAGGGGCGCGCCTGTCCCTGGCCGGGAGCCGGTTTTACCAACGCCGCGGTCATGGCCAGATCAAGCCGCGACGGATCGTCAAAGCGTCCCCGCACCACTGTTTTTTTGATCGTCAACGGCCGACTCCCCTTTTCCAGGCGATACAACAGATTGACCAGTTCATTGGCAGTCAGTCCCTCAATGCGGATATCAGCCGCATCTTCGATGAAGCCGGGACGTTCATCCCCCTTGATCGACGACAGCTTGACCCCTTTTCCCTTGATGCCGATCTCATCGATAATTTTTGCCGGTGAATCATCCGGCCGCAGGGTTGCCATCCGGCCAGCGGCCTGATCGGCATCCCGTTTAGCGGTGAGATAGGAGAACTTGAGCGGCAGGAGTTCTTTCAACACCGCTTCCCGGGCTGACCGCTTACGCTCCAGCGCAGCGGTTTTGGCCGCCAATGCCGACCAGCAGAGGGAGAGCGCCAGCAGAGCTATCACGCCATAGCCGCACCACAGGCGTTGACGCGCTTCCATCTCATTCCACAGCTGCCGTATATTTTCCAGATAACGCATCAGCGTTCCTCCTTCAGCGTGGCGGTCAGGGTAAACATTACGGTTCCATCGGGACGACTCTTGGTTTCACCCAGCTGCACCAAAGCCAGTTTTCCTTCCAGCGCGGTTTTAAATTCCGTCACACCTTTGGTGGAAGCGGCATCTCCTTTGAGCCTGACCGAGCTACCGTCCAGTTCGGTTTCCAGCAGACCGTTGATACTCCCCCCCTTGGCTTCCGCCAGCAGTTTCAGCAGATCGAGCACGCTTTTCGAGGTACCGGCTCCGGCCAACTTCTTCAGCTCCCCTTTGACTTCCGCCAGTTCATCAATCGCCTTGTTGCGGCCAGGGAAAATATCCCGGTAGATGGTGGCAATCGAGCTGTCAAGCGAGGCAAGGTCGGCAGAGACTGCACGGTACTGCATGAATTTCATGCCAAACAGCAGCACAACCACTACCATCGCCAAAGCCGCTGTCAGCGCCATTTTTCGCTGTATGGCAGCATCTCCGGCAGTCCAGGCCAGCTCACCACGCCGGAAATCGGCAAGTTCACCCCGCTGACACCCCCGGGCCACGGCATACAATCCCGCCAGCTGCTGGAAGGTGGCATCGGTGCGAAACAGCGGAGCCACATCTTCCGGCAATTCCAGCCGTTCAACCGGCAGTTGCCGGTCCGTTCCGGCAAGCTCCGCCTCCAGATTGACTCCCTCCCCCCACAGCAACAAACGTTGTGGCAGCGCGACACCCGACATGGCCAGTGCCGACAGCCAGGTAGCGATCTGACGCCCCCCACCCGCTCCGGCACAGGTTTTTACCAGCGTTGGGCGCCCCCCGCTCAGCAGCACCAGCGAAACGCCATCACATACGGCATCATCCTGCGCCACCCCCGGCAGATATGCCGAGGCAAGGGGAACCGTACACACCAGCTGCGGTTCGCAGCCAGCCTGACGGAAGATCTCCACCAACCCTCTGATGTCGCTCCGCTTTGCCCACAGCGCCAGAAACGATCCGGCGCCGGACGGGAGCGCATCAAACACCAGCTCCTCCACCGGCAACGCCACCTCCCCTTGCAAATGGGGGGGAAGCACCTCGCGCACCTTGCGCAGATCGGTCAGCGGCAGTTCCACCGTACGACCGGCCACCAGCTGGGGCGGAATACAGAGCACCACCCGGGGAGAACCGGTGATCCCTGCGGCGAGTAGCGCGGCAATTTGAGGCAGTTCCTGTTCCGGGGTACGCTCGAACAACTGGGCCCCCTTCAGCACGGTCGTGTTGCCGGCCAGGGAAAACAGCGCCGCCTCCACCGTCTGTTCAGCAACCTGTATAATCAGGTAATCCATGGTCAAAACTCCTCTGTTACTGTTCCTGCCACGACAGGATCGGGGTGGCATCATCCGGCCTGACAACTGCTTCAACCGTGCGGACGGTATCTTTTACCCGGGCGGTCGAGGTGATTCTGAAAAGCGTCCCCTTGCAGCTGATTTTACCCGATAGGCGGCTGGAAAGCCTTTCCGCACCGGAGATTCGCGACAACTCTCCCGAGCCTTTAAACGGCTTGAGACGCCGCTCTTCCATGATCCGATCGGCCATACGTTCGTCAATATCGTCATCCAGCGCCATCAACACTTCCCGGGGAGCCGTATTGATATTGACCTGCAACACGGGCGCACCAAGTACAAGTACGGGTGCAAATACGGTCAGGTACGGCTGCAAACGGGGGAGCATCTCCAGCGTCATCCCACGCACCATGGAGAGCTCGGTCAGGGATGACAGGGGAGCATTACGGGTAAAAACAGGGGGCCGGAGTGACTGGTAATAGGTAGTTTCGGCACCGTTGGGACGTGGTTGGTCGTCGCTGTCAATCCAGTCCGCTACGGCATCCCAGATACCCTCCGGCAATTCCAGCCGTTTCCCAAGACGCTTGAGCGCTGCCAGGGTCAACGGGTCAATCTCTCCATTCTGGCTTACCAGCGCATTGAGGTTCAACTTTCCCCCCTCGTCGATAATGGCAATTTCGATGTTTCCCGCCTCATCATCCAGCCGGTTGGGGAGCGCCCACTGATCCGTCAACGAGCTGTAAGCCTTGTTTTGCAGTGAAATCTGGAGCAGCTTGATACCACCGTATACCCCCGATTCCGCCAGCAGCGAAGCCTGCTGACCGTCGCGGAATCCCCGGCTGATGGAGACATCCACGTAGACCTGGTGAATCAGTTCCGAGACCACCGCCACCATCAGGGTGGTAACCACCAACACCAGCAGCAAGGCAAATCCGCGATTGTTTCTCATTTCCCATTCACCCGCAGCGGCGCCAGCATGGAAAAATCGAGCAGGGCGCCGTTTTCTTCCACCTGAACCGTAATGCGCAGCATGGACGGCAAACGGGGAATCAGCTTGGTGTCCCATGTCTTGACCCATTTTGAACCATCATAACATTCCACCAGAAAGGAACTGATCCGTTCCATCTGGGGGTAAGCCTGCAGATCGGGCAGATCAAACAGCAGATCCTGTTCACGACGTGTCAGGATGCGTGGTTTTGTTTTATCAACGGTTACCTGCTGGTCATTCATCTGGTAGCGCACCAGGGCAATCCCCGATTCTTTACGGCTCCCGGCACTGGCCGGCATCAGCGTGGTAAACTCCAGCGTTGAGGACGGCTTGCCAAACAGATCCCGATCCTCCACCACCAGATGCAGTCGCTTATCCGCCGGGCGATAGAGTGTTGCGGCAACCTCGCGGCGGATCAAATCCAGGGTGGCGCCCAGTTCACGTCGCGACTCAATCCCTTGTGTCGCCCGTTCCCGGGCCCGGGTTACGGTAAAATAGCTGCCGTACAAGGCGGTGGTCACGATTCCCAACAGGGTGATCGCCAGGAGAATTTCAATCAGGGTAAAGCCGGATATGGCACGGGAAGAGTTATTTGAGGAGGTAACGCACAAGTGCCACCTCCCGTTTATCTCCCGTGCGGTGAACCTTGAGCACCAGTTTTTGAATTGCGGGGAGCTGGGTCGGAAACAACTCGGCGCTCCAGAGCACATCAGGATGCCCCGGTGCAAAGCTGCCGTTGCTTTTGGCCGCCACTCCCCCCTGTTGTTCCAGCAGTTCCACCTGCATCCGGGCCAAGAGGGTCAAGACAGTAGTTTCGTGCTCACCCTGCATCAGATCCAGATGGTAATTGGTGGCGCCAAGCACGGTTACGATCACTCCTGCCATGATTGCCAGTGCAATCATGACTTCCAGCAGGGTGAATCCTTTCATAGCGCCTCCATCTGGTAGCCATCGAACACCTTGACCTTGCCGCTGGACGGAAAGGCCATGACCGTCCAGAAGGCGCCGGCAGGGGAGCGGAGATGAAAGGTGACAAAATCACGCAAGCCCCCCCGGCCGACCTCCAGTCGCAGTTGTCCGTCAGTCACCTTACCGAGGCGCGGTATGATCACATCCGCCAACTGGATTCCCTCGGAAATGGGACGCTTCTGCAACAACGGATCTGACGGTTGCTTTTCGCTCCCGTCTTTCCCCAGTTCCAGCACCTTGATCGAGTCGCTTCCCGGCTCCAGACGGAGCACATATCCCACCTGGGCGGTGGCTGCCCGGTCCTGCAGATAACGCAGGGTGGCAGCCAGGGTGCGGGCCGAACTTTTCAGGTTTTCATGTTCGGACGAGGGTAGCCGCGGAAGCACCAACATCATCAGCATACTGATGATCGCCAGCACGATCATCAGCTCAATCAGGGTAAAGCCACTACGGTGAGTTGCAGCACTGACCTTCATCAGTTACAGGAATTCAGACAGTTTTTCCCGCTCGTCAACCAGGTAAAATTCAAGCGTTTTGCGCAAGGCGTCATCAATCGTTGTAGTCGGTTCCCAACCGAGACATTCCTTGGCCCGCTTGACCGATGGTACGCGGGTCAGCATATCCTGATACCCCTTGCCATAGAAGGTATCGGAGGAGATCTCCACGATCTTGCACTTGTCAGCCTTTGCCTTGTAGAGCGGGAATTCGGCCACCATCTCTTTCAGCTTGTGGGCCAGTTCCTTGACCGACAGGTCATTTTGGGGGTTACCAATGTTGAAGATCTTCCCATCGGCACAACCATCCTTGTTCTCGATGATCTTCATCAGGCAATCAATTCCGTCCTCAATATAGGTAAACGAACGGCGCTGATTACCCCCATCCACCAGTTCAATCGGCTTTTCAGCCAGAATATCATACAGGAATTGGGTTAGTACCCGCGAGCTCCCCTCTTTGGCGGTATGAATGCTGTCCAACTTGGGGCCGATCCAGTTAAAGGGGCGGAAGAGGGTAAATTGCAGTCCCTCATGTCCACCGTAGGCATAGATCACCCGATCGAGCATCTGTTTGGCACAGGAATAAATCCAGCGCTCCTTGGCAATCGGGCCGAGCATCAGCGGAGAGTTTTCCTCATCAAACTCCGCATCGGGACTCATGCCGTACACTTCCGAGGTCGAGGGGAACAGCACCCGTTTCTTGTACTTATGGCAGAGACGGATGATCTTCAGGTTCTCCTCGAAATCGAGTTCAAACACCCGCAGCGGATCCTTGACATAGGTAACCGGAGTGGCAATGGCAACCAGCGGCAACACCACATCACATTTTTTAATATTGTACTCGATCCACTCCTTGTTGATCGTGATGTCCCCTTCCAGAAAGTGGAAACGGGAATCACCCAGTGAACGTTCCAGCTTATCGCATGCCATGTCCAGACCAAAAACCTCCCAGTCGGTGGTGGTCAGAATACGATGGGTCAGTGCATTACCTATAAAACCGTTAACTCCAAGAATCAGAACTTTCATTGTTTCTCCTTTTTTGTGTGTAACACGCATCAAGCGGCAAACAACCGCTACACATCCTCAAGAATCCGGGGGGTGATGAATATCAGCAGCTCCGTTTTGATTTTGGTTCTGTTGATCGAGCGGAACAGTTTCCCCAGATACGGGATATCCATCAGATACGGTACTCCTTCATCGGTTTCATTATCGCTATCAACATAAATCCCGCCAATCACCGTTGTTTCACCATCCCGCAGCAGCATCTCGGTGGTGGCCTGCTTTTTATTGATGGCCGGTGCGGTGCTGCCGCCGGTTGCCTGACCGACCGAGTCGTTTTTGGCATCAATCTTCATGCCAATGGTTCCATTGGCATTGATATGGGGGGTCACTTCCAGCGACAGGGCAGCTTCCACAAACTTGGTTTCGACCTTGTCCGAAGTCGATGACGTATAGGGGACTTGCTGCCCCTGGGTAATCTTGGCGGTCTTGTTGTTGAGGGTGGATACTTTCGGGGCTGACACTATTTTGATCATACCGGCGCTGGCAGCGGCGTTGAGACGCAGATCAAGCTGCATGTTACTGGTCAAGGTACCGAACGATATCCCCATGGCGGCGCCGGAATTACCGCTTACGCCAGTGGTCGGTGCCGAATTTGCCGCCAATCCGCCGAAGCTGCTGTCCAGCTGGTTGATCCCCAGCAAAGATGCCGAACCATCCCGGAAATGGGCTCCCCAGTTGATCCCCAGACTGCGGATGAAAGTTGACGACGCTTCCACGATGCGCGCTTCGATCATGACCTGTTTTTCAGGAGCATCCAGCAATTTTACAAGCTTACGCATATTTTCAAGCGTCTGGGGAGTGTCGGTCGCAATCACCTTGTTGGTTCTGGTATCCTGGGTAATGCTCCCCCGCTCTGTTTTACGGGCATTCAGCAGGGTGACAACGTTGGCCACATCGGAGTAGTTGATACTGAAGACAGCGGTTTCCAGTTCCTCCAGCTTGACCTTCTCCCGTTGTGACTTCAGCAGCTGTTCCTGTGCTTCAAGCTCTTCCTTTGTTTTAGCCTTGTGCTTTTCCTTGGTCATGATGGTAACAACGTTACCATCTTCACGGAGTACCAGACCGCTGGTATCCAGGATCACATCCAGAGCCTGCTGCCACGGTACATTGGCGAGCTTGATCGAAATATTTCCCTTGACGTCATCGCCAACGATAAAGTTTTTTTCGCTCACATCCGCCAACAGTCTGAATACGTGCCGGATCTCCGCATTATCAAAATCAAGGGAGACTTTTTTCCCAGTATAGTTTTTCTGAACTGCCTTACCCTGTGATAACCCAGTTGCGGTAACTGCTTGATCGGGTGTCGCAGCACTGTTGACCGCCGATGAAACGATCATCCCCCCTGCCGGATGCTGAAACTCAATATAGGTCATATCAGCTTCACGTTTGAGCGTGTAAGGAGCATCAACCCGCAAGGCGATGCGAATAGCGGTTTCGATACCGCTCCGTTTTTTCAGCTGCAGCGGTGTAATCCGTAACACAGGTGACGCAAACGCCTGGGTTTCAAGTGAATGCTGCAGTTGTTTGGGGAGCGTTGCATTTTTTATGACGGCTGTTACGAAGCCATCTCCCTTGGTGAGCGGTTCGACCATTGCCCCACCACTGGTTTTGATGGTAACACGACTTACTCCATCAAGTACCTGGAAATCAATCATTTCAACCAGGGGGGAACCAGCCTGAGCGGTAACCGTGCGTTCCGGCATGGCAACCGGAGGAGTGTCCCCACGAGCTCCCTTGCTTTGCACGCCGGAACGAGTGGCTGTCAACTTGAGCGACGATTCGGGAACATCCGCCGTCACAGTCGGCGCAGCCGGGTTACCGGAGACGAGGAGCAGCTGATCACCCTGCAGCCTGGTTTCAATTTCTGCCGGAAATCTACCAGTGGCTGACTCCAGAACAACACGTACCTTATCCGGTAATACGCCGATCCGGGCAACTCCGACACCCAGCAGTTCAAGCGGAATCGTCGCTACCGACACGTCATTTTGTGTGTCAAAAAGATCAATCACCACACGATCCGGCTTGTGATAACGGGCAGTTTTATAGTTACCAACACCACCAGCCACGGTCAATACGATTGCGCCTCCCTTGGCACTGATGTCAGTCAGGGCATGTGGAGCGCGACGTGAGCTGACTGCACCGGGTTGTGGTGGCTCAACAACCGAACGATTCGCTTCAACACCGGTTTTATCAACAAGGGGCAACGCATTAGCCGCCGGCAGAACAGATGAAGCAGCACTCTTGTTTTTTGCACCGTTGGGGAATGAAATCCGCATTTCACCCGGTTTTTCAGGTGAGGCAGATATCAGCGCTTCACCATCTTTGACCAGCTCAATATCAACCCGTGTCAGCACTCCGGCATCGGTATCGTAGCGGCTGGCCGTCACGGCTTTGAAATTGCCGGATGTGAACAGCCGTGGAGTCGTCACGCTACCTTCGGTTGTCTGGGAGAGATCGATTACCAGGCGAAAAGGCGCGGTGGTTTTATAACTGGTATAGGTGGCCGGCCGGGAAAGCTTGATCACCAACTCGGCAGCATCCCCCTCCCCTGCAACCGTGATATTCTCGATTGCGGCCAGCGCTTGTGTCCCGCTTTGCGGAGCCAGCTCGACAGCACCGGCAAAACATGGTACAAGCGACATCGTCATGATCAGCGTAGTGATCACTATATTCAAAAACGATCGTATGTTCATCCGAAACTCCCGTAATACTCTCCCAGAGTATGTAGCGCGCAAGATTAACATCCTGTATAAAGCATAGTCAACGTGATTATTACATTTTTTACCGATGTTTCTGCCGGCTGCAGTGCATCAGGAAAGGGAATTATTATGAAAGTAACCGCTTTTAACGGCAGTCCCCGTGAAGGAGGGAACACTTCCCTTCTGATCAACCATGTTTTTGAGGTGTTGCAGAGTGAAGGTATCACAACGGAACAGGTTCAAATTGGTGGTAAACAACTGCACGGTTGCGTCGCCTGCTACCAATGCTTTGCCCGCAAGGACAAACGCTGTGCGGTGAACGATGATCTGGCAAACAGTTGTATCGAGAAGATGCTGGAATCGGACGGTATCATCATCGCCTCTCCCACCTATTTTGCCTCGCTGACTCCGGAAACCAAGTCGCTGATCGATCGCTGCGGCATGGTCTCCCGTGCCAACGGAGACATGTTCAAACGCAAGGCCGGGGCTGCGGTAGTTGCGGTGAGACGCGCCGGAGCACTCAATGTTTTTGATACCATCAACCACTTCTTTACCATTGGGCAGATGATTATACCCGGCTCTAGCTACTGGAATGTGGGCGTCGGGAGAAATGTCGGCGATGTGGAGCAGGACGAGGAAGGGATCAAAACCATGCAGGTTCTGGGAGAAAACATGGCGTGGCTGTTGAAAAGGATTGCAGGGTAACATGATCGACTTACGTGCGAGTATAAGCTTTGCCAGACATTGACAGCATGGCAAGGGCGGCCAATTGACCGCCCTGCCATTAGAAGTTATAACAGTGCTTTCACGGCGCTGATTACTTCCGCATAGTCTGGCTCGCTAGTGACTTCCGGTACGATCTGGATGTAGCGGATCGTGTCACTGGCATCAATAACGAAAATTGCCCTGGTCAGCAGCAGCAACTCCTTGATCAACACACCATAGCTTTGACCGAAGGAGCGTTCACGGTAATCAGATAGAGTGATTACCTTGTCAATACCGGCAGCACCGCACCAACGTTTCTGGGCAAAAGGTAGATCGAGACTGATGGTCAGTACGTTCACATTCCCTGGCAAGGCAGCTGCTTCCTGGTTAAAACGGCGGGTTTCCGAATCACACACCGGTGTATCCAGGGACGGCACCGCACTGATTATTCTGATGTTACCGGCTGATGTGGCCAATGTTACCGGTGCCAGACCGTTGTCAACCACCGCAAAATCAGGCGCTTGATCGCCTACTTTCAACTGTGGACCAAGCAGGGTGAAGGGATTGCCTTTAAAGGTGATAATACCGGTTCTTTCATTCATGAGTTGTCCTCCCGAGGATGTTAGAGATATTCGACTGCATGAGTGTACCGTTTATTGGCTATTTTGCAACCGTCAAGCGGGCAGGAGCGTAGAATTTCATGTAACTGCATGACCAGACGATAGGTGATCCCCCACAACACCGGTTTTCCCGGCTGCGGAAGCCGGATAGCCGGAACATCAAGCTGTACGCCTGAAAACGATACCGGCATTAGTGAGTGACGTTCCCGGTTGTATAATTCTGACAACGGAACCCAGAAAAGATCGCTGACTTCATCGTTCATACGAGGCGTAACCGTTGCATCAAGCATAAAGAGGTAGCAGGAAACCTGTACCGGAAGATTAGTCCCCACAATATCGGATAACTGTCCCACCTGGCGGTGTTCAGTCAGCGATATACCGATTTCTTCACCGGTTTCACGAATAGCGGCCTGGCGCCCATCCTCCCCAGCTTCGATCTTGCCACCGGGAAACGCCAGATGACCTGACCATGGATCGCGTTCATCAGCTGCACGTTCAATAAACAGCATTTCCGGCGTTCTGTTTCGTTCCCGCAGTATCATGGCGACTGCTGCCGCTTTTCGATTCTGTGGCGGCAACTGCTGCGGTTGAAACTGCTCCAAAACCCTGGCTACATGTTCAAGCGAATAATCGTGTGTCATGGCATTCCAGCACTCGCAATAAAGTCACATTCCGCTGTACTATCACAGTAGCCTGTCTGCCGGTCAAGTTAATATTATTGTCATTGTTTATGAATACCAACTATCGTCCAAAAGGTTGCCAGCATGTCGATATCACCGCCACTCTCCATACTCATGCCGGTACGTAATGAAGCTGACTTTCTTCCGGCTGCGCTCCACTCTCTCCAGCGTCAAACGTTACAGAATTGGGAGCTGATTGTTGTTGATGACGGATCCAATGATACGACACCAGCAATCCTTGCTTCCGCAGCAGCGACAGACTGTCGAATTCATGTTATCAGACAGGAATCAAGGGGATTGGTAACAGCACTTAATACTGCACTTGCAGCGTGCCGTGCTCCCCTGGTTGCTCGTATGGATGGAGACGATGTCATGCACCCAGTCCGGCTGGAGCGGCAATTGAACTATCTGCAGATCAACCCGCAGATCGGTCTGGTGGCGTGCCAATTTCGCCACTTCCCCCGCAGCGGCCTCAAACAGGGAATGCAGGAGTACGAAACCTGGCAAAACGGTTTGACGAGCCACGATGTCATCATGCGTGACCTGCTGGTGGAATCGCCCTTTGTACATCCAAGCATCATGACCCGCCGATCAATTTTGGAGCAGTTAGGTGGATATCGTGAATGTGGATGGCCAGAGGATTACGATCTATGGCTCCGCATGGCAGCTGCTAACATCAAGTTTGCTCGCTTGCCGGAAACCTATTTCTTCTGGCGCGACCACCCGGAGCGGGCAACCCGCACCATGGATGAATACAGTCAGGATGCATTTCGTCGTTGCAAGTTAGACTACCTGAAAAAGGAATACCTGCACGACTGCAAACAAGTGATCATTGCCGGAGCAGGTAAGGAAGGGCGTGCCTGGCAGCGTCTGCTGAAGCAGCATCAGATTGCAGTTTCGGGTTGGATTGACGTTGATCCCAAAAAAACAGGCCAGATACTACACGGAGCCAACGTCAGGCAACCTGATGAATACGATGATTTTTCCGATAAACTATTGATTGCCATCGGAGTGCGGGGAGCGCGGAAGCAGTTTCGTGGCATACTTGAACAGCGCGGCTTGCAGGAACAGATCGACTTCAGATCTGTTTGTTAAAAATATAATCAGATTCAGAGGGGTAATTGCATGTCCATAACAAAAGAAGAGTTATCACAAAAAATCGACTGTGCACCATGGGATTTACTCAGGGCACATCTGGAACGGGGAACGCTGATTATTATCAGCAATGACCTAGATCTGGCTGATGTTGCCTACGCAGTTGCAACTGACGCAAAAGAATCGGTTGAGCGTTGGGTCATGAACAAGTTACTGATCAAACCAAGCGTTGAACAAATCCAGGAGTGGGATGCCAATAAACAGATGCTGTTTCATATGATTGTGATCTCACCCTTTATTCTGATTCAGGCAATTGGAATTCAAGAATAGCAGTCAATTCATAATTGTTGATAAACCAACAGCGGCAACCCAAATGGATTGCCGCTGTTTTGTTATTGCTGGTGAATCACTGAAATTACGTTAGATCAACTTGACAGCCTGCTGGGCAAACTGGAGTACAAAGGAAGGAACTACCCCAAGGATCAATGTGCCGGCAACCGATATTACCAGTGCCAAGGCAATCGGAGCAGTAATTTTAACCCATTCAAATTCTTCGGTCGGATCTTTCATGTACATGTAAACCATCACGCGCAGGTAGTAATAAACAGAAGCGGCACTATTCAACACGCCCAGGATAGCAAGCCAGATGTATCCTTTCTGTACGGCACCGGAGAAAAGATAAAACTTACCGATAAAACCAGCGGTTGGCGGGACACCTGCCAGAGAAAACAGGAAAATCGACATAACAACTGCCAGTGCCGGTTGCTTGAATCCCATACCTGCAAAATCCATAACAGTGCCGTTTTTCTCCCCTTTTTTGCCAATCAAAACGATGACTGCAAAAGCACCGATATTCATAAAGGTATAGGAGAGCATGTAAAACAGAATACCTGCCGTACCAACGCCATTACCGGCAGCAAAACCGACCAGACAGTAACCGGCATGCGCAATCGAAGAATAGGCCAGCATACGTTTGATATTGTCCTGGCGAAGTGCCGTCAGGTTGCCGATGGTCATGGTCAGAACAGCCAGGACCCACATCAACTGGCTCCACTCGACCTGCAAAGTTGGCAATGCCACCAGAAAGATACGCAGCGCAGCAGCAAAACCGGCAGCTTTGGGACCAGCCGACATGAAGGCGGTCATGGGAGTCGGAGCACCTTCATACACGTCAGGTGTCCACATGTGAAACGGTGCCGCAGCAACTTTGAATGCGAAACCGGTCAACATCAGCAGCATACCTACCAACAGCATGATGTTAGCCGAGGGGAGGCTCATCTGTCCGACCTGAACTGCAATTTTAGCAATTCTGGTAGTGCCGGTGGCACCGTAGATCAGTGCCATACCATAAAGCAGGAAACCGGTTGAGAAGGCGCCGAGCAGGAAGTATTTCAGACCAGCTTCATTCGACTTTATATTTTCACGATTGAAACCTGACAGAACGTACAAGGAAACCGACATTACTTCCAGGCCAAGGAAAATTGTCATCAAATCAGTGCCGGAAGCCATCAACATCATGCCAACAACAGTGAACAGAACTAACGGGTAAAGCTCTCCATGGTTGCAACCTTCACGCTCCATGTATTGATCGGTAATAAGAACTGCCAAGGCAGCACCAAGCAGAAAAACCATTTTGAAGAACGTAGCAAAGTTGTCGAGCACGACAGAACCGCTAAAGCTCTCAATATGACCGTTCCAGCCTGCTCCAACCAATGCACCGGCAGCAAGAATGCCGATAAATGATATGTATCCAAGGTACGACTTTTTGCCGTTGCCTGAAAACACATTGATAAGCAGGAGCACCATGGCAAGCCCGGAGAGAAAAATCTCTGGCAAGATTGGTGTCATGTTCACGCTGGGAATGGTTATCATATCCATCTAAAATATCCTCCGGTCCGGTTGACTCGTCGTATTATTTGTGTTCGTTGACAGCAGGAGTTGCTGATTGGTGCCCAGCAGGCATCGACTCGTGCTGTTGTTCAGGAGCAGCATGAGCGGCAGGAGTTTCAATTGCCAGTGCTGGAACTGGTTTTACATCCATACTGGCAGGACGTATCTGACTGACCAGTTTTTTAACAGCAGGTTCCATCTTGTCGATGAAAGGTTTGGGATAGAGTCCCATGAAGAAGATCAGGATGATCAGTGGAATCATGATTCCGATTTCACGAGCATTGAGATCTTTCAAGGCCATGTTTTTGGGGTTGTCGAGCTGACCGAACATGACCCGCTGGAACATCCAGAGCATGTAAACTGCAGCAAAGATAACACCACTGGAGGCAATAATCGTCCACCAGCGTAGCTCGCTTTCAAATCCACCAACCAGGACAAGAAACTCACCGACAAAACCGTTAGTTCCCGGAACACCGATGGAAGAAAGAGTCACGATCATGAAGATGGTTGCAAAGATCGGGAGCTGTTTTGAAAGCCCGCCGAAATCGGTAATCAATCGGGTGTGACGACGCTCGTAAATAAAGCCTACGATAAGGAAGAGTGCACCTGTCGAAACCCCGTGATTGAGCATCTGCAACATGGCGCCGGTCATCCCCTGAACGTTACAGGCGAAGATACCGAGCATGACAAAACCAAGATGGGCTACTGATGAATAGGCAACCAGTTTCTTAACATCTTCCTGTACCATGGCAACTAGTGCGGCATATATGATACCGATCACCGCCAGCGTGGCCAACAGCGGAGCAAACTTATGGGCAGCTTCCGGAAAGAGCGGCATGGCAAAACGAACATAACCATAGGTACCCATTTTCAGCATGATGGCGGCAAGAATGACAGAACCGGCAGTTGGTGCTTCCGTATGCGCATCCGGCAACCAGGTGTGCAAAGGGAACATAGGAACTTTAATGGCAAAGGCGAGTGCAAAAGCAAGGAACAACCAGGTCTGTGTGCCGATATCAAGTTTCAAATTGTAGAAATGGAGAATGCTGAAGTCGGTGATACCAACCTGCTGGCCTTTGAAGTACAGGAAAATCATGGCTACCAGCATCAGCAAGGAACCGACCATGGTATACACAAAGAACTTGATGGCAGCATAGATTCTGTTTTTACCACCCCAGATACCGATCATGAAATACATCGGAATCAGCATGACTTCCCAGAAGATGTAAAACAGGAATACATCGATGGCGATAAATGCACCCAGCAAACCTGTTTCAAGCAGGAGCAGGCAAATCATGTACTCTTTTACTTTTTCCTCAACAGCGGTGTAGGTAGAGAGTACGGCGATCGGCATAATGAAGGTTGTCAGGATAACGAGCCAGAGGCTGATACCATCGATACCAATGTTATAGCGCATGACAAACGGACCGGCTGCGATCCAGGGAATATTCTCCACAAACTGGAAATCCGCATTGGTCTGAAAGCCTGTCATAATTGGTAATGACACCAGAAATGTCACACAGGTTACCGCAAAGGCGACATTCCGCAATACCCCTTTGCTGTCTTTAGGAATAAACAGCAGAAGAAGAACGCCAAGAACTGGCAGAAATGTCGTCAGGCTCAATATGTTACTCATGAATTCAGCTCCTTTTATGCAACTAGCTCTATAGCCGTATTATCTGAAAATGTAGTATCCGAGTATGACAACCACGCCCAGCGTCATGCTGATGGCATAATTTGAAATATACCCTGACTGAACGAATCGCAAGACGCCACCGAATGCCATGACAACATTGGCAACACCGTTGACAATACCGTCAATAACGATCACGTCAAAGCCTTTCCAGAGGTAGCGTCCAAGGGTTTTGCAAGGATTGACAAAGATGAAATCATACAATTCATCGACATACCATTTGTTGTAGACCGCCCGGTGCAGAGCAGGAAAAGCTGATGTAAATTTCTTGGGAATACCGGTATTGGAAAGATAAAGAGTAGACGCAATCATGATGCCGACAACTGCAATCACGACTGAAGTTCCCATCAATCCCCATTCCAGTGCGTGACTGTGATGTGCTCCTGAATGGGCATAGGTAGCGCCGTACTCATTGGCCAGTTCAAAAACCGGATCAAGCCAGTGTTCAAGGTAGTTGGGCAACATCCCCAACAGCTTCGGCATACCTAGGTAACCACCAACAACTGCCAGAAAGCCAAGCACCATCAGCGGAATGGTAATAACCAGCGGTGATTCATGGAGATGATCCTTGACCTTGGGATTGATACGGCATTCGCCGAAAAAGGTCATGAACACAAGACGGAACATGTAGAAGGCGGTGAAACATGCAGCCAGAGCGCCGGCTCCCCAAAGAATAATATTGAGTGAACCGTGGTAAGGGTTGGCGTATGCCTGCCACAGGATTTCATCCTTGGAGAAGAAACCGGAGAAACCAGGAATACCTGCAATTGCAATGGTCGAAACCAGAAAGGTAATAAAGGTGATCGGCATCTTACCCTTCAAGCCCCCCATATTGCGCATATCCTGTGCATCATCATTAAGATGGCCATGATGGAGCGCATGGTGCATGGCGTGAATAACCGAACCGGAACCAAGGAACAGACAGGCTTTGAAGAAGGCATGTGTCATCAGATGGAAAACACCGGCAGTAAATGCTCCTACGCCCATGGCAAGGAACATGAATCCAAGTTGCGAAACCGTTGAATATGCCAGTACACGCTTAATATCATTTTGTGCCGTACCGATGGTAGCGGCAAAGATCGCTGTCAGAGCACCGACAATGGCAATTACCATCATCGTTTCAGGAGCTTTGATAAATACAAAACTCATACGGGCAATCATGTAGACACCGGCAGTAACCATGGTTGCTGCATGGATCAAAGCAGATACGGGTGTCGGGCCTTCCATCGCATCGGGGAGCCAGGTATAGAGAGGTATCTGGGCGGATTTACCGGTAGCTCCGAGGAAGAAGAAGAGTGTCGCCGCAGTTACAACACCACCATAGGGAAGCAGATGGGAAGCAGATTTGATTTCGGTGAAGTTGATTGTCCAGATGTTGTGGTTTGAACCGAGCCACCAGAAAAGAGTGAACAATCCCAACAGAAAACCAAAGTCGCCAACACGGTTCATAACGAATGCTTTTTTGGCAGCATCACCGGCAGATTTCTTGTGGAAATAGTAACCGATCAACAGGTAGGAACAGAGACCAACTCCTTCCCAACCGATGAACATGACCAGTAGGTTGTTACCAAGCACCAGCAACAGCATCGACATACAGAACAGATTCAAATAAGCAAAATAGCGGTAATAACCTTCTTCACCGTGCATATACCCGATTGAATACAGGTGAATCAAGGAACCGACACCGGTAACAACCATGATCATGATGCAGGAAAGCGGATCGAGAAGAAACGCCATATCCACCTTCAAGACACCAGAGTGAATCCAGGGGAAAATGACCTTTTCAAAGATACGTTGTTCTGGCGGCAGACCGATCATCTGCATCAAAATGCCACAAGAGACCAGAAAAGAGCCGAACACTGCAAGCGTACCGATCCCTCCGATGATCGCTTCGTTCTTGATCTTTTTCCCGAATAACCCATTGATCAGAAAACCGATGAGTGGAAATAACGGGATGAGCCAAACGTTGTCGAACATGAAATACTCCTTTTATGCAATCATTACACGGTGTGTTAATTCAAGAACTTGAAAACGGGTTACCACTTGAGCATGTTGACGTCATCAACGTCAATTGATTCCTTATTTTTGAAGAAGGCGATCATCAGGGCAAGGCCCACAGCGGCTTCAGCAGCGGCAACAGTCATAACAAATAATACAAATATCTGACCGTCAATATTGCCGAGTTGCCGTGAAAGGGCGATGAACGTCAGGTTAACGGAATTCAACATCAGTTCGATACACATGAAAATGACGATCGCATTTTTACGTGTCAGAACACCGATGGTTCCCAAGGAAAATAAAATGGCACTTACCAGCAGATAACTATTCAGACTCACCATGACTTTGACCTCGGTTAGAGTTTTTTCTTTGCAAGAACAACTGCGCCAATAATAGCAACCAGCAGCAGTATCGATGTAATCTCAAACGGTAGCAGGAAATTGGTCAACAGTTCGCGACCGATCAGCTGGGTGTGGCCGATTTGGTTGATTGTTTCCTTGGTATACTGACCAGTTGGGAGAGCTGCACGGCTTTTCAACACCACAAACACCATATTGAGCATGGTAAAGAAGCCGATGATTACACCGACGATAACCTTGTGGGTATGACTTTTAGTTGCATCAACTCTGATATTGAGCAGCATGATGGTAAATACAATCAGAACCATGATCGCGCCGGCATATACCATTACCTGAACGGCAGCCATAAAGGGAGCATCGAGCATGACATAATAGGTAGCAAGACAGAAAAATGTCATTACCAGGGAGAGTGCATTATTTATCGGATTCTTGCAGGTAATCACAAGAAGAGCCGATATAATTGCAACCACCGTGACAAGTGAGAAAAAGAGGGATTCCATGACTGCTCCTTTATTTCTTTTCTAAAAGACGATCTTTAGTGAAGTTAAAATCACTGCGATGGTAGTTGGCCAGTTCGAATTCTCCCGTCATCTTGAGCGCATCAACCGGACAAGCTTCAACACAGTAGCCGCAGAAAATACAGCGCAGCATATCTATCTCGTACTTTGCAGCGTACTTGTCATGCTTTGAATCCTCACCTGCCTCGACCGTAATACATTTAGCCGGACAAACAGTAGGGCAGAGATAGCATGCCACACACTTGGCATTGTTATGAGAAACTTTTAGCGCATGCAATCCCCTGAAACGTTCAGCAACTTTGGGACGTTCATCGGGATATTGAAGCGTGACCGGCTTTTTGAAAAGATGTGACAACGTTATTTTCAGACCGTTTAAAATCGGTGTAATCGGATTCATGATATCATCCTTGTAGTATTGTTATTCGAAAGCTGGAGTGATCTACTTTATGAAGTAACCAATGACTCCCGTTACGACAATGTTCAACAATGATAACGGAAGAAATACTTTCCAACCGAGATGCATGAGTTGGTCATAGCGATAACGGGGAACCGTGGCACGAATCCACATACAGAAGAACATCAATGCATATACTTTGGCTATGAAGTAAATCGGACCGAGCCAAGGGAAGGCAACTGCCATCGGGCCGTTCCAGCCCCCAAGGAAGAGTGTCGCAGAGAGCGCACAAACAGTAACCATGTTTGCGTATTCTGCCATGAAAAACATGGCATACTTCATGGAGGAATATTCGGTACAGAAACCGGATACCAGTTCAGTCTCGGCTTCCGGAAGGTCAAAGGGAGTACGGTTGATTTCTGCCAGTGAACAGACGAAGAACATGAAGAATGCCAACGGCTGCTTGAAGGCAAACCATTCAAAACCGCCCCACCCAGACTGTAATTCGACAATTTTCCACAATGAGAGAGTTTCAGTCATCATGAAGATTGAGATGATTGCCAAACCGGCGGCTAATTCGTAGGAGATCATCTGTGCCGATGCACGCAGTCCCCCCATCAGTGAATACTTGCTGTTGGATGCCCAACCAGCCAGCACAATCCCATAGACACCGAGTGATGCCATGGCAAGGATATAGAGCACTCCTACATTGAGGTCAATCACCGTGCCGGATGCTGTATCGTAATAGGAGGCAATCTGTAAAGGAACCTTATACCCCGCCACTTCGATAACGCCACCGAAAGGGATAACGGCAAAGGTTAAAAATGCTGGAATCAAGGCAATCAACGGGGCAATCAGAAATGAAAATGTCGTCGACTCCGTTGGAATGATTTCCTCTTTAAAGAACAGCTTGATACCATCAGCGATCGGCTGAAGTATGCCGTGCCAACCGACGCGCATTGGTCCGAGCCGAACCTGCATATGACCGATAATTTTTCGCTCGGCATAAGTAGCATATGCAACCGTCAGCAGCACAAAGACAAATGCCACCAGAACCTTGCTAACCATTGCGATGTAGTACACCAGCGGTAGTCCTAAAATTTCGATTCCCATCTGCCCCTCTTTTCGTACGAATCTAAACGTCTAAATAAGCAATTATTTTGAAATTGTTACCCAGGTTACCGGCTCACCGCTCCAGATCTGGTTAATCGATGCCTGAGAAAAATGATATGGAGCAAATGCTACACCAACCGGCATTCTTGATGTTACTTTGACCTTGATAGTAACCGTACCATGCGCCGATGCAACGGTTGCGGTTCCGTCATTGACAACTGAAAGTCGTGCGGCATCGCTATGAGAAAGTTCTACGTACCCCTCGGGGCAGACATGCATTGGTCCTTCACCATACTGGGACATGGATCCGTTATGGTAGAGTGCGCTTCCAACCACCAGCGCCAGTTTACCAGGAGCGGAAGAAAGAGCTGCTGCTGCAACCGGGACCAGAGCAGGCTGTGTCACAACCGACGCAAAAGCACCTTCTTCACCAAGAGACTGGTATGACATTCCCTGGTAACCTTTAACAGTTGTGGTAATTTCTGCAAAGACAGCCTTGGGAGATGTAACGGTGACACCTGCAGCGGCCAGCAAAGCTTTGAAAATATCAAAATCGGAACGACTTTGTCCAACACGGGGAATGGCCGGCTTGACATACTGAACGCGGCGATCGGAGGCAGTCAAGGTTCCTTCTTTTTCCGCAATCGAACAGGCCGGGAGGACCACATCTGCCATGGCAGCTGTTTCCGTCATGAACAGTTCCGACACAATCAGACATTCTACCTTGTCGAGCGAATTCTGAACCGACTGTTTATTGGGGTACGACACCAGCGGATTTTCACCGGCAATCAAGAGCGTTTTAACCGATCCCGAGGCAGCGTTCGCAAGAATCGTGGCTGCGCTACAACCGTCTTTACCATAGAAGCCGAGGTCAACCACACCCTGACTGTTGCTTTTCTCGCCGAGACAGAGGACACCGCACCCTTCGCGGTCATATTTACCGGTCAGGATGGCAAGGTTGGCAGCAGCAGTTGCCAGATCAGCATTGTGACCCGGATACGCCTGGCCAACGGGGAAAAGGATCATTGCTTTTTCGGCCGCAGCAAATCCTGCTGCCTCGTTACGAATTGCTTCAGCAGAAACACCGGAAATACCGGCCACAGCTTCGGGTGTATAGGCCTGCAGTGATGCAGCCAGATCTGCATATCCCGGCAGGTTGCGCGCACTTTCAGCAACCAGATTCTGTTCGATAATTGATTTTGACAGCGCATTCAAAACTGCTATCTCGGTTGCCGGTGCATGGGTCAAAGTAATTGCATCGGGGAGTTTTGACAGTTTGCCGCGTTTGTCTGAGAGAATGGAAAGTGTAACATTCTTGTTTTTCACAGCCATGTTGATTTCAAAACCGACTACCGGATTAGTTTCATAAGCATCGGTTTTTATTACCAGCAGGTGAGAACTTTTCTGAATATCAGGGATGGTGGCAGAAGAAGCTGCCATGCCAAAGCTGCGTGCAAAACCGGCTGTCAACGCTGTATGTGCATAGCCGGCAGCGTGGTCATACTGTTTCGAGCCAGATTTTTCCATCAATTGCTTAAAGAGTGAAACCTCTTCGTTGGTAAGGCGCTCGCCACCGAGGGCAGCCACATTACCGGCTGCAAGACGTGCAGCTACAAATTGAAGCGCTTCATCCCAGGTTGTTTCGACAAGTGACCCGTTTTTACGAATCAACGGTTTTTGCAGACGCTTGGTGGAATTAATATACTGATATCCAAAACGGCCACGACAGCAGAGTTGTCCTTTATGGAAGCCTTGCTTGTCATCGTAAACAGTTGTCAATACCTGGTTATCTTTTACCCCAAGGGTTACATTACAGCCAGTTCCACAGTAACCGCAGATTGATTTCTTGTTGGTAAGAGCCCAGAAACGTGCTTTAAACTTGAACGGACGCGCCAGCAGAGAACCGACCGGACAAACAGACACGCATGACCCACAGAATTCACAGTTCAAGCCACGCTCAAATTCACAACCAATCTTTGTTTCAATGCCGCGGTCAATGAAGGTGAGCGCACCGTAGGAAACGATTTCATCACAGATACGGGCACATTTCCCGCACAGCACGCATCGATTCATATCACGCTCAATCAGCGGATTATTGTAATCGATTTCGTGGTGGAATTTTTCATCAGCAAAGCGATTACCATCAACCTTGTATTCATAGGTCAGGTTTTGCAGATCACAGTCACCAGCCTTATCGCATACCGGGCAGTCGAGCGGATGATTCAGCAGCAAAAGCTCCAGCACCAGCTTGCGAGCCTTGATAATATCATCCGTAGCAGTACGGATAATCATACCCTCGGTGATTGGAGTCGTACAGGCTGGAATCTGTCTCCCCTTCATCTGTTCGACTTCTACCAGACACATACGACAGGCACCAAAAGGCTTCAGTTTATTGTCGTGGCACAGGATGGGAATCTTGATTCCGTTAATCCGTGCAGCATCATAAATCGTACTGTTTTTGGGTGCAGTAACCTGCTTGTCATCAATCGTCAGATTAACCATTTCAACCTCTGTTGGTATCATTAAACCACGTGCTGCGTTGGAATCTATTCTATTGCCATGAAACGGCAGGCATCATAACACGATTTGCATTTGGTACATTTTTCTTTGTCAAGATAGGCAATTGCGCCTTTTTCCCAGACAATTGCGTTGCAGGGACACGCTTTTTTGCAAGCGCCACACTTGACGCATTTGTCTTCAACCACTTCCCACAACAACAGTTCTTTGCAACTATTGGAGGGGCAACGTTTATCGTTGATATGTGCCTCATACTCATGGCGGAAGTAATTGATTGTTGAAAGTATCGGGTTAGGAGCTGTTTGGCCAAGACCGCACAATGATGCTTTCTTAATTGCTGTCCCCAGATCGATCAAGGTCTCAATATCCGAGGGTATACCTCTTCCTTCCGTAATCCGGGTCAGGATGTCAAGCATGACTTTCAGACCAATACGGCACGGCACACATTTTCCGCACGATTCCATACGGGTGAAGGTCAGGAAGAACTTGGATACGTCAACCATGCAGGTTGTCTCATCCATGACAACCAGACCACCGGAACCCATCATGGCTCCGGCCTTGATCAGAGAATCATAGTCAACCGGGGTATCAAGAACTTCCGAAGGGATACAACCACCTGAAGGACCACCAGCCTGAACCGCCTTGAATTTGCGGTTATTGGCAATACCACCGCAAACGTCATAAATAACTTCGCGAACTTTCATACCTGCCGGTACTTCTACCAGACCGGTATGTTTTACCTTGCCGGTAACCGCAAAGATTTTAGTTCCCTTGGTTGTTTCGGTACCGAGAGATGCGTACCAGGCAGAACCTTTATTGATGATGTGACGAACGTTGGCAAATGTCTCAACGTTGTTGATGTTGGTCGGCTTACCCCACAAACCGCGTACTGCCGGGAAAGGAGGACGGGGACGGCTCATGCCACGCTGTCCTTCGATTGATGCCATCAGAGCAGTTTCCTCACCGCAAACAAACGCACCGGCACCCATCTTGATACGCATGTCGAAGTTGATACCCCAACCCTGGATATTCTGGCCAAGCCACCCAGTCTCGTAGCAGACATCAATAGCATGCTGCAAGCGTTGAACTGCCAATGGGTATTCAGCACGGACGTAGACATAACCGAAGTCACAACCGATGGCGTAGGCAGCAATCATCATTCCTTCGATAATGCAGTACGGGTCACCTTCAAGAAGTGAACGGTCCATGAATGCGCCTGGGTCACCTTCGTCAGCATTACAGATCAGATATTTGTGATCACCGGGTGACGCCTTACAGAAAGACCACTTCATACCGGTAGGGAATCCGCCCCCCCCACGGCCACGAAGACCGGCCTTTTTAACTTCTTCAATAACATCTTCCGGCTTCATGCTGTTAACGCACTTTTCAATGGCCTTGAAACCATCCACGGCCTTGTAGGCATCAAGAGATTCCGGGTCAATCTGTCCGCAACCGGACATGACAACACGCATCTGCTTATCAACAAAGGTATTATAGTACGGTTTTGCCTTGCGTTTTTCCAGAATGGTCTTGTTGATGATGTGCTCTTCAACAATCTGTTCGACTTCCTCCGGCAGGACAAAATCATACGTAGTACGCCCTAAATCAGGAGTGATAATGTCAACCAGAACGTCATTCGCACAAAGTCCACGACATCCGGTTTTGATTATGTCGCAACGCTTGCCGACCGTTGCATTCACACCCTTTTCAGCAATAATACGACTAAATTCCTCTTCGACCTTCTTGGCTCCAGCAGAAATACCACCAGTACCTTGGCAGATGAGAATTTGTATTGCTTGTGTATCGCCCATGCGCTCGTTCCCCTGACCGATTGTGCTTGTTAATCTAATGGAAGTGCTAAATATTTTTCAAGAATGCCATCCACTTTCTGAACGGTCATTTTCCCATAGGTGTCATCGTTAACCATTGCCAGGGGAGCCATACCACAGGCACCCAGGCAGGCAACGGTTTCAAACGTGAAGCGTCTGTCTTCCGTTGTTTCAGCATGCCCGATCCCGATCCGCTCGTAGAAAGTTTCCTTGATACGCTCGGCGCCCTGAACGTGGCAGGCAGTACCCATACAGACACGGATAATGAAACGACCACGTGGCTTGAGATGAAACTGGGCATAGAATGTCAATACGCCATAAATCTGGCTTGGGTATACATTCAAACGTTCGGCAATGTGATCGGCCACGTTTTGTGGAATGTATCCATAGGCATCCTGCACGGCTTGCAACACCGGCATAAGATTTCCCGGCATATCAATGTATTTATCTATTACTGCATCGGCCTTATCAAGAGAGGCTAGTTCTTCCTGCTCTTCAGCCTGTTGCGCAACCACTTCACTCATGCGCTCCATCTCCTTTGAATCGTATGGACGTTATCTGTCAATTTCACCGAGAACAATATCAAGTGTTCCGATAATGGCAACCAAGTCTGCTATCATGCTTCCTTTAGCCATTTTCTCAATTGCCTGCAGGTTAATAAATGAAGGTGGTCGAATTCTCAGGCGGTACGGCTTACTGCTGCCATCGCTGACAATGTAGTAGCCAAGCTCGCCTTTCGGGTTTTCAACGCCCTGGTATACTTCTCCTTCAGGAACCTTGTATCCTTCAGAAGCGATCTTGAAATGATGAATCAGACCTTCGATCGAGTTATATACATTTTCTTTGGGAGGGTAGCATACCTGCGGACAATCGGCGAGTACCGGTCCCGGCTTAAGATTATCAAGAGCCTGCCTGATGATTTTGCACGATTCGCGCATCTCTATCAGACGCACTTTGTAGCGGTCGAAGGTATCGCACTTTTCTCCTACCGGGACTTTGAAACTGTATTTTTCATAGCCACAGTACGGATCGTCACGACGCAAATCCCAATCTACGCCAGAGCCACGCAGGGCTGGCCCGGTAATACCATAATCGATGGCATCTTCTGCTGAAATCACACCATTGCCGACAGTACGCTTCAGCCAGATCGGGTTGGTTGTCAGCAGCCCCTCGTAGGTATCAATATGTCCCGGCAAGGTGTCTACGAAATCACGAACCTTTTTCTCGAACTCGGGCGGCACGTCCTGTGAAAGTCCACCGGCGCGGAAGAAGTTGGATGTCATGCGAGCACCGGAAATAAGTTCATAGGTTTCCATGACAACTTCACGTTCACGGAAGGCATACAAAAAGACTGTCATGGCGCCAATATCAAGAGCATGACAGGCAATCCAGACCAGATGCGACTGAAGACGAGCCATTTCTGCCATGATAATCCGAATGGTCTGGGCTCGTTCGGGAATTTCTATTTCCAGCAGTTTTTCAACTGTCAGAATATATCCCAGGTTATTGTGCATCGGAGCCAAGTAATCCATACGATCGGTTAGCGGGAGCACCTGATGGTAAGTACGATACTCAGAAAGTTTTTCGATCCCACGGTGCAGGTAACCGATATCGGGAGTCACCTTGGTGACAATTTCACCATCCAACTCAAGAACAAGCCTGAGAACCCCGTGTGTACTGGGATGCTGCGGCCCCATATTCAATGTCATTGTTTCCGTCATAGCCATGTATCGCCTCTTCCGTGATCAATATACGAAGTCAGTTAAGCAGTTATTTACGACAAGCGCCCTTTATACGGTTCGCGATCCGGTCCCTGTAGCGGGTAGTCTTTGCGTAAAGGGAACCCTTCCCAGTCAGGTGTCATCAAAATACGACGCAGATCAGGGTGATTATCAAAGGTTATGCCGAACAAGTCATACACTTCACGCTCAAGCCAGTTGGCTGTCTCCCAAACCTGAGTAGCGCTCTCAACGTGGCACTCGGTCTCGGTCACTGCACACTTGATGCGCAGGCGATCTTTATGAGGTATGGAACAGAGTTGATAAACCATCATAAAACGGTCATCTTTCTGATCCAGATAATCTACTGCAGTTAGATCGGTCAGCAGATTATACTGCAGTGACTGTTTCAGAAACGAAAGGATCGGGAGGATCTCTTTTTTTGAAACAACTATCGTCACTTCACCACGAAATTCTTTTACTTCAACGATCGAAGCGGCAAACTTCTCTTTCAGCTTGACTACTGCACGATTATTTTCAGCCATAATATCTAACCCTTTGTATGGGATTTAATTTGCTATCGGATCAAACCAGTTCAGACCGTATATCTCTCACCAATACCAAGCGCCGATCCGAAGGAATTCTTTTCGGTCATGATCTTATCCTGTAGTTTCATAATTCCATAGAGCAGCGCTTCCGGACGCGGAGGACAACCTGGAATATATACATCTACCGGCAGAGCCTCATCAATACCCTGCACAACACTATAGGTATCGAAGATTCCGCCTGAACAAGCACAGGCTCCCATGGCGATAACCCATTTCGGCTCCGGCATCTGCTCATAGACGGTTTTGATAACCGGCAGCATCTTCTTGGTAACTGTTCCGGCAATGATAATGCAGTCCGCTTGACGGGGAGATGCACGGAAGATGATACCAAAGCGGTCAAGGTCATGATGTGAAGCACCGGTGACCATCATCTCAATGGCGCAACATGCCAGACCAAATGTCATGGGCCAAATGGATGATTTCCTTGACCAGTTGACCAGAGCGTCAAGTGATGTGGTGATGATGTTTTCGCCGAGAGGACTATCTACTCCCATTCCAGTGCTCCTTTTTTCCATACATAAATATAACCAACAAAGAGGATCAGAATGAAGACCCCCATCTCAACCAGACCAAAGACGCCAAGCTTCTTATACAGAATTGCCCAGGGATAAAGAAAGACAGCCTCAATATCAAACAGGATAAACAACATGGCAATCAGGTAAAACTTGATCGAAAAACGCTCACGCGCCGTACCAACCGGCTCACAACCACTCTCGTAGGGCGACATCTTGATCTTAGAAAACTTTTTCGGACCAATTAACGAAGACATGACAATCGAGCCCAGCCCGAACAAAAAGGCTACCAGACCCAAAAGCATTATTGGCAAATAAGCACCAAGCATGAAAATCCTCCTTGCAACACACGGTATACTGTATACAAAACGGTGCAAAAGTAGGGTAAACATCCCTCTTTGTCAAGCAGTTTTTTACGTCTTTTTTCGTTTTACTAAAATAACCGTGTTTGTTTAAATCCGCCTGCTTTCAGAATAAAATTAAGCCATTATGCCTTGACACTCCCTCTATTGGTATGCTATCTGCCACATGCTTTATGCTGTTTTCATTCCACGATTTTCGAGGTAATTTCCATGAACCACACCCGTTCCAGCGCCCTGTTTCAACAGGCAAAAGCATCCATTCCCGGTGGCGTCAACAGCCCGGTTCGCGCTTTCAAATCGGTAGGAGCCGACCCATTATTCATTACCAGGGCGTCCGGTTGTCATATTTTCGATGAGGACAACAATGACTTCATCGATTACGTTGGCTCATGGGGGCCAATGATCGCCGGCCATTGCCATCCTGATATCGTGGCAGCAGTCAAAGCGACCGTCGAGAGCGGAGCCAGCTTTGGCGCGCCGACCGAGCGTGAAATCACTCTGGCCAACATGGTTATTGAAGCTGTTCCCTCCATCGAAATGGTTCGAATGGTCAGCTCCGGCACCGAGGCGACCATGAGCGCCATTCGACTGGCACGCGGCTATACCGGACGCGACAATATCCTCAAGTTCTCCGGCTGTTACCACGGCCATGCCGATTCGCTGCTGGTCAAAGCCGGTTCCGGCGCTGCCACCTTCGGCGTGCCCGACTCTCCCGGCGTACCGGCTGATTTTGCCAAACACACCCTGACGGCAGAATATAATTCACTTGATTCGGTCAAACAGCTGGTGGCTGAAAACAAGGGCACAATTGCCTGCATTATCGTGGAACCGGTCGCCGGCAACATGGGGACCGTGCCACCACGGGAAGGTTTTCTGGAAGGGTTGCGGGAGATCTGCAGCAACGAAGGAATCATACTGATTTTCGATGAAGTCATGTCAGGCTTCAGGGTTGCCTTCGGTGGCGCGCAGCAACTGTACGGTGTCACCCCCGACATGACAACCCTCGGCAAAATAATCGGTGGCGGCCTGCCGGTCGGCGCTTTTGGCGGCAAACGCGAAATCATGGAAAAATTGTCTCCCTCCGGCGGCATTTACCAGGCCGGGACCTTATCGGGCAATCCGCTTGCCATGGCAGCCGGCATAGCCACCCTCTCCATACTCAAGCAACCCGGTTTTTATGAAACGCTCGAAAACAGCAGCCGCCAGATCAGCGAGGGTATCGCCAACGCTGCCAGAAAAGCCGGTTATCCGATCTATTCAACCAGGGTCGGCAGCATGTTCTGCGCCTTCTTCACCAAAGGGGAAGTATTTGACTGGACCACGGCAGCCCAATGCGACACCAAGGCGTTTGCCACCTACTTCCTCTCCATGCTGGATGAAGGTATCTACCTTGCGCCATCACAATTTGAGACCGCATTCGTTTCGGCTGCCCATGGTCAGGCGGAAATAGAAGCAACGATTGCAGCAGCAGAAAAATCATTCAAACGGATTGCCTGATCTTGTTTTTATTTGACATGCATCCATCGGCCATGCTATGCAATAGCGGTTTTGTGACCACTTTCCCCCTTCAGCAATCATGAATCGGGACAAACGGGAACTTCTCAGCAGTTTGTCCGTTGTATCGAGCATGGGGATTTCCGTTGCCGTCGCAATCGGCCTCGGAGTCTGGATCGGGCTGAAATTGGATGGATGGCTTGGCACGCAACCTTGGTTCTTTTATCTTTTTCTCTTTATCGGAATTGCGGCCGGTTTCAGAAACATCTACATCATCGCCCGCAAGGAGATCGGCAAGAATGACAGCAGTGGATCACCCTGATGATTTCTCAGGTATTCTGCTGAAAAGCTCTCTGGTTCTGGCAGGCTTGACAATTGCCGGTTTTTTGATCTTTGATGCACGCTTCGGATATGGCGTACTCTCCGGTGGCGGCATTGCACTGGCCAACTATCTCTGGATGAAATCAATCATGCAGCGGATACTGACCTTGACAATTGCGCGACCGGTGATGTTTGCCCAGACACGTTTCATACTTCGCTATGGTTTGACCGGTCTGGCACTTTATTTCCTGCTCAGATCGGCATATATTTCGATTCCGGGATTGCTGGTCGGTTTATCAGTAATAGTTCTGACACTTACAACATTATCACTCGTACGAGTCGTACGTTCAGGAGGGTAGCACCATGATTCATCCCATACTTTTTTTGGAATTTTTACGCCGGATCCTTGAACCACTGCACATCACCGGTGCAGCTGCCGACGCCGTCATCTACACCTGGCTCGTAATCATCGGCCTGTTGGTGCTTTCATTCATGGCCACCAGCTCGGTGACCACCATCCCCGGCAAACTTCAGAACTTCATGGAAGTTGTCATTGACGGGATCGAAACCATGGTGGTTGACACCATGGGCGAACATGGCCGTCCCTTCTTCCCCCTGATTGCAACACTGGCGCTCTTCATTCTTGTTTCCAACCTGATCGGCCTGATTCCCGGATTCTTTCCGCCGACCGCCAATCTGAATACCACCGCAGCCTGTGCAACGATCGTATTTGTTGCCACCCACGTCGTCGGTCTTAAAAAGCATGGCGCCCATTATGTCAAACATTTCATGGGACCGATCCTCTGGCTGGCTCCGCTGATCTTCTTCATCGAAATCATCGGCCATGTTTCACGTCTGGTTTCACTTTCTTTGCGTCTTTTCGGTAACATGCAGGGGCACGAGTTGGTTCTGATGATATTCTTCACCCTCGGCGCACAGTATTACGTTCCTGTGGCACCACTCCCGATGCTGTTGATGGGGATTCTGGTTTCTTTCATCCAGGCCTTCGTGTTCATGCTGCTGGCAATGATTTACATCCACGGTTCACTGGAAGAAGCACACTAATCAAGAATTAAATTTCCAAATCCTATACTATTTAGGATCATTCAAAAGAAGAGAGGAGTAGTAAAGATGAGTTTTTTCACGATGTGCGTTCTGGCAGCAGGTATTGGTATGGCTCTTGGTACACTGGGTACCGGCATTGGTCAGGGTTTGGCTGTTAAAAGTGCCGTTGAAGGCGTTTCCCGTAATCCCGGCGCTTCCGGGAAAATCATGACCACCATGCTGATCGGTCTGGCTATGATCGAGTCTCTGGCAATTTATGCTCTGGTTATCTGCCTGATCATTCTGTTCGCCAACCCTTACAAAGATATCGCTCTCAAACTTGCTGAAACCGTTGCCAAGTAATTTCTACTGCAACGTGTAGAGTACAAAAAAGGCATCCGGAAACGGATGCCTTTTTCTTTTACCAGCTGATGAAATTATTGTCTGTTGTCTGATCTACTTGAAAATCGGCCTCCAAAATTCGCCTGTAACGCACCAAATTTCACAGTCAATGGCAAGTCTCATTCGTTATTCGTCTTTGATTCGCATTCCCTCCGCCTCGTTTGACATCAGGCTTTCCTGCAGTTCGCCCGATTCCAGCTGCACCAGCGTGCGAACACCATAGATATATTTCACCCCCTGCTTGAGCATGAAATCAGAGGTGCTGTTCTCCCTGGCCCCCAGTTGCAGATACGGGACAAGTGTTCGCGCTTCACCAGCAATCCAGCGGTAGACCGTGTATCCTGCAGGCTTGCCAACCAACGGAGTTTGAGCCGTTATTTTGATGATTGCTTCCGTTGGTGTGCTTTCCACGCTCAACTGCGGCGCGGGTACAGCCCCCATGGTCGCCACCTCGGTTACTTCCGATTGAGTCCCGCGGAGACCATCACGGGTGGCAAGCGCCAGGCGGTAACGATACCTCTGCTCCGGCTGAACGGTCGTATCCAGCAGCACCAGACTTTTTCCCTGACGTTCACCGTTTTTCAGATGATCAAGATAGACCTTGCTCTGCAAGGGGATCGATTCGGAACAACTGTTACAGAAGGGTTGTGACAACGGATTTTCCTGGCGGTAGATCAGCAGCGTCGCATAACTACCGGGCGCACCGTCAGGCGCAACTGCCGTGGGAAGCAGCATGCGCAAGCGGACAGCATCACCGACGGCGCGTGCTTCAAGCGAGGTTGGCGCAGGAGGAATATTCAGGTCGGGATAGACCAAGGCCCCTCGCTTGCCACATCCCGCAACCAGCGCGACGGCAGAGAGCAGTGACAGATAGCGGATTATACGATGACCGGCTTTCATCTACTTACCCGCAGCGGGAGCCGCTGATGAAACAAACGGCACTTCAAACAGTGCGCCAGCACGCTCAAAGCGGACACGATCGGGCAGGATTTCCTTGATCTGCGCTCCGGCAATCGTCGTCCCCTCCTTCATCAACAGACCGTTGACCACCGCCCTGCGCATCCCCCGCTCGTCCTGCCAGGCAACACCACTTACCACCACATCTGCGGGAGCAGGTGTCAGTTGCCGCTTCACGGCAGCAGGTTGCTGTTTGGCAAGCTTACTCAGGGGGGCAACCGCTTTCCTGGGCGCCGGGCGCAGCTGGTCTCCACCGTCCTCATCAATTGCCTGCCGGCGCGGTATAACCGGAGCTGCAGCAGGTTTGGCCGCCAGCGCAGCCGGCGGTTGTCGTAGCCTAGGAACTCCAGCCGGCGCCGATACTGCGGCAGGTACAGGTGTTGTCACCGCCGCTGCCGGAGCGGCAACAGGTGTGGGGATTGGTGCCGGCGGCATAACCTTGGCAACCGGTGGCGCCACCGCCATAACTGCTGCAACGGGAGCACTCTTGCGCCCTCCCCTGAGCAGATACCAGGTAGCGCCCAACGTACCTGCCACGGCAACCAATATGACCAGCGCAGACGTTCGCACGGGAAACGATGATTGACGTGGACGTTCTTCAGCAAAAAGCTCACCGGCAATCGTGATTGAACCGGGTGTGCGCGCTTTACGGCTTTTTTCCTGTTCGAGTTTTTTGAGCGCATCCAGAATATAACTCATGGTATCGGGTACCTTCTTGTCATAAATGTATCATCTGTCGGCAGAGCCGGTGGCTTGTTTGACAGCGTGCTGATCCACCAGCAGTTCGGAGTCTGGCGCCGGTGTCACAAGTTCAATCACTTCTTCCTCCAGGGGATACGAGTCTGCGGATACCGCCTGCGGCGTGCTGCCGCGCAACATCCCCACCACCCCCACCACCCGCTGCCACAAGCTGACATCCGGCTTGATACAGCTGATCACCTGACTGACAATCCGGGGGGTGATGACCGCTTCCTCACGGGTCCAGGCCATGATCAAGGCCTGTTCGCTGACCACATTGATCAGGCGGGGAACACCCCGTGAAAAACGGTGGATTTTCTTGACCGCAGCATCGGTGAACAGCCCCGGCATGCGGCATCCGGCAATCTTGAGGCGGTGTTTGATGTAGGCGCCCGTATCCTGCAGCTCCATCGACTTGAGGTGACTGCGAACCGTGATGCGCTGGTTAAGCTGTCGCAGGTCATAGCGGTTGAGCAGTGTATTCAGTTCCGGCTGCCCGGAGAGAATAATCTGGATCAACTTGTCACTCTCGGTTTCCAGGTTGGAAATCATCCGAATCTGTTCCAACACCGCTGGCGACAGGTTCTGGGCCTCATCCACCACCAGCACCGTGGTCCGGCCGGCGGCATGCTGGCTCACCAGAAAACTGTTCAACGCATCGTGATACCCGTACCGACGATACTCTTCCGGCTGGATACCAAACTCGCGGCAGAGGCTGGCCAGCAACTGCTCACCGGTCAGACAGGGGTTGAAAATCAGCGCACTCCGGTAGGTATCCGGATTCAACTCGGACAGCAGCGTCCGCAAGATCGTCGTCTTACCGGTCCCCACCTCACCGGTCAGCGCAATGAACCCGGCATGGCTGTCAATACCGTACAACAGATGGGCGAACGCCTCACGGTGATGACTGCTCAGGAACATGAACTGGGGATTGGGGGTTATGGTAAACGGTTTTTGGTTGAACCCGTAATAGTCAGAGTACATGGTGTCTAACGACCGGCGCGAACCCGGGCGATCTCCGCTTCCACCGAGCTGCGCGCCGTTCCGCCCGGGATGCAACGGGCATTGACACTCGCTTCCACGGTGATGCATTCGAAAATATCGCTGTCGATCTTGCCAGAGAAGAGCTGCCATTCGGCCAGGGAAAGCTCGGTAATATCCATCTCGTTTTCCACACAGTAGCCGACCGCCTTGCCGACCGCCTCATGGGCATCACGGAAGGGAAGTCCCTGACGCACCAGATAGTCAGCCACATCGGTAGCAGTCGAAAAACCGCTCCCGGCTGCCCGCCGCATCTGATCGCCATTGACCCGCATCTCGCGGATCATGTCGGCGAAGATCTTGAGACTCCCCTTAACCGTATCGATGGTGTCGAACAGCGGCTCCTTATCCTCCTGCATATCCTTGTTGTAGGCCAGCGGCAGCGATTTCATCACCGTCAGGAGCGCCATCAGATTACCGTACACCCGCCCGGTTTTACCCCGCACCAGTTCCGGCACGTCGGGGTTTTTCTTCTGCGGCATGATCGACGATCCGGTGCAGAAACCATCGGAGAGATCGATGAACGAGAAGGAGCTGGTGCTCCAGAGGATCAGTTCCTCCGCAAAGCGGGAAAGGTGCATCATACAGATGGCGGAATCGGACAGGAACTCCAGGGCGAAATCACGGTCAGAGACGGCATCCAGAGAATTGCGGGTTATGGCAGGGAAATCGAGCTGTTGTGCTACATATTCCCGGTCGATCGGGAAGGTAGTCCCGGCCAGGGCGCCGGAACCGAGCGGCATGACGTTCACCCGTTTGCAGCAATCGAGCAGACGCTCGCGGTCACGGGAGAACATTTCGATATAGGCCATCATGTGGTGGCTGAACAGGATCGGCTGGGCGGTCTGTAAATGGGTAAATCCGGGCATCAGCACATCCAGGTTCGCTTCAGCCTGTTCCAGCAGCGCATCGATCATCCGATCCAGATAGCCGATGATGTCGCCGATTTCATCCCGCAGATAAAGCCGGATATCCAGTGCCACCTGGTCATTACGCGAACGGCCGGTGTGCAGACGTTTCCCCGCCTCGCCAATCGCCGCCGACAAACGGGCTTCGATGTTCATATGGATATCTTCCAGCGAAATCGAAAAATCAAATGATCCCGCTTCAATCTGCCCCAATATATTCTCCAGGCCGGAGACAATCGCCTCAACATCCGTTGCCGGGATAATCGACTGCCGTCCCAGCATGCGGGCATGGGCGATCGAACCGCGAATATCCTGGGCGTACAGCCGTTGGTCAAATTCGATGGATGCCGTAAACTCTTCTACAAACTTGTCGGTAGGCTGGCTGAAACGCCCGCCCCACAATTTTTCCTGTGCCATATCCCCTGCTCCTGTTTCGTTATACGTCTAAAAATTTTGAAACGTCTACTATACGTAACTACGGCATAAAATCAATGAATTATCGCCTTGCTTGCCGGTTTGTATCCTGAGGGCGCCAAACAGCGACATGGAGTTTTTTGATTCTCCCCTGCCTTACTCGCTTGGAAGCGCCTGCTTTGGGCTGCCCCCTCTGTGGTAGGCTGTTGTTCAACCCCATGGTATCCACAAAACTACGGCCCCCCGCATCAGCTGCGGGAGGCCGTTTTTGCTGCTGCTTGCGTGCTGTGGCCGAAGCTACGGGACGGTGATGGTCTGGCTGGTCGTGCCGGAAATGCCGGAAGCGTCAGTTGCCGTCAGCGTTACGGTATAGGTCCCGGGTGCCGCATAGACGTAGCTTGTTGTAGCGGTACCCAAAAACGGTCCTGACCCATCGCCGAAATCCCACATGTAAGTAATAATAGGCCCATTGGGTGAAGTCGAACTGTTGGCATCGGCGTTGACGATGATTGCCCCGGTGCTGGTGTCAACCGTGTAGGTAAAGGCGACGTTTATCGGCAGCGGGGCGTTGGCTACGATCGCAACGCTCCTGGTGGCGCTCTTGCCGGCGGAATCGACCACGGTCAGGGTCACGGCGAAGGTGCCGGCGCTGTAGTAGGTATGAAACGGATTCATACTGACATCTGAAGAACCATCGCCGAAATCCCAGTTGTAGCTGACAATGCTGCCATTGGGGGAACTGCTGATGCTGGCGTCAAAAAGAACAGACAGCGGCACGCTGCCGGTCGACGGACTGTAGGTGAAATCAGCTATCGGGTTCTGCAGCGGCGGGGTGTTCTCCGACGTGATCGCCAGCTGGATGTACGACCCTTTCGGGCCGGTCAGGTTGACCTGCAGGGTGTTGGTGATGTTAACTGCCACGGCAACGGTGGCACTCCCCTGGGTCCGGGGAATCGAACCGGCGGCAACCACCTCCTGGCCGTTGATCAACACCTGGATGCTGGTCGGGTTCAAGGCCAGTTTCTTGTTGTACGGTTTGAGTACCTTGTTGTTGTATTTTTCCAGGCAGTCTTTAACCTTGCCCGGTTTGCCGGTGCAGACCGGTGGCGGCGGCGCGACCAGATTAGCGCCGGTGGAGTTCATTATTTTCAGACTGCCGAGAGCGCCATTATAAAAACCGGGAAAGGTCTGGTTCACGGTCAGGGCGCCGCTCTTCGGCACGGTATAGATGGTGTTGGTTCCAAAAACAAGCGTCTGCGCATAGACGGTTTTTGCGTTCGAATCTGCGGCGGCGGCAGCTACGGAAGTTTGCGGCGCATCGCTGGTGACGGTGGTAGCATCTCCGCATCCCCAGATTGTCAGCAGCAACAGTATAACAGGCGCCATGAACAGTTTGTTGATAAGTGTTTTCATGACGAGCCTCCTTTTGTTGTGTGACGTTGTCTTGTAACAAGTTGAAATATAGTGCTATTTATTTAAGATCATAATGGTCTTGTTTTATATGAAAGTCAATTTCATTATATACTCCGGCATATTTTTAGGGAGTGATTTCTCAATTGTCGCACAACCAGGACTGTGATATTTGTATAACATCATAAAAGGAGATTGCCGTGTTACAACAATCACAATCTACGCCAGTTCGTAAGCAAACCAAAAAGGTTACACCGAATGAGCCTGATCGCTCCAGTTTTATGCGTTTAACGTTGACGGAACGTCGGCGAATCCTACGCAAGCAAGCTCGAACGCTGCTTGATTGCTATGCCCAAAACACCGAAACAACAGGAATGGGCGGTGGAGACTTCATTGGCTGCTAAACCAAAGCGTGGCGAAATCTGGTTGGTAAATCTTGACCCTACCATCGGAGCAGAAATCCAAAAGACCCGTCCGGCAGTCATTATCAGTTCCGACTCTGTCGGCATACTTCCTGTTCGCCTGATTGCCCCGATTACCGGCTGGGATGATCGCTATTCCGGTAATATCTGGCACATCCCCATCAAACCCGACGCAACAAATAACCTTTCAAAGCCTTCTGCCATTGATGTTCTCCAAGTGCGAGGAGTTGACACAGCCAGACTTATTCATCGTATTGGAAAACTTAGTCACAAAACCATGCGGGAGATTACTGAGGCACTTATCATCGTAGTAGAAGGTTAGTTGCAGAGTGTTAGGATCTCAGAATTTCGGGGACAGTATAGTATACTGCCCCCGAAATTACCCCGTTCGCGTTTGGAAGAGTCTCACATGACCAAAAAACCTTCTAAAAAACATTCACCAGCTCTGTTGAAGGAAGCGGAAAGTGACTGTGATTTTGCCACCATCGCCGGATACACCTCCGGCGGCGCTCCCTACGGCATAACCTGGGAAGAACAGTCACAGCTCGACCACTCAACTAGCACCAACGACACCCCCACCCCACCGGAACAGAAACAACCGCTTTCCCTGAACGATCTTGTCCAGGAAATGCAGATCATTTCCGTCACGACAAACGCCTATTTCCGGCGCAGCAGCGGAGAATTCATCATTCTTACCGATGAGTATGTTTCTGCCGTTGAAAGTGATAAGCCGTTCGATAACCGACCACAATGGGAGCAGGAAGTCATCCGCGAAACCGCCGAGGTGCTGGCCTGTCAAGACGACGGTGACCTTGTCCCGCTCCCTTCCAGCTATGATATCCACGAATACGCCATCATGGAGTGCTTCTGCGACACGGTCGACAACCTGAAGATCGCCGACAACCTGTTCCGCTCCATCTCGGGAAGAGGAGCTTTCCGCAGGTTCAAGGATACGCTCCGGCGCTATGGCATTGAGCAGAGCTGGTACCGGTACCGGGATCAGGCGTACCGGGAGATCGCCCGGGATTGGTGCCGGGAGCACGGCATTAGCTGGCGGGAATGATCTCTGTTTCAACTCTGACTTCCCAGCATCTCCCTCAACTTGGCCAATAGCACGCCTGGAGACACCGGTTTCTGAATGAATCCGGTGTTGCCGTCAAACAGATGACCATCCGCAAAAACGTCCCGCGTGTAGCCGCTGACAAAGAGCACCTGAAGAGCGGGGCGTATTTTCCTCATCTCGTCGCACGCCTGCTTGCCGTTTTTTTTCGGCATAATGGCGTCGAGAATAACAAGATCAATGCTCTCCCCGTATTCAACAAATTTGTCCACCGCATCCTGGCCATCCACCGCCTCAATCACACGGTAACCATAGTGCCCCAGTACATTTTTTGACAACCTCCGCAGGGCGGCATCGTCCTCACCCACCAGTATGGTCTCGCTCCCGCCCCGCGGGGGAACCATTGCCGCTATCTGGCTTGATCCGGCGAGAACCGAGGCATGTACGCTGGGAAGATAGATTTTGAAGATAGTTCCGGTTCCGGGTTCACTGTAGACCGTGATGAATCCGTTATGTTTCTTGACAATGCCGTACACCATTGAGAGACCGAGACCTGTCCCCTCCCCCTGTTCTTTCGTGGTGAAAACGGCTCAAAGATATGCAGCTGCGTTTGCCTATCCATGCCAACGCCACTGTCGGAAACCGAAAAAGAACAATATTTGCCGGCTGTGCCATAACCATGGTTTTCGATGAATTCCTGGTTCAAGGTTACGGATTGAGTTTCAATGCAGAGCCGGCCACCGTTCGGCATGGCGTCACGGCCATTGGCGACCAGGTTCATGAATACCTGCTCTATCTGCCCACGATCAGCCAGAATGGTAGATGGTTCCCCTGAGCAGGTTATCCGCAGCTCGATATCTTCCCTGATCAGCCGGCGGAGAAACAGCTCGTTTCCCTGTAGTACCTCGTTGAGTTCGATTACAGCCAGTACAGAGTTCCGGGGACAGTATATTCAATTGACAAGCAATTTGTTTCTGTTATTCTCCCCCCATGGCACGCATTGCACGAGTTATAGCCCTAGGCATCCCCCACCACATCACCCAACGCGGCAATCGCCGCCAGCAGACCTTTTTCTGTGACGACGATTATACGGCCTACCTTGACCTGATGGCTGAATGGTGTGGTAAATACCGCGTAGAAGTCTGGGCATGGTGCCTGATGCCTAACCATGTTCACTTGATTGCCGTGCCAGAATCAGAAGAAGGACTGGCCCGCGCGATTGGCGAAGCACACCGCCGCTATACCCGCAGGATCAACTTTCGTGAGCAATGGCGCGGACACCTGTGGCAGGAACGCTTCGCATCGTTTCCAATGGATGAAAATTATCTATTGGCAGCAGCCCGCTATGTTGAAATGAACCCTGTAGCAGCCGGAATTGTAGAACGCCCGGAGGAATATCCCTGGAGCAGCGCCCAGGCCCACCTCATGGTCCAGGACGACAAGTTGGTCAAGGTTGAACCGTTGCTCGCGACACGATGTCGCGTGATTATATGTGTTTGATATTACTTCACAAACTTAC
>DAINBV010000038.1:3116-49404 GCA_036732725.1 Geobacteraceae bacterium | reverse complement strand
AAATGGATCGGTTCATTGCTTACACACCTGTCTCAAAAAGCGCAACCACTTCAGTATACTTCCGTCCGGTGCAGCGGTGGTAAAAACCAAAGTGGCGTTTCAGCAAAATATGCAGGAGTGCTGGAAAATCCGTGGTACGGTTCAGACTGCCCCCATGTATGGTTTCAGCAATATGAACACGATCAAAAACCAATGTCCTGATATCTTTGCTAGTTATAAAAGTTGTTCCAATAATAAACAGAAGCAATGCTCAATCGATGCCGAATGTGGCTCTGGAAACAGCTGTCTGAGCGGACCTGTTGCCATCGGTGCCGGAAATCCGGCCTTACTGTGCGGCAATGAATTTGCCGGAGCATATTATCAGCAGACCTCTCCGTTTACCTTGTCGGGTAGCGATTCACAGCTGGCAGAAGCGCAGTACCGCTTTTGCCAAAGTATTAACGCCCCGAACGTGATTGACCCTACCGATTCACCTGCCAACTCTGCCTCAACCGCAAATATACCAGCCATATTGAGTGGACTCGCCATTGAATCACAGCTCGGGCAGCCGATCTCCCAAAACCTGCGGGTAAGGACTGCCGTTTCAGCTGCACCGAGTGGGTTGGTGCAGGAATATGGCAACAAGATTCGCATGGGCGCCATGACCTTTAATAACTATGGTTCGGCGTATGAAGTTGCAAACATCGGATCTCTGGCTGCCTCCACCAATATCAACAGGGTCTCTACGACCAGGATTTGCAGTTCGGTATCCGGAACTGCGGTCGGGACAAAATGCTTAACGGAATTCGATTGCGGCGGCAATGCTTCAACGGCCTACTGTGTTGTTGCGCCGGATCTTGATGGTGCAAGCGTTGTCTCATTGATCGGGAAAGGCCACTGTTCCACAACAACCTCAACGGACTGCACCAAGCGAGAGCATTGTCCCAGCGGAGAAACCTGCACGATCAATGGTGTTGGAGATCACACGACAGGGCTTGTAAAAACTTTAGACGGCATACGTGCAGTCGCCTGGACTCCATTTTCAGAGGCGTTTTACAATGCCATCGGATACTTTGCCCAGGATTCAACCGATACGACCGGTAAAAAAAGCCGGTCAGACCTGCGGCTCAATGCAGCTGATTTTCCGGATGCGATGAATCCATCCGAATATGCCTGCCAGGCTAATAATATCCTGTTGATCACGGACGGTGGCTCGACTGCAGACTTGAACAACAATGTTACCGGGGTGGTTGACGTTTATAAGGGTGCGTCGGGAAATGTCACCGGTTCGTGCAGTTATTTCCAGGGAAGCCAGAATCTCGATGATCTGGCCTGGCTGGCACGCAACAGGAATATCAATACGTTTAGCAAGAGTTCAGCTTCAACCGATACTCCCACGAAAAAAAATCAATTCATTACAACCTATGTTGTATCCAGTGGCCCTGATAATGGCCAGTCCGGTGAATGCAATAACATAAACCTGTTGAACAAGACGGCAAGCAAGGGGGGCACTTCTCTTCTTAAAACCGATCTGCCGGAACAGTATGAAGATACCTTGAGAAGAGCCTTTGCCGCCGTGGCTGGCGGAACTGCCTCCGGAACTGCCGCATCCATCTTGAGCAATAGCGAGGGGAGCGGTGCCAATATACTCCAAGCGGTCTTTTACCCCTACAAGGAGTTTGAGTCGGTAACTGATCCGGATACGGGAGTCAAAAACATCACTAACACTTCCTGGATCGGTGAGATGCAAAATCTTTGGTATTATGTTGATCCATTCATTGGCAACAGTTCCGTCAGGGAAGATACCGACTACACAACCGGTGATCACGGTATGAACCTGGTCAACGATTATCAGGTTGAATTCTTTTTTGATCCCAAGTCGAGCGATACCAGAGCGAGGCTGAAAAAGGATGCCAATGCAGATGGCATGGGAGAAATACTTGTCACCAATGCCATGGATTCACGTGTCAAGGATCAGGCGTTTTGTTCTGTGACCACAACACAGGCGTGTTCCGGCACGGCATCCTGCCCTTCTGGTGAGTCATGTCTGCCAAGCTCGTATGTTAGCGCGGATGATGTCGCCAGTATCTGGAGAGCCGGAAAACTGTTGTGGAAGCGGGATGTGACAACAGAGGCAGGAAAACGAAAATTGTATACCTATCTGAAAGGGAGCCAGGCCGGCGGTAAAACGTTTGCTACCGACGGTTTGATCGATCTGGTAAGCGATTTCGATGCCTTGCCGGCAGATGACAAGTTTATTATCCAGACCTATCTGCAGGCTTCCAGTAGTGATGATGCAAAAAACATCATACAGTATGTCCAGGGCAATGATAGCGCTGTTATTGATGGCATTTCCACGATACGGAACAGAAAGGTGAAAATCACCAGTGGCGGGACCGCGATAACTCGGGAATGGAAGCTAGGTGACATAATATCATCCACACCCCGTGTTCAGTCATCCGGCAAAATTAACAACTACCATCTGTACCCGCCAGCAGGATATGCTGATTTGACGTATGCCAATGAAGATATAAAATCAGGTTTTGCAAATTCCAGTGCCTATAAATCACGCGGTATGGTCTACACCGGCGCCAATGATGGCCTTATGCACGCATTCAAGATGGGGACACTCACGGTCCAAAAACAGGGCAACCAACTTGCTACGCTTTCCGGCAGCGGATTGGGAGAAGAAGCATGGGCGTTTATTCCCAAAAATGTACTCCCCTACCTGAAGTACTTGGCTGATGCGGATTATAGCCATCTGTATCTGGTGGATGGCACGACAAAAATTATTGATGCCAGCGTCGGTCATAATGATGCCGATGCAGGCAACTTTCCCGGATGCAGCGCCACAGAATACTGGAAATGCAAGCGTGACGATGCCAAGGATAACAACAGGAGTTGGAGAACCATTCTGATTGGAAGCATGGGGGTAGGGGGAGCTTCCCGGAATAGCGGCGATACATGTATCGATAAAATCTCAACCGGCGCATGTGTCAAAACGCCTCTGGCCGAAGTTGGTTTTTCATCATACTTCGCACTTGATATTACGAATCCGGCAACCCCGACCTTCCTCTGGGAGTTCAGCGATGAAAGCCTTGGCTATTCTACCAGCGGTGCGGCTGTTACCAGGGTCAGCCATATGAAGAGCGATGGAAAACCGAACAGCAAAGCAAATGGACGCTGGTATGTGGTGCTCGGCAATGGCCCAAGCGGTCCGATTGATACGACCACGCATCAGTTTAAAGGAAAATCTGATAAACCTCTCAAGGTTTTTGTGCTGGATTTGAAGTATGGCACTGCAAACAGCATGAAATATGAGTTGTCACCACCTGCTGCAATCAATAACGCATTTGTCGGTTCCATGAGCAATGCTCCTGCTGACACCGATCGCTGGAACAAGCTTTCAGAGGGCTTTTATTCCGACGATGCGCTGTACTTTGGATACACCAATTGCGAGAGCAACTGCACCACCGTTACGCCGACCTGGAATGGTGGCATCATGAGACTGCGGACGTTCGAAAATGGAGATCCAAGCCAATGGTCGCTGACCCAGATGATCAAGAACACAGGGCCTGTTACCTCGTCCATTGCTCGTCTGCAGGACAGAAAATACCATAATCTGTGGCTCTTTTTTGGAAGTGGCCGGTATTTTTTCAAGGATGACGACAAAAGTACATCGCGTAAACTGTTCGGGGTAAAGGAACCGTGTTACAAGGCCAGCGATTCCCTTGAAAAAAATACATCTTCTATCTGTTCTGCAGTCATTGATTACAGCTCGGGTGGTTTTGCCGACCAGACATCTTCTGTTGGCGCTGTTGACAAGGGATGGTCAATCAATCTCGACCCGGAGGATACGGCTAATGTGCTTGGAGCAGAGCGGGTTATTACCGACCCGGTTGCAATGCCGAATGGTGCGGTGTTTTTTACAACCTTCAAGCCGTCTACCGATATATGTCAGTACGGCGGAAATTCCTACATGTGGGGAATGGCATATAATACCGGTGGCACGGCAGCGTCCAGCACGCTGAAAGGTAAAGCCCTCGTTCAGGTCTCTACCGGCAGTTTTGAGGAAATCGACCTTTCAAAGGCATTAACCGTAAGTCTGGGGAGAAAGATGGGTACGCCGATGGTCGGAAAGCCACCGACTGACCCGCCACCAATCGTTTCGTCCTCAAGAAACAGACCGTTGAAGAAGATTATTCACATTCAGGAACGATAACCATGGACCGCAACGGATTTTCTTTGGTCGAAGTCACCGTAACCATAGGGCTCATCTCCATAATGCTCGGAATTGTCAGCTTTCAGTTTGTGCAATATTCGAGAAAGTCTGCGATAGAAAGTCAAACTCGAACACTCTATTCAGATTTGATGGAACTTCGCAGTAAAGCTCTATTTGAAAAGCGGAGCCGCGGCATTAAGTTTTCAGCTGATAGCTATTCGATCTATTCTTCAGCGATTACATCGGTTAATCCGATCCAGACAACGGCGCTCAAGGCCTCGATACAATGGAATAATTCGACTGACATCGTTTTTAATAGCAGGGGGATGCTTGAAACGGCTGACAACAGCGTGATTTGTGTTTCCGAGACCAATTCCGCATCGGTAGACAGTGTTGTTGTAGCTATGACCAACACCAAGCTCGGTAAACTCAACGGGACAGAGTGCAAACGTGAAAATATCATATCAAAATAACCGTGGATTCACGTTGATAGAAGTCATGGTGGCAATGGGGATCATGCTTGTTGGCTTACTCGGAATGCTAAAGGTTGTAACCGTGGCACTTGAGCAAAACCTGAGAAATCACCAGCGACAGGAAGTGGTCAGTGTTGCCGAAACGATCATGAATGGCATGAGAACACAGCCGTTTAATGCTGTCTTTACTCCTGCAACAACCGTTTCAAGCAAATTGCGTCTGGGTAATACCACCTATCGGGTGACAAGAACCGTCGATGACCTGACGACTGGTGTTTCCAAGCGATACCAGGTGGATGTGCACTGGGTGTTCAAAAACGTTTCTGCGACCCATTCGATAGTATCGGTGAGGGGAGCTCAATAATGGCCATCACGTTGAGCTTGAAAAATGAAAGTGGTTTTACGTTGCTCGAGTTGATTGTCGTGATGGGAATATTTATTGTCGTGATCATGATCAGTGCGGGCACCTTTGAAAAAATAATCAAAATGTCATCACAACAGGTCAAGTCATCTGAAAGCAATATTCAGGGAGTTGTCGGACTTGAGCTCATGCGTGCCGACCTGGAGCATGCCGGATACGGTCTGCCCTGGACGCTTTCTTTTGTGGCAAATTTCGAGGAAAGCAGTGTTGAGGCAAATACGCTGGCCAATGGTATTGATCCTGCCCTATTCAATGATAATAACAATGCCAGTGGTGACGAAAACAAGGTTCCCAGAGCAGTGCAGAGTGCTACTGCCACCGGTGCAGGAGATTGGGAGAATGGCAGAGATTATCTGGTCATTAAATCTGCCAATGTTGGAATGAGCAGCGTCGCAAGAAATTGGAGCTATGTTGTGGGTGTTGACACATCAAGTTCCATCAAGGAGTGGGGGTATGAGGATTTTGTGCAAAATGACTGGGTGATTACTCTGAACTCAAAAGATAGAAGGCTGATCGGCAGCGATATGACACATTTCTCCTACCAGATTCCGGCCAAGTCAGGTGGCGTTTTCAAGGTGCCGACAGACTATCAACCCATGGATGATTCAGAGGTCTATCTTGTCTATGGCCTGCGGAATAACAATCCGGCAACAACTCTTCGTGCTCCCTACAACCGGGTTGACTTCTACATCAAAAGGCCTGCATCAGTCAATGACATGCCAACACGTTGCGCCCAGGGCTCCGGTATATTGTATAAGGCGGTTCTCAAACACGAAGATGGAGAGGTTAGCTCCTATCCGCTCCTTGATTGTGTGGCGGACATGCAGGTTATTTACTCCCTGGATACCAACGAAGATGGTGGTGTGGATCTTCACGCCAATGAGGATGCTCTTTCAGTTATGAGCTCATCTGATATCCGAAAACAGCTTAAAGAAATCAGGGTATACATCCTTAGTCACGAGGGGGAAAAAGATGCCTCGTTTATGTACCCCAACAGCACAATTCCAATGGGGGAGTACGGACTTGGCCGATCATACGATCTTACAAAATTAAGTGGTATTGGAACTGACTGGAAATTTTATCGCTGGAAAATATACACGTTGGTGGTCGTGCCGAGGAATCTGTAATAATTGAAACAGGTACCAAACGTGGTGGCTCGTATGACATTACACAAGAACGAAAAAGGTATTGCACTTATAACAGCATTGCTGTTCACGCTGCTCTCCCTTGGAATCGTAATGATGTTATTATACATCATTACCCAGGGAACAAAAATAACCGGCGCCCAAAAACGTTACAGTACCGCTTTGGAAGCGAGTTATGGCGCATCCGAACTTCTTTCCAAAGACATACTGCCCAGTATCTTTCGGACCTATACGACAGCGACATCGATTGCAACTGTTCCTGCGCTGTTTGCTGGCGTATCACTTACCATTCCTGACTCAAGCTGCCTGTTGGAGAAAACACAAAATCCGACCTCACTCTGGGATTCCGCGGTTTGTTCCCCCCCCACGAAAACCAATCTTCCCAATGTATCTGCCGATATGACCTTCAATCTTAAGGCTCTCAATGATCCTACTGGGTACAGGGTATATGCAAAAATTATTGATACACGGTGTGGTGGTGATGTTACCATCGCCGGACAGACCTGCTCCAATTCTGACTCCAGTGGCATCGATTATCTTGACGGTGCCGAAGGTGTCACCGGAGGTGGCGGCATTGTGGGAACACCGCACAAACCGGCCTATTATAAGATTGAAATACAAGGGGAACGGGCATCAAACCCGAAAGAAAAATCAAAATTGTCACTGTTATATGAGTATTGAGCATGGAGCAATGCAATCAGGTCTGAAAAAACTGATAACTTCCGATCCCATGTTTTTGGGTTGCAATTATTTTGGGGGATGGTGAAAAAGAATATGCCCAAATTCCGGACGTCCGGAATTTGGGCATAAATGTTTGATAAATAACAAATGATGTCAAAAAATAGCCCGGATTTTTGCGGGCCCGATATGAGATTTCGGCACCCATTGCTGAACAAATGTGGTGCGGCAAAATATTCGCAGTTGAATGTCTCTTTCGAGATACTCAAGCATGTCACCTGCCGAGAACTCTGAACTACAGCTCTCCGCTATCATGTGCTGATGTTCAAATACAGTTTCCAGCATTGCACGACTTTCCATTAGTGCAAACAACTCCACATCCCCCACAATTATTATTGTCGCTCTTAAGATTCGATTCACAGCCGTCAGCAGTGTTTTGGTTACAGTCTGCATAACCTTGGTTACAAGCCCCTATTCCGCACGTACTATTCATACAAACGGCAGTACCATTTGCAGATGAACATACGTTTCCACACGCCCCACAGTTGGTTACACTAGTCAGAAGATTCGCTTCACACCCATCAGCAGCGGCCCCATTACAGTTACCCCAGCCAGCGTTACAAACCCCTACTCCGCACGTACCATTCGTGCATGCGGCAGTACTAGTATGTGGAGCAACCGGGCAAACCCTACCACATACCCCACAATTGCTAGTGTCACTTATAAGATTCGTTTCACAGCCGTCAGCAGCGGCCCCATTACAGTTACCCCAACCAGCGTTACAAGCCCCCATTCCACACGTACTATTCGTGCAAGTGGCAGTAGTATGTGCAGCAACCGGGCAAACAACTCCACATCCCCCACAGTTGCTAGTGTCACTTATAAGATACGATTCACAGCCGTCGGCAGCGCTTTGGTTGCAGTCTGCATATCCGGTGTTACAAGCCCCTATTCCGCACATACTATTCATGCAGACAGCAGTAGCATTTGCTGGCTGGCATACTTTTCCACAGCCACCACAGTTGTTCAAATTAGTTTGAACGTTTGTTTCACACCCATTAGCAACGGCCCCATCACAGTTACCCCAACCATTGTTACAAGTCCCTATTCCACATGTGCCACCCATGCATGCGGAAGTACCATGTACAATGAACCCGCAAACCTTGCCACATGTCCCACAATTGTTGGGATTAGTCTGGAGATTTACTTCACACCCATTGGCAGCGGCCCCGTCACAGCTACCCCAACCAGCGTTACAAGCCCCCATTCCACACGTACCATTCGTGCAGGCGGCAGCAGCATTTGCAAATTGGCATACGTTTCCACATTGACCGCAATTGGATGCGTCAGAACTAACATCAGAAAGGAGAAATGGTGGAATAATCGTGTGTTGACCTTGTTTTACCTGGATTAACGGTAGTGTCGTTAAAGGTTTCGGAGGGGCATTGATAACCACATCATAGGTTCCAGGGGGGACAAAATCGAAAACATAATTTCCCGTAGAACCGGTAATTATAAAAAAGGCATGTCCAGGGATATAAACTTGAGAACTAGGTACGTCGCCGGAACATGTTGTCAGTTGACCACGAATGGAACCTGCAGGTTCCCCCAGTGAAACACCGTCACCCCAGGCTCCCGAGGCTTTCGGTCCGAAGATCTTGTTGCTGACGGTGTTGATGTAAAAATCACCATTATTGCCGGTACCTGCCGAAGGATCAACTGTTCCGCTCAGCACGGTTTTGCCATCGGCTCCTGGTGAACCGTTAGAACCATTGGAACCTGCGGGGCCTTGTGCACCGGTTGCGCCGGTTGGGCCCTGCGGGCCAGCACCACCCTGAAGCCCCTGAGCCCCTTGGAGCCCAGTATCACCTTTTGCACCTTGCGGCCCTGCTTGCCCTTGTGCTCCTGTAAGGCCAACTGGCCCCTGGGGACCTGTTGCACCGGTATCTCCTTTTGCCCCCTGCGGACCTACAACACCCTGAATCCCTTGAAGACCAGTATCGCCCTTAGGCCCGGCTGGCCCCTGAATCCCTTGAGGACCAACAGCCCCTTGCGGTCCGGTATCACCTTTTAAACCAGTAGCTCCTTGGGCACCGGTTGCCCCTGCTTCACCTTTTGGACCCTGCGGTCCCGCAACGCCCTGAGCCCCTTGAGGTCCGATATCACCTTTTACACCTTGCGGACCGGCAGCTCCTTGTGCACCTGTAAGGCCAACTGCCCCCTGGGGACCGGTTGCACCCGTTGCGCCGGTATCACCCTTGGGTCCGGCAGCTCCCGCCGGTCCTGTATCACCTTTTGGACCCTGTGCCCCTGCAACACCCTGAGGACCTTGCGGACCGGCTGGCCCTTGCAGTCCTATGGAACCCGCTGGTCCGGGCGAACCGGGGTCACCTTTTTCTCCCTGGGGACCGGCCACTCCCGGTACATTGCTGGTGGCGCTCCAAATGGCATAGGGGGCAACAACCAGCTTGTCACGATTGCCGATCGGGGAACCGTTCAATTCCACCTGCACCCAGAGCTGGTGATTAAAATCAGTGATATTCAAGGGTGAAAAGCCTGTTGAACCGAGAGTGACGCTGATCAGGCGGGTGGTCTTGGTAACGTTGATCGTCTGGGACTCTTCCCAGTACCTGGTACCATCAATTTCGGCATCAAACAGGGAGAAGTGAAAGGTAACCGGAGTAGCCGTGGTGCTGGTAGTAGCTGCTACAGTCAAGGTTTTCTGGTACGGCAGCGTCAAATTGGGCACAGCAGCAAATGCGCCGCTGGCACAACATATGGCGAGCAGAATAATGATTACGAGTTTTGTTTTCATTGAATCCTCCCGGCTCTTTGGTTGCCGATACCTATTTCGACCGTGTAACTCTATGGAAACCGGCCAGACCTGCCAGCCCGAGAGCAAACAACAGGAATGTCGCTGGTTCGGGCACCGGTGCGACAGGGCCTAGCTGAATGGTTGTATAGTTAAAGACTTGATCCTCCATGGCCAAAGTACCGCCTATGGAATCCAGTGGGGGATTGATAAGATTACCGGCAGTATCGGTATCATCAAGGAGCCAGACGAATCTGACCGTGAATCCGGCCAGGGTAATGCCGGGGGCAATCTCGGAACCCAAATCGGCAAAACCGTACAGCTTGCCCGGCAGTCCCCCCGAGGATGAGGCAGACGGATCAAGGACATACGACGACAGCCCCCACCCGGCAGGGAAAGAATCGAGCTGGAGGAGGGCGTAAAGGCCATAGGCGTAATCAAGGGAAAAACTGTCAATTGCCTGCCCGGCCACATCATTGGTAATGGAGTAACTGTATTGCCAGGTCCCGTCGCCATTATCCTGAGTGGTGTAACTGGCAGAGGGGATTGCCTTGGCGGTTGCCGCGCTGCAAAGACTGACCAGGCAAATAATTGCTGCCATCAGGTAGTTTTTTACGTTTGCTGACATGTGAGGGCTCCTTTACGTGGTGTTAGGGGACGAATGTAACTCATGTAAAAATATCAATTAGCGTGCCAAGGTTTATAGCTGTTGGTAATTACAAATAAGTATGTGTTTGTATACAGTCGTTAGGGGGGGCGTGTTAATTTTGTCGACAGTAGCCATGTTTGATGCTTTTTAACTTTGATCAGGGCGTTGCCGGATCAGGTGGTTGTTGCGGTGGATATAATTAATTAATTTCGTACTGTTGTGGATAGCGGGTTGGACGTGCGGAAAGGTTTGGAAAGACGGCAGAAAAAGCGTTTTATATCTGGGGTATAAACAGTGTAAACAATTTCGACAGTGATTTGGGGATAATGGAAATGTGGGGAACACACTCGTATCTCCCCAAATTATAAGAACTAAAAAAGGGTGCGGGTGAAGGGGGGGATGGAGAATATGCCCAAATTCCGGACGTCTGGAATTTGGGCATAACTATATGATAAATAACAAATCACGTCAAAAAATAGCCCGGATGTTTACCGGTCGGCTGACCGGGAGTAACAATCCGATCCCGCTTTAGACTGCGATCAGGCAAGGTCAAAACGGTCAAGGTTCATCACTTTGTTCCATGCCGCGACAAAGTCGTGCAGGAACTTCTCCCGGGAGTCCTCACATCCGTAGACTTCCGCGATGGCCCGGAGCTGGGAGTTGGAACCGAAGATGAGATCGACACGGGTAGCGCTCCACCTGAGTTTGCCGCTTGTGCGATCACGCCCCTCGAACAGGTCGCTGGTGTCCGGTGCTGCCTGCCAGATGGTTCCCATGTCGAGCAGATTCACGAAAAAATCATTGGTCAGTGTTTCCGGCCGGTCGGTGAAGACCCCGTGACGGGACTGGCCGAAGTTGGCATTCAAGACGCGCAGGCCGCCCAGGAGCACCGTCATCTCGGGGGCGCTCAGCGTCAGCAACTGTGCCCGGTCAACCAGCAGCTCCTCTGCTGATGCAGAGAATTTTGCTTTGAGGTAGTTGCGGAACCCGTCGGCAACCGGTTCGAGTACGGCGAATGCCGCCACGTCGGTCTGTTCCTGAGATGCATCGCTGCGTCCCGGCGAAAAGGGGACGGTCACATCAAAGCCGGCATTCCTGGCAGCCTGCTCGACAGCTGCACATCCCCCCAGCACAATCAGGTCGGCCAGCGAAACCATCTTCCCGCCTGGCTGCGCGCTGTTAAACTCCTTTTGGATCCCCTCAAGGGCTTGCAGCACAGTCGTAAGTATGGTTGGCTGGTTGACCTCCCAATCCTTCTGCGGCGCAAGACGGATACGGCCGCCGTTGGCACCGCCCCGTTTGTCGGAGCCGCGGAAGGTGGATGCCGACGCCCAGGCCGTCGAGACAAGTTGGGAGACGGACAGCCCCGATGCGAGGATTTTCCCCTTGAGTGCGGCGATATCCTGGCTGTCAATCAATGCATGGGTGACCGCAGGGACCGGATCCTGCCACAGGAGCTCTTCTGCAGGCACGTCAGGGCCGAGATAGCGGGAGCGTGGCCCCATGTCGCGGTGGGTCAGCTTGAACCAGGCCCGGGCAAAGGCGTCCGCAAATTTCTCCGGGTTCTGCTGGTAGTGCCGGCTGATTGGCTCGTAGATAGGGTCGAAGCGCAAGGAGAGGTCCGCCGTGGTCATCATCGGCCGGTGCTTCTTGGCCGGGTCGTGGGCGTCAACCACCAGGTCCTCTTCGGCCACGTCCTTGGCCAGCCACTGATAGGCACCAGCCGGGCTCTTCACCAGCTCCCACTCGTATGTGAACAGGGTATTCAGATACCCCATGTCCCACCTTGTCGGGTTCGCTTTCCATCCCCCCTCGATGCCGCTGCCGATCGTGTCGCCTCCTTTGCCGCTACGGAAGCTGCTCTTCCAGCCGAGCCCCTGCTCCTCAATACCGGCGCCTTCCGGTTCCGGCCCCACATGCGCCACATCCCCCGCGCCATGACACTTGCCGAAGGTGTGTCCGCCGGCGACCAGCGCCACGGTCTCTTCGTCGTTCATGGCCATGCGGGCGAAGGTCTCGCGAACGTCTCGGCCGGAGGCGACCGGATCCGGCTCACCGTTCGGCCCTTGCGGATTCACGTAGATCAGACCCATCTGCACGGCGGCCAGAGGATTTTCCAGTTCCCGGTCACCGCTGTAGCGCTTGTCTCCCAGCCATGTCTCCTCTTTCCCCCAGTAAACGTCTTCTTCCGGCTCCCAGACATCTTCGCGTCCGCCGCCGAAGCCGAAGGTCTTGAAACCCATGGATTCCAGGGCACAGTTGCCGGCCAGGATCATCAGGTCGCCCCAGGAAATTTTCCTGCCGTATTTCTGCTTGATCGGCCAGAGCAAACGGCGGGCCTTGTCCAGGTTGACGTTGTCCGGCCAGCTGTTGAGCGGCGCGAAACGCTGCGATCCCGAGCAGGCGCCGCCGCGTCCGTCACCGGTGCGGTAGGTCCCGGCGCTGTGCCACGCCATCCGGATGAAGAGCGGCCCGTAGTGACCGTAATCGGCCGGCCACCATGTTTGCGAGTCGGTCATCAGCGCAGAGAGGTCGTTCTTCAGCGCATCCAGGTCGAGTTTATTGAATTCCTCGGCGTAGTTGTACTCCGCGCCCATCGGGTTGATCAGGGGCGAATTCTGATGAAGCATCTTTAGGTTCAACTGGTTGGGCCACCAGTGCTGGTTCGTCGTCCCTCTGCTGGCCGTTGGTTTGTCGACTCCGCCCGTTACCGGACATCTGCTGTCGTTACTCATCTCTATTCTCCTTTTAGTCTGTCGCATAGTGTCAAACTTTTCATAGGCGCAGATCATCTGCTGGTGCAATCGCGCCCCGGACACCCTAGCTTTGAGCAAAACAGCCGCCAATGTGTGGTTGGAATATAAATTATCAAAAACAGTATGTTATGCAGTGTTGAAGATGTTTGCTCGGATTGCTTTGTGCAACTAAAGTTGCCGGTTGTCGAAGAAAATCAGGAAAAAATGACTTGGAGGCTGAGTAAAGGCTGGGATGTAAAGAATTGTTGCAGTGAAACTATTTTTTCTGATGAATTTTTGTAATCGGAAACAGAAAGAGCCTGTCCATCACCGGATGGTCAGGCCCCCTCAGATTCTGGGCTATCTTAGCCACTCCCCCTCCCCACATAACGGTTTTACCCTACCGAACCTATGGCCTTATAATCATCTTGATACTTTCTTGATGTATTGTGAGCTTGTTTGTATACAAAATTTATGTGTGCTGAGATATGTTTAATGATATTGGGGGTGGTGGGCATTACTGTGGCGCTGTTGTATGAAAAGGGCACAATCTGGCACAAAGGGGGTACGTCATGTCTTGGTTTAGAAATCAGAAGATCAGTCGAAAGATGTATATGCTGCTGTTTGTAACTCTGATTAGCCTGGTGGGTATGGGGATCTTCAACCTGTCGCGCATGCACAAGGTTTTTGATGCTGCCAACTACAGTGCCATCAACAGCGTGCCGAGCATCCTTGTTTTGCATAGGGTGATAACGGCCATTGACGACCTTACAGAACATACCTATCAGCATGTACTCACTACGGATGAAACCACAATGGCTGGAGTTGACAAACAGATCCGCAAGGATCGGGAGGATTTCGAAAAGGCGATGAAGGACTACGAACCGCTTATTTCCGATGATAAGGACAAACAGATGCTGGCCGATGATCGTGCAGCTATGAACGAATTGGCGGTGGTAAGAGATAAGGTGTTTGCTCTGTCTCGTGACAACAAGAAAATCGAAGCTCGTGACATGATACTGCATGATGCGAAACCACTCACCGAAAAGCTTGCCAAGCGTCTTGATAGTCATATGGAATATAATGTGACGTTATCCGAGAAAGGCACCAAGGATGCTGCGGTAGTGAACAAACAGGCTACGATCATATCGCTCTGTATAATTTTGCTGGTAGGCGTGGTGGTTGTTGTGTTGACGATTGCCATCTCGCAGACAATTACTTGTCCCATCGGCATATGCGTGGATGTGGCCAATCGTTTGGCAGAGGGTGATTTGACGGTTGCTGTTGATGTCAGGTCAGAGGACGAAACGGGCCAGTTAATGGCAGCCATGAAAAACATGGTGCAAAATCTACGTGACATGATCACCCGTACGGTAGACATCTCAACCAGTATCGCCTCAGCCTCAAACGAGCTCCACTCTACCTCGGCTCAGATAGCCACCGGCGCAGAAGAGGTGGCTGCTCAGACCAATACCGTTGCCACCGCCAGCGAGGAAATGTCTGCCACCAGTACGGATATAGCTCGTAACTGCTCCATGGTAGCCGATGCTTCCCGCCTGACCACAGATTCAGCCAATGCAGGGGCCAAGGTGGTTCAGGAAACCATTTCCGGTATGAATGTTATCGCCGATCGGGTGCGTCAGACCTCAAAAACCATTGAAACTTTGGGGGTCCGTTCCGATCAGATAGGTGCAATCATCAGCACCATTGAGGATATCGCCGATCAGACTAACCTTCTGGCGTTGAACGCCGCCATCGAAGCGGCTCGGGCCGGAGAACAGGGACGAGGATTTGCGGTAGTGGCAGACGAGGTGCGTGCCCTTGCTGAAAGGACGACGAGGGCAACCCGCGAGATAGGCGAAATGATCAAGGCAATTCAGAATGAAACCAGGGAAGCAGTAAAGGCTATGGAAGAAGGGGTTCATGAGGTGGAAAAAGGGGCGGTCTCGTCCCTGAAATCGGGCCAGGCTCTAGAGGATATCCTGGAGCGGATCAACGAAGTCGCCATGCAGGTCAACCAAATTGCCACGGCCGCCGAGGAGCAGACTGCTACCACCGGCGAGGTTACGAACAATATCCAGCAGATCACCGAGGTGGTGCAGCAGACAGCGCGCGGCGCGGATGAAACTGCTGGCGCTGCCGCCCAATTGGCTACTCAGGCCCAGGAACTGCAAAATCTTGTCAGGCGGTTCCGGCTGTCATGAACAAACTGACAAACCATAACGCTTAAATGTACAACCTCTCGATATCTTTAACGCATACTGCAGTGTGATGGAAATATTCAGAGAAAACATAGTGCCGACTATTTTATTGAATCGGCTGTCTCAGAACTCCCAACGGAAGTGTCACGGTCGTGATCGAACAAAGGTAGTAAAATTGGCCACGGCATGTTCCAGGCTGCTTCGTACGAGCTGGAGTTCCATCGCCCGGTTTCCCGGGGTGACGCCGGGTTGTGATAGATGGGCGGGAAACACGGAGAGCAAGCCGTTTTGCGGATAGGTATAGACTGCCAGGGTCGTAGCCACCGTCAGGGTGTGGCGCGTATCGTAAACCGGTTTGGCGATCTCGACTTTCAGAAGATACCCTTGCATTTTATATTTGCTCAGCAGGGCAATCGTCAGCTGTACCGGTTCATATGATGGTACAACGGCAAAATCCGGTTTGGCCGCCAGGGCGGAACGTATGAACTCCAGGCCGTAGTCGGTCCACTCAGTCTGTTGGGGTGATCTCACCGTAACATAGTATCTGGTTGCAGCATTTGGTGCTTTGCTCGTTTCGGCACAAACTGTCGTCACAAGTAGCAGCACGCAGAGCGTGGCAAGCATCAGTACTGCGGTAGCACGGTAAAATTTCATGGTACGCTCCTTCATGCCGAAGATTTTAATTTTGTTCTCGTGAAGTAATTTCGAAGCAGAAATACACTGCATCTGCGGCCCAATATAGTCGGATTCAAGCAACCAAATCCAACTCACCGCCGACCCTGCGAATCTAAAACTTCGGCATGCCGAAGTTTTGCTGTAACTATACAATCTTAAAGGTTAAAATCGAAAACATACCCCAGATATTTCTGCCGAACTTTTTCTCTAAAATAGATTTAACTGATTGGTATGTCAGCAGTTTAATTGCGTGGCGAGATGTTCAGTGGTGAAGACGACTTCAATTGCATTGTCCCCGGAATATACCGGGGTTGGGTTTGGCCCGGTCTAACTTCCTTGCTGGGCATGCTCTGGAACAAATTTGATTCCAAGGTGACAGCCGACGGCGTGAGCATATTTTTTGAGGGTAGTTAAGGAAAGAGCGTGTTTCCCGGCTGCTTCCAGCCTTGATATCGCACTCTTTGTAGTTCCCATTATTTCGGCTACGGCTTCCTGTGAAAGCCCCACACGCGCACGAGCTGCAAGCATCTCCTTTGCCAAAGCATATACTTCTTCCAAGTCTTCGTATGCCTTTTTGAATCCTTCACGTTTCATGGCATTATCAAGAAATGCAGTATGGTCATGAGCTATCGGTTGATATTTCAAATCAGCCATTTTGAATCTCCTTCGAATATTCGCTGGACATAGTACCGATTACTTTAATTGCATTGTATCCCCGGAATATATCCCACAACCTCTCCGAGGCTGGTATCTTAAAATAAAGTTGCTTGAGTAGCTTTAGAAGAAAAAGAAGGGCAGGCTATAAACCCAATTCCTTGGGACCTCAAAACATCAGCATAGCGCTCGTCTGGTGACACCACAAAATAAAGCCCTTGTTTGTGGGATTGGTAAAATCGGATTTGGCGTATCAATTCGCCTAATGAACTAATTTTAGATTTAACCTCAAAATACACGTCACTGCTATGCGACGTGATTTCCCATTCAGGTTTGTCAGATATAGGATCGTTGTCATTTGTGCAATGGAACTTAATCCAAAGAAATGGTTTCTGGATGCGAACCATCATATCTACAAAGCCAACAACGAAATCCCTTCCATTAACAATTGGAAACTCCCATTGTTTAAGGGTAACAGTAGGCGTTGGCCGTAGTGGTGGTTGCTCAAGACTTATCCATCCAGATATCGTCTCTATTTGAGATGTAGCTTCTGAAATCTTTGATTCCAGAGCAGTTATATCATCGTCAAATTTGGGATCCCATTCATTTCCAAGTGAAATTTTTTTTGATTTTACATCTTCGATTCGTTCTATTTTGGAGTAAAGCTGATTTATTTGGGAATTAATTGTGGTTCGACGCTTTGCAAGTTCTGAAAGTAATTCGTTTTGAGGCTCTTCAGTCTCTCTTGAAGACCATTCTTTCGGAAATGCCAGCGCTAGCACTTCTTCAATGTTTTTATCAAGCCAGATCATGATGCTATCATGTTCGGGAGTTTTTAAGTCATCATCCTTAAAGCCAGCTCTCTCTATCATTGTTTTGGCTTTTAGTTGTCCCATTATCAACCTCCAAATTACTTGACGACAGTTATTTCCAGTTCCGCCAACTCCGGCAGTTATGTGCGGGTTACTTTCCTCGGTTTGGTTTCCAACGGGGCCGAGACGCACCAGCGGCGTCAGCCGTCTGTGTGCAGCCGAGTGGTTGAACGTTGTCTTCCCTCTCTGAGACGGTTACATGTTCTTACGGATGCGGATGCATAAATATAGCAATGATTATAATGGCAAACCCTATCCATACCGGTATAGACTTCAAAGTAAAAAGTTTCTTTTCTTCATTCTCTGAATCTGTCAAGCGCCATGCACTACCGATGCTCAAAATAAGCGCTCCTATGCTCGCAATTAAACAAGTTGTTCCAGTAAACGTGGCCGATTTCACTTTTCCGGCAATAGTTATTTCTCCGGTCAACAATCCTCTGGATGCCTGGTAAAAGAACCAGGCTGTAAATATGACGCCACCAGTTTTTGATAGGATTTTTTTCATCTCAATCTTCTCTCTGTTCAACGGGCATGAGGCGCACCAGCGGCGCGAGGTTTTCCGCGCCGACTGTGTGCCGCCGAGAGTTGGATGCTCTCATTGATTCTATTAGTACGAATGAAGGGCATTATTAAAATATTGAACAGTAAACATACCAGCTACAATGCAACCTGCGAGAAATATGTATAAAGTAAGTTCAGATTCATTTGCTTTTATTACTGAAATGGATGGGGCAAATTTATGATAGTAAATATTCACTCTGTCGCCAGGTGACACACCCAAATATGAGTTAATTTCTTCTTGGTTATCAAATTCTCTGTTTACTACGCCAAAACTAATTCTATTGCCGAAATGTTTCTTGCCTCCGATTACGTATTCATAAGTAACTAATGGTGAATAGGTTGTCTCGTACATTGGCCTACCTATTCTTTTGGTTGGATGAGAGTGCTGTTTAAGGTTAATTGAAACTATCTTCCCCTCTACATGATCCCATCGTTTCGCTGAGGCGGCCAGATAGACATGGATGAGTAATCCAAGAAGTGCTAGCAGAAAAATCGATTCGATGACTATAAAAATCACTTGTTCCTACCTCTGGAAATTATCTCATCCAACATGGTGAGCCTTCACCTGCCAGTCTTTTAGGGTCGTTGGTTGAGCCGCTGTTTTCTCTTTCTTTGTTGCTATCATTCCGCCAGACTTGCCCCAGCAGCGACTACTCGGTTTTTCCGGTTGTCCGCGCCACGGCTGGTGTCAGTGGCGTTTCTTCCTCCGTTACTTTATGCCGTTTCGCCTCTCGGTTTTTCTGCGGTTTTACTTGATGCCAAAGCTCTTAATGCCACGAAATAAGCGGCCTTAGCGGTACTTTCCCTTTTGCCTTTTTTCGCCTTTTCCGCTTTTCTTTACTGCTCCACTAGCGTGCTTCTCCGGCAAAATGCACAAAACCAGCAAACTCCTCGGTTCTGTAGGTTTTAAATAGCTTTTCGCCTTTTTATGCCGTTTCGGTTTTCCTTCGTTTACTTTATGGCAAAAAGCCTGCAACGTGTGATGTTTCCTGGATTTGTTGGGATTTATGATTTTTCAGCTATTCCATGCCGCTTCGCCAGCTTTCTACTCCGGCATGTTCGCGGCACTAAGTTACTTTTTTTCTCGTCCCCGCCACCGACGCCACGAAATGCCGCCACTCCAGGTTTTTACGCCTTTTATGCCTTTGGCCAACTCGTAGATCACCGGTTCACGCGTGCGTGAACCGGTGATCTACCCAAATGGAACATTTATCCCGTCTACAAGTGCAACGTGCATGGCGTAATCTACGCCTGCCGCACTTCGAGGCGTAATCCCTCGATCTTCTCAAAATCCCGCCGGTTAGCGGTAATAACCGTGTAATCCAGAGAAATGGCTGTCGCGGCAATAATCAGATCATGCGCCCCTACCGTAAACCCTCGCAGCACCAGTGATGCCCATATTCTTGCGTAGATGCGGGCAACTCCAACATCAAACGGAAACACAGGGATCATCTCGATCACTTTTTCCACAAAGGCCTGACGTCGTATTTTCCTGGCTTCCGTATCGGCCCGCTCGACTCCATGAAGAAGCTCGGCCACGGTTACCACGCTGATACCAAACGGCTCATCTTCACGGCCAGCCACCAGATTTTCGACGATCCCCCGGCTTCTTTCCAGGGCGATGATCTCGCTGGAGTCAAGTATCACTCCCATGACAGAGCCTCGGGCATTGCAGGCTGCGAACTTGCCGCCGCCATAACATCAGCTTCAAAGGAGGTATCACTCCTGTCGAGATGGGGAAAGGCTTGCACAATCTTACGCAGGTCAGCCAGCGTTGCGCCGCTGCGAACCGGTTCCACCGGAACCAGGGAGGCAGCCGGTTTTCCGCCACGGATAACGGTATACCGATCGCCACGATATTTAATATTGTTGAGCAGTTCCGAAAAATTTCTCACCGCTTCGGTTGAACTGATCGCTGTTTGCATAACATTCTCCGTAAAATATGATAATCATATTTTACATTGTTTGTTGGCTCTGACAATATAATTAATCAGTATCTGCGCATCTCATGATTTAAAGCCTGCTTTTGGTTTGTACCCGTATGACTGCTCAAGGCTTTTCCTTGATTGCTAAGGGGTTTTCACTGTACTTGATCCCTTCTTCAAGTGTGATCTTCCCACTCCTGAACAGGTTCCCCAAGGAAATATCCATCGGCTGGTACTCCTCCGCCGCCGAGTGATGAAACATGGATCTGATATGATGGGTCTTTGACTCGCGGATCATGTTCCTGATGCGGGTGGAGTTGGCCAGTTTTTCATAGGCCAGGACTCTGCCGGCGCCATTCTTTTTTGGCAGCAGGCGCTGATTTAGTATCAACAGAAAAACCTCGGCAAGTTGCACCCGGATCTGTTGCTGCTTTTCGGGCGGAAAAATTTCGATGATCCGTTCGATTGCGGTCGTGGTTGTGTTGGCGTGCATGGTGCTGATCACAAGGTGTCCCGTTTCCGCGGCCTGGACTGCAATCTCGAAACTGTTAAGATCGCGCATTTCGCCGATCATGATCACATCCGGAGCCTGACGGAAGATATGGGTCAGTCCGTCATGAAATGAGGGGGTATCCCGGCCGACCTCCCGTTGATTTATGTTGCTCATCTTATGCTTATGCAAAAATTCAATCGGGTCTTCAATCGTGATGATGTTGCACTTGCGCTTGGTGTTGATCACATCGAGCAACGACGCCAGGGTGGTGCTCTTGCCGTGGCCGGTCGGGCCGGTAATCAGGATCAGCCCCTGGGGACGCATGACATACTCCTCGATCCAGTCCGGCAATCCGCAATCCGCAAGCGTCGGGATATTCTCCACCACGTTGCGGATAGAGAGCGATATTGAACCACGCTGACGATAGGCATTGATCCGGAAACGTCCCACCGTGGGATTGGAAAGACCGAAATCCAGTGCTCCTTTTTCCAGAAACTCCTGCCACTGCTGTTCGGTCATCAGTTCCTGGGCGCATCGTTCCAGGTCACCGGGACTCAGATCATGCCCCGGCAAGCGTACCAGTTTGTTATCAATCTTCAGACAGGGGGGGACACCGGCCGAAATCAAAAGGTCGGATGCCTTGCGTTCCATCAGTGCTGTAAACAGATCTTTCAGCTCAATTCCCTCCGGCATGACGCTTCCCGACTGTTCTAGTTCAACATCCTTACCCGACAGCATTGTCGCCAGTTGTCCCCCTCTCTTCTCCAGGTAACGAAAAACCGCATCCAGTTGGGCATGGGCAACGGCGACCGTTTCAACCTTTCGTCCAAGGATAAACTCCAGTTCATTGATGACCTTGATGTCATTCGGATCGGCCATGCCGACAAAGAGCCCCTTGGTTGACGGGATAATCGGCAGCGCCTGGAGCATCTTCATCTGCTCCAGGGTCAGGGTGTTCAATATGGCGGGGGAAATATTTATATTGAAAAGATTGATCGAAGCCGTTCCGAAGCGTTTGCTGAGAAACTCCAGCAATGTTTCGGTACTCAGGTACCCCAGCTGCAAGAGTACGGAGCCGATCCGCTCGCCGCAATGCCCCTGGTGTTTCAGGCCGATTCTGAGATTTTCCTCAGTAATCATCCCTGCTGCGAGTAACAGATCGCCAATCCGGTTGTCATTGCTGATGGTCGTGTCGTGATGCATAAAATTGTTCTCCTTGTGTATCTGTCTGAATGTATTGATAGAGTTAGTAGTGACGAACATCAGGCTGTCATGGAACTATCCGGGTGACATCCTGGGACAATTCATTCGTGTCGTTATCACGTACCCATTGTCCGCCAGCTTATTACACGTACTGTACCAATAGCAGAATTATCACGCCAACGCCAACTGCTATAAACGGTGTCGTGGCAATAAAACAGATATAATACCGGATGGTTGCGATGCTGTTGGTGGTCGGGTGAATGTTTGGGAGTAATGTTCGCCAGGGGAGGGATGGTGCGGAAGAACCATGACAGGGGGAGGAAACTTCAACGGCGTGGATCAATAGTGGAAAGTTTCTTGGCACTCTTGATCCGCTTTGTTCGTAATATCCTGATATCTCGTCTGAACCAGGTGTAAATATTCTTTTCAGCTGATGGCGGCGGCCTGGCAACCGCACGATTCTACTACGTACTGGTGTAAAGTTTCTTGCCCGTTGGCCGGGCTATAATTCAGGGGAGGATGGTTACCGGGGTGCCGACCTTGATGGTATGGGCCAGGGCCAGGCCGTCACTGTTGTTCATCACAAAACAACCACCGGTCACCCGGCGGCCGACCCGCTTCGGATTGTTGTTGCCGTGGATCCGGTAGATCGCTCCCTTGAAGGTGCGGTGGGAAAGGGCAATCTTGAACGGACCCATGTAGTTGAGCGGGTCACCGGGGGGAACCGCTCTTGGCAGGTTGATGCCGCGCTCCCGGAAGACCTGGCGGGAGTAGGGAGTCGGATACCACCAGGGATTGAAGAAAATGCCGGTTACGCTGCCGGCGCCGAGCGGATAGGTTTTGAGACCAGTGACAGCGGAGCCGACCGGGTATTCGGCAACAACGGTTCGCTGGTTGTCTGCTTTGATCTCGTACAGTGTCAGCTGGTTGCGGCTCATGCTGATTTCGATGGCATGACTGGTTGCCGGGGAGGGCGCTGCAGTTGCCAGTGCTGTCGGCGGTTGTTCCCCCTGCACCAGCATGGGGAGGACCAGGATTGCGGCAAGGGTTATGATCAGGGTGGTTACTTTCATAAGGCTCCACTACGCGAAATTACAGCGTCTCCCCGGTCATCTCCTGCAACAGGTAAATCTTCGGGTTGACGGCGCTCACCGCTGCAATGACTTCCTTCAGCTTTTCCTCGTCCAGGTTACACTCCTCATCAATCCCCTGGAAATAGGCGTAGCCGCGCGGGAGCGGAGTAAGGGCCCCGTTGCGGGTCAGCACGGCGTCCACCGTGTCGTTGACCCGGCCGGTTGCTTCCCACGGGTCGCGGTAGTTGAACTGGCGGGCCACCACCTGCAACCCCATGCCGTTGGGGAAGATCGATTTGACTTCAAAGGAAAATTCACGCGGGGCGCTGTAGTTCTCGCTTCTCCCGGCCCGGATCATGACGTCTGCCCCTGCTGCGGTCAGCAGTGCGGCGACCGACTCGGCGGTCATCGGTGCATACTGTTCCATCTCAACTCTCCATTCTCAATTCCACCCCCCAGGGGGCTGGTTTTTCTCCCGCGCCGGTCAGGACCCACAGCGTCGGAAATTCCATCTGCTCCGGCACCGGACCGATGCCGTCGGTCAGGTAGATCACGGCTGCCGGCAGCGGCTTCATGCTGCGGGCATAGTCGAAAACCGGACGCAGGTCGGTAAAGCCGCCCCCCTGGTAGACCTCACACACCAGATTGGTCCCGGTGAACTGCTGGATGCGCTGAATGCGGCTGTTGGCGTACAGCACGGTCAAACGTGACTCGCGTCCCCGGGCCAGGCTGATCAGCTCCCGAGCAAAGGCTTCCCGCAACTCCGTGCTGTTGGTGGAGTCACTGACATCGACCCCCACCAGCAGGTTCAGGCGATGGCGCTTGCGGATGCCGGGGGTGTCGTGACCGAAACGGCGATGCTCCCGCATCCAGCTGCTGGTTTTGCCGGTTCGCCCGGCGGTGGCCACAAACTGCCGCAGGATCTGACGCCAGGGAATCGGGGATGGTTGTAGCAGCGCCGCCACCACCGGGCGCAGATCGGCAGGCGTATCGCCATCACAGCCGCGTACCGCATCGCGGGTGATGGAGCGGACCATCTCTTCTGCCAGCGCCGCCGGAGTGCTGTCGGACTGACTCCAGATACTATGGTCGTCCAGCGGAGTCCCCTCGGCATCTCCCAGCCCGGCTCCCGCCGCTCCCTGCTGATCCTGTTGCGCATCACCAAAACCGCTCCCCTCCAGGTTGCCGGTATCGAAGGGGGGAACCAGCGCCTGGTAGTATTCCTCCGCCGCCAGTCCGTCCGGCATCTTATACGCTGCGGGGAACAGCGCCTCCGGCGGCAGCCCCTTGATGGACGGGTTGATCGCCAGGTCGCAGGCGATATCCCAGTCATGGCGGTTGAGCCCTTTGCCCCGTACGGGGTGCAGGTGTAACAGGTGTTTCACCAGGTGTTCCAGCAACGCTTCCTGCTCAACGCTAGTCAGTCCGGTGAAACCGGCATTGTTGAGGGAGATCAGCGGTATGCCGTCCCGCACCGTAATGCCGGCCGGCTTGTTGCTGCCGGTTGTTTCCTCGCGGCGCAGGTTGAGCAGGAAGTGGCCGTAGAATGGCCGCTGGCGCAGCAGGCGTACGATCGTATCTTCAAGCGCTCGGGAGTTTGACATGCCGGGTCAGTATGCTTCCCGGGCAATGGTCCCGATGGCATCGAAGACGGTGGCGTCGTACTTGTCCTGGCTGATCTTGAGGGCGACCGGGGGGATTTTTAAGAGCGATTTGACACAGCCGAAGCGGAGGTCGCGGGGGAGAATGGCCAGGTAGTTGATCAGGTTGGCTTCCTGTTCCCCGCTGATCTCGGGAGAGCTTTGCAGGGTGGCGATCAGGTCGTGCATGGTTGCTCCCTGCAGGTCATCCCGCTGGGCAGCAGCCCGCTCGGCAACGCCCGGCCAGTTGTCGAGGATATCGGCGGCCGACAGCGGTTGCCCCCCCTTGTCAGCCAGCCAGCGCATGAACATGATGGCCGCTTCCTTGCCGACCATGCCGGCATAGACCTCCATTTCCAGCTCGCGGGGGAAACGGCAGCTCTTACGCAGGATGCTGACCATCTCCCAGGCACGCTCGCTCGGCTCGACCTGCAGATCCATCTGCGCCCCCTGCTTGGAGAGGATCGCGGAATTGGAGGCCAGAAACTGGCGCACATCCCCTGACAGGTCGCGGCTGACGGCATAGCGGGCCCAGCAGCTGTAATCGGTTTCCACGTACAGCATCACCATCCGGTCGATCAGGGCCCGGTCGAGGGTCGCCACCTGGTAGCTTCCGTCCGGCGGGTTGATGCTGACCACCACCTTGTGGCGTCGTGACAGCTGATGGGTGTGCAGCGAGCGCAGCATCCCTTCGGCCGGCGGTTCCACAAACTGGAAAATGGCCTGCAAGGTATCTTCCTGCTGCGCCCGGTTCAGTTCATCGCAATGGATGACCGTCGGCGCGGCCTGATCCGATGGCCACCAGGAAGGGCGGGACCAGTGCATGGTGACCCCGTCGCGGTACGGGATCCCCACCAGGTCACCCACCTCCATCTGCCCCAGCCGCAGCGACAGGTATTCCATCCCCGCTTCCCGGCAGGCCTGGATGATCCCGGCGGTCTTGCCGACTCCGCGATGCCCGACCACACAGGGGGTAAGATCGGTGTGCAGCAGCAGTTCCTTGATGACAACCTTCATCTGTTCAATATTCATGGTTTCCTACGCTCGCTATTAAAGGATAAAATTTGTCCTGTATTCTAGCCATAAACCGTCGCCGGTTCAAGTGCTAAATAAACGTGCATGGTTGACAACCACCTCGGCTTTGTGAAACAGTCATCTTCACTGATGGAGAGGTTTGGCGGTCTAGTTCGCTACAGGGGGTGCAGGTATGTCGGAGGCGGTCTCGTTCTGGCTGGACAACAAGAAGGTTTCGGGAATTACCGTGGTGGCGATCGAAGATCAAACCTTGGTGGAGTACCGGGGTAAATTTTATATTGTCAAGAACGGCGCGGCCCTGATGAAAGGGACCAAACCGCAGCACTTTTCCAAAACATCCCTGCCGCTGATCTGGAGAAAAGCGTTGCGGGGAGAGATGCCGGCCCTGAAACCGGTTGACTCTTCTGATGAAAACCTGCCGCTGGCATCAAGCACCAAACGTATCCGACCCAAAAAAGAAAAGGAGCCGCTTCCCATGCCTGAAACCGATACCACCGAACCGACCAGGATGCTGACGCCCCCCACACCGGCCAAGGGGAATGGAGACGCTAAAGCTCCCCGCCCGGTCAAAAAGATCGAACCAAAGCCCGCTCCCCAGACAAGCGTGGCAGCCCAGTGCCCCTACTGCAATCAGAAACAGGATCTGGCGTTGGAAAAGGGGAAAAACGGCAAACCGTTTTTTGTGACCTGCAGCAAGTGCGCGACCGATTTTGCGGTGCGCTACGTACCGGTGACCATCTATCAAGCCCAGGTGGCCGGCTTCCATTGAGCATGTCGACTTTCACCCCTGTTCCGCCAATCTCCAAGCCACACAACCTGACCGTCTGGGTCGATGCCGACGCCTGCCCCCGGGTGATCAAGGAGATCGTTTTTCGGGCCTCACAACGTCTGGGGTTGGCGGTGCGCCTGGTGGCCAACAACAAACTGACCAAGCACGATAACGGACTGATCTCCTCGATTGTGGTCGACAGCGGCTTTGACGTGGCTGACGACTATATCGTCGAGCATTGTGCCCCCACCGACCTGGTGATTACGGCCGATATCCCCCTGGCTGCCAGAATTGTGGCGGTGGGTGGAGTGGCGCTCGATCCCCGGGGGGAAATCTACACCGAGGAGAACGTGGGGGAACGGCTCTCCATGCGCGATCTGATGATGGAACTTCGCTCCGGCGGGCTTGTGCAGGGTGGTCCCGGCCAGTTTTCCCTGACTGACCGGCAGCGTTTTGCCTCGTCCCTCGACTCCCTGCTGACCAGAATGCTGCGCGGCAAACGCCCCTAGATCGGAAAAATCAACGTTCATCTGATAGCTTACTCCCTGCTCCCCCCTTTACATCTTCCGGTGGCGTGTGCTACCTTCCCCCCAAATTAAATTGACCTTGTGGTCTGGCGCCGAACACCACGATAAGCCATGCCATGGAGTCCCAGGAGATTTCATGCAACAACGTAAAGCCCTCGCCCTTCTCTCCGGTGGTCTTGATTCCACCCTGGCTGTCAAGATGATGCTCGACATGGGGATCGCCGTCGAAGCCCTCAACTTTACCTCGTCCTTCTGCAACTGCACCGGCAAGAATGCCGGCTGCAAATCGGAGGCTGTCCGGGTGGCCCAGGAATTCAACATTCCGATCAAGGTAATCCACAAGGGGGTTGATTATCTGGAGATCGTCCGCAATCCGAAACATGGCTATGGCAAAGGGGTCAACCCGTGTGTCGACTGCCGGATTTACCTGTTGCGCAAGGCCAAGGAGTATATGGCGGAATGTGGCGCCGATTTTGTGATCACCGGTGAAGTGCTGGGACAACGCCCCATGAGCCAGCGCCGCGATTCGTTGCGGGTGATTGAACGGGAGAGTGGCCTGGAAGGATTGCTGCTCCGGCCGCTCTCGGCCCAGCATTTCGAACCGACCATTCCTGAAAAGGAAGGGTGGGTTGATCGGGAAAAACTGCTGGCCATCAAGGGGCGCTCCCGTAAGGAATTGTTCGAGCTGGCTGACGAGCTGGATGTCGCCAACTACCCCTGTCCGGCCGGTGGCTGTCTGCTGACCGAACTCTCCTTTGTCCCTAAAATCAAGGATATGTTTGATCACAGCGATGAACAGCTGGATGCGCGTGATTTCCGTTTGCTCAAGATCGGCCGCCATTTCCGGCTTGGCAAACGTACCAAGATGATTCTCGGTCGTGATGAAGTGGATAACAATCAGCTGGAAAATATCCGCCAGCAGCATGAGGAGGCCTTGACCTGGATGGATGGCAATACTCCGGTCGGGGTGATCATAGGTGATCAGGATTATGACCGTCAGCTGGCAGCCCAGATCCTGCTCCGTTATACCAAGGCGCCGGCTGGCGAGCCATGCCGCTTGTCGCTACGGCACAACGGGAGCGAGCAGGAGTTGCAGGTCCCCTATACCATGACACCGGCTGAGGTCGAGCAGTATATCATCTCCTTATAAACGAGGAACACGATGGCAGCGATCAAAATTCCATCCGGCACGTTACTGGGAGCGCCGCAACCGTGTGGCCGCGAACTGCTGAACCGCACCATCCGGGAACTGACGGCCCAACAACCTCCCTTCACCGGCTATCTGGCCCTGACGTCGGAGCAGGCGCTGCATCTGTTGTTCTTCTTTCAGGGTGCGCCCTATGCCGCCGGGGTCTCGGTGGGAGGGAAGCCGTCTTCCCTGGGGATTCTTGACTTTCTGCGGGAAGCGGGAAAGCTGGCTGCTGGCGGAGCGCTCCTGTCAATCCATCAGAGCGACCCGGTGCTGCTCAAATGCCTGCTGGTATTTATTCAGGACGAACTGACCGCCAAGGCGCCCACCACGCTGATCAACCTGGAATCGATCCTGGAGCAGCTGCGCAGGGAGGCTGCCGATGCCTTGATCATTCTCGAAAAACAGGGACTGTACAATCTGTTTTTCTTCAAGGACGGCACCAAGGGGAAAGCATACTACGCCGATCAGGCGTTTGCGGTGGAGGAAGCGCTGCCGATTGATGAACAGCTGCTGCTGTACGCCTTCCAGGGGGGAACTGTTCCGGTCAATGCCATGATGTACCGGACGATTGCCACAGCGGCTGCCCCGGATGCTGGCGCAGCGACAGCGGAAGAAATGGCCCGTTGCCTGGGGCTGTCCGGCGATGAAACCGGTGTCTTTCAGCGCCTCGATCCGTTGCCGCACGGGGGGGAGGTCGCCCATCAACTGGAACTCCTAGTTCTGGAAGGAACGCGTAAGGGAGAAACGCTGATGGCGCAGCTCCCCTGTGTGGTGGGGCGCAGGGATGCGGATCTGGTGATTCCCGATCCGATGATTTCAAAATCACACATCTCTTTTCAACTGCAGCAGGGATTGTTGCAGCTGGTTGACCTGGGGAGTACCAACGGCACCTGGCTCAATGGTCAACGAATCCAGCAGCATGAAATCGTGGCGGGTGATTTGATCGCCATCGGCGGAACGCAACTGAAACTGCTGCGCTGGGGAACGCCCAATCAGCTCCTCCCCGGCTGAGCGCCGGCTCTTCCTCGTCTCCTCCCAGGGGCGTATGGCAACGTGATGAGTTTTCTCACCTGTTGCCACACGCCCTTTTTATTGTTCAATCTTACTCCGACGCAAGAAAGTTTTTTCTTGGTATAACAATACTGACAGGGTGCTGTCAGTCTGTTGTGCTACAATTCCCAATTCTTGAAAAGGAGTTAGTCTTGCCACAAACCAGTCTTCCCAAAATTGATGTTCTGCTGACCATCCTGAAACGGCTTGATGCCGGAGAAAAACTGACCACCGGTCAACTGGCGGAAGAGTTGTCGGTTACCGAGCGGAGCATCTATCGTTATCTGGAAACCCTTCAGGCTGCCGGTTATCCGATTTATTTCGACCGGAAGCTGAAAAGCTACCGCTTTATCGATACCTATAAACTGCAGAACTCCGGCTGTCCAAAGGAAGTTACCTCGGCCCTCGACCTGCGACGGCAGATGCTGCGCTCTTCTTCGGTCGGAATTGCCGCCTATCGGATTGACGGCAGTTGCATCCTGGTCAATTCCGCTCTGGCGCAAATGGTACATGCCACCAAAAAACAGATCTTTTCACAGAACCTCCGCGATCTCGGATCATTGAGTGAATCCGGTCTGTTTGAACTGGCCAGAAACGCGATTCAGCGCAACCAGGAGTGCTCGGCTGACCTGCATCTTTCTTCCAGCGGCGGCAAGGAGTTGTGGGTGCACTGCATTGTGACCCCCTTCAGCAGCAACGGCGAGGATTTTATCTTCGTCATGGCCCACGACATTTCCTCCCGCAAGCAGAATGAACTGGCGCTCTCCACCCTGGTTTCCTCGATCAGTAAAGGGCCGAGCCTGCTGGTGATTACCGATCTGAACGGCACCATCGAATATGTGAGTGACAAGATCACCAGGATCACCGGCTATAGCCGCGAGGAAGTTGTGGGGGGGAAACCGAGCATCTTCAAGTCGGGACTTACCCCGACAGGGGTGTATGAAAACATGTGGGAATGCATTACCAGCGGGCTGGAGTGGAGTGGTGAACTGTGCAACCGGCGCAAAAGTGGCCGTCTCTACTGGGAGCATCTCTGCATTTCGCCGGTTTTTGATGCGGATAACAGCATCAAGCGCTTTGTGGCGGTCAAGGAAGATGTCTCCCTGCACAAACAGCTGGAGGACGAACTGTTCCGGCATGCCACCAGTGATTCTTTGACCGGACTCTATAACCGCCGGATGCTGATTGAACTGGCCAATCGCGAGATCAGCCTGGCCTGCCGCCAGAATACTTTTTTGGCAGTGCTGTTGATCGATATTGATCAACTGAAAAAGATCAACAATGATTTCGGTCATGGCGCCGGAGATGAAACCGTGCGGGGAGTAGCGCAAGCCTGTCGCTTGTTCGTCAGGAACAGCGATATCATGGGAAGAACCGGTGGCGACGAGTTCGTGGTGGTGTTGACCGGTGATGACAGTGTGCTGGCAATGGAAACGGCGGAACGATTACGGACAACCATTGCAGAATTGCCGATTGCCTGGAATCGTGGCGTGATTCGCTGTACCGCCAGCATCGGTGTGGTGATGCATACCGATCGCGATGCCGGTTTTGAACTGCTGCTGGAACAGGCCGGACAGGCGGCTCACCGGGCCCATCGCAATGGTATGAACCGGGTGGTGCAATTTACCGGTAGCAGCCGGACGGAAGCATAGCTGTCACCATTCTGCCGGAGCAGCCGGCGCTGAATAACCATTCGATTTATACGGGAGTCGTAGTGAAACAATTGTCTGATCATAGGTATTCTTTGGAACCGCTTGACTTTGAGTCGCTGGTCTCAGCCATGGGTGATGGTGTCACGGTACAGGATCGTGATTTCAGGGTTATCTATCAGAACCAGACGTTGCAACGTCTGGTGGGGAATACCATTGGAAACTGCTGTTATACCGCCTACGAAGGGAGGAATGAGACCTGTCCTGACTGTCCGGTTGCCAGATGTTTCGAGGATGGCCTCCCCCATACGGCGGAACGGTCGCTGCTGATCAAGGGGGAACAACGGGTACTGGAAAACAGCGCCTCGCCGGTTCGGAATCGGGATGGCCAGATCATTGCGGCGGTGGAGGTGATACGTGATGTTACCTTGCGTAAGGAAATGGAAAAAAGCGTTACCCGTTTCATGAACATGTATGCGGCTCTGAGCCATACCAATAAGGCGATTATGGAGAGTGTCACCCGTGATGAGATGTTTGAGCGGGTCTGTCATGCTGCCGTCGATTTCGGGAAATTCACCCTGGCGGTGATCGGAGTGACCGATTGTGAAGGGGTCGTGCGATCGGTGGCCCATTGCGGTGCGGCCGCGCGCTATCTGGAAAACCTGGTGGTGCATGCCGATGCCCGCAAGGAGGAAGGGCGGGGACCAACCGGACGGGCAATCCGGGAAGGGAAACCGTATATCTGTAACGATTTCCTCAATGATCCGCTTACCACCACCTGGAGGGTGTCGGCCCAGGAACATGGTATCCGTTCTTCAGCCGCCTTTCCGCTGCTGCTGCAAGGAAGGGTGATTGGCGCATTGAAGGTCTACTCGGATTATCCTGGTTATTTCGATGCGGAAATTGTCAATTTGTTGACCGAAATGTCGGCCAATATCTCCTTTGGCCTGGAAAATTTTCTGCGCCATGAACAGCGCCGCCAATCGGAAGAAGCGCTGCGTGCCAGCGAACAACAGCTCAAGCTGGTGCTGGACGGCAGTAATGACGGATTCTGTGACTGGCAGATACCGACCGCCACGGTGAAGATGAACAACCGTTACGTGGAGATGCTTGGCTATACTCCGGATGAACTGGAATATACCCCGGAAGCGATCAAGTCGCTGGTTCACCCGGACGACTGGCCGCGGGTTGATAAATTCCTCGATGAAGAACTGGCCAGTCGGCACCCGGCGTTCGAGATCGAGGTCAGGATGCTTTCCAAAGGGGGGGAGTGGAAGTGGATCCTCTACCGGGGGAAGGTGGTGGAACGGAACGAAGCCGGTTTGACGACCCGCGTGGCCGGCACTTGTACCGACATAACCGAGAAAAAACGGTACGAAGAACGGCTGCGCTATGCCAGTACCCATGACCCGTTGACCGGTCTGTTCAATCGCGCCTATTTTGATACTGAATTTGCCCGCATGAAAGTCGGGCGCAATTATCCGGTCAGTATTGTGATCACCGATGTGGATGGACTGAAGCTGGTGAATGACACCTACGGACATCTGGAGGGTGACCGGCTGATTCAATTGGCGGCCCGGGCCATGAATGAAACCTTCCGGGGGGATGATGTGGTGGCCAGGATCGGTGGCGACGAGTTTGCGGTGATCCTTCCCAATGCCGATGCAACCGCGGTCAAGGATGTGGTCAAACGGTTGCTCGACTGCCAGTCAAAACTGAGCAGCGGGTTGACCAACTATGATTTATGTATCTCGATCGGGTCGGCGACTGCCGAGAACTCTGCCCAACTGGATGATGCGCTCCGGCAGGCCGATGCCCGCATGTATTACTACAAAACCCGTCGCAAGGCGTTGAAGACGCCGGCGGTCTGAACAAGAGCAATCAGCAGATCACCCTTTACCGAATAACCGCTTGATCCCGGCCATGACAGTTGGGGTGTGCAGGATATCCACCACCACCACGGTGATGTTATCCCGGCCGCCGTAGCTGTTGGCAACTTCCACCAGCGCTGCCGCAGCCTGCTCCTGATCAGGGTAGGCCTTGAGCAGGGCAGCGATCTCGGCATCGCTTACCATGCCGCTTAACCCATCGGAACAGAGCAATAACCGGTCCCCTTCTTCCAGTTGCAGATCCTGCAATTCAATTTCCAACTGTTGCCACTGCCCCAGGGCCCGGGTAATGATGTTCTTTTCGTGGGAACTGGCCGCCTCCTGGGGGGTGATCAATCCTTTCTGCAGTTTCTCCGCCACAAGGGAATGGTCCCAGGTGATCTGCCGCAGTTGCTGCTGGTGGAACAGGTAGAGCCGGCTGTCGCCGGCATGGGCAATCCCGATCCGCTCATCCAGAGGGAGGATTGCCACGATGGTGGTTCCCATGCCGCGCAGTTCGGGCGCGCTCTGGGCTGCTTCAAAAATGGCGAGATTGGCCAGCCGGATCCCCGAACCGAGCAGGTTGGCGGCGCGAGATACCCGGCTGTCGTTGCTGCCGAGAAACGAGTCGCTCCCGGCTGCCACTTTGGCAAGGTACTCCTTCAGGATGTCGACCGCCATGCGGCTGGCGACCTCACCGCTTTTATGCCCTCCCATGCCATCGGCCACCGCGCACAAGCCGGTCTGCTGATCGATCACATAACAATCTTCGTTGGCCGGTCTGACCTGGCCGCAATCGGTGATTCCACAGGCTTTGATTTTCATTGGTTACCCAGCTTCTGCAGGCAGACCCTGCAATGGTCGGCAATCTCACGTCCGCTCTGGTAGCGTTTAGTCAGATCTTTCATCAGCATCTTGTGGGCAATATAGGCGCAGCATTCGGGAATGGCCGGATCGATTTTAGTCAGCAACAGCGGCGGTTTGTGGACGATGTTGTACATGATGGTGGTGATACTGTCGCCACTGAAAGGTTTGCGGCAGGTAAGAAGTTCGTACATCACCACCCCCAGGGAGAACAGGTCGGAGCGGCCATCGACTTTCTGGCCGGCCACTTGTTCCGGCGACATATAGCTGGGAGTGCCGAGCACCATGCCGGTCTGGGTGGCGGATGATGCGGTAATCCGGGCAATGCCGAAATCGGCGATTTTGATCTCGCCATTTTTGAGGCGCATGATGTTGGCCGGCTTGATGTCGCGATGCACAATCCCTTTCGTGTGGGCAAAATCGAGCCCTTCCGCCACCGCGCCGATGATGCGCAAGATGTCGGCGCAGGAGAGGCGGCTGTCCGGTTTCAGGTAGTCGCACAGATCGCAGCCGTCCAGCAGTTCCATGGCCACATAGGCCAGATCGTAATCTTCCCCCACATCGTAAATGGTGACAATATTGGGGTGATTGAGCGCCCCGGCTGCCTCGGCCTCGCGGAAAAAACGCTGCTTGATTTCACCTGCCTGGGCCGGGTCGATCTCGTCAAAACGGATGGTCTTGATCGCCACCATGCGGTTGATCTTGGGGTCTTTCCCCAGGTAGACCGTCCCCATGGCGCCCCGCCCCAGTTCCTTCCGGATTTCAAACCGTCCGATGGTCGGGGCGGTGGCTGCTCCGGCGTCCAGCAGGACCGTATTCTCCTTGCGTCCCGCGCTGGTGCCGAAGAGCATGGTCTCCCCGGCCTGTTTCAGGGTGGCGATCCGCTCGGTGCTATCCTTGAACGGACCGGCGCTCTGGATATGTTCATACACCGCCGCTGCCTTGTTGAACATCCGTTTGCGCTCGAAATCGAGGGCCAGGTTATAGAGCAGATCCTTGACGGTTGCGTCGCTCAGCGGGCATTTGCGGAATTTTTCAAAGGCCAGATCGAGCAATCCCTGCCCCTGGAACGAGAGGCCGAGCATCTTGCTGGTTTCGATGCTGTCACTCTCCACCAGCTCCTTGCTCTTTTCGGTAACCATGAAGCGGGCGGAAACAATCACCGTGTAACCGATGGCCAGCAGCAGGGATGGCGCCACCATTGCCAGCACCACCCCCTGGCTGACAAACAGCCAGCATGCCACCCCGTTCCAGGCCAGTAACAGTCCGGCTGCGATCAGGGCGCCGATCCCGGCTTTCAGGCGCTGGAGCAGGAAGGCCAGAAATCCCCCCACCAACAGCAACAGCAAAGCTTCCAGGGGTGTGGCATAGGATGGACGGTGGATGAAACTGTTGGAGAGGATGGTGTCAATGGCGTTGGCGGTGATCTCGATGCCGGGAAAGGAAGGTTGCGCCGGGGTGGTTTCGTAGCTGGCTATTCCGGTCGCCACGGTGCCGATCAGTACGATCCTGTTCTTGAAGGCCTCGGACGGCACCCGGTTGCTGACAACATCGATGAAGGAGTAGTAGGGGAAGGCGCCGAATTTGCCGCGAAAATCGATCAGCATCCTGCCGCGGGAATCAAGGGGAATGCGGGTCTGGCCAAAGGCGATGCTGCCGGCGCTGACCGAGACATCGCTCAGTTTTTTCCCGGAAAACAGCAGGGCGCTCTGCAGCGCCAGGGAGGGGATGATGCGCCCCTTGTACTGCACAAAGGGGGCTTCGTTACGCAGCACACCGTCCTTGTCCTGAAACAGGTTGACATGCCCCATGCCGCGGGCCGCTTCCATCAGGGAAGGGATCGGGAGCGCTTCTTCGGTGGCGTTGATGAAGCTTTGGGATTTTGGCGCTTCCAGTGAATTCTGTTTGAGCGGCGGGGGAAAGTTGAGGTCGCCGTCGGAAAGCTCTCCCGGGGCGACATAGAGCGGCAGCAGCACGTTTTTGGCGTTGGCCAGCGCCGCGGTCAGTGCCGTATCGCTGTCCAGTTTCTGCTCGGCTCCCTGCAGGGCGGCATAGATCCCGGCCAGGCGGCCATCGATGCTGCCGGTCTGGTCGATCTGTTTTCTGATGGCGCGAATCTCATCCAGTCCCGGGTTGCGTTCCGGTTCGGTATAGAGAATATTCAAGCCGATCATGGCCGGGTTACCGGCAGAAATAATGTCGATCAATTCCGCCATGTGGGAGCGGGGCCAGGGCCACCTCCCCAGGCCAAGGATGCTCTGGTCATCCACTGCCACGATCGTGATCGGTGTGCGTGGCTTGGTGTGCCGCATCCGTTGGCGCAGGTCGTAGGTCTTGTTTTCAAGAACGACCAGCGGTTGCCATGACAGCAGGCTGGCCAGCAGCATGGCAGCGGTCAGTACGGCTGCCATCAGCCAGTTGGAGAGGAGCAGTTTGGGTAACCGCATGTCGGAGTGCCTCCTTGAAAAGGTTATCCCAGCGAGAGTTCATCCAGCGACAGACCGTACCCCGGGAGGAAGTGTTGCATAAAGTACGCTACTTCCGGCAATGGTGAATTGGCAAGAAATTCTTCATGCTCTATCCGGGCGCGTTGAAACTCCCGGTTACCGCTTTTTTCCTCTTCCATGCATTTGGTCAGGGCGGCTATCTTGTCAGCTGCCTTGACCAGCGCCACATAGTCCGGTTGATCCTCAAAGAAGAACAGCGGCTGGTACTGTTGGGCCAGCTCCGGCGGGAGCATTGCCAGCAGTTTGCTGCGGGCGCGATCTTCCAATTGATGGAACGATTTCTTGAAGTCAGGATTGAAATGTTTGACCGGGGTCGGCATGTCACCGGTAAAGATCTCGCTGGTGTCATGAAACATGCCGTAGAGTGCCATGCGGGAGGGATCGAGGTCGCCGTCAAAATAGGTGTTGCGAATGGTTGCCAGGGCATGGGCAATGATCGCCACATCCAGCGAGTGTTCCTGGATATTTTCCTGCACGGTGTTGCGCATCAACCCCCAGCGGCTGATGTAGCGCATGCGTGAGAGAAAAGCGAAAAAATCGTAGTGCGGGGCAGGGGGGAGCTTTGCGTCAGAGTGTTCCAAAAAAGCCTCCGGGTTGATCAGCTGGTTGCTACTGGATCTGGAAATTGCTGTGGATGGTTTTTTGTAAATCTTCGATGGCGATCATGGCGTGACGGATCAGTTCCCGTTCGTCAGCCGGAAGTTGGTACGGGTTGAGATGGTGTGAGTCGGTCTGGATCCCTTTGATGACCTTGATCTGTAATAATATCCGGTGTTTGGTAAGGATTTGGTAGGCATTGCGCAGGTCGTTCGCCATGCCGCCGGAAAAGCTTCCCTGCTGTTCCAGGGCGTTGATCCGTTCCACCGTGTTGGTGGCCGCGATCCCCTGGTTGATGGAGATGATGCGCACATTCATCACCAAGGGCGCCCAGGCGAGCAGTTTCAGGTTGAATTCACCCTTGTGGTCACCACTGCTCTCGGTCCAGATCCGTTTCAGGAAACCGAGCGCCAGCCTCATTTCCGTGGCAGCCTTGGCCATCCCCCATAAAACCTGGAAATAGTCATGTTCCATGTCGCGGATGGTGGTAGCCAGGTCTTCGGCCAGGGAACGGTCACCAGCCACGTAGCGGGCGTCGGAAAGCACGATCAGATCCATCATGTTCTTCCCCAGATCTTCCGCTTCGTAGCGCACAATCGAAAGCAGGCGGCGATGCCATTGTGACAGCGAACCGCGCCATTGCTGGTTACACGGCATGATCCCGCCGGTGCAACGTTTGAACCCGGCCAGTTCCATCAGGTCGGCCAGGCGTTCGGAAAACTCCTTGAAATAGGCATCGGCACTCTCTCCTCCACCGTCGCCATACACGATCATGTAGTCCTGGTCCGTAATCAGGGTCTGTTCCTGACGCCCATCACTTCCCATGCTCAGCAGGGCAAAGGGGATGTCGGGGAGCGGATATCCGTCCGCTTCCATCCCGGCGGCCACCAGCAACAGTGTGCGTTTGGCCAGCTCGTCACGATACTCGGTGCACGACTGGTGCAAGGCCGGGACGGAATAGGTCAGCAGAAATCGCTCCATCTCGATCCGGTTCAGTTCGTCGTGGGCCGGCTTGAGCGCTTCCCGGGGAAGCTGGTCAATGGAGTGGACCAGCTGTTGGTAGTGATCCTGCCATTGGGTCAGTTGCTGCTGGTCCGCCCTGATAATCCCCTGTAAATGGTTGAGAATCGTGCTGATATCAGAGGACGTGCAATAGCGGGTGATGTCGCGCAGGTCGAGGAGCGGTCCGAAAATGCTGTCGCTGGATGTATCGGGAGAGGCACTGTTCACAACAACGCTCCTTGAAATTGATTCCGGAAAAAATGTAAAAACTGTTGCACCGCTTGCGTGCTGCAGACTAACAAAATAATCACTAAAAGAAAAGCCCGCCGAAATAAATTCCGGCGGGCTCTGTTACTCAGGGAGTAGAACTCCTATTTGTATTCGGCAATTTCATCAAACTGCAGATATTTGTAGATTTTCTCTTTGTTCGGTTCAATCTTTTCGTTGTAGACCGCCATGAATTCAGCAACGGTCGGAAGTTTGCCCAGGGTGGCGGCTACTGCGCCCAGTTCTGCTGAACCGAGGTATACTTTGGCGCCGTTACCGATCCGGTCATCAAAGTTACGGGTCGAAGTGGAGAACATGTTGACACCATCGGGCACGCGAGCCTGGTTCCCCATGCAGAGTGAGCAGCCGGCGATTTCGATCCGGGCGCCAAAGGCGCTGTAGACCGAGAAGTATGCTTCGTCTTTGAGCTGTTTCTGATCCATGCGGGTCGGCGGGCAGATCCAGGTACGGACTTCCGGGTTGAATTTCAGTCCACGCCAGATTTCGGCAGCAGCACGGAAATGCCCGATGTTGGTCATGCAGGAACCGAGGAATACGTCCTGGATGGAGGTGCCGGCAACTTCCGACAACAGTTTGACATCATCCGGATCGTTGGGGCAGGCCAGGATCGGTTCGGTGATTTCAGCCAGATCGATTTCGATCACGGCGGCGTATTCGGCGTTCTTGTCAGCTTCCAGCAGCTGCGGGTTCTTGAGCCATTCATTGACGGCGTCAATGCGGTTCTGCAGGGTCTGGGGATCGCTGTACCCTTCGCTGATCATCTTCTTCATCAGCGCCACGTTAGAGCGGAGGTAGGTGGCAACCGAGTCTTTGGAGAGCTGGATGCAACCGGCAGCAGCTGAACGCTCGGCAGCGGCGTCGGTCAGTTCGAAGGCCTGTTCAACGGTCAATTCGGGGAGTCCTTCCATTTCCAGGATGCGGCCGTTGAAGATGTTGACCTTGTTCTTCTTGGGAACGGTCAGGTGCCCCTGTTTGATCGCCCAGTAGGGGATGGCGTTAACCGCGTCACGCAGGGTGATGCCCGGGTTGAACTTCCCTTTGAAACGGACCAGTACTGATTCCGGCATGTCGAGCGGCATGAAGCCCATGGCGCCGGCAAAGGCCACCAGGCCGGAACCGGCCGGGAAGGAGATGCCGATCGGGAAACGGGTATGGGAATCGCCGCCGGTACCGACGGTGTCGGGGAGCAGCAGGCGGTTCAGCCAGGAGTGGATAACGCCGTCGCCGGGACGGAGGGCAACGCCACCACGCTCGGCGATGAAGTCCGGCAAGGTTTTGTGCATTTTTACGTCAGCCGGTTTCGGATAGGCGGCGGTATGACAGAACGACTGCATGAACATGGGAGAGAGGAACTTGAGGCAGGCCAGTTCCTTCAATTCATCGGCAGTCATCGGGCCGGTGGTGTCCTGGGAACCAACGGTGGTCATCTTGGGATCGCAGGCAGTGCCGGGAAGCACACCGGTAACGCCGCATGCTTTACCGACCATCTTCTGAGCCAGTGAATATCCCTGGTCAGCTTTGGGAACCGGGTTGACCGGCAGGGTGAAGGCATCGGTTGCGGGGAGTCCCAGTGCCTGACGGGCCTTGACGGTGATGGCGCGGCCGATGATCAGCGGAATACGGCCACCGGCGCGGAATTCGTCGGCAATGGTGTTGGGGGAGAGCTGGAAGGTGGAGATGACTTCACCTTTTTCGTTGTAGATTTCACCTTTGCTGCTGTTGATGGTGATGATGTCGCCGTCGTTCAGCTTGCTAACATCGGCTTTGATCGGCAGAGCGCCGGAATCCTGGGCGGTGTTGAAGAAGATCGGGGCGATAACGCTGCCGATGATCACGCCGGCGGTTTTCTTGTTCGGTACGCAGGGGATGTCCTGTCCCATGTGCCACAGCACGCTGTTGCAGGCTGACTTACGTGAAGAACCGGTTCCGACCACGTCACCTACGAAGGCAACCTGATGACCGGCGGCACGCCAATCGGCGATCTCTTTCAAACGGTTGGGGAAACGGGTTTTACCCATGGCAAGGGCGTGCAGTGGGATATCAGGACGGCTCCAGGCATCACCGGCCGGAGAGAAGTCGTCGGTATTGATTTCGCCTTCAACTTTGAAAACCTTGACCTTGATGGTTTCCGGCACTCCCTGGCGATTGGTGAACCACTCGGCGTCGGCCCACGATTGGAGAACTTTTTTAGCGGCAGCGTTGGTCTTGGAAAGTTCCGCTACCTGGTCAAAACCGTCATATACCAGCGTCATGCCGGAGAGGGCGCAGGCTGCTTCGTCAGCCAGTTCAGCTACCTTGAGTGCCTCGACCAGCGGAGCCACGTTGTATCCCCCCAGCATGGTGCCGAGGATGCGGATGGCGTCAACTTTTGATACCAGCGGTGAGGATTTGCTGCCGTTGAGGATCGCGGCCAGGAATTCGGCTTTTACTTTGGCAGCCGGATCAACGCCGGGAGAAACGCGCTCTTTGAGCAGGTTCAACAGAAACTCTTCCTTGCCGGCCGGTGGTGCTTCCAGCAGCTTTGCCAGCTCGGTGGTCTGTTCCGGTGTGAGGGGGAGGGCAGGAATGCCGAGTTTGGCGCGTTCGTTTTCGTGTTGCAGGTAAGCTTCAATCATTGATCTTCCTCCTGTGTGGTGTCTTCTATCGTTGTGGTACGATCGGGTACGGTAAAGTGCATACTGTATACACTTTGACGTGCAGGAAGTCAATCGGTAAAACCTTGTTATTCAATCGTACAGTAGAGATTCATTCATCAGCAAACCGTATCAGCAAGATGGTTGTCCGAAATTACCCGGCATCATTTTTGATTTTTACCGAAACTTTTATAAATAAAAAAAAGTGCTCATAAAAAAAACAGCATTTTTAAAATAATTTGGTACTGTTTAATAATTCAATTTATTTGTTTCTTCCTGTCTGCCAATGGAATAACGAAACCGTTTGTGCTTCACAGCTATTACCCACGTATCACACCATTAAAAAATGAACACACGAGTATACAGGAGGTAACGCAGATGAGAGACATACTCATAAAATTCGGCTGTATCAGCCTGGTTGCACTTTCTTCCGTTTCCGTTTCACTGGCGGCCCCACCTGACGCCGGTCAGCTGCTGCGGGAGCAACAACCACAACGTCAACTTCCCCAACAATTACCGCCAGCGAAGGCAGAAAAAGAACCGGTTTCAAAGAGTGAAAGCGGTATCCGTGTCACCGTTACCGGTTTCACGTTCCATGGCTATGAAGGACTTGTTGCTGAGTCGGAACTGCAGACGCTGCTTTCTGACTCGATTGGCAAAGGTTTGAGTTTTATGGAGCTGCAGGGGCTGGCAGACAACGTAACCGCTTATCTGAAGAAGAAGGGGTGGTTTCTGGCACGCGCCTATCTCCCCCGGCAGGATGTTACCTCTGGCTCGATTGTGATTACGATTATTCAGGGGAAGAGTGATGGCGGGGTGATCATCAAGCGCGACAGTACGGTTCGGATCAAGGAAAATAGCATTCGCGCCATTGCCGAAAACGCCGTTCGCCCCGGTCAACCGCTTAACGAGCAACGTCTTGAACGCTCCCTGCTTTTGATCAACGACTTGCCCGGCATCACGGGGAGAGCATCCCTGGCCACAGGAGGCGCTGCCGGCAGCACCGGTATCGTGCTTGATGTCAGTGAAGGATCCCATTCTTCCGGAATGGTCTCTGGAGATAATCAGGGGAATCGCTATACCGGCAGCTGGAGAGGTAATGGCATGCTCAACATCAATGACCCCTTTGAATACGGTGACCAGCTTTCGCTCCTGATAACCGGGTCGGAAGGTTTGGCGCAAGGTCGCATTGGTTACACCTTTCCCCTGTCACCCTCCGGGCTGAGAGGGAATGTGGCCTACACCGGCATGCGTTACGATCTGATTGATGATTTGGCGCCTCTCAACATCAACGGACAAAGTCATACCCTCGATGCAGGAGTAAGCTATCCTCTCGTGCGTAGTCGAACCGTCAACCTGAACAGCAGCGTTGCTTACCAGTACAAAAACCTGCAAGACAGCGCCGGCAGTGTGGATATCCGTGAAAAACAACTCCATAGCGGCATACTCGGTTTCAATGGTGATCAGTATGATACGCTGCTGTCGGGCGGTTATACCTCCTGGAACGTTGGGGTTACCACCGGCTCCCTGCATGAGTCGATTGCCGATATCAGCATTACCAGGACGGAAGGGAGTTATACCCGCTTTAACCTTGCTGTCGCCCGGTTGCAACGTCTGACCGGGCGTTTCAATCTCAACCTCTCCTACAGTGGTCAATTCAGTCTTGATAATCTTGATTCCAGCGAAAAATTCAATCTGGGCGGACCTAACGGTGTGCGCGCCTATCCTGTTGGAGAAGCATCCGGTGATGAAGGGCATATTTTTAATCTGGATCTGCGCTATGACCTGCCGCTGCCTGGCAGATGGGGAACGGTACAATGTAACGGATTCTATGATGCCGGACAGATCACCCTCCACAAACAATCATGGAACAACTCCATTAGTAGTGCCAGCAACCGCAACAACTACTGGCTGCAAGGCGCTGGTTTGGGATTGTATTACGCCTATAGCAGCAAGCTAACTATCAAGACCAGTTGGGCTCATGTCATCGGTGAGAATCCCGGTCGAAGTACCGATAACAAGGATTCCGATGGTAAAAGTGATGAAAATAGGTTCTGGCTACAGGGAGTGCTTTATTTCTAATAGACTTTAGATTCCATAACGGCTGTAGGGAAAATAAGGAGCCATCCCATGAATAAAATTTATCGTTTGATCTGGTCCGAGGCCAAGGGGATCTGGGTTGTTGTTGCTGAAAAGGTAACGGGCAAGGGGGGGCGGCCGGCAGTGACCATCGGGGCGCTGATCGTGGCTGCTTTTTTTACAGTGGGAGCTGCATTTGCGCTGGATCCGAATGTTTTACCCTCGGGAGGAAGCATCTCCTCTGGAAGTGGCGAGATCACTTACGATGGGAGCAAGATGACGGTCAACCAGACCACCCCGCAGTTGATCGCTAACTGGAACAGCTTTAACATCGGACAGAACGCCTCGGTAAAGTTTGCTCAACCAAATGCCGCTGCAACTGCTCTCAACCGGATCAATGACCAGAACCCGAGCCAAATCCTCGGCTCCCTGACCGCCAACGGCAAGATTTTTCTCCTCAACCCGGCCGGCATCATCTTTGGCAAAAGCGCGCGGGTGGATGTGGGGGGGGTGGTGGCATCCAGTCTGAATATGTTGGATAGTGACTTTCTTGCGGGGAAATACCGCTTCAGCAGCGCTGGTACTTCCGGTTCGATCATGAACCAGGGGGAGATCAACGCCATGCCGGGCGGGGTAGTTGCCCTGATTGCCCCCAAGGTCAGCAACGAGGGGAGTATCACCGCACCGGGCGGTTCCGTGGTGTTGGCAGCCGGGAATCATGTCTCGCTTGATTTCAAGGGGGATGGTCTGATCAACTACACGGTTGATCAAGGTGCAGTTGATGCCCTGGCAGAAAACAAGGGGTTGATCAAGGCCGATGGTGGGGTGGTGGTAATGACCGCCCAGGCAGCCGACTCCCTGTCCCGGGCTGTGGTTAATAACAGCGGTGTGATTGAGGCCAGAACCCTACAAAACAAAGCTGGCCGCATCATGCTCCTCTCCGATATGGAGCATGGTCAGACCGTTGTTGATGGCCGACTGGATGCCTCTGCTCCCAACGGTGGAGATGGCGGCTTTATCGAGACCTCGGCAGCCAACGTGATTGTCAAAGAGGGGGCACGAATCACAACCAACGCCACTACTGGCGTAACAGGTACCTGGCTGATCGATCCAAACGATTATCTTGTTGCGGCTGTTGGCGGGGACATTACCGGCGCACAACTTGGAACTAACCTGGAAAATACGAATGTATCCATCCTGAACAGCGAGGGTGCAACGCCGGGCAACGGCGACATCATGGTCAACGATCCGGTAACCTGGAACGCCGGCACCACTTTGACCCTGACGGCAGAGCGGAATATTGGAGTAAACTCGGCTATCACCGCCAATGGCGGATCGTTAAATCTTGCCGCAGCCGGCAGCATTACTCAAACAGCTCCGATCAGCATTGCCACATATACGTCACTGAGCGCCGGGGCGGGCACCGGTGATATACTGTTGAATAATCCTGCCAATAACTTTAACCATCTCACCATCATCTCCGGGCGTGATGTTACGGTGACCAGTGTTTTTAATGGTGGTGCAGCACCCATCGTCAGTCTGCCACAAGCGGCAGGCGAGCTGCGTGATGTAACCATCAGCTATCCGAGTGCTCCCGGTGTATATCTTCAAGCTAATGGGCAAAACTACTGGGATGGACGCTCAATCGACTTGAGCGGCAACTTTTCCGTCACCTCCGGTGGCTGGATACAGCCGTATGATTACAGTTGGCTCAACCTGACCAATCCGGCTGCCACCACCACTTTTAATGCGGGGGGGGATGTGTATTTTCCGCCTGTTGTCTGGGGGAGCGGCACCGGGTATCACAACCTGGGGGGAGTAACGATCACTACCGCACCGACCAGTAATGTAACGATTCATAACAACTCCGCTAATGCCAATCTGACCCTGGCTGCGCCGGTTACCAATCTGACCCTCACCCAGCCAAACGGCAACCTTGTACTTGGCGACAATACGGTCACCGGCACTCTCTCTGTTGACAACAGCGGTGGTACGAATACCGGCAACAGCATTTCCATCGGTGCCCTGACACTTGCAGGCACTATGGATTTACGGACTGATATCGGCATTAGCGGGACCGCTCCAGTTACCGTTGCTGGCAGCACAAATTTGGTCGCTGGGGCGGGTACGGGCGATATCATTCTAAACAACGCTGCCAATAATCTGAATAACGTTACTATCACCTCCGGGCGTGATGTGGATCTGGCTAGCGCTTACAGTGGTGGCGGTGCCACCATCGGGCTTCCACAGGCGGCAGGTGGTCTGCGGGATGCAACCATCGACTACCCTAACGCCCCTGGTGTATATCTCCAAGCCAATGGGGCAAGTTACTGGAATATCTTGCCTGTGGAAATGAGCGGTAACCTCTCTGTCACCTCTGCCGGATGGATCTACCACGGAGATTCCAGCTGGCTTAACCTGTCCAACCCGGCCGCAACCAGTACATTTACAGCTGGTGGAGATATCACCCTCTCCCCGACCTCAGGCGGATATGGGACCTCACCCAACGACAACTTGGGCGCGGTAACAATTACTCCGACGGTCGGCACTGTTAATGCGACCATCTACAACGATTCTGCCAATGCCAACCTGACTCTGACTGCGCCCGTCTATAACCTGAATTTAATCCAGCCGAACGGAAACCTTGTACTTGGTGACAATACGGTTACCGGTAATCTCTCTGTTGATAATAGCGGTGGCACGAATACCGGCAATAGCATTTCCATTGGCGCCCTGACACTTGCAGGCACTATGGATCTGCGGACTGATGTCGGCATAAGCGGGACCGCTCCTGTTACCGTAGCTGGCTTAACCACCCTCACTGCAGGAACGGGAACCGGCGATATCATCCTGAATAATGCCGCCAACAACTTAAATAGCGTCACCGTTAATTCGGGGCGTGATGTCAGTCTCGCCAGTGCTTACAACGCCGGGAATGTTGCCATCACCCTTCCCCAGGCGGCGGGCGGCCTGCGCGATGTTACCATCAACTATGCCGCCGCACCTGATGTGAGCCTCTATGGTAACGGGTACGGGTGGTGGAGCTATGCCGCGGCGGAAATGAGTGGCAACCTCTCCATCGCCTCTGGCGGTTCGATCAATCACGGTTCCTACAGCTGGATCAACCTGACCAATCCGTCAGCAACTACGACACTGACCGCCGGCGGTGATATCAATCTTAATCCTACCAACTATGCGTATGGCACCCTTCCTAACGACAACCTGGGCGCGGTAACCATCACTCCCACGGTCGGCACTGTTAATGCGACCATCTACAACGATTCCGCCAATGCCAACCTGACCCTGACGGCGCCGGTCAACAACCTGAACCTGACCCAACCGAATGGCAACCTGACCCTGCCGGACAACGCAGCCACCGGCAACATCACCATCAGCAATCAGGGGGGTACGGTAACCAACAACACCTTGAGCATCGGTGCGCAGAATCTGAGTGGCGCCATGGATCTGCGCTCCGAAAGCGGCATCACAGCACCAACCGCCGGATCCACATGGACGATGGCAGGTAGCCTTATCATGGACAACAGCAGCGGCATTGCGCTCGGCAACCCGATCAGTGTCGGCGGCTCAGCCACACTGTCAACCCTCGCCGGTATCACGCAGAGTGTGGCCATGGCCGTTACTGGCGCCACCACACTGACTGCCGGAGCCGGAACGGGCGATATCATCCTGGACAATGCCGCCAACAACTTAAATAGCGTCACCGTTAATTCGGGTCGGGATGTCAGTCTTACCAGCGCATACAACGCCGGGAATGTTGCCATCAGCCTTCCCCAGGCGGCGGGCGGCCTGCGCGATG
>DAINBV010000038.1:0-3016 GCA_036732725.1 Geobacteraceae bacterium | reverse complement strand
AACGCCGGGAATGTTGCCATCAGCCTTCCCCAGGCGGCGGGCGGCCTGCGCGATGTTACCATCAACTATGCCGCCGCCCCTGATGTGAGCCTCTATGGTAACGGGTACGGGTGGTTTAGTTACGCCGCCGCGGAACTAAGTGGTAACCTCTCGGTTACCTCTGGCGGTTCGATCAATCACGGTTCTTACAGCTGGATCAACCTTACCAATCTGGCAGCAACGACGACACTGACCGCCGGCGGTGATATCAATCTTAATCCTACCAACTATGCGTATGGCACCCTTCCTAACGACAACCTGGGCGCGGTAACCATCACTCCCACGGTCGGCACTGTTAATGCGACCATCTACAACGATTCCGCCAATGCCAACCTGACCCTGACGGCGCCGGTCAACAACCTGAACCTGACCCAACCGAATGGCAACCTGACCCTGCCGGACAACGCGGCCACCGGCAACATCACCATCAGCAACCAGGGGGGTACGGTAACCAACAACTCCTTGAACATCGGCGCGCAGAATTTGAGTGGTGCGATGGATCTGCGCTCCGAAAGCGGTATCTTTGCGCCAACCGCCGGATCTAGCTGGACGATGGCTGGTAGCCTTACCATGGACAACAACAGCGGTATTGCGCTTGGCAACCCGATCAGTGTCGGCGGAACTGCCACGCTGTCAACCCTCGCCGGTATCACGCAGAGTGTGGCCATGACCGTTACTGGCGCCACCACTCTGACTGCCGGAGCCGGTAGTGGTGACATTGTTCTGGATAATGCCGCCAATAATTTGAATAGCGTCACTGTCAATTCGGGGCGGGACGTCAGTCTTGCCAGTGCTTACAACGCAGGGGGAGTTGCCATCGGTCTCCCCCAGGCGGCGGGCGGTCTGCGTGATGTTACCATTAACTATTCCTCCGCCCCTGATGTGAGCCTCTACGGTAACGGATTCGGGTGGTTTAGTTACGCCGCCGCGGAACTAAGTGGTAACCTCTCGGTTACCTCCGGCGGTTCGATCAATCACGGTTCTTACAGCTGGATCAACCTGACCAATCCGGCAGCAACTACGACACTAACCGCCGGCGGTGATATCAATCTTAACCCTACCAGCTATGCGTATGGCAATCTTCCGAACGACAATCTTGGTGCGGTAACCATCACTCCCACGGTCGGCACTGTTAATGCGACCATCTACAACGATTCCGCCAATGCCAACCTGACCCTGACGGCGCCAGTCAATAACCTGAACCTGACCCAACCGAATGGTAACCTGACCCTGCCGGACAACGCCGCCACCGGCAACATCACTATCAGCAATCAAGGGGGTACGGTAACCAACAACACCTTGATCATCGGCGCGCAGAATCTGCTTGGTGCGATGGATCTCCGCTCCGAAAGCGGTATCTTTGCGCCAACCGCCGGATCTAGCTGGACGATGGCTGGTAGTCTTACCATGAACAACAGCAGTGGCATTGCGCTCGGCAACCCGATCAGCGTCGGCGGTTCAGCCACGCTGACCACTCCTGGCGATATCACGCAGAGTGTGGCCATGACCGTTACTGGCTTAACCACTCTCACCGCTGGAGCGGGAACCGGCGATATCATCCTGGACAATGTCGCCAACAATCTGAATAACGTTACCGTCATTTCAGGACGTGATGTTTCTCTGACCAGCACATACAATAGTGGGGCTGTTACCATCGGTCTGCCTCAAGCTGCTGGTGGTCTGCGTGATGTCACCATTAATTATGCAGCAGCCCCTGGTGTAAGCCTCTACGCCAATAATGCCGACACATGGACTAATAATTCAGTCGACCTGAGCGGCAACCTTTCCGTCAGTTCAGGCGCTGGCATTTATCATGGTAGCTACAGTTGGCTTAACATGACAAACCCTGCCGCCACTGCAACCTTTACAGCAAATGGAGACATCGACCTGTCTCCTACAAGCGGGAGCTACGGGACATCGTCATATGATATGATTCGCAGTTTGAACATAACGAAAGGTAATAATGTTTATATTTTTAGTGGCACTTCCGCCCCAAGCACTATCAGTCTGCCAACATCCCTGGGAGGCAATCTGGAGCTCCGTTATGTGTCTCCATTTGGTATGGAACTTCGTGCCGGTGATGCCAATTCGTCCACAGTAAACGGTACAATTTTGGCTTTGACCGGCGGTGACCTAACTGTTACCCATGCCATTACTTCAACTGCTGCTGGTGACGCAGTTACCCTGGTGTCAGAAAAAAGGTTTCTGAACAATGCCGGTTCAACAGCAATTACTACTCCAAGCGGTCGTTGGCTCGTCTATGCCAAGAACATTGACACCAGTGCGCTTGGCGGTTTGCCCAGCAATAACAAACCTGAGGGAGCAATATCCTATGGTGATGACATCAGCGCCTACAGCGGTAATCATTACTTCTTCTCTGATCCGTTGAACGCAGTGATCACCACAACTAATGCCACCAAAACCTACGGTGATCCTATTGACATTTCCAACAACTATCAGGTTGGTGGTGTGGTGGATAACAGCTATGGCGGTGCTGTGACCGCCATAACACGCGCAGAGGCATTCGGTGGTGATCCGGTAACGAGTTCCCTTGGTACACCGGTGACCGCCAATGCAGGTAGCTACAACGTGGCGGCTGATATTAGCGCTCTGACAGTACAGCCCCGTTTTACGGTTTCCAAAAACGAGGCTGGTATCCTTTCCGTAACTCCCCGACCTCTAACTATTACTGCCACCAGCAATACCAAAGTTTATGACGGCACGGTCACTGCCGTTGCCACGCCCACCACATCCGGGCTTGTGAATGGGAACAGTGTCAGCGGTCTGGCTGAAGTGTATGCCGACCAGAACGCCGGCAACAACAAAACGTTGAACGTCTCTACCTATACCGTCAACGACGGCAATGGTGGTAACAACTATAGCGTTAGCACCGTTGCTGACAGTACGGGCATTATTAACAAGGCCAACGCCACCGTAACTGCCAACAGCGATACAAAAACCTACAACGGCCTGACCC
>DAINBV010000037.1:0-50100 GCA_036732725.1 Geobacteraceae bacterium | reverse complement strand
AAGCGTGTGTACGTTAATAGCGTACCGAGGGTTCGAATCCCTCTCTCTCCGCCATTAAAAATTATGGTAGAGTCCATTGCAGTTTAAAGAGCCCCCGAGCAATCGGGGGCTCTTTTGTTTTGTTTGTCCTGCCACATCAGCCCGATCAAGCATGACATGATGCACAACCTGCTGACCGGGAGCATACGTCTTATATGATGTTGTTATCGAAAATTGAAATAGCACCTTGTCTTATTTTAGTTTTTAGTTAATATCTAAAATAGCACCTTGTCTTATTTTAGTTTTTAGTTAATATCTAAAATAGCACCTTGTCTTATTTTAGTTTTTAGTTAATATCTAAAATAGCACTGGTGCTTATTTTAGATATCAAGGTGGTATCGTGGTCATGAAAAAATTCGAGTCAGGTCATTATATCCAGCAGGGGCATTACAAGAGTTTCCAGCCAAGCCTGATCAATCGCCCTTGGACGCTGGACGACATGGCGTTGATTCAACTGCTTGGTCAGGCAGACCGGGAGTTGGGGCGTCTGGATATGTATTCGGACTATATTCCGAACCTTGATCTGTTCATCAGTATGCATGTTCTCAAGGAGGCCACCCAATCGAGCAAGATCGAAGGGACCCGGACAAACATGGAAGAGGCGCTCCTTGATAAAGAGGACGTGGCGTTGGATAAAAGGGATGATTGGGAGGAGGTCCAAAACTACGTTGCCGCGATGAACGAGGCGATTGACAGGCTGCATACCCTGCCATTTTCGGCACGCTTGATCAAAGAGACCCACAGGACTCTCTTGCAAGGAGTGCGTGGCAAGCACAAACTGCCGGGAGAATTCAGGCAAAGCCAGAACTGGATTGGCGGGGCAACAATAAACGATGCGGTATTCGTTCCGCCTGTGCATACGTCAATCGGGGAGCTGATCAGCGATATAGAGAAGTTCGCCCACAATGAGGAACATTATTTTCCCGAACTTCTGAAAATTGCCTTGATACATTATCAGTTTGAAACTATTCATCCGTTTCTGGACGGCAATGGTCGGGTCGGTAGGCTGATGATTACCCTGTATCTGGTCAACAAGGGGATACTGAAACAACCGCTGCTGTATTTGTCGGATTTTTTCGAGCGCAACCGGTTAAACTATTATGACAATCTCATGAGTATGAGAGAAAAAAATGATTTGCTGCGGTGGTTCAAATTCTTCCTCGTGGGGGTCATAGAAACCGCTAAAAATGGTATTCAAACGTTCGACAATATTCTGAAACTGCAAAAACAAGTCGAGGCGCAAATCCAGACTCTGGGGAGCCGGGCATCTAATGCGCAAAAAGTGCTTAATTACCTGTATCAGAGGCCATTGGTTGATGCAGCCAAGATTGGCGAGGTGGCAGAAATTTCCCCCGCATCAGCTTATAAGCTGATTGTCGATCTTGAGCAGTTTGGCATACTGAAGGAGATTACCGGCGGTAAGCGCGGCAAACAATACCTGTTTGACAATTACTTGCAATTATTCAGATGACTAAGGGTCAATCCGTTACCCGATTAGCGCTATTCTTCAGCCGCTGTAGATTCAAGTAGTACGTCTGTCATCCTGAACGAAGTGAAGGATCTGATGTCTGCGCAAGCGCCATAAAGCAGATCCTTCGTTGCACTCAGGATGACAAAATGCACTACGCTCATTCAATAACAAGCTGAAGATCAGCGCTAATCGGAATCCGTTATGCCACGACAACCTATCAGCCAATCCGAATGCGGAAAGAGCCCCCGAGCGATCGGGGGCTCTTTCCGTTTGTGGGGAAAATATACGGCAGTTTTAATTCGGGATATTCTCAGTGTTATACCGGGCTGGTTGGGAGAAGGGCAGTGGTTGGTCTGGTCCGTTGACAGGGTGGCGCTGCCGGAGTAAGGTGGGCGAACTTGGCAAGTGCCTGGATTCGATGAGGGCAGTTATCGTTTGGACACTTGTGAATGGTCACTTCTTTTTGAGACTTCCAGCGAAAGAGAACCAATCCGCAGTGAGGACAGAAGAGTTTCGACTTCCTGTTTGTTTTGAAGCGTTGCTGAAGTTGGAAGAGTTGAGAGCACACCTTGCAGAGGATCTGCGAGCGTTTCTTTCCGTCGTTGAAGTAGGGGTAGGTATGTGGCGCACCACAGCAGGGGCAGACGACATGAGCTGGAACCGATGATGAACCGGATCGCAGCTTGACCGGAGCAAGAGGTTTTCCGCGAAGCACTTCATACTCAATCAGACAAGGAGAACACCATGAAACAACTCGACGAAAAAACCATGAGTTTTTTGGAAAAGCGTATTCCTGAACTGGCAGAAGGAGCTGTCAAGCAGGCTTACTGTAAAAACCTTGCTTCAGGTAGGAGGGTGGTGGAGGCTGTCAATGGTCAACTGATTGAATCCCGTCCTGATGGGTCTTCCAGGGTCCTCAAGTCTCTACAGGCGCCAACCGCTGTAGTCCCAGGACAACGCCGGGTACGGGTTAAGCGATGAGCACTGCAATCCCTCGTCTGAGAATGTTTGCCGGGCCAAATGGTTCGGGCAAAAGCTGATCTGGAAATGAAAACAGATAGCATGCCCCATTGGTTCAAAACGGCGCTCTGGGACAAATTTGACTCTGAAGAAGAATCTGCTGTATGAAAAATATCGGCCACCCCGAACGCAGAGCCCCCGAGCAATCGGGGGCTCTTTCTGTTTATTGGGTAAATGTACGGTAGTTTTAATTCGGGTGATTCTCAGTGCTATACCGGGTTGGTTGGGAGAGGGGTAGTGGTTGGTCTGATCCGTTGACAGGGAGGCGCTGCCGGAGTAAGGTGGGCGATCTTTTATGATATGGGGTTGGTTATGGAGTGGGTTTGGGTTAGATAAATTACAGAAGCCGCTTTACCGGTATGGGCCGGTGGAGCGGCTTTTTGATTTTTTGGAGGAGAGCATGTCTCGAGGCAAAGTTTCCGCCGGATGAATAAGGGCGCCGGGTCAGGCTTGACTTATTGACATTCGCTCGTGCATCGATCACCCCGACGCCGTCACCTACCTGCACAATTTCAGCCCTTGACAATCGTTTCTCACTGATATATTGACTTACAATATAGGTCATGTGACCTACATTAAAGTATTACGGATCGAAAAACCATGATCGAAGCAATTCTCGGTTCCATCAACTGCGAACGTGTCCTTACCTTCCTGAATGCCAGAGGAGAGGGGTATGCCCGGGAAATAGCAACCTTCTACAGCAGTTCTCTGGCACCGATCCAAAAGCAACTGGACAAGCTTGAAGCAGGCGGCGTCCTTGCGAGTCGCACAGCCGGACGCACCCGCCTGTACACCTTCAATCCGCGCTATCCTCTTCTGACAGAACTCTCAGCTCTGCTGGAGAAAACAATTTCATTTTACGATGAAGAGATGCAGCAGCGGCTGCTGTTGAACAGACGCCGTCCCCGTCGCAGAGGGAAGCCGCTGTGATCTCACTGTACGAGCTGACCATTGGTGAACTTGCCGCCTATATACGATGGTCGGCAAATGAAGGGTTTGCTGAAGTTTTCGAGAAAAATGTGTCAAAGCGGCTTTCAGAAAAGCTCGGATAAAGATCGATGACCGCCCTCACCACCTCCCTCAAACACTTCGCCACCCTCAACCGCGCCCCCGGCCCAACCTGGACCGACTCCAGCAAACGCAAGGCCCCGCACAAGCCGCTTCTGCTGCTGGCGGTGCTGGACCTGGTGCATCGCGGCGTGATTCAGATAAACGAAGAAGGCGAGTTTAAGCAGTGGAACAGTTTTAAGAAAAACTTTGATGGCATGCGGGAGCAGTTCCGTATTCTTTGTTAATCCATAATCGAAATCAATAGTTGGAGAGGAGATACTATGAAAAAATACGTCCTGATTCTGTTGGCCGTTTGCTGTACGGCCTTAACCGCCTGTTCCAGCGACCAGGGGAAGCAGCAGCTTGAAACTGCTCAGTTCGAAGAGAAACAAAACAACCGGGAGCACGCTGTAAAACTGTATGAAGAGGTGGTCTCCAAATATGCGGGGTCGCCAAATGCAAAGATTGCCCAGGAACGGTTGAATGCGCTGAAGGGTGGCAGGTGAAGGAAGGTAGTTCATCGCCGAAGGGAGCAGGGCTGTTGAAGAAGTATTTGAATGCTGATTGGTGAAATATCTGAGGTTTTTGAGGGTGCGTCATTGTAAATACAGGTAGTTAAGCCATTTCCGAACGTTCGGAAATCGGTGTTTTGGCGTAGTTCCAGTCCGATAATTTAAGAAGCGTGTGCCCTTGGGGGCGGGCTTTCAAGATGCCAAGTTGGAACTGTCCTAATAATGAAGGCCTGTTGGAAAAACATGACTAATCTCGCCACCTCCATCAAATATTTCGCCTCCCTCAGCCGCGCCCCCGGCGCGACGTGGACCGCCGCCACCAAGCGCAAGGATCCGCACAAGTGCATTATTATGAAGGATGAATTATGAGAGATGAGCCCTGTTTTCACTGGACAGGGCGCCGAGGGCAGGCTTGACTTATTGACATTCGCTCGTGCATCGATCACCCCGACGATCAACTTCTCTTCCGTCACCTACCTGTACAATTTCTGCCCTTGAGGTCTATGGGGACGCTGCTTGCTATGTTGCTAATTATGACAATAGAAAAATGACAAGCAGCATCCCCCATGCCCTCCCTGGGTGTGACTGGGGTCGGGTGTGATTTTGAAGTTGGAAATATGGAGAGTTGTTCAAGTGGAACTATCAGAATATTGATTCCGGGGCTATGTCGATTAATCCATAACATTTATGTGTGGAGTCTGAGAGATATCCTGACGGATTTGCGGTGTCTCGGCTCCCGCTAATCGTACCGCTTCTGTCGCATTTGTGGTCTGTAGTGTGCTTTGTGTAGCCATATTGTCATGGTAGGCCTCAACAGCATGTTCCGTATCCGATTTAGAATTAAGAATATTTGTATTTGCCGTGTCTGAAGCCGCCGCATTATCCGCACGCCGATTTACTTCTGCTGTAGAAGTCTTGGCTGCTAAATAGTCTTCAAAAGTATCAGTATTTTGTTCAATAGTCGCATTGGCTTTATCTTGAGCAGCCTTCAAATTAACCTCTGCCGCATCGAAGTGGCTGGCATTGGCATTATTTAGAGCATCCATTTTTGCATTTTTTGATTCTAGTGCTTGTTTGTTGCTTTCTTTCTTGATTTGGTAATTCTTCTCTTGATCTGTCTTTAATAATTTTGCTTCCTGCGCATGTTTGTTGGCTTCTTTCTTGACTTGGTACAGCTCCGCTTGATAAGCCTTTAATGATTTTGCTTCCTGAAACTTATCATCTTCTCTCTTTTTATAATCTTCTGCAGCCTGCGCATCATTAGCGACTTGTTTTTTTGCTGTTTTATCCGCCTGTTCATCTGCAATGATTTTCTTTTCTGCTAAATATGCTTCTAGCTCTTGATTTGCTGCTGCTTGTGAAGTGTAGTTTGTCGATGTAATCGGATCTACTGGCATTGGGTCTACCGCCTTTCAATCAAAACAAATTTCTAGTATCACTTTATGTGCTGCTCAGTTCCAAGTGTATGCTCTTTGTGAAGTTCAGTCAGTCCCTTGAATCGTGATATTTACGGTATTCAGCTTCGCGCATTTGTATTTTGTGATTGTGACTTTCAGAGCTGGTTGCATGATCCTTGTGATGCTCTGAACCAGATTTAATCAAAATAATTCCCAATATAATGCTTCACCTCATAGAAGAATCATTAGTATGATTCTGGATTACGATTTACTGTGCAGTAAATCGTAAAGCGTTTCACCTGCTGATTTAATGCGACGAGCGTGCCAGAGTAGTTGTGAATTTAACCGTACGATTTTATGGGGAATAATCTGATGGAGATGTCGTTGGAAGGGAAAATGTGCTCGTAAACCGTCAATGATAACATAACTGCCATATATGACAGTTGTTGACGAGGAGAACTTTTGTATGATGTTCAGGTTTGCTTTTACTGTCGGCAGAGGTCATGTTTCCGCATGTTGCCTGGCCGATGGTGTTTCTGAAGGGTATTCAGAAATTATTTTGATACTCTAATCTGTTTACACGAATATGACTTCAAGTCATAAAAAAAGGCCACATCCAATAGATGCAGCCTTTTTATTACTATGAAAAAAGAATTACTTTGCAGCAGGAGCAGCAGGTGCGGCTTCTACTTTAGGAGCTTCTTCTTTTTTGACTTTTTTTGCTTTTTTGTGTTTCTTGACAACTTTTTTTACTTCTTTCTTCTCTACTTTAACTTCACCAGCAGGACTTGTAGTAGTGGTTTCAGTCTTGACGTCAGTTTTTACAGTTTCAGCAGCAAAAACGACAGCAGAGAAAGAGATAGCAACGAGAGCAGCAACGATTGTGGAAAGAACTTTTTTCATGGGTAATACCTCCGGTTAATCTAAGCGAATCTGTGTTTAGTGTGAGCATATACAATGCCAAGTGCCAGAACCATGTAACTAGCTGGAAGTATATACCTAATAATTGAGTCAGTGGTTTGCTTGCTTTTTTATCACCTTGGATGCTCTGAGTCATGTCTCATATAGAGTCTATTTGCAGATTGCTAATAATCGTATGTATCTCAATCGCAAGGGACATAATTGTCAGCCCTTTGGCGATTGATTCTCAGGAACGCCTGGTTCAGGAGGATAAGGTGAACGCCTCAGAATAGTATGTAATTTCTTTGGCAAGCGGATTATACTCGCCACCGCTGCCCCATTCCTCAAAGTATGTACGTCTCCACGTCAGGAACCCCATGACAAATACAGCTCTGCCGGAACAAATTTTAGCTCTTGCCCCGTCAACATCCAACGTTCTGCAGGTGTTGAAACTTTTTCTGCTACCGGTTGGGGGTGGCATACCGGGCGGGGTGTTGCTCGCCCATGCCAAGGGATTGGTCTGGCCGCTCACCACGCTGCTCTACCTGGTTTCGGATATAGCACTGGCGCTGGCATTCGAGCCGGTCCTGCGGCTGCTTGCCCTGGTGTGCAGCAAAAGCCGGCGCTTAACGCGCTTCACCATCGCCTTGAAGGATGCCACGGCTCGCAGTGTGAACCATTTCGGCGGTAGCAGCGCCGGTCCGATTACCCTGGTTATGATTGCCTTCGGTGTTGATCCCATGACCGGTCGCGCCTCGGCGCTGGCAGCCGGTCATGGCTTCCTGGCCGGCTGGGCTTTTGCCATTGCCGGAGACATGCTCTATTTTGCCGTCATTGCGATTACAACCTTGCGGCTGAACTCCTATGTTCGCGACCCGAACACGACCATGCTGATCGTGCTGGCTGCCATGTTCGGGGTGCCGATGCTGGTGCGCTATTTCCGGTCGGCCCGGGTTCCGGTTCAAGGGTGTGAATGAAGGTGGTTTTGTCTAAAGCTCCATCAGCCGCGACGGCCCGATGGTCACCAGCTGGTCGCCGGCGTTCAGCCGGGTATCCCCCGCCACGTTGAGTCTGACCCCATCACTTGTAGCCAACCCGAGCGGGAGGTGTCCCTTGCTGCGGCAACGCTCAGCCAGCTCATCAAAGCCGGCGGCAGCGGAAAGCTTGGTAAAGTAGATCTGCTGGCCGCCGCGGGCGCTGAACAGGTCGGCGATTACCCCCTGTACCCCCGGATTGAGCAGCTCCTGACTGAGGAAGAGCGAATCGAAGCGGGCCGTGCAGACTACCCGGTCGCTGCCCGCCTTGCGCAGGAGCTCCTCTGAGGCCGGATCGGCGCACTCCACCACGGTCTGCACCCCATGGCAGCGTGCCTCGACCGCCAGGGTGATGGCCACGTTGAGATTGTCGGAACCGGGGTCGCCGGGGGTACGGCAGAGCACCACGACATGGGAAGCGCTGTCCAGCGAGGCCCGGTCCAGGGTCTCGTCACGGGCCGGATTGCCGCGCACGAAATGGACGTTACGTTTTTGCAGTTCCGGTGGCAGCTCTTCCAGAATTTCATCGATCAATACCACTTGGCGGTGGCGGTCGAAGGAGGAATCGAGGTAGAGCTCTTCCAACACCCGCTCCACCTTGGCCAGACCGGGAAAGTTGATGATCACCAGATGGTTGTTCAGTCTGAAGGATGACATGCCGCGTACCTCCCGTGTCTTGGATGTTACCAGCGCTGCCGCCACCAGCGACAAGGCATAGCCGAGCAGTCCGATACCGAGGATCATGATCGGCCACCCCACCAGGAAACGCCCACCTGCTGATTTGGGGAACAGATCGCCGTAGCCGACCGTGGCGATGGTGACAATGGTATACCAAAGGCCGTCGCCCCAGTTCAGGTCGGGGTTGGCAGGCAGCTCGAAATAGAGGAAACCGCTGGCGCCGTAGGCCAGCACTGCCAGCATCAGGATCAATACGCGCAACGGCTGGGGCGGGTTGCGCACGATGCTCTTCATGAAATAGGTGATCAGTTGCGGCATCATTGGTTTTGTCCCCGCCATTCGTTGATGATCGCCAGGGCGCGTTCCGTGGCTGCCGAACTGGCCCACAGGCCGCGCCGGCCGGCACGGGCCTGCTCCTGTTCCTGAAGGTAGATCTGGAGAGCGGGGAAGGGGTAGACGGTGTAGACCAGCACCAGCCCCTGGCGGATCAGCACCAGGGCGATATCCTGGTCATCGGCAAAAAGGGTGGCCAGATAGCGGCCGTACTTGTCCTTGGGAGTGCTGTTGAGCATGACCCGCAGCGGGCGATCGGCCAGGTTGCGCTGGAGCGCCTCCATGGCGGCCTGTCCGAACGGGGTGACCACATCCTTCTCCACCTTGGCGTCAAACGACTTGATGCCGATCAGCCGCACCGTGACCGGTTCCTGTCCTTCGCGGGCCACCTGAACCGAATCGCCATCGATTACCTTGATCAGTCGCACCAGATCACCGCTGTCGATCCGGCCACTGCCGGCCTGCACGCTGCGGCGGCGTTGCTCGGCGTTCAGTCCGAAGAAGAGTGAAGCCGATACCAGCAATGTGATCAGGCTCCAGAATATGAGTGTCGTGCGTTCCATAGCGTACCGCCTGCCATTGATGAATGGTTTGCCGGGAAAGTATGCCATGTTTGAGGTGACTCGGCAATCAACTATAAAAAAAGCGGTGCCCGGAGAATAGGTGTGAGGTTACGAGATTAGTAGGGGGGGGGCTTCTGTCTGCGACGTACTGATAATGTGCTGTATGGTACACTTGGTAATCGAACAAAAAAGTACCAATTATGTCGCTAGATTAGAAAAATATTTACAAATATGCTTTATTATGCCTTGACAAATAGTTGCTAAATCAGTAAAAAACCGTTCAATTTATTGTATACATAGTGTTGTCAGTCTTGTTTTATAGCAAATGTGCGTTAGCGCACATACACCACAAGGAGGAAGTAACCCGATGAAAAAGATTCTGTTGTCAGTAGTAGCCTGTCTGTTGTTTGCAGTGCCTGCCTTGGCCGATGATGTCAGATGTGCAACCGGTACCTACAAGTTTAACGAGGTTTGCGCCAAGCCGACTCCCGAGCAAGGTCTGGAATTGTTGCTCAAAGGTAATTCAAAATATGTAAAGGGTGATTTGACGCTGCTTGAGAAATATTCAACAACAGCTGTTCGTAAAGAACTGGCTGCTGGCCAGAAACCGTTTGCAATCGTGTTGACCTGCTCTGACAGCCGCGTTCCACCTGAGATCCTGTTCGATAAAGGTTTGGGAGAGATCTTTGTTGTCCGTGTTGCCGGGAATATCGTGGCACCCCATGAACTCGGCTCGATCGAATACGGTATCGAACACCTTGGCGCAAACCTGGTCATGGTTCTTGGTCATGAGCGTTGCGGGGCTGTCAAATCGACCTATGCTGCCTATCCGGCAGAAGTAGAAGGTAATATCGGCAGTCTGGTAAAAGATATTGCACCGGCTGTTGAAGCTGTTGTTGGCAGCAACCCTAAGCCAACCGATGCAACTGAACAGGCAGCTCAGATCGAGGAATGTGTTGTTGAAAATATCAAGCGTGTATCCGAGTCTCTTGAAGTGAAGTCTCCCCTCATCAAGGAATTTGTTGAAAAGGGTGAAGTGAAGATTGTTCGTGCAAAGTATGATCTTGATAGCGGTTTGGTCAAGGTTTTGGGTGAATAATCACTGCTTGAAATGACAAGGTCTCTTGAGCGGGCAGGGAATTATCCCTGTCCGTTTTTTATCGATTGTCGCAAAATATGTCACGTTAACACGACAATGTCGTGTCATTTGGCCGGAAATGGTTTTCGTTTTTGAAGGGTGATAGTCTGTGAAACACCACCAGCCAACGCTTCATGGAGCGAAGCAAGCTTTGGCTTGAATTGTGCATTAATGAAAGGCACAATCTGATATACGAAAATACTAAACCATCCGCAAGGGTGGGACGGAAAGCCTATTGGGTCTCCTTGAGACAGCCGGGTCGCCGAAATATCAACCGATATTGGCGACCCGGCTTTTTTTGCGCCGGAATTCTTGCCGCCGGGCAGTTGGTCCGGCAAAGGAGCAATTCATGGTATCTCCACCTGGTAACTTCCGCTGCTCATTTCTGAAATACTCCCTCTTTCTGCTACTGGCTGTGCTGTATTCCGGGGGGGCGCCTGCCCGGGCTGAGTCACTGCTGTTGTTACGTTACGGTATGAATGACCAGCGACCAGTGAATACCACACCTGTACACGTCAAGCATCAGACGGTGGTCGGGCTGAATGATAATGGGGACCTGGTTATTCGTCGTGATGCCATTTCCATGACCTTAGCCTACAGTCCACCGGATGAACCACTTAAATCCCAGGAGTACATGAAACTTGCCCAGCGGCAGGACCTGCCATCCATCAGTGGTATCAGCATCAGGATGGCGGTTATGTTCTGATGCGTGATTGATTAGCGATTGATAATAAAATGTTGAAAAAATTAAATGGGAGGAGGATACTTAAGTTAACTCGGCGTAGGAAGGGAGATGGTGCGTTGTGACACCCATGGAGTTTGCACCAATATCTGCTGACAAGGTCAATACGGTTTATCAGGTCTCAGCGAAAAAAACATCTCAGGCCTCCCATGCGGAACGTACATCGCAGCAGTCGGACAAGATTGAACTCTCAAGTCAGGCGCGTGCCAGATCATTAAAACAGGACGGAAATTCGGTCAACGTGATCTCCATGCAAATGGGGGTGGATGTGAAAACCGTTCAGCAGTATCTAGGTATCGGCGAAACGGTTGCTGCCAAGGCTAGCACAGTACCTCCAAAACCGGGACGTAACGATGCAGCAGAAGCCCGCTTGCTGAAGCAGGAAGGGTATTCCGCCACGATGATCGCCACGCGCATGGGAGCCGAGCTCAAAGCTGTTGATCAATATCTGCAACCCGGCGAACTATCCAAGGCTTCTGTTAATGTTCAACCGAAAAAACTGTATAGCGAACCGGTACTTACCACTGCCGCCGAAGCCAAGGCACTGAAACAGGAAGGGTTTTCAATTGCGATGATCGCCAGTCAGATGGGGGTGACCGTGGAAAGCGTGAAACAGTATCTCGGTGTCATCTGAGTCGTACGGCAACAGCGGGAATCAGTGTGTCAGTATGAGAAGGCTGCATGTCAATGCGGCCTTTTCCATTTAAGCGCTTGCTGTCCGAAAATCTGACTAATAACTTTACAGATATTACTTATTTATCATATAGTCTCTTTCCGCATACAACCGGTGGCTGAAAGGTGTGGCATGGCAATTTCCGATGATTTACCTATACTCGAAAGAAAACTGGGGGAGTTGATTACCCGCTATGACCAGTATTTTATCGGGTATGAAAAACGGGAGCCATTGCCGTTACTGGCTGAAGTGGAAAAACTGGTCAAGCGGTATGCCAGTACCCCCATCAACAACACCATGTATAAACACAAGTACACCATGCTGGTGGCGCGTCTGAATACCTATCGCGAATACTGGAACCGGATTGTACGGATGATTGATGAAGGGCGCTATTCCCGGGACAAGTTCATCAGCGATCTGCATCAGCGGCAACGCAGCGCTGGCGTAGCTGTTGGTAGCGAGAAAATTGTGTCAGGCCGTCCCCAGGCCGATCTGGAACTGGATCGGCTGTTGCTCGAACTGCGCAATGCCCGCAAGGAATGTAATCTTCCGAACGAATCGATCACGCGTGAGCTGATTGCGGCGACCATCGAAAAGCAAAAGCCGCTGATTGCCGCCAAACTTGGAACGGATAATATTGCCTTCCGGGTGGTGGTTGAGGATGGCAAACCGAAATTGAAAGCAGGCATTAAAAAATAACTCTTCACTGGCAAACATGCATGAACACTCCCCCCTCCGTATCACACTCCCCTGTCATGATCGATCTTCTGGCTGCCTTGCGGCAACAAGCCACCCCGGTTGTAATCCCCGGTCTGAGCGGTTCTGCGCCGGCTTATCTGGTCAGCCGTCTGATGCAGGTTGAACCGCAACAACTGCTGATTCTGACCAAAGATCAGGAATCATGCGATGAATTCCGTCGTGAACTGGCTTTCTTTTCACCAGCCAACCTGTCGCCGGCAGTTTTTCCTGCCTGGGACAGCCAGCCATTCAGTCTCGCCTCACCCCATCCCGATGTTTCCAGCCAGCGTCTGGATACCTTGTTCCGGCTGCATAACAACCTGACCCAGGTGGTGATTCTCCCGGTGGCGGCTGCCTTGCAACGGGTGCTGCCACGGCGGCTGTTTGATGACGCTTCCTGCTATCTGGTGAGTGGTGAAGAAGCTGATCGGGATGAACTGCTGCAACGCCTGATCCGCATGGGGTATGCCAATGTTCCGCTGGTGGAGGATCGGGGAACCTTTGCGGTACGGGGGGGGATCCTGGATATTTTTCCTCCCAACCTGACGGCGCCGGTCAGGATCGAATTTTTTGGTGATACGGTGGAAACCATGCGGATCTTCGATCCGTTGACCCAACGCTCGCTGCACCCGCTGGAAGAGTTGGTGCTGCTCCCCTCCCGGGAGTTGCTGTTGACCGATGAGGTACTCAATGATCTCCCTCCCCGCTTGAAGCAGTTGTGCGACAGTCTGGAGATCTCGGCTGACCGTCGGCGAGCCCTGCTGGCTGACCTGCAAAATGCGGTCTATTTCCAGGGGGTTGAATATATCCAGCCGCTGCTGCATCCCGGCCTGGAGACAATTTTTGACTATCTCCCCAATGCAGTGACCGTACTGATCGACCCGGAAGGGGTGGAGAGTGCGGCCTCGGTCTTGTGTGAGGAAATTGCCGGTTTTGAAGAACGGGCACGTCTTGAGCGGAGTGTGCATTCACCGGCGGCAGAGCTGTTTATTTCAAAGCAGATCTGGCGGGAATTGTGCGGCCGTGGCCGACGGCTTGAAATGGGGGGGCTTTCCCTGGAAAGCGGCGCCGTCACCACCATCGTGAAGGTGCGTTGCCACGACAACAGCGACCTGAAGATCTCCGTTTCGCGGGAAACAACCAATGCCTTTGCCCCGCTCTGTAGTCGCCTGGTGGAGTGGCTGGGCGATGGCCTGCAGGTGGTGATCGCCTGCCACCAGCAGCCGCAGCTGCAGCGCATGCAGGAACTGCTGCAGCCGTATGGGGTCCGTACGCTCATCGATGACAGCGGCAGTTTCACGGATGCTCCTGTTAGTGCGGTGATCCTCACCGTGGGAGACCTTTCCCGCGGTTTCCGGCTTCCCGATCAGCGCCTGATCCTGATTGCCGAAGAGGAGCTGTTTGGTAAGCGGGTACGGCGGCGCGGACTTTCCGAGGTTCGCAAAAAGCAGATCTTATCCTCCATGGCTGACCTCAAGCCGGGCGATTTCATGGTGCATGTGGATCATGGGATCGGCCGCTATGCCGGATTGAAGCATATCAGCGCTTCCGGTGTGGCCGGTGATTTCCTGCTGCTGGAATACAGCGGCAATGACAAGCTGTACCTTCCGGTGGATCGACTTGGCCTGGTACAGCGCTACGTGGGGCCGGAGGGGAGTCAGCCGTCGCTGGACAAGCTGGGGGGCGTCGGCTGGGAGAAATCCAAGGGTAAGGCGAAGAAGGCGATTGAAGAACTGGCAGGTGAACTGCTGGAGATTTATGCCAAGCGCCAGACCAGTGAGGGATTTTCGTTTTCCCCGCCCGACGAGATGTACCGGGAGTTCGAGGCGTCTTTTGCCTGGGAGGAAACCCCGGACCAGCTTTCGGCCATCAATGATGTGCTGGCTGATATGCAGCATTCCCGGCCGATGGACCGGCTGGTGTGCGGCGATGTTGGCTACGGCAAGACCGAGGTTGCCCTGCGGGGCGCAGTCAAGGCGGCGCTGGACGGCAAGCAGGTGGGGGTGCTGGTGCCGACCACTATCCTGGCCCAGCAACACTACGAGACCTTCCACGAACGGCTGAAGGAATACCCGGTCACCGTGGAGGTGCTCTCCCGTTTCCGGACCCCCAAGGAGCAGAAGTCGATTCTGGAACGGCTCCGGAAGGGGGAGGTTGACGTTGTCATCGGTACCCATCGTCTGTTGCAGAAAGATGTGGCCTTCAAGGATCTGGGGCTGCTGATCATCGATGAAGAGCAGCGCTTCGGTGTCAAGGACAAGGAACGGCTTAAAGCTTTCCGCGCCGTGGTGGATGTCATGACCCTGACCGCCACCCCGATCCCGCGGACCCTCTACATGTCCATGATGGGGATCCGCGATCTCTCCATTATCGATACCCCGCCGGTGGACCGCCTGGCGGTTAAAACCATCGTTTCCCGTTTTTCCGAGGATCTGATCCGCGAAGCGATCCTGCGGGAACTGCGCCGTGGCGGTCAGGTGTTCTTCGTGCACAACCGGGTGCAGACGATTGGCAAGCGGGCGGAACTGCTGGCCGGGATCGTGCCGGAGGCCAAAATAGCAATCGGCCATGGTCAGATGGACGAACATCAGCTGGAGAAGGTGATGCTCGGTTTCATGCACGGTGAAACCAACCTGCTGATCTGCACCACCATCATCGAGTCCGGGCTGGATATCCCCAATGCCAATACCTTGATCATCGATCGCGCCGATACCTTCGGGCTTTCCCAGCTCTACCAGCTGCGCGGCCGGGTCGGGCGTTCCACCCAGCGCGGTTATGCCTACCTGCTGATTCCGGGAGAAACCACCCTGACCAGTGATGCCCGGGAACGGTTGCGGATCTTGCAGGATATCTCCGAACTGGGAGCCGGTTTCCGGATCGCCACCCACGACATGGAGATTCGAGGTGCTGGTGATGTGCTCGGCAGCCGCCAGTCCGGGACGGTGACGGAAATCGGCTTTGAGTTGTACAACCAGATGCTGGAAGAGGCGATCTGTCAGCTACGGGGCGAGGAGATGACCGAACGGGTGGAGCCGGAGATCAACCTGAAAGTACCGGCCTTTATCCCCGAGTCGTACGTCAAGGAAACCAACCAGCGTCTGATGATCTACAAGCGCTTGACCCAGGCGGAGAGTGAAGAGGATGTGATGGATGTGCAGCAGGAGGTGATCGACCGCTTTGGCGCCTATCCGATGGCTACCAGCTACCTGTTTGAGACCATGGCGATCCGGGTGATGTTGAAAAAACTGCTGGTGCGGCAGATTGATTTTGATGGCAAGAGTGTGATCATCAGTTTCCATCCCCGTACTCCTGCTTCACCCGATACGATCATCGCCATGATGCGGAGCGAACCGAAGAAATACCAGTTCACCCCCGATTACAAGCTGGTCTGTACCCTCAAGGGGACCGCTTTCGAAGATGTGCTGGGAATGTCCAAAGAGGTGTTGCGCAAGCTGCTGCCGGTGGGGTAGGGTTTTTAACTGCAGTTGTCCACGAAGTACACCAAGAAACACCAAAAAATATATAACCGCTGGAAATGCAACGGCCTCCATGGTTTGAAACCGTGGAGGCCGTTCTGTTTCTACTATCTATCTCCTGCACTTACCCTTTGGCGTTGGCCCGTTTGCGTTTGGTCGGATCAAGCTCTTTCTTGCGCAGGCGGATCGAAACCGGTGTTACTTCCACCAGTTCGTCGTCGTCGATGAATTCCAACGCCTGCTCCAGGCTCAAAAGGCGGGGAGGGGTCAGCTTGATGGCATCGTCCGTGCCAGAGGCGCGCACGTTGGTCAGCTTCTTCCCTTTGCACGGGTTGACGTCCAGATCGTTGTCCTTGGCGTGCATGCCGATGACCATGCCACCGTAGACTTCAACACCGGCGCCGATGAAGAGGGTGCCGCGCGGTTGCAGGGCGTCCAGGGAGTAGGCGGTTGTTTCGCCATGTTCCATGGCCATCAGCACGCCGTTTTTACGTCCCGGAATATCACCACGGTAGGGTGAGTACTCATGGAAGGTGTGGGTCATGACGGCGGTGCCGCGGGTGTCGGTGAGCACATCGCCCCGCAGACCGATCAGTCCGCGAGCCGGGATGACAAACTCAAGGCGTACCATTTCACCCATCGGGGTCATGGCAACCATTTCACCTTTGCGCGGCCCCATTTTCTCGATGATCGCTCCCTGAAATTCCGATGCCACGTCGACCACCAGGTATTCCATCGGCTCCATTTTTACGCCGTCCTGCTCGCGGATGATAACTTCCGGCTTGGAAACTGCCAGTTCGAACCCTTCACGACGCATGTTCTCGATCAGGATTGACAAGTGCAGTTCGCCGCGCCCTGAAATCTTGAAGGTATCGGGAGAGTCGGTGTCTTCCACCCGCAGCGATACGTTGGTGCGCAGTTCCTTGGTCAAGCGTTCGCGGATGTTGCGGGAGGTAACCCATTTCCCCTCACGACCGGCAAAGGGTGAGGTGTTGACCATGAAGTTCATGGAAAGGGTCGGCTCGTCAATGGAAACGTACGGAATGGCCACCGGCGTTTCGGCGGAGGCAAGCGTCTCACCGATGCTGACGTTTTCAAAGCCGGCCACGGTGACGATATCACCGGTGCCTGCTTCTTCGATTTCAACCTGTTTCAATCCTTCGTAGCCGAACAGCTTGGTGATACGCCCTTTGGAGATGGTGCCATCCTGCTTGATCATGGCCACGGTTTCACCCGATTTGACCTTGCCGTGGAAAATGCGGCCGGTGGCGATACGACCGATGTAGTCGTTGTAGTCGATGTTGGCGATCAGCATCTGGAACGGGGCTTTGCTGTCTCCCTTGGGAGGGCGGACATTGGATTCCACCACGGCAAACAGCGGCTCCATGGAGTTGGAAGTGGAGTTGACGTCCAACATGGCATAACCGAGCTTGGCGCTGGTGTAGACTACCGGGAAGTCGAGCTGGTCGTCGTTGGCTTCCAGTTCGCAGAACAGGTCAAAGACCATGTTGAGAACTTCTTCCGGCCGTGAACCGGGGCGGTCAACCTTGTTGATTACCACGATTGGTTTGAGATTGAGATCCAATGATTTTTTGAGCACGAAGCGCGTCTGGGGCATGGGGCCGTCCAGGGCGTCAACCAGCAACAGAACCGAGTCAACCATCTTCAGTACCCGCTCTACTTCTCCGCCAAAGTCGGCGTGGCCCGGGGTGTCGACGATGTTTATCTTGTACTGACCATGGTGAATGGAAAGATTTTTTGCCAGGATGGTGATGCCGCGTTCTTTCTCAAGATCGTTGCTGTCCATAACCCGCTCGGTAATGGCTTCATTGTCGCGATACACACCGGCGTGTTTCAGCATGGCATCGACCAGGGTGGTTTTGCCGTGGTCAACATGGGCAATAATAGCGATGTTTCTGATTCGTTCCTGCATCTGATCGTACTCCTCAATTTCTCTCAAAATAAAAGGACGGGCACGAAGCCCGTCCGGTCTGTGGATGCACTATGGCAGCTTTTTTCAATGGTTGCAAGGCAAATGTGATGAAATAGCTATGCTTTTCGTACTTCAACCGCCACATCGTAGAGGGTGCTGCCGCGCCCGCCGTCGGTCAGACGCTGGGAGGTGAGGGCGTTGACACCGCGGCGTCCGCTGATGTGGGAACTCCACCAGACTCCTTCCGTGACGACGGTTCCGGCCGGTACCCGCTGGCTGAGCTCCAGAGAAAAGATGACTTCTCCCAACTGGTTGCAGGCCAGCACCTGATCTCCCTGGCACAGGGCGCGCGGTGTGGCATCGGCCGGGTTCATCAGCAGTGTCATCAATTGCTGGCGTTGCTGCAGTTCCGGCTGCTCATAGAAACTGGAGTTGAGGGCGAATGGCGTCGTTGCCGGTTGCAGCCGCAGCGGGTACGGATCGCTGTCGGCGTGCGCCGGGAGCAGCCGTGGCAACGGTTCCGCCAGCTCCGGATTGAGAATTTCGATTTTTCCCGAGCGGGTCTGCCAAACTTTGCCCGGCTCGGCCGGAGGGGTCAGGCGGGTCGGAATTCCTTGGCGCAGCTGTTCGGTGGCGGCGGCATCGCGCCAGCCGTTACCCGTTGCCAGCAACTGTTCGATCAGGTCGTCGGCCGATTGTTGGAAGAACGGTTCCTGCCACCCCATTCCGGTGGCCAGCGCGCAAAAGACCTCCCAATTGGAGCGGGCCTGGCCGACCGGCGGAATGACCGCGGCGCAGCGCTGGCTGTAGTAGCTGCCGTAGGAACGGTACAGGTCGGGGTGCTCCAGGGAACTGGTGGCTGGCAGTACGATGTCGGCGTAGCGGGCCGTGTCGGTCAGGAAACGCTCATGCACTACCGTGAACAGGTCAGGCCGCGACAGCCCGGCAATCACCACATTCTGATCCGGAGCGATGGAGGCCGGGTTGGAGTGGTAGACGTAGAGCGACATGACCGGCTGTGCTTCCGTTGGAACCAGGGCCGTGCCGAGCCGGTTCATGTTGATGATTCTGGTCGGGTGGGGGAGAAAGTCTTCACGGGTCACCAGCGCCAGCGGGAAGGCGGAACCGGTGGATGTGCCGCTCAGCAGGCCGCCACCCGGTCGATTCCAAGCGCCGACCAGCGCCGGGAGGCAGGTGATGGTCCGCACGGTCATGGCGCCGTTGCCGTAGCGGGTCAGGCCGCTTCCGAGCCGGATGAAGGGGGCGCTGGCAGCGGCGTACTGATGTGCCAGCTGTTCGATCTGCTCGGCTGTCAGGCCGCACAAGGGAGACATACGCTCCGGTGCACATTCCGGCAGGATGGTGGCAGCCAGTTGCTGATAGCCGCTCACCTCCCCGGCCAGAAACGACCGGTCGGCCAGGCCGTCGCGCTCCAGCACGTGCATCATGGCCAGCGCCAGTGCGCCGTCACCGCCCGGCTTGACCAGGTAGCACTGATCAGCCGCCTGGCAGGTCGGGGTCCGGTAGGTATCGATGGCAATCACCCGTACCCCCCGCTTGCGGGCCGCCTGGGCGTCGCGCATGGTGTGGATGCTGGTGGCGGCGGCGTTGATCCCCCACAGGATGATCAGGTCGCTCTTCTCCAGCGTGGCCGGATCGGGCGCCGGGGTGTTCCCCATCACCTCGCTCCACCCCACATCCTTGGCCGGGGAACAGATGGTGCGCTCCAGCCGGGAAGCGCCCAGTTTGTGAAAAAACGGGTGTCCGCTGTTGCGCTGTACCAGCCCCATGGTGCCGGCGTAGGAATAGGGGAGGATGCTTTCGCTGCCATGTTGGCAGATGATCTCCTGCCAGCGTTGGCAGATGATCTCGATCGCTGCTTCCCACGAAATCGGCTCGAATTTCCCCTCTCCCTTGGCGCCGGTGCGGCGCAAGGGGGTTGTCAGCCGCTGGGGAGAATGGACGCTCCGTTGGTAGTGCAGCATTTTAGGGCAGAGCAGCCCCCGGGTGATCGGGTGGTCCGGGTCGCCGTGGGTGGCAACAGCCTCTCCCTGCACGGTATCGATCAACAGGCCGCAGCTGTCGGGACAATCAAAGGGGCAGACGGATCGGTAGGTTTTCATGGGGACCTTACTTCATCAGAATCTTGAGTGCTTCTTTCAGCACCTGTTCAACCGTTGCGTCGGGAGATGGCTGGATCACCGACAATGCCTTGGAAACCAGTTGTTCCTTATACCCCAGGTTGATCAGGGCAGAGGTGACATCGTCCCGCAGGGTTGGCTGCAAGCTCTGCTCCTCTTCCGCCACCGCAGCGGCTCCGGTGGCCGGGGCCAGTTTCCTGACTTTTTCACGCAGCTCCACCACCAGCCGTTCGGCGGTCTTCTTGCCGATCCCCGGAATCCCGGAAAGCTTTTGGATATCACCCTGCTGCAGGGCACTCCCCAAATGGGAAGGCTGGATGTTGGAGAGGATGTCGCGGGCCAGTTTCGGACCGACCCCGGTGACGCTGATCAGCAGCTGGAAATATCCCTTTTCGTGCAGGCTGCGGAAACCGTAGAGCACGATGGCGTCTTCACGTACGGCAGTGTGGATGTGCAGGGTGGCGCTGCCACCTTCTTCCGGCAATTCATAATAGGTGGAAAATGGGATCAGTACCCGGTAGCCGACCCCGTGGACATCTATGACAATATGGTCAGGCGATTTGTGGGCGATGGTACCGGTCAGCAGGGCGATCATGGTTTGTAATTCCTCCAGGAGGTCAGGTGTTTGGGGGGAGCCTTGCCGATGCTTTTGTGCATGCCGGAGGAGTTGATGTGACAGATGGCGACTGCCAGGGCGTCCGAAGCGTCGGCCTGGGCGATTTCCGGTAGGCCGAGCAGCGCCTTGAGCATCTTCTGCACCTGGCTTTTGTCTGCTCTCCCTTCACCGACCACTGCCTGTTTAACCTGCAGGGCAGTGTATTCGGCTACCGGGAGTCCGGCATGGACGGCGGCCACGATGGCTGCTCCCCGCGCCTGTCCCAGTTTAAGTGCGCTCTGTACGTTGGTGGAAAAAAAGATGTTTTCAATGGCGACTTCGGTTGGCTGGTACTGCCGGATTACTTCCTGCAGTCCTTCGAAAATTCTTTTCAGGCGGCCGGGGAAATCGCTGGCGCTGTCGGTAAACAGCGCCCCGTTGTCAATGTGAATCAGGCGGGTTCCCTGTTGTTCCACAATCCCGTAACCGGTAATCCGCGAGCCGGGATCAATGCCGAGTACCCGCATTAAAACCCGCAACCGCCGGAATGGATCTGCTGGTAGTGCTGGTGGTAGGCTTCCGCTTCCCAGAAGGTGGTGGCCGGTACGATCTGGGTGACGATCGAGCGCCGCAAGCGTCCGGATGCGTCGAGCCGCTCCCGAGAAGCTTCTGCCTCCTGCTGTTGCTGCTGGGTCAGATAAAAGATTGCCGAACGGTATTGTTCGCCGATATCCGGCCCCTGTCGATTGAGCTGGGTCGGGTCATGGCACTCCCAGAAGATATCCAGCAAGGCGGAATACGACACTATCTCCGGATCGAAGGTGACTTCGACCGCTTCGGCATGACCGGTGAGGTTGGTGCACACGTCCTGATAGGTCGGATGCTCGGTTCTGCCGCCGGTGTAGCCGACCCGGGTGGCCGTAACTCCGGGGATGGTTGTGAACTCCGCCTCAATAGCCCAGAAACAGCCGGCTGCAAAGATTGCTTGTTCCATGGTGAGCCTCCCAAAAAAGAAGGGGAGCGTAACGCTCCCCCGTTGCTTACATCATGTTTTCCATCTCTTCGGCTGAAATGTCGAAGTTGGAATAGACATTCTGCACGTCGTCGCAATCTTCCATCTTGTCCATCAGGCGCAGCATGCTTTCGGCCTGTTTTCCTTCCAGCTCCACCTGGGTCTGGGGGATCATGGTGATTTCGGCATTGAGGTGCTTGAACCCCTTTGCTTCCAGCGCTTCCCGCACTTCAATAAAGGCGGCCGGTTCGGTGGTAACTTCAATCTGCTCATCCTGCAGTTCCACATCATCGGCGCCTGCTTCCAGGGCTGCTTCGAACAGCTGGTCAAAATCAACCGATTTATCGAACAGGATCAGCCCCTTTTGGCTGAACATCCAGGCCACGCAGCCGGCCTCACCCATGTTGCCGTTGTTTTTGGTAAAGATGCTGCGAACCTCTGAAACGGAGCGGTTCCGGTTGTCGGTCATCACTTCCACCAGCACGGCAGCGCCCCCCGGTCCGTACCCCTCATAGACGATCTCTTCGTAGGTAACTCCTTCCATGCCGCCGGTACCTTTTTTGATGGCACGTTCGATGTTATCTTTCGGCATGTTTTCAGCTTTAGCTTTATCAACAGCGGTTCTCAAACGCGGATTGGCAGCCAGGTCGCCCCCCCCCAGCTTGGCAGCAACAGAAATCTCCTTGATCAACTTGGTGAAAACCTTGCCGCGCTTGGCGTCTGCCGCCCCTTTTTTGTGTTTGATGGTACTCCACTTGTTATGACCTGACATTTTTCTGCTCCTTTGAAGATTTATGTGGTGGGTAGCTTTTTTATTGCCTAAAAAAGGGTGAAAGATTAGCATAGTGACTTTCAGCTGTCCAGAGTAAAACCGTTTGTCCGGGGGGATGTATGAGCAGGGAAATCCGATTGTATTCCGTTGTGAACCGCTTGGTAACGGTCATCCTGGTGGCGCTGGCTTTGACATCCTGCTCGTTGCTGCCACGTCCGAAGGTTGAGCGGATTCTCCCCCCCATACTTGCCCAGGATGAGGTTCTCCGTCCCTATGCAACCCTGGGGAGAATCCAGGTCTCCTCTGACCGCTACTTTGCCAACATGCAGGAAGTAAACGAGTGGGGTAAGCGGACGCTGCGGGAAGAGGCTGCCAATATGGGGGCTGATGCGGTTATTTTACCGGAAATTTCGTCCCGGCCGGCTCCCCATCTGATTGTACCGGCCAATGAGTATAACGCCCGCGGTGTTGCGATCCGTTTCAAATAATCGTGTTCCCCGTGCATGATGTCGTTCGCAGCCATTATGAAGAATATCCCTATCCCCAGTATCCGCTGCTGGCAACGGTTCAGGCGGCTGATACCTATGCACTTTCGCTCCCTGCGCTCTGGGCGTATTTCAATGGAACGCTCCCCCCTCCCGAAGCCCGGAAAATCCTCATTGCAGGGTGCGGGACCTTTGCTCCCTATCCATTTGCACTCGCCAATCGCGATACAGACATCGTGGCCCTCGATCTCTCTGCAAAAAGTATCCGCCGCGCCCGCCTCCATTGCCGGTTGCATGGTTGTGGCAAGGTGCGCTTTGTGGTGGGAGATCTGACCGATCCGGCAGTCGCCGGCGGAGAGTTCGGGCTGATTGATGCCTATGGGGTGCTGCATCACCTGGACGACCCGGCAGCGGGGCTGAAGGCACTGGCACGGCGTCTCGTTCCGGGGGGAATCATGCGCATCATGCTCTACAGCCGCTATGCCCGCTCGGCGGAGGAGTCGATCCGGCGCTCCCTGCGCCTGTTGAAGATTCATGACCTGGCCAAGGTGCGGCAGTTGTTGCGTCGTGCTCCGGCCGGTTCGCGGATGCGCCAGTTCGTCCGCACGTCCCCGGAAGCACGGTTTGATGCCGGCGTGGCGGATGCCTTGTTGCATCCCTGTGTACATACCTACCGGATTGATGAATTGCTGGCATTGATTGACAGCAGCGGACTTGTGCCGCTCCGTTTTGCCGGTATTGGCGCGCTGGCCGATCTCTCTTCCGAACTTGCCCGGCTGCGAAGCATGGAATCGGAACGGCGTTCCCCCGGTAATTTTGTGCTCTATCTCGGGCGGAACGGCGTGGCAGCTCCCCCCGCGTGCGAAGGGAGCGTGGTTCAGCTCAACCCCTGCCTGCAGCAATGCTGTTCCTTGCTGCGCTGGCGAAATCTGCAGATTGCACCCCGTTTTGGTGGTGAAAGTTGTCAGTTGGGGTGGGATCAACGCCGTTTTTTGCGGCAATTCAGGAAACCGGTGGAACTCACGTCACTGCCGGAAGATGTGCGTCAAAACGTGGAGGTTTACCGTCAGGCACTTTTTCTGCTACAGTATGTTCGCCGATAGCTGATATTCATTAGTCAATCTGAAAGTTGGGGGTGTGTGATGTCGATTCTTGTGCGTGGGATGCTGGTGGTAGCGCTTGTTCTCCTGTTGGCGCCGGTAGATGGCCGGGCCTTTGTTCCCGAAGATCTGCAGCGGCTTAAAGCGGCAAAACAATGCCCTGGCTGCGATTTACGGAATGCCAACCTGGCCGGTCTCTCCCTGGTGGAAGCTTCGTTGGAGGGAGCGAATCTGATGGGAGCCAATCTGAGTGGTGCCAATTTGGAAGACGCTACACTTGATGACGCCAGCCTGGAAAACGCGATCTTGAAATCAACCAGGCTGCATGGAGCGTCACTTGATCATGCCACCATTGAGGGGGCGGATTTTAACGGCGCCGATCTGCAGGATGCGGTCTGGATTGATGGGAAAGTCTGTAGGAAAGAATCGATCGGTGTGTGCAAGTAGCTGATATATAATGATAAAAAACGCCTGCAGGGCGTAAAAACTTGACAGATTCACATGTTGCAGGTATAAGTTATCTTCACCTCAGCAAAATCCCGGTTCTCCGGGATTTTTTGTAACACGAGGAATATCAATGAAAGGAGTTTCCAGCCGGATTATTCTACCCTCCCACACTTGGCGCGTGCGCCGATCCGGCAAAGCCGACACAACCGACCCCACTCTTACTTATGCGAAAAAAAATCATGTATCTGGCATGCCTGCTGCTTCTGACAGCATGCGAAAATGCCCCGATAAAAAAAGTGGAACTTCCGCCTGAAGCAACTGTCTCCAGCGAAACGCCACTGGACAAAGAGATAAACAGGCTGATGGAAAAAGGCAACACCATGGGCTTGCGTAAACAGCAGGTTCCTGCCATCGAAGCCGTTTTTGCCCGTCGAACCACCCCCGAACGTTCCCGTCAACTTGCCGCCCTCTGCTTCACCAAAACTTTGGGAACCCCTTTTATGCCGTCGGATCTGGCTGAGATAGCCCTGGCTGAAACCGGTGGCCATCGCCTTTCCGGCAATGTCGCCTCATCCCGCGGCGCGCTTGGCGTTTGGCAGGTTATGCCGAGCCGGGCCCGCAGCCATGGCTATTCAACCGCCGATCTGAAAGTTGATGAAAAATGCGCCGAAGTGGCGGTCCGTGAACTCTATTCCAAATTGGAAATGGCGGATGGCAACCTTCAAAAAGCAAAAAAACTGTATTGCGGTCAAGGTCCCCAGGCCGATGCCTACCTGCGCAAGATCAATATCCTGCGGGGGGAGATAAACAGCATGCTGGAGCGTCAGCATGAAAAACTTGCCATGGATGAAAACGGGACCCGGATCCGATGAGTTCTTCCGGTTTAAAGTTGCTGCTGGCGATGATGCTGGTGTTGCTTGGTGGCTGCGCTGCCATTGTCTCGGAACCGAAGGTCAAGCTGCTGGACACGAATATTATCGGCCTGGATAGCGCCGGGGTTGAAGTCGAATTCTACCTCGGTGTCACCAATCCAAATTCCTTTGAGCTTTCCTTGCTCGCTTATAGCTATGATCTGCGCATACAGACCTTGCCGTTTGCCAATGCCGGCGGGTTGCGCACGGTCAGGTTTCCCGCCAATACCACCACCGACATGGCGCTGCCGGTCCGCATTACCTACCATGATCTGATTGAACTGCTGAAACGCCTCCCCAACCCGGACAAGATCCCCTATGCCATCACCGCCCGCTTGCAGATTGACTCTCCCGTGGGAGAAATGAGTATTCCGGTGGATGAAAAGGGAAGTTTTGCGGTTCCCGGCCGATATCGCCCTTCAGCGCTGCTCCGGCGTATCCAGGACTCTTTGCCCGCTTTGGGGCGCTAACCGACCTGAAACCAAGGGGGTCTTTTTCCTTGATATGCTGGGCATCGCTCTGGTATAGTTGCCCGGTTTTTGTCTCCCTATTTCCCCTATCCACAAAGGAGTTGTTTTGTGAAGACGATCTCCTCTCGCGATGGTGCCAATGGTTTTTCCCTGCGCACCAAAATGGTACTTCTTTCTGCGATTGCCTTTGCCGGTATTCTTCTGATGGCCTGCATCAGCTTGATGCTGGTCAGTCAGGTCAGAATCGGCGGTTCAGCCTACCAGTCCATTCAGAAGGACAAGGATTCCCTGGAAAATCTGGCCATGCTCAAGGCGGACCTGTTTCAGATTAACAGCGAAATGCAGAGTTTCATGCTGGAAACTGATACGGCTGCTGCCAGGAATAACGTGGCAGCCATTAAAAAGTTGACTAAGAACATTGACCAGAATTTTGCGGCAGTACTCGCTTTGATCCAATCACCCCAGAAAAAAGAGGCGTTGAATAAAACACAACTGATCTGGAAAGATTATCAGAAAACCTTGCTGGAAGAGGTGTTGCCGGCAATCGAAAAAGGAGAAATTCTCAAGGCGAGTTACCTGGCGACCGGTGTTCAAGCCACCCGCTTTGTAAACTTCAGCAGTTCGATCAGCAAGATGGTCGATATGCTGCGGAAGGATGTCAACGCGACCGAATTGCAGGTGGCGGAAAGTATTCAATCCAAAATAATCAGCACGGTTGCCATGTCGGTGGTTTTGATCGGCGTAATAGCGCTGTTCTCGATTTTAATTACCAATTCCATTACCCGGCCACTGAAGGAGTGTGTTGATTTTGCCCGCACCGTGGCATCCGGAACGCTCACCAATCGCTTGTCCGTGACCGCTGGTGGCGAAATTGCCTCCCTGGCAGAAGCCATGAACACCATGGCGGAGAACCTGCAAAATATGGTTTCCCGGGTTAACTCCGCCTCGGGGGTACTGACCTCCATTGATAACAGTATCAGCAAGGCTGCCCGCCAGGTTGTGACTTCGGCCCATTTGCAGGCAGCTTCGGTCAATGAGACCTCACTGGCGGTGGCCCACATCAATGAGTCGATCCGTGAAGTAACGGACGGGGTTGAAAAACTGGCCTGCTCGGCAACTGAAACCTCCTCCTCGACCCTTGAAATGGCGGCCAGTATTGAAGAGGTGGCCATGAGCGCCGATAAATTGGGCGATGCCGTGGATGAGGTCAGTTCGTCGATTGTTGAAATGGCGGCTTCGCTGAAAGAGATCGGATCGAGTATCGTCAACCTGCTGGATGCATCCAGTATGACCGCTTCTTCGATTGCCGAAATGGATGCCACCATCAAACAGGTTGAAAAAAACGCCATGGATACTTCCGCCATTACGGAAGTTGTTCGCCAGGACGCTGAAACCGGTAAAATGGCGGTTCAGGACGCCATTGCCGGTATGCAGGCGATTCGCAACGCTTCCCGCATAACCGCTGATGTGATTGAGAACTTGTCGCTACGGGCCAACGATATTGGCGCTATTCTTTCGGTGATTGATGAAGTTGCCGAGCAGACTAACCTGCTGGCACTGAATGCCGCCATTATTGCTGCCCAGGCCGGAGAGCATGGCAAGGGGTTTGCGGTGGTGGCCGATGAAATCCGGGAACTGGCCGAGCGCACCAGCAGCTCGACCCGCGAAATTGCAACGGTGATCAAAGGTGTCCAGGAAGAAACCAGCCGTGCCGTGATTGCCATCAATCAGGCGGAAGAGAGCATCAGCGACGGTGAGAAACGTTCGCAGCATTCCGGTAGCGCTCTGGAGAAGATTGTCAGCGGTGTCCAGCGTGCCAGTGACCAGGTTCACGAAATTGCGCGTGCCACGGTTGAGCAGGCCCGTGGCAGTCAGAGTATCAAGGAAGCGATGGAAAGTGTGGAGAATATGGTGGAGCACATTGCCAACTCGGCCCGTGAACATGCCCGGGGGAGCGATTTGATCTCCACCGCGGTGGAACGGATGAAGGATCTGACGGGGCACGTGCGGATCTCGACCCGTGAACAGAGTCGCGCCAGTGGCTTGATTGCCCAATCAACGGAAAACGTTACCAGCATGATCGATCAGATCCGTGACGCTTGCCATTCACAATTGACCAACAGCACCATGATTTTAAAGTCGGTCCGCAATATCCAGCAATCAACCACCTCCAATACGGAATCGGTGGCGATGATGGAAAACTCGGTGGCAGGACTGTCGAAGCAGATCGATCTTTTGGAAAAAGAAATGTCGGGGTTCACACTATGAGCAGGCTTGATACATGTTTCAGCTCCCTTGCGCAGCGGGGAGAGAAGGCGCTGGTAACCTTTATTACCGCCGGTGATCCGGATCTGGCAACTACCGAGACGCTGGTTCCGCTGATGCAACAGGCAGGGGCGGATATTCTGGAACTGGGGATGCCGTTTTCCGATCCCATGGCCGACGGGCCGACCATCCAGCTTTCATCGGAACGGGCATTGGCTTCCGGCACAACCCTGACGGCCATACTGGAGTCGGTTAAACGAATCCGCACAACCTGTGACATACCGATTGTCCTGATGGGGTATCTCAACCCGATTCATGCCTACGGCTATCAACGTTTCGCCACGGATGCCGTGGCTGCTGGAGTCGATGGTGTGTTGATCGTTGACATGCCGCCGGAAGAGTCATCACTGTTTCTCGGTCATGCGCTTGCCAGCGGGCTGCAGACCATTTTTCTGCTGACCCCCACCTCCGATAAAGCGCGTATCCTGCAGGTTGCCGAGCTGGGACGCGGGTTTGTCTATTATGTCACGGTTACCGGGGTCACCGGAGCGCGCCAGGAAGTTTCTTCGGCCCTGGCGCAGGAGCTGGCAGGTATCAAACAACATATTTCCCTGCCGATTGCGGCCGGTTTCGGGGTATCTACCCCGCAACAGGCGGCTGAAGTGGCCCAATTTGCCGATGGTGTGGTGGTGGGAAGTGCAATTGTCAAACTGTTCCAGAGCTACTCCGGTGAGCAGCTGGTTACGGAGCTCACCTCGTTTATCGGTCAACTCAAGGGGGCTCTTGCCCCAGCTCAACACGCTTGACAGCGTACACGCTTTCTGTTACCAAACGCTTCACTGTAGCTTAATGTTTTGATTGTTACTAAAAATGCGAGGTTCGGCTATGAGCTGGTTCAATAAAGAAAAATCGGGGATCGACAAATCGTCAGAACGTAAAATCAAGGTTCCCGAAGGGATGTGGATCAAGTGCCAGGGGTGTTCGGAAACCTTGTTGGCCAAAGATGTGGAGTCCAATCTCAATGTCTGTCCCAAATGTGGTCATCATTATCGAATCTCTGCCCGCCGGCGCCTGGAAGTCCTGCTGGATGGGGGAACCTGGCAGGAGTTTGATGCCGACATGACCTCGGTCGATTTTCTGGAATTCAAGGATGCCAAAAGTTACCAGGAGCGGATTGATATTGCCGTTGCCAAGGGAGGCTCCAAAGACGCGGTGATCTGTGTTGAAGGAACAATCGAGGCGAATCCTGTGCAGGTGGCCTGTTTCGACTTTGCTTTCATGGGTGGCAGCATGGGGAGCGTGGTGGGGGAGAAAATAACCCGTTCCATCGAGCGTGCTCTTGAAAAACGTCAGGGTGTGATCATCATTTCTGCTTCCGGCGGCGCCCGTATGCAGGAAAGTATTCTGTCCTTGATGCAGATGGCAAAAACATCGGCTGCCCTGGCGAAATTGAAGGAACAGGGATTGCCGTTTATTTCCCTGCTGACCGACCCGACCACCGGTGGCGTGACAGCCAGTTTCGCCATGCTGGGTGATGTAAATATTTCCGAGCCAAAGGCGCTGATCGGTTTTGCCGGTCCGCGGGTTATTGAACAGACGATTCGCCAGAAATTGCCGGAAGGGTTTCAGCGGGCCGAATACCTGCTCGATCATGGCATGATTGATGTGATTGTTCCGCGCAGCGACATGAAGCGTAAAATCGGGTCGATCCTCTCCATGCTGCTTGCCAGCACCCGTTAAGATGCCTCTGGCAGATCTGCTGCAACAGTTGTACGCTCGACGCCGGTTCGGAATCCGTCCCGGTGTCGAGCGGATACAGCTGCTTCTGGAGCGCCTCGGCAATCCCCACCATACCTTTCGCTCAATCCATGTAGTCGGTACCAACGGTAAAGGTTCAACATCCGCTTTTCTCTCTTCCATCCTGATCGCTGCCGGACTGCGCACAGCACTGTTTACCTCACCACATCTGGTTGATTTCCGGGAACGTTTTCGCATCAACGGTGTGGATGCGAGCGATGAACAATTGCTGCCGTTGCTGACTTTGGTGTTGCGGGAAGCGCCGGATGAGGCGACGTTTTTTGAAATCGTCACGGCATTGGCTGCCGTGCTGTTTGCCCGGGAAAAGGTCGAAATTGCAGTTATGGAAGCTGGCATGGGCGGTTGCTCGGATGCCACGGCGGTGATGGGTGGCATGCTGACGGTGGTTACCCCGATTTCTCTCGATCATTGCGATTATCTGGGAAACAGCGTAACTGAAATTGCCCGTGAAAAGGCTGGTATCGCGCGGCCGGAAAGTACCATCGTGCTGGGGCGGCAACCGGATCAGGTTCAGGCACTGGTGCCGATCTTGTGCCAGGAGAAAAATCTCCGCGCCGTCTGGATGGAATCGGTAGCACAGAGCAGCTGGAATAGTGACGGAACTTTTGCGTACCAAGGCCCGACAGCATCATTCTCCGCGCTGGTTCCCGGCATTCCCGGCGCTTACCAGCGGGATAATGCCGCTCTGGCGCTGACGGTGGCCGAAGTCCTGCGCCAACAGGAATCTGTCGCGCTGACGGATCAACAGATGCGCCGCGGTATCGAAACGGCACATTGGCCGGGGCGGATGGAAATGATTGTCGCAACGCCGCGCCTGCTGCTGGATGGCGCCCATAATCCGGCAGGAGTTCTGGCGTTGGTCAGCGCATTGCGGGAGGTGAAGTACCGGCGTTTACTTCTGGTGATTGGCGTCATGGCTGACAAGGACCTGGAGGGAATGATGGAGCCGCTGCTGTCGCTGGCGGAGCATTGTTACTGCGTCACGCTGCAGATCGAGCGGTCGATGGATTGTCACCGCCTGGCGCAGCTGCTTGCTGCGGGCGGTGCGTCATGTAGTGCGTGCGGGACGGTGGCAGCCGGTTTGTCTGCCGCGCAACTGGCTGCCGCAGCTGATGACCTGATTGTGGCTTGTGGATCACTGTTTCTGGTGGGTGAGGTGAAGGCTCTGTTGACGGGAAATCTGTACCAGGGAATACGGGGATAGGTGGCGATGGGACGTAGTTTGCTTTACATGGTGTTGATACTGCTATTACTGGTGTCTGTCGCTGCGGGAGAAGAAATGCCTCTGGGGAACAGTATCAGCATCAAGGCTGATAACCTGCAGCAGGAAACGGGAATCGAACGTTACCGCGCCACCGGTTCAGTGGTGATCACCTGGAGTGGCATGAAGCTGAATGCGGCTGAAGCAACCTATGATGCTGCCACCAAGTTGCTGGTTGCCACCGGTTCGGTGGTTATGATCAAGGGAGACGATGTTCTCAAGGGAGAGCGTTTCAGCGTTAACGTGGAAACCGGTAAAAGCGAGCTTGATCAAGGATCGTTAACGGTTCGCAAGGGGAATATCAACTTTACCGGTCAGAAAATTATTCGTGAGGATGAAAAAAGCATCACCCTGCTCAAGACCGAGTTGACCACCTGTGATCTGCCTGGTCCCGACTGGAAGTTCAGTGCGGCCAAGCTCGATGTGAACCTGCTTGGCTATGCGGTTGGCCGTAACATCATTTTTTATGTCAAGGATGTACCGGTGTTATATCTCCCCTGGATTGCCTTTCCAGTGGTGCGTGACCGGAAAAGCGGTCTGTTGTTTCCCCGCTTCGGCTTTTCGTCCAACCGTGGGGGGGAGATTGTTCTGCCGGCCTACTGGGTGATTGCGCCGAACCAGGATCTGCAGTTCGATCTTGATCTGATGACCAGGCGAGGTGTCGGCACCGGTCTCAACTATCGCTATGCCCTCAAGCGGGGGAGTGAAGGGAGCGTGGGGGGGTTTTTGACCTATGACGCGTTGGTCGAACGGTGGCGGGGGCAGTTTTCGGAAAAACATCTGGAATTGTTTTCGGAGAGCATGAATCTGCGCAGTTCACTCAATTTGACCTTTGATCGCCGGTTTATGGGCGATTTTGGCGAGAAGAGTGGTGACTATAACCGGCAGTCAACCGATTCCAGCATCAATTTTCTCAAAACCTGGGATCATGTGGCGTTCACCGGATTGGCGCGCTACAGCAACGACCTGTATGGTGAGTCCAACCGGCGGACAGTGCAAACATTGCCGGCGCTTGGTGTCGATCTGGTGCGGCTGCCGCTGCTTGCTACTCCTCTTTTTTTCGATCTTGACAGTACGTTGTCCAACCTGTATCGCGAAGCAGGTGTCAAAGGTCAGCGTTTGCATGCCTATCCGCGGCTGACACTGCCGCTCTCCCCGATTGCGGGGATCAATCTGTCGTTGGATGCCGGAATCCATCTGCGCGCTTATACGACTGATCACGATGGGGAGGGGAACGGTCCGCACCCGCTGGAGGGGGATGTGCTACCCGATGCCGGGGTGCGTCTGTCGGCCCCGCTTGCCAGGGTCTACCCGTTTTCACTCGGTTCCCTGGGGAAAATCCGGCATGAGATGATTCCGGAAGTCAGTTATCGCTATGCGCCGAATCACCGCCAGGAACAGCTTCCCTTCTATGATTACGACGACCGCTTACTGCACCAGAACCTGCTCTCCTGGTCGCTGACCAATCGAATTGGCGGGCGATTCCAGCAGGGGGAAAGCGTGCAGTACCGGGAGTTGATGCGGCTGCGACTATCCCAGGGGTATTCCATCAGCGGAGAACGGCGCAACCTGCTAACCATGGTGGATGATCAGCGGACACTTGATGATCTTAATCTCGAGTCTGATACCATGCTGCATCCCAAGGTCAAGCTGACCTTTGACAGTCGTTATAACGTGTATAAAGGAGTGATTGCCAGTGCCGCGCCGGGGATTGATGTTGCGGTGGCATCAGGCACCAGTTTGTCTGCCAGTTACCGCATGTCACGCGACACGGTGGAATATGCCGAGGCGCACCTGACTAGCAAGGCCCTGGTTCCCTGGACCTTTGACTATAGTCTGCGCTATTCCTTTGATCGGGAAGGGCCGCTTGAGTCGGTCTATACGGCAGAATACAGCCAGAAATGCTGGAGTGTAACCTTGCTGTTTCGGGATCGTCCGGGGAATAAAACCGGTACCGTCAATTTCAATCTGGCAGGTTTAACCGGTAATTGATCTGAGTGCTGCTAGCTATTGTTCGTGGGCTTCACAGCTGCAGCGTTCGGGGTGGGCAAGTTGTTTGAGGGTTACGTCACGCAGAATGTCGCGGACTTTTATCTGAACATCAACCCAGACCGGATGCACGTTGCAGAAGCTGTCGCGTGGACATTCACCGCTAGCGATCACGCAACGGTTGGGGATGATCGGGCCTTCCACAGCTTCCACAACTTCCAGAAGCGTGATCGACTCCGGTGCCCGGCCGAGTACAAACCCCCCGCCGGTACCACGATACGATTTTACCAACCCGGTTTTGCTGAATTGCTGGAAAATTTTGGCAAGAAAGGTGGGGGGGACATCAACGGCAGCAGCAATATCGCTGAGCAGGCATACCTGATCACTCCTGCGTGATGCCAGGTAAACAATTCCTCTGATTGCATATTCACCCTTACGGGTCAGTTCCATCATAAAAAACCCCAAAAAGACATTTTATATCTTTTTACAGGGGACGACGATAAATGTCAAACAAAATGTTGAAAAAGCAGGAGAATTGGGCGTGCTGGCGGGGCTGATCAGTCGATCAGCCCCGCTTGATTTCTAAAACTTGACGCCAATACCGCCGGCAAGAATATTGAGTTCACCGTTCAGCTGGTGGCGGTATTCAAAATTGAGGAACAGCGGCAGAGGGAGTGGTTTGAAGTCGAGTCCGGCCAGAAATACCGGCGAACCGGTGGCACTCCGTTTGTTATGAAATATAACTGCTTCACCCAACCCGGCGTAAGGTGAGATGAACGGAAGAGGCGCATGCAGTTTTGCCAATGCGGTAATCGGCATTGATTCGTCGCGCTTGATCGACTTGGCGTTATCACTTTCGATAACCTGGTAGGATGCCGTGGCGCCAATTGAAATCAGGTTGTTGAGGTACAGGTCGCCAAACAGTTCCATGATGTGGCTGGAATGATTGGTTGCAGCTCCACCCCGGACACCAAGGGCGATGGAGTCATCAGCCAATGCCGGGGCTGCTGTTGCTGCCAGGAGTGACAGGGCAAGAATAATTTTTTTCATGGGGAAACCTCCGTGTATAAAATATGATCGTTCAAGAGTATAACCTTGTGCGGTTGCAAGTCAACTTTTGATGAATGGGGCGGTGCCGGAATCGTTGTTACGGTAGGCCGTACAGCTGGCGATAGGTCTGGGCCGAGGCGTAGACTTTTTTGACATAATCCCGCGTTTCCTGATACGGGATGCTTTCGATGAATTCATCCTTTTCGAGGCGTTGATATGTTTTGCGCCAACGGTCAACTGCTCCTGAACCGGCGTTGTAGGCAGCGATAACATACACGCCATCTCCGTGGTAGCTTTTGAACAGATCTCGCAGATGTTTGGTGCCCAAGGTAATGTTGTACTCGGGGTCAGTCAGTCGCAGCGGGTTGAAACTACCTTTTTCACGAGCGGTCATTTTAGCGGTGGCCGGCATGAGTTGCATGAGGCCGATCGCGCCGACCGGTGAGCGCACCGTTGGTGAAAAGGCGCTTTCCGCCCGCATCAATCCCAGCACCAAGCCGGCCGACAGCCCATTGCGGGCAGCGTGCTCCTGGATATGACGATCGTACACCAACGGATAGCCTGCCGACCAGAGCGGCATGGTGCTGTTGTTGTAAGGGAGCGGACGGCTCTTGAGGAAAAAACTGATGGCAGTTCCGTAGTCTTCGATTTCGAGATAGAGCCGTGCCAGTGCCGGGAAGCTCGATGCAGGTTCATCGTTGTTTTTACGTAGTGCCCGCAGCTCATTGCGAGCTTCGTCATACAGCCCCAAGGCCGCCAGCAGGCGAGGTTTGTCGTAGCCGGGAATCGGGGGAAGTGCTGCCGGCGCCCGACGGGTTCCCAACGGCTCCCGGGTATCTTTTACGCCGTGGGTGTCGCGATACCAGGTGGCGTAGAAGCCGGCCGGGTACTCCTTGAGCAGTTTGGTGAAGCGTGACGCTGCTTCCGTTCCCTGGCCGTTTTTTTCAAATGTGCGAGCCAACCAGTAGAGTGCCTTTTCTCGCACGGTTTGATCATTGGTAAGCCGCTTTAACTTTTCCGTTGCTGCCGGGTAGTCCCCTCCCAGATAGGAACACCAGGCGCTTTCCCATTGGGCTCGCACCAGATTGCCGGAACGGGGAAAATCGGCGGTAATCCGGTCATACAGTTGGGCGGCCTCGCGGTATTCCCCCTGGCTGCGACGAATTGCGGCCCCCCCCATGATACTCTCTTCCGTGAAAGCCTGGCATTTTCCATCGTTGATTCTGTTTTGGTAAAGGGTGTAGGCCCGTTCGGTCTGGTTCAGACGCTCCGCTGTTTTAGCCTGCCAGTAGAGTGCCTCGGCAGCCAGCGTGGCGAGTGATCCCGCAGATGTTGCGGCTTGGGCAAAATAGGAATCGGCCTGTTTCCAGTTGCGCAGGCGATAACTGGCCATCCCCGATTGCAGGTCGATTTGTGTCAGTGTCGTGGGTGCCAGATGTTCGCGGGGAATTGATTGCAGGGTCTGCAGTGCTTCGTCGGCGCAATTGTTTTTAAGCAGAATCCGGGCACGAGTCAGCAGTTGATCGGCGCTGTACGGTTGTTGGGGTGTGTTTTTTTTCGCCAGGTCTGTGAGTTGTTCTGCCGCCAGTTTAGCCTCTTTTGACTGGGGTGAATCGAGCCAGATGCTGCGGAAATGTGCTGCTCCGTTTGTATGGTCTCCGGCCATTATCAGGCAGGTGGCAAGGGCATACTCCGCTTCGATCCGATCCGATCCGCTGCGATAGCTGTCGAGATAGCGTTGATACGATGCGGTGGCCGCAGGGATGTTGCCAGCTTGAAAAAGGCTATCAGCTTGGAGTTTGTGAGCCCGACGGATCAGGTTTGAGCTGGGGTAACGCTTGGGAAATGCGGCTGCCATGGTGGCCGCCGGAAGATACTTGTGAGCCTTGAATAATGCTTCGGCCTGATAAAAGCAGGCGTAGTCGGCCACCAGTGGTAATGACACTTCCATGGTTGAAAACTGCTGTTGAGCCTGATCCGCTTTTCCTTGCCGGAGTGCGGCCAATGCCAGCATAAAGGTGCGTTGGGGGGATGATTCAGCCGTAGCAAGAATCTTTGTTGCCGTTGCATAATCCTTGGCACGAATCAGAGTTGCACCCTGTGTCAGCGCATTGCCGGGGGCACTGTAAAGCGGGAGCGGGGACAACGTTACGGCAAGAATCGTTGCGATCGGCAGGAAAAAGCAAAGGGGGTGGATTACACTTTTGATACGGTTCATTGCTGCTCTTTGCGGAAATATCTGGTCACGGTTTCAGTTTCTGAAGAATGCTGGAGGTCAACTCGGTAGCAAGTTTTTTCCCCAGCCGGCTCCTTCCGGTCTGGTTGGTGGTTCGGTCATGCTCGAAAAACTCTTCCGCCGGTACAAAAACTTCCAGTGAGGGGGACGTTTTTCCCGGTTCGTACAGGTAGATCCTCGATTTAACTTTCATTTCAGTGGAACAGCAGCCGGAAGTTTCCACAAATCCCCACAGATCACCGGAAATATAGGTTTGTTTCACCAGCCAGGCTGGCTCCACTTCCTTGAGTTCTTCTTTTAAAATCATAAAACGGGCCACATTGGTCTGTTTCCGTTGCCGGTTCAGTTGATCGACAAATTCATTAAACACCGGTTCGCCCACATCAGGGGGAACCAGGGTGGTGTTGAACGGAATAATATAAATCGACTCCCGCTGCAGGGTCGGGTCAAAGGTACCGTAATTGCGTACTTTGGTGCCGCCGGCGCACCCTGAAAGCATGATTCCCGCAACCAGGAACAACGCAGATCGTAACAGCATGGTTACCATTTTCGACGGGCCTGTTCTTCCTGGTAGTATTTGCGGTAGAGAATGTCATAGTCGCGGCTGCCGGGCACCTTGGTCTTCAGTTTGGCGCGTACCGCTGCATCCAGTTCTTCCTCGTTCTGGAAATAGGTGGAGAGGGTTTGTTTGACACACTCCAGGGCTCGTCGCTCATCGCTGCAGTCAGCCAGGTCGTCGCGCCAGACCTGTTCCAAAATCTTATGTGCCAGGTGGGAAATTCGCTCTTCAGAAACAGTCATCGCGTCCTCACAAAATGATCTTGCGTTCTTTTGCCAACTTGTTCTTGATCATCTTGAGCATTGTCCGCCGGTCAATTTCCAGTGCCGCCCGCCCCATGCCGGCCAGATTCTCATTGAGAATACGCTCTGCATCCCGTTCCAGAGCCTGTTCCTGGTTCATGTTCTGGACAATGGCGCTCACCATGCCTGCCACAACAGCGCCCCGGTCATGTCGTGGGGTGATCAGCGAGGCACTGGAAAGGTCGTTGTATATTTTTTCCGCCAGACGCTGCACCAGTTCTTCTTTGAGTCTCATGGAACCTCGGATCCACGACCGGTTGATAGCGCGGGTCGTGCGGTCAGGATGTATTATTTCAGGGTGTTGAGATAGCTGAGCAGCATGGTCATGTATTTACTTGGCAAGGTCTTGAAAGATGGCATGGATGTGGATGGATTTTTCTTGCGTGGATTTTCAAGCTGAGCCCTGATATCGCTCTCTTTCATGCGGGAAGCAATTCCGGTCAACTCGGGACCGATTGCGCCCCCCTTCTTCCCTTTGATGATGTGGCACATGGCGCATTTTTGATCAAAGATCTGCTCACCGGCTGATTCCGCCTGGGCTGATACGGTGAGCGTCACAAAAGCTGCCAACGCAGCCATGATAATAATGAATCGTTTCATACAAAGCTCCTCAGGTCTGGATTTAAGGTGGACTTATTGTACCGATAACCGTTAAAATTGCAATTCAAATGTACTCCCGTGCCTATCTTCATATTCCGTTCTGTCTCAAAAAATGCGCATATTGCTCATTTTTTTCCCAGAGCTCATCTTCTGCCACCATCGCGACCTATGTCGAACTTTTGTGTCAGGAAATACGTATTGCCTCGCTAGAAGATGAAACGGAGACACTCCGCTCAATCTATCTTGGCGGTGGTACTCCGTCGCTTCTGGCTCCTGAACAGCTGCAGCAGATTATGGCAACGCTGCGTCAACATCTTCCCGTTGCTGGCGATGCCGAAATTACCCTGGAGGTAAATCCGGGCACGGTTAATGCGTCATCGTTGCGGGAGTTTCGTAGCAGTGGGATCAACCGTCTCTCACTGGGGGTACAGTCTTTTGATGACCGTAATCTGGCCGCTTTGGGGCGTATCCACACCGTACAACAAGCCGGGCAGGCGTATGAGGCTGCCCGTTGCTCCGGCTTTGACAATATCAGTATTGATCTGATGTACGGACTCCCTGGCCAGCAACTGGCGCAATGGCATCAGGAACTGGTACAGGCGATCCGTTTGGCGCCGGAGCACCTTTCAGTCTACGGGCTGACCCTGGAAGAGGGAACCGTGTTGTATGAACGCTATGGTCACAGCAACAGCGAATTGCCGGATCAGGATCTGGCGGCCGAGATGTACGAACTGACCGGAGAGCTGCTGGGTGGAGCCGGTTTTGAACAGTATGAGTTTTCAAACTATGCCCGTACCGGTTTCCGTTCGGATCACAATTGTGGTTATTGGCAACGGGATGGCTATCTTGGTCTGGGAGCGGGAGCCCACTCATTCCGGCGGCAGCAGTATGGCATCCGTTGGAGTAATGTGGCCGATCTGGCGAAGTATGCTGCTACACTTGCCACGGGAACGCTTCCCCGTTGCGACCGGGAGGTGCTGACCTGCAAGGATGCCATGGCGGAATTCCTGTTTCTCGGTCTCAGGATGCTGGCGGGAGTCTCGATGGAACGGTTTCGCAACGAGTTTGGCCTCTCGATGCAGCAGGTCTATGGTCAGGAGATCGGGCGACTCGAACAGCAGGGGTTGCTCTGCCGTCAGGGGGATCTGCTCGCGCTGACTCTCCGCGGTAGATTGCTTTCCAACCAGGTACTCTCGTGTTTTGTATCATAAAAACTTTACAATACAGTTGCCATCGGTTATAAAGTCCAGTTGTGTTTTAGGTAAATTTGCAGTCGTTTAACAGCGGGAGTGGGCGTGGTACAGGCTCTGGGGCAGATAACATTGAAGATGGTGGGGGATTTGGGGCGGATTGGCTGGTTTCTGCTCTATTCCTGTTACACTGTCGTATGCCGGCCGGGGAAGCTGATCAATATCCTCAAACAGATCAGTTTTATCGGTGCCAAGTCGCTGTTCGTGATCTGCCTGACAGCCGGTTTTACCGGCATGGTGCTGGGACTGCAAGGGTACTATACCCTGGCAAAATTCGGTTCCGAAGGGATGCTGGGAACTGCGGTCGCTCTCTCGCTGATTCGTGAACTCGGTCCGGTGCTGACCGCCCTGATGGTGACCGGTCGAGCCGGGAGCGCCATTACGGCTGAAATCGGGATCATGCGCATAACGGAGCAGATTGATGCCCTGGAAACCATGGCGCTTGATCCGTTCAAGTATCTGATAACCCCAAAATTTATTGCTGCCATGATTTCATTGCCGCTGTTGTGTGCCATTTTTGATGTGGTCGGTATTTACGGCGGTTGGCTGGTCGGGGTCAAGCTTCTGGGGGTTAATCCGGGAGCCTATTTCTATGAGATGGAGAAGGCGGTGGTCTGGCGGGATGTGTACTCCGGCGTGATCAAGTCATTCTCATTCGGTCTGATTATCGCCTGGATCGGCTGTTACAAAGGATATATGACCGGCCGTGGCGCGGAAGGGGTCTCGCGTGCCACCACCGAAGCGGTCGTGTTGACTTCGGTTCTGATTCTGGTCTGGGATTATTTCCTGACGTCTATTTTACTGTGAGCTGCTGATGATTGAACTGAAAAATCTTCATAAGACGTTTGGCAGCCAAAACGTTCTCAACGGGCTTGATCTGACGATTCCGGATGGGCAAATAACCGCCATCATCGGTCCCAGCGGCGAGGGGAAAAGCGTGCTGCTGCGCCATATTATCGGACTGACCCGGCCTGACAAAGGTGATGTGATCATTGATGGCGAATCGATCATCGGCATGGGGCGTTCCGAACTTAACCGGGTGCGCGAGAAGTTTGGCATGCTGTTTCAGAATGCCGCACTGTTTGATTCCATGAACGTGTTTGAAAATGTTGCTTTTCCATTGCAGGAAAAAACAGCGCTGCCTGCGGGTGAAATCAAACGGCGGGTGCTGACCGCCCTGGAGGATGTGGGGCTGAAACAGGCTGAAAACAAGTTCACCGATGAACTGTCGGGTGGTATGAAAAAACGGGTCGGACTGGCTCGGGCGCTCTTGCTTGATCCCTCCATTATTCTGTTTGACGAACCGACAACTGGCCTTGACCCGATCATCAAACGGGCAATTCACCAGCTGATCAGGGATACCCACCAGAAATTCGGATTTACCGCTGTCATCGTATCCCACGAAATTCCGGATATATTTGAGATTGCCCACACGGTTGCCATGTTGTACCAGGGGAAAATTCTGCAACATGGCACCGCCGACGAAATACAGTCTTCCGCCCATCCGGTTGTCCGGCAGTTTATCAGTGGAAATCTGGAAGGACCGATACAGATGATGTGATTCTCCTTCAAAGTCAGCGTTTTTTACCCTCTGGTCGCCTTGAGGGACTGCTGATTCGAAGCCGGAAGTATGAGTGAGGTAGGGATATGAATAGTGCAAAACTGGAAATGATGGTCGGTATTTTCATGCTGGTCGGGATACTCTGTCTTGGGTATGTTTCGATCAAGCTTGGCAAAATGGAATTGATGGGTGGCGATTATTATAATGTCACCGCCAGGTTTGATTCTGTGTCAGGGCTGAAACCGGGGGCGCGGGTTGAAGTTGCGGGGGTTGAAGTTGGCAAGGTTGACCGGATCACCCTGGATGAAAAGAGTAGTGACCGTGCCATCGCCTATCTGAAGATCAAGAGCGGCGTCAAGATTACCGATGATGTAATTGCCGCGGTACGTACCAGCGGTATCATCGGTGATAAGTTCATCATGCTCAAGCCGGGTGGCTCCGAGGTGTATCTTAAAAATAACGGCACGATCACGGAAACCGAATCTGCAATTGATATCGAAGAGTTGATCAGTAAATTCATCCATGGAAAGGTATAAACGGTACAACGCCATGCGCCTTAAAAGTTGTCGTATCGTTTGTATGGTCTTGCTGTTGCTGGCTGCCGTGGGTGTCAATGCCGCCGACGAGCACCCTCCAACATCCACGCCGCTCGGGCTTGATGATTGTATCCGGCTGGCGCTCAGGAATGCGCCGGAACTGGGGGAAGCACAGGCGGATATTGATGCGACTTCCAGTAAACTGGATGAAGCCAAGGGGTATCGTTTGCCGCAGTTGGAGGTGATGACCTTGTTCGGGCCGGCACCACCGGCACGGCGGGAGGATCTGCTGGCAACTGATAAAGGTTTCAAGATCAATGAGTTGACCTGGTTCAGCAGTGCCGATGCCACCCTGATTCAACCGCTGTATACCTTTGGCAAGATAGCTGAAAATATGAAGGCGGCCACCCACGGGGTGGAGGTTGATCGTTCCCGTAAGGTGCAGAAGGGTAATGAAATTGTCCTGAAGGTGCGGGAGTATTATTACGGTTTGATGCTGGCACGTGAGATGAAAGAGTTGATCATCGAAGTGCAGGAAATCTTGACCAAATCTCGCGAAAAAGCCAAGAAATTGCTGGATCAGGGATCTGACAGTGTTGAAGAGATGGATATCTACAAGCTGGATGCCTTTGCCAGCGAAGCGCAGAAATACCGGGTAGAAGCTGAAAAAGGGGAACGGTTGGCGTTGTCGGCGCTCAAGACCAGGCTCGGTAGGGAACAGGCAGCATCGCTGGTGATCGGGGAAGAACGGCTGGTCCTGGTCGATGTGGTTGTTCCCGAGTTTGAATCTTTTGTGGAAAAGGCGCGCGGGCAACGTCCCGAATACCGGCAGCTGCAGGAAGGAATCAAGGCGCGGGCTGCTCTGGTTGAAGCTGCCAAGGCAAACTACTACCCCGATATTTTCCTGGGGGGGCTTTTCTCCTGGGCCTATGCCGATGAGCGTGACCGGATCCGTAATCCGTATATCACCGATCAATTCAAGCATATCAATGGTGGGGTGGCATTGGGCGCCCGCTGGAAGCTCGATTTTGGAATTACCGGGGCAAAAGTGGCGGGAGAACAGGCGCAGTATAACCGTTTGCTCAGCACCAAACAGTATGCGGAGGCTAACATACCGCTACAGATCAAGAAGTATTATCTCGATCTGAAGGAAGCGGACAGTAGTGCCAGGGCATCGCAAGTTGCCTACACCAATGCTAAAAAATGGGCCGTGACCGCGGTTGCCAATTTTGACTTCGGTGTCGGGCCGGCCAAGGAAATCTTTGAAGGGTTGCAGATGTATGCCCGCATGCGGGCGGCCTATTTCCAGTCAATTTATAACTACCGGATTGCCCGTTCCAACCTGGATTATGCAACGGGTGAACAACCGGACATTCCGCTTACTACAAAGGAGAACCGACCAGAATGAAACGTATCTTATTATGTCTGTTGGCAGTCATGTTTCTGACCGGCACGGCGCCAGTTTTTGCAGCAGTGACCGACGAGGTCAAGAAAACCGTTGATGAAGTGGTAAAAATTGTCACGGATAAAAACCTCAAACAGCACGATCAGAAACGGCGGCAGGCGCTTAAAAAAAGCATCAGCGTGATTTTCAATTACACCGAGATGGCAAAACGTTCACTGGGAAAACATTGGGCGCAACGGACTCCGGCTGAGCAGAAGCAATTTGTTGACCTGTATGCCTCTTTGTTGGAAAATTCCTATGCCAGTAAAATTGAATCGTATAACAACGAGAAAATTGTCTATCTCAAGGAAAACATCGATGGTGATCATGCCGAGGTTAAATCCAAGGTTGTGACAGCCAAACGGGATGAATATACGGTTGACTACCGCATGATTAATCAAGGCGGCAAGTGGAGTGTCTATGATGTGGTTATTGAAGGGGTTAGTCTGGTGTCAAATTATCGTACCCAGTTTAACAAGATCATTACCTCCAATGGTTATCCCGAGCTGGTGAAAAAATTACAGACCAAGACCTCTGAGTTAAAGGCGCCGTAGCCGTATAATTTGCTTGACACCGGTTTTAAGCCTATGTTAAACGACACGGGCAGCAAGTTTCGGAAGTTTTTGCAGAACGTTGAAGCAGCATGTTTGACCAGGCTCTGCACTTTTCCTGCATCAGACTCCAGAAACTTTAGCGGTATCTTACATTCCGGCGACGGACCGGGAAAAAAAGGAGGTAGGAAATGGCACAGGGGAAGGTTAAATGGTTTAATGACACAAAAGGTTTTGGTTTCATTGAGCAAGAGGGTGGCGAAGATGTTTTTGTTCACTTCTCAGCAATTCAGGGTGACGGTTTTAAATCCCTCGCCGAAGGTGATGCCGTAACCTTTGATATTACCCAGGGTCCTAAAGGACTTCAGGCTGCTAACGTACAAAAGAACTAATTAATCAGTACGTCGTCATACAATTCAAAACCCGTTGAGCTCGACTCAACGGGTTTTTTTATGCCCTGCTCCTAAAAACTGCCCGATCTGTTCCGTCCGTCCCAGTATTTTGAAGGCTTCTCTGATTTTTGCGTGTTCCTGTGGCTGGTGCCATAGGAGAAGTGATTTCTGCAACCCCTTTTCCTTGTCCGAATAGGGGACGTAAAGCTTTTCGCCGGTCTCGGGATCAATGCCGGTGTAATACATACAGGTGGAAAGTGTCCCCGGCGTCGGGGTAAAGTCCTGTACCTGTTCCACCTGCAAGCCAAGATTCTTGAGTGCCAGCGCCAGTTCCAGCATTGTTTCCAGGGTACAGCCGGGATGACCCGAGATCAGGTAGGGGACGATTGATTGCCGTTTACCGACCCGGATACTTTCATCACGAAAACGGCGTAAAAAAGTTTCAAATGACTCTTTTCCCGGTTTGCGCATCAATGCCGTAACCTTGTCAGCCAGGTGCTCGGGCGCTATTTTCAGCAACCCGCTAACATGGTGTGCGACCAGTTCCCGAAAGTACCCCGGCTGCTGTTCCATCAGGTCGTAGCGCACGCCGGAAGATATGGCGATGTGTTTGATCCCCTTGATACTGCGGCACTCCTGCAGTAATTTGACAGCCGGGGAATCATCGCTAACCAGGTTCTTGCAGCGCCGGGGATAGAGACAGCTTTCACGCTGGCAACGTGCCTGGGCAGTGTTGTCCCGGCAGGATAAACGGTACATGTTGGCGGTTGGTCCGCCGATATCGCTGATTGTGCCACGAAACCAGGCGTTACTGGTCAGAGCCTTGATTTCGGCTACTATCGATTGCTGGCTGCGGGATTGGATGGTTTTCCCCTGGTGCATGGTAATTGCACAAAAGGCGCACCCGCCGAAACAGCCGCGATGGCTGGTGATGGAGGTCTTGATCTGCTCCCAGGCCGGAATGCTCTCCTGGTAGGAGGGGTGGGGAAGTCTGGTGAAGGGCAAGCGATAGATGGCATCCATGTCGGCTGTGGTGAGTGGCAGCGCCGGGGGATAGACCAACAGCTGGCGTTCGCCGTGCTTTTGCACGACGGTGACAGCACTGAACGGATTCTGTTCATGCATGATGGTGCGAAATGCAGCGGCAAAGGTGAGCCGGTCACTGCTGACCTCCTCAAACGAAGGGAGTTGCCGCCATCCTTCGCAATCAGATGCTTCTCCTTTGACTGCACAGCGACAGGTGCCCCTGACATCGCGGATATCGTGGATTGCCTCGCCGGCCGCCAAACGGGTGACAACCTCCAGCAGGCTGGTTTCGGCCATGCCATAGATCAGCATGTCAGCTTTGGCATCCAGCAGGAGAGAGCGCCGAACCTTGTCCTCCCAAAAATCGTAGTGGGCAAAACGGCGTAACGATGCTTCGATACCACCGATCAAAACCGGCACATCCTTGTATGCTTCCTTGAGGCGCGAGGTGTAGATGATGGTGGCGCGATTGGGGCGGGCGCCATGCCGCCCGCCCGGTGTGTAGGCATCATCGTGACGCAGTTTGCGTGCCGGTGTGTAATGCGCCACCATGGAATCCATGGCGCCGGCTGATACGGCGAAACAGAGCCGTGGGCGTCCCAGAACCATGAACGGCTCTTTCGAGCGCCAGTCAGGTTGGGAGATGATGCCGACTTTCAGTCCGTGCGCTTCAAGCCAGCGTGCGAGGAGTGGCACGCCAAAGGCGGGATGATCGATATAGGCGTCGCCGCTGACAAAAATGATGTCAAGCTGAGACCAGTTGCGTTGCTGCATTTCTTTCGGTGAGGTGGGGATGTACATGGTTACCTGTTATTGCTGTTGATAATGGTCGTGGTATGTTGATAGCTATTGATAGTGTGTCAAAAGTATTGTAGTAATCAATTCATGAACAAACGACTGAAAAAATTTGAAATAATTATTCTTCTGCTGGCCGCATCGCTCTGTTTTTCCGCTGTTGCGGACGCTGATAACCGTCACGATTCACATGTTTTACTCAAACGGCTTTACCGGGCCGGCGTTGAACAAAATATGCCGGATGAACTGAAAAGCGCTGCTGCGACCCTTGCTGCTGCCGATGATTTCTTTGTAGCCAATCAGCGTGATCTCGCGGAACGCTTTTATCTGCTGGCCCTGCAAAAATCCCGCATTATCATGGCTGCTCTGCCGGCCGCTCTTCCGGAACTGTCGGTGGAAGAAGATACACAACTATCAAACCAACTATCCTCTCCACCCGCTGCTGCAGCAGCTCCCCTGCTTCCCGATCAGTCGTCGTTACCAGCAGCACCGGTGGTGCCGCCGGCTAGCCAGCTGTCAGCCGCCGAACCGGAACAGGCACGACAGGAGCCGGACAAGGTGGTAATCAAAGAAAATGAGTTTTCCCTGGTATCCGATAAAATCATCGGTTCCGCCAGTGTATATACGGTTGTCAAAGGTGACACACTCGGCTTGGTCACAGCCAGACTGGGGGTGACACGGGAGCAGCTGGTCAGGGAAAACAAACTTGCCGGTCCCCGGGCACCGCTCAAGGTTGGACAAAAGTTGCGCTATAACAACCGCAAGATCATTCCTCGACGTGCAAAAAACGGCATCATCATCAATGTGCCCGATAAAACCCTCTATTTTTTCAAGCAGGGAAAACTGGCCATTTCACTGCCGGTTGCATTGGGCGTTCCGGTAACCAATGAAAAGTATGATTGGAAAACTCCGCTGGGCAAATTCAAAATTACCGCCAAGGTGAAAGATCCGACCTGGTATGTACCGAGTTCCATTCAGTCCGAGATGGAAGAAAAGGGTAAGGATGTGATCACCAGTGTACCGCCCGGCCCGGATAACCCGCTGGGCAAGTTCGCCATGAAAACATCACTCCCCGGTATTTTGATCCACAGCACCACCAAGCCGTGGTCAATCTATGGATATGCCAGTCATGGCTGTATCAGGGTTTCTCCGGATCAGATGGAAGAACTGTTCAATTCTGTTACGGTCAACACCCCGGGGGAAATCATCTATCATCCGGTCAAAGTTGTGGAAACTGAAAACGGCATGGTGCTGCTGGAAGCACATAATGATGTCTACGGTGTGTATGGGAAAAACACCACGCTGGAGCGGGAAGCACGTACCATGATAGAAAAAAAACGGCTCTCTGACCGCGTTGACTGGCAACGGGTGGAAGCGGTGATTCGCCAGAAAGCCGGAGTTGCTGAAAATATTACCCTGATTCGCTGAACCTATGATTATTCCGGTTTGCCGGTCGTACTTCCCCCGCCTTCGCCATCGTAATTCCCCGGTTCCGTACCTTTGATAAAGCACTCCATGACTGCTCCCGGCGTCCCTTCTTTTGCCAATTTCCCGGTACGCGGATTGATCAGTACAAACGACACATTTTCAGGAGCCTTGAAGTCTTCCACCGGTAGATTCAGAACCGCTTTCTGCATGTATTCTGCCCAGATCGGCGCTGAAGCCTGGCCTCCCGTACCTCCCGAACCAAGAGAACGCTCCTGGTCATAGCCAACCCAGACTCCGGTCACCAGTTGGGGAATGTAACCGACAAACCAGGCATCCTTCCCCTCGTTGGTAGTGCCGGTTTTGCCGGCCACCGGCCGGTCGAGCAGGGAGGCGCGATGCCCGGTTCCGCTGGCGACAACGCTCTGCATCAAGTTGGTAATGACGTAGGATGCTTCCGGTGAAACCGCCGGAATCGGCACGGCTGGCTGGTTTTGTTGCAGTATGGTGCCATCCGTATCGGTTACTTTAGTGATGAAATAGGTTGGCGTCTGGTTGCCGCCATTGGCAAAAACCGAATAGGCTGCTGTCAGTTCGAGTGGTGAAACGCTGGCTGCTCCCAGCGCCAGGGCAAGATTGGGTTCAATCCGGGAGGTGAAGCCGAGTTTCTTGGCAAATTCGACCGTGTAGGGGGCACCGATCTGCTCCATGATTTTTATACTGGCGATGTTGATGGAATAGGTGAGTGCTTCGCGCATGGTTACCGGGCCGCGAAAGGTGTTGTCGTAGTTTTTCGGTTTCCAGGTTCCTCCCGATCCGTCCGGGTATTCAACTTCGCTGTCATCGATAACGGTTGCTGCGGTCAACCCTTTTTCCAATGCCGCGGCATAGATGATTGGTTTGAAGGCTGAACCGGCATTACGTTTGGCCTGAATGGCACGATTGAACTGGCTTTTGCGAAAATCGTAGCCGCCGACCATTGCCTTGACGCCACCGGTACGGGGATCGATCGATACCAGCGCTGCCTGAACATCCGGCGTTTGATCCAGTGCAAATTCAGCCCCCTCCTGGTTGACATCGGGGGTGACCACCGAAACTTCAATTACGGAGCCGAGTGAGAGTGCCCGGCTTTTTTTCTCTACTTTTTCATAGCGGTTGATCATCCCGAGCTTCCCCGCCCAGGACATGTTTTTGTGCGGCAGGATCCCTTTACGTTCGCCAACCCTGATAATTGCAGCCCCCTTGGGTGCATCAAAGCCGACCACCACCCCTTGGTAGGTTTCACCGGTTTTGAGTGCCGCCGAATCAATTGACTCCTCGGTCTTGCTGCAAAATGGTTCAACTTCGGTTTCGGAAATGAATTTGAGCGGACCGCGGTACCCTTGCCGTTTGTCAACCGCTTTCAGGCCGTTGCGGAGGCTTTCGTAAGCGGCGCGCTGCATATCGGCGTTCATGGTGGTGTAGATTTTGAGGCCGCCTTTATAAAGCTGATCCTCGCCAAATTTTTCTTCCAGTTGTACCCGCAGATGTTCCAGAAAGTAGGCCGACTGGTTGGAGTTGACCTTCTTCATCGGGTGGATTGACAGCACCGTTTTGCGGGCATGATCCGCTTCGGCAGTGGTAATGTATCCTTCAGCAACCATGCGATCCAGTACATATCCCTGACGTTCGCGGGCCTTGTCGAGATGCTTGATGGGAGAATAGGCGTTGGGGGCTTTGGGAAGACCAGCTAGCACAGCCATCTCAGCCAGGTTCAGTTGATCCACATTCTTGCCAAAATAGGTTTCTGCAGCAGTTTGCACGCCATATGCTCCACCGCCCAGATAGATCTGATTCAGGTAGAGATAAAGAATTTCATCCTTGGAAAGCTTGTCTTCCATCCGTTTGGCGAGAATTGCTTCCTTGATTTTCCGGGAAAACTTTTTTTCCGGGGTCAGCAACATCGATTTTGTTACCTGTTGGGTGATGGTGGATGCCCCTTCTTTCTTGCGCATGGAGATGACGTTTTTGACTGCTGCCCGGAGTATGCCGAGGTAATCAATCCCCTTGTGCTGATAAAAGTTGGCATCCTCGGCTGCGACAAAGGCCTGGATCAGCTTGCGCGGCATCTTGTCCACCGGCACTACCATGCGCCGTTCCAGGTAAAACTCTCCTACCAGGCTGCCGTCATCCCCGAATACCTGGGATACGACAGGTGGTTTGTAATCAGCCAGACGGTCAACACGGGGTAGCTTTGCCATCAGGTAAAAAACGTATCCTGCCACACCGAGGATGGTGACAATAACCAATGTTACAACCACCAGCAGCAAAGAGGATAGTAAGCCGTTTTTTGCCGGTGAGGCGGTTTCTTTTCTATTCATGGACAAAAATCTCCTGTTTATCAGAGCAAAATGCGGGTGTCGGCAGTTGCAGCCACTATGACACAGATGGTGAAAATAACACATCAAACGGACATTTCAAATATAATAACAACAGATTACCCTTGCCATCGTTTCCAGAGCGGTTATAATCATGCCGCTTGTCAGAAGCCAGGGAGATGGTAATGTCATTGTTCAGCCGTTTACGCGTCAATACCAAATATAATCTCATCTCGTCAGCTCTGCTGCTGATACTTTTCGTTGCCTTGGTCTACAACAATTACCGGCGCGAACAGTCTTTGATTTTGAAAGGTTCGATTGATTATGCCCGCTCAATTTCGCGTCAGATCATTACAACCCGTGATTATCTGGCACGCAGTGTCAAGGATGAACCGGCACACAACCCGGCTCTGATACCACAGGTCGCAGCAACCGGAATAGCGCGGCAATTAACACAAGGATCCAATTATTACGTTCGCCAGGTCTCTCTTCGTTATCGCAATCCTGATAATCGTCCCGATCCTTTTGAAGCATCCCAGCTGATCAGATTCCGTGACTCCAAACTGTCAGAAACATGGCAGGTCGTGTCCGAGAATGGTAAACAGTCATTACGCTATCTGATTCCGATGGTGGCAGACCAGTCGTGTCTTGTCTGTCATGGTAGCTACGAAACTGCGCCATCCTTTGTGCAACAACGCTTTCCGAAAGGTCATTTTTCGTATGGCTATGAGGTCGGCGAGGTTATCGGGGCGGTTTCAGTCTCTGTTCCGATGCATGGATTGTATCAGGAAATCGGAAGAAATCTTCGTCATGACTTGCTGTATGATGCCTCGGTGCTGGTGTTGTTTGTGCTGGCCAGCGGCTGGCTGATTCGCCGGGTCATCCTGACACCGGTAAAGTCTGTTGCAACCTGTATTACCCGGGTTGCCCGCACCGGCAATTTCTCAGAGCGGCTGAGTCAAAGTGATCAGGATGAGATTGGTGAGCTGATGACAGCATACCGGGTAGGAGGGGAGCCTCTCAGCTCCCGACCCCCCTAAGAACCGGACTTGT
>DAINBV010000036.1:0-51106 GCA_036732725.1 Geobacteraceae bacterium | reverse complement strand
AAATGGATCGGTTCATTGCTTACACACCTGTCTCAAAAAGCGCAACCACTTCATTATACCACTCAAAAGGAGAGCATGAACATGGCTACATTCAAGGAGCAACAGGCAGCAATGGGGTTTGATGTTGAGGGGATAGAGCGCCTGAAGATGGCTGCACTCGGGCTTGCTGTACCTGCAAGAACTGTTACCCTGCTTAATGACAATGGTACTACTCAGAGAGTATCAATGAAGGAAGCTATCAAGCGTGACAGCAAGTTCATGGAGGGCATAGCAGAAGAGAAAGCGTACAGGCCTTGTCTTGCTTGTGGTACTCATGCTTGCCCTCCCGGTTCTGACCATCTATGCTTTTCCAGCACAGCAGAGCCGACACCTAACACCAAAGGCGCTGCAAGTAGAATACAAATAGCCCTTGATGCTTGGATAGCAGAGAACAACTATGACCCGTACAATGCATATGATGCAGAAGGTTGTACTATTCTCTAATATTTAACCTGTACTATCCCAGAAGAAACCCTAGCCCGCTCAGCAATGACGGGCTTTCTCTTTCCATCCTACTGCATTCCGGCGCCCTGGCTTGCCCTGTACACCCCGAACGCCCGCCCGCCTATACTCTGTTATGTTCCCGTGTATCCCCGCTCTGCATTTATTCTTATCTGATTTGTTCAGCGCCTCTAAAAGTCTCCCGTGTGAGACATGGCGGAATCAATACGCCGGGACTGAACGCACCTGAAACAATAACCTGCACTATAGATATATTATTTCAGCAGGGAAAGAGGATTACATGGCACATTCTAAATGGGGGACGAAGTTGTGCTTCATCATCAGGGGTAAAGAGGACGACAGCTGCAGTTGAATGTTCAAAAGCAGCATCTAGTACCTCGCCCACATATGGTGAACCTTTACCGGTAAGTCTGACGAGATATGGCCACTCAAGTGGATGTAAGCCAAGTGCAGACAAAAAGGCAAACATTGCTTCTCGTGCTTTTTCATGTCGTCCGTGTATTACGAACACTGCCTTGGGATCACGGGTAAGCTTGCTTTGGACCACAGTTCATTTCCTCATCATCGTCTCAACGTCGTTAGGGCGGAGCGTCAGCGGAGCCCGTCTGCCGCCTCATTGTTGGGCCTTCTATCACGTTCTTCTGTAAATTTTCTTGATTGTTGCTAAAGAGTGTATATTGATTTTGGATTCACTTTCGTCTTCGTTCGTTGGCTTTCCTTCAATGGCTTTAGTTTGTATTTCATTCTCGCCGCTTTTCTGAGAGCGTGACATAATTCTTCTTATCAATTGTTTCTCTTTTTCCTTTTGAAACACTGGTCCGAGAGAAAAATTCACTTCTACATTGTTAATGGTGACCCGATCGAAAGAAAGAGGCTGGATTTGGCCCTCTGCAATTGGTGACCCAAAGAGGGCCACATTCATGTGTCTATTACCTCTTACCTTTGAAAAGTAGCTACAATATTTGATCCCTTGAAATCCCAACCTAAAAGCCATGACGCTAAAATAACTATTTAGCTCATACTCTCTTTTGTAAAGCATCCGTGAAACGAAACAACCAAGATCTTCACGTTCAAGCCCCGTAATAGTCTCTTCAAAATCTTCTAGATTAAGCAATTTAAGACTCTTTGCTAATTTAAATGTCCCCAATGTCAGTTCTTCTAAATAGTCAATTCTACATTCATATAGGCATGTTGAAATATCAAAAGCACCATAGAAGATTGGAATAGTTGAGGCGCTAAACCTATCGTGAAATAAAAAAACATCAGGTCTGGAATTGTGTTTTGGAGAGTCGAAAACTGTTGCTGTGTCAGTATCAATGTCATGAGGTAGGTTCTTTTTGAGTCTATAAATTATAGTTCCGGGTGGTATTGTTTCGGCCTTAAATTTGGATATTGCGGTGCTCAAGAGCTTATCTAATTTGTCGAACGACTCATTACATGGATCTTGACTGGTGATATCATTAAGATCGCCATTGAAACCCCAAACACCCATATTAGCAAGTCTGGAATAATTTAAATCAACAGAATAACCAGTGAGTTCATGAAACATTTTGCAGTCCTGTATCAAGTCAGCATCCAATGCCAATGTTTCATAAGCTTTTTCGTTAGTCTCTCGTAACCTATACTTCGGTTGATGATTTCCGACGCTTAGGTCTATGCTTCCGTTTTCAAAGTAGGAAGTCATCAGCCAAATGAAATCATCTTGGGATAATTTTTTCCCTTTTGAAGACATGCACCTTGGGCATGGATCGTTTGACGCAAAACCTGAATTTTCTGCCATCATCTTAAGACTATGTTTTTTAAAACAGTGACTGCAGACAATGCTATTCATGGCCATTTCCAAGGTTACCCCTTCATCTCTAAGCGCAAGATCACCCAGTGTATACTCATGCTGCGCCCGCAAGCGCTCAATCGCCTCGGCCTCTTCAATGGCCGTCAGATTCTTTTCTACAGTAAGGTACAAAAAAGGCCGCTCAACCGGCATTATTCCCGGTTCAGCGGCCTTTGCTATCGTCTGTTGATTCCTTCCATCTAATCCCCACATCTATAACATCCCATAAAAAGCAGGAAAATGATTTCTAACTTACTAAAAGTGCCTCACATTACTCCGGCAAGCTACAGATGTAATGAGTTACGACGCAAACCGGGCGAATTCCAGCCTACCTAACACAACGCTCTCATCACCGCTTCCGGTTCACGGTCGATCACCTGCAACACTGTCCGTGCCGGACATTCCCGCCAAATTTCCGAACGTTCGGAAATGGCATAACCAACTGATTTATAACTTCTGCAACCGCCATCTAAAAAATCATTTCACCGCAGAGGACGCAGAGTAACGCAGAGGGAAACCAAAAACAGGGGAAAGACAAAAACTGAAACTTATGGAACGGCTTGAATCTTTTGATCCAACCATAAAAGATTTGGTTTTAAAGATGTTGAATCAAACCTCAAAGATTCTGACTTTCCTCTGCGAACCTCGCTTAGAAGCGCCTACTTTTGGCCGCGTCCTCTGCGTTGAGAACGCTTTACAGGTTGTTGGCGATCCGCTTAATGCCATCCTTCATATGGAGCACGTTAAAATTAAGCAGCAAGCCGAGTTTTTTCCCGCTTAACTTCAGGTACGTTAGCAACTGTGCCTCATGTATGGGGACAATCTTCTCAACGGCCTTAAGTTCTATAACAACAGCATCCTCGACAAGCAGGTCAATGCGGTAACCAGCATCGATTGCAACGCCGTCATATTGTACCGGCAACATAACCTGGCTTACCACATTCAGACCCCTTTTAAACAATTCGTGTTTCAAACAAGCTTCGTAAGCGCTTTCCAGAAGCCCCGGTCCAAGTACCGAATGAACCTTCATGGCGGAATCAACAATCACGCCGCTTATCTCGTTTATATTCATCTTGTATTCCTCCTCTATTCAAAACCGCTGACAACGATCCCCGGCGCAATCTCCAGAAAATAATTCACCGCAGAGGACGCAGAGTAACGCAGAGGAAAACCAAAACAGCGGGTAAGACAAAAACTGAAAATTATGGAACGGCTTGAATCTTTTGATCTAACCATAAAAGATTTGGTTTTAAAGATGTTGAATCAAACCTCAAAGATTCTGACTTTCCTCTGCGAACCTTTGCGTACTCTGCGGTGAGAAAGATTCTTACAGAAAATCCGATACTAGATATTCAATGCAGCCGCCAGCTTCCCCTGAACGTGACTCACCGGATCAATCGCCGTCGCATACCGATAATAGCCAGAGGAAACAGGACGGCACTCCAGGCGCCCAGGTAGAGTATCGCCCAGAGGGTGGCTTGTGAGATGCGTCCCAGGGCCAGCGAACGGCACAGCTCCACCAGATGGGTCAACGGTAAGGCGTGGGCTACCAGTTGTGCCCAGGCGGGGAGATTCTCCAGCGGGAAGAAGGTGCCGGAAAACAGAAACATGGGGGTTATGAAGAGAAACAACGGCAGGTTGAATGTCTCGATGGTGGGGGTTATGGCGGTACAGATCATGCCGGCGCTGGCAAAGGCCAATCCGCCCAGCAGCGCGGCCGGCAGCAGCAGTAAAGCCTGGGGAAAATGAAGCAGTCCGAACAGGGAGATGATCACCATCATCAGGGCGGTGCCGATCACCGATTTGGTGGCGCCCCACAGTATCTCGCCGGTAATCACTTCGTCCAGGGTCAGCGGAGTCGCCAGCATGGCGTCAAAGGTCTTCTGGTAGAACATCCGCACAAACGAGGCGTAGGTGTTTTCAAAAAAGGCACTCTGCATGATGTTGATGGCGATCAAGGCCGGTGCGATGAAAGCTGTGTATCCGGTGACCATACCGGCATAGCTGAGTGCGCCGACCAGATTGCCAAGCCCGATTCCGAAGGCGGCCAGATAAAAAAGCGGTTCCAGCAGCGGCGGTACAAAGGCAATCTTCCAGGTCTTGCGGTAGACTTGCAGATTTCTCTGCCAGACCCGTATAAAACGGCTGCTGATGGCAAATCCGGTCATTCGCGCAAATCCCTTCCGGTCAAGCGGAGAAACACGTCTTCCAGTGTGGCGGGACGTAACATGCACCCCTCATGACAATGATCGGCCAGTAGCTCACGGTAGAGCGCCTCTCCATCGCCGCTGTACAGTATCAGCCGTTGTCCCAGATCCTCATGTTTGACCTGTTTCTCCAGCAGCATCTGACGCAGCTCCGGGCAGGGGGCCACGATTTCGATCACGTTTTTTCCCACCTGTTGTTGGATCAGATCGTGCGGAGCGCCTTCTATCAGGATCTTGCCATGATCCATGATCAGCAAGCGGTCACAGAGGCGTTGTGCCTCATCCATGTAGTGGGTTGTCAGCAATGTGGTCAGGCCGCGCTGCTTCAGCTCTTCTACCTTGCTCCAGAGTTGATGGCGCGACTGGGGGTCGAGTCCGGTGGTCGGCTCATCGAGAATCAAAAGCTGCGGTTGATTGATCAGTGCCCGTGCCAGCACCAGGCGGCGCATCAGCCCACCCGACAGATCCCGCACATTGGCATGCTCACGTCCTTCCAGGGCGGTAAATTGGAGCAGGTCAGCCACCCGCTCACGCACGATTGCTTTTGGCAGGTTGAAATAGGAGGCAAAGATCTGCAGGTTTTCCAGCACCGTCAGATCGGGATCCAGGTTGTTGTCCTGCTGGCAGACACCGATCCGGGATTTGATGCTGCGCCATCCCTGGTTGCAGTCGCTGCCGAAAATGTGCAGGAGACCGCTGTCCGGCGGCGTAAATCCATAGAGCATGCGAATGGTGGTGGTTTTACCGGCCCCGTTCGGCCCCAGCAGACCAAAACATTCACCCGCCTGTACGGAGAAGCTGATGCCATCCACCGCAACGGCGTTGCCATAGGATTTACGCAGGTTTTCAATCCGGATGATCGGCACTCAGATTGCCTCGGCTGCCAGTTTTTCCTGCACGCTTCTGACCTTGTCTTCCATGCTCTGGTTGCGATCGGTGCGGGTGCCGAGCTTGATGGTGGTGGTAATACGCGGGGCACCCATGTCATGTACCACCTGATGACAGCGCTTGACCGCGGCAAAGACGTCCTCCCATTCACCTTCGATGTTGGTGCCATAGGAATGGAGCGCTGTTTTCAGTCCGGCTTCGCTGAGTACCTTTTCGCAGGCCGCGATGTAGGATGACAACGATACGCCGACCCCGATCGGCACAATACAGAGGTCAATCATTACGTTCATTCTCTGGTTCTCCTTACTCCTGTCGTTGCCTGAAAACGGGGTTTGGTGGTGACGCAGTTGTTATGACAATGCTTCCCACTCTCCGTACAGTTCTTCCAGTTTTTTATTCAGCACGGCATGCCGCTCTCCGCCGGCCAGACCGCGTTCCGGATCGTCAAAGAAACCGGGAGCATTCATCTCACTTTCCAGCAATGCCAGTTCCCGTTCTGTTGCTGCGATCCCCTCTTCCAGCGCCGCCAGTTGCTTCTGACGCCCCTGCTCTTCCCGCTTGCGCTGTTTGGCCTCTTCACGGCCGAGTTTACGCTCATCCCTGGCCGGAACAGCGGCTGGCGCGGCAGTGGCAGTCTGCTCCCCCCTGGCCGGGAGCGGGGGAGCTTCGACCATGCTCCCCTCCTTCTTGGCCAGATAATATTCATAATTACCGTAATAATTCTCCAGCTGCTGATCAGCAACCTCCACCACCCGGGTTGCCAGGGCATTGACAAAATAACGGTCGTGGGAAACCAGCAGGATGGTGCCGTCGAAAGAACGGAGAGCCTCCAGCAGCACTTCCTTGCTGAACAGGTCAAGATGGTTGGTCGGTTCGTCCATCAGCAGCAGATTGGATGGGCGCAGCAGCATCTTGGCCAGGGCCAGGCGATTGCGCTCACCACCGGAGAGGACTCCCACCGGTTTGTTGATGTCATCTCCGCTGAAGAGAAATGCTCCCAGAATATCCCGCAGGCGTGGCACGGTGTCGTAGGGAGCATCGGCGTAGATTTCATCCCAGACCGAGCGGCTGCTGTCGAGAACGTTGGCCTGATCCTGGGCAAAATAATCCTTGAGTACATTGTGCCCCAGGGTCAGTTCGCCACCCTGATACTCGCCCCCTGCCAGCACCGACATCAAGGTCGATTTTCCGGCCCCATTATGCCCGACCAGCGCCACCCGTTCCCCTTTTTCAACGGTCAGATTGACCTTGTCCAGCACGGTGTGACTGCCGTAGAATTTGGTGAGTTGCTTCAGCTCCAGCACAATTTTACCGCTTTTGGGCGCTTCGGGAAACTGGAAGTGGATCCTTCTTCGCTCCGGCGGGATTACGATCCGTACGACTTTCTCCAGCTGTTTGATCCGGGATTGGACCTGGGAGGCCTTGTTGGCCTGATAGCGGAAGCGGCGGATGAAGTCTTCCGTCCGTTCGATCTCCTCATCCTGGACCCGTTTTGCCTCGCGTAGCGCAGAAACCCGCTCTTCACGCTGGGTCAGATAACGGGAATAGCTGCAATGGTAGTCGGTAATGTTGTGATTCCAGACCTCGGCAATCCGGCTGCAGACCTGATCCATGAAAAAACGGTCGTGGGATACCAGAATCACGGAGCCGGGGTAACGGCAGAGATACTCCTCCAGCCAGTTACGCGCTTCGATATCCAGGTGGTTGGTCGGTTCGTCCAGCAGCAGAACATCCGGTTTTTGCAGCAGCAGGCGCGCCAGGGCGATTCGCATCTGCCAGCCACCGGAAAATTCGCCACAGTCACGATCCCAATCCGCTTGGCTGAAGCCGAGACCTCTCAGTACGGTCCCGATTTCCGCTTCCATGGTATAGCCACCGCCGTGTCGGAATTGTTCCTGCAAATGACCGTAGCGCTCCAGCATGGCGTCATGTTCAGCTGATTCGTCGTGGTGACGTTCCAGCTCTTGCCCCAGAGTGTGCAGCTCCTGCTCGATTGCCAACAGCTCCGACAAGGCCGAGCGTGCTTCATGAAACAGGGTGCAGCCGGAGGTGACCAAGCCGTCCTGCGGCAGGTAGGATGCCTTGGCGTTGCGGGCAAACTGAATTTCTCCCCGGGATGGTTCGCATAATCCGGCGATGATCTTCATCAAGGTTGATTTACCGGCGCCGTTTTCTCCGACCAGCGCCACCCGTTCACCTTTTTTCAGGTGCCATGAGATGTCAGTAAAGAGAGGTGAGCCGGCAAAATCTTTGGAAAGTTGTTTGAGATGGAGCATGGAATGGAATCATTTCGTACGTAAATTGGGGATATACAGATAACAGGAAATAGGTGTGGCGGTTTACTGTTTGTTATTCAACCCAAAACGGCAGTCTAGCCACAGAGGTCACAGAGATTCACCGAGAACACAAACAGTTTAATCATACCATATCACCAAATAGGTAAAATTAACAAAGTGTTTAACTGATTAATTTTATACGTCTTTCTCTGTGTACTCTGTGGTGAATGCTTTTTTCAGGTTCAACCACGGTTAAAAAAATTGGTATCAATCGACCACGATGCCGGACGTGCGCGGCAGGGTCACGGTAAATACGGCTCCCTGGCTGTCGTTGGCGACGGAAATGCGGCCGCGGTGGTTGACAACGATGCGATTGACGATGGCAAGTCCCAGGCCGGTGCCGTGTTGCTTGGTGGTGAAAAACGGGTTGAAAATATGGGGGAGCATCTCGTCGGCGATGCCGCCCCCCGTATCCTTGACCTGTACACTGATCGTGGCCGGAGTGATACCGGCAGCTGATTCGTATGCCGAAATCGTCAACGCCCCCCCCTGTTGCATGGCATCACAGGCATTGAGAATCAGGTTGATAAAAACCTGCTGCAACTGGTAGGCGTCTCCCACAATCGGCAGCGGAACTTCAAAACCGGTCAAGGAAAAGCTTACTCCATGGTCTTCCAACGCCGATGTGCACGATTCGTGGCAATTATCCAGGATGGTCGCCAGATCACAGGAGGTAAAGCAGATGGTCGGTTTGCGGGAAAAGGCAAGTATGTCGGCCAGCATCTGCTCCAGGCGGCTGACTTCCTTGACGATGGTATCGGCATAGTGGAATTCCCGTGCCTCTTCCGGGAGTGTCCTCAGCAGTCGCCCGGCAAAACCACCGATGGTAACCAGCGGGTTTTTCAATTCATGGGCCAGATTGGCGGCCATCTCACCAATGGCAGCCAGTCGTTCGCCATGTACCAGGCGTTCACGGGCATCTTTCAGATTGGAGTGGGCATCGTCGATACGGGTATAGAGAATGGAATTTTCCATTGCCATGCCGGCCTGATTGGCAAACAGTTGCAGGAAGTGGAGCGATTCCTCGGTGATGGGAGCTCTGCTCAACGGATTGTCAACCACCAGCATTCCCAGTACCTTGTCACGGGCTACCAGGGGGGCGGCGGCAAAGTCATTGTTGGTAACGCCGAGTTGTTTGAGAAAGGTGCAGGACGGGCAATCGCGGCAATCGTTGCTCTGAAAACGGGCAGTGCGCTGGTTGGTGATGATGGTGGTAATTACCGGACAGTCACAGGAAGAGATGTCGATGCGGGAAGCCCGGACTTCACGGCAAAATGATGCGGTTCGCTGCTGTGCCATCACCTCTTCACTGATCTCCCAGCGGCTGCTCAACGAATCTTCTCCGCCGACCACCGTCAGCAGATGGGGCTGATCTGCCGTAACGCCGAGCATTCCCCGTAACGTGCCGGAGCGCTCGTTGGATAAATACATCATGGAGCGTTCAAACAACGAACTGCTGCCGGAAATCAGCGCTGTCAGTATCAGGTGGGAGAGTTTGTTGAGGCTGATGGTTGACAGCATGGTATTACTGAACTGGTACAGCAGCTTCAGTTCAGATACGTGCGGCAGCAGCGGAGATTCGGCAGAGATGTTCGTTTCAGTCATGGCGTGTGACCTGCTGGTGGTACAGCTGTTAGTAAGTCAGAAATTATTTATTGAGCTGGTGGGCAAAAAATATTTTCGTTAACGCACTGATTCTATCTGTCCGCTAATTGTTACGGATGACGTTCTTTCTGCTCCGCCTCCATTTTGCAATCGATGCAGAGAGTGGTTACCGGACGTGCTTTCAGACGAGCTTCACTGATCTCTTCACCACATTCTTCGCAAATACCGAATTCACCGCTGTTGATTCGTTCCAGCGCTTCCTTGACCTTGTTCATCAGCTTACGTTCCCGATCCCTGATGCGAAGTTCAAAGTTACGATCCGATTCCTGGGTGGCGCGATCGGTCGGGTCAGGAAAATTGGATGCTTCGACAGTCATTTCCGTGACGGTCTTGTCCGCTTCACCCTTTAAGGCTTTCATCTCATCGTTAAGAATAACCCTGAAGTATTCAAGTTTTTCTGCATCCATGACGCAACTCCTGACAAAGATAAAAAGAAGATTTTAAAGAGTCTGGCGTCACAAGTCCAGCATAAATTTCCGTTTACCCTGACACCTGCCTGATTCGTTCGATCAACGCTTCGGCGGTGAACGGTTTTTGAAGGTAGCAACTGACCTCTTCCTCCAGTGTCCCCTTGCGAAGACTCGGATTCATCGGGTAACCGGAGATATACACCACTTTCAGATCCGGCAGCAGGGTGAGCAACTGTTCATACACCTCGGGTCCGCTCAGGCCGGGCATGACAATGTCGGAAACCATCAGAGGTATATGGCCGTTGTGTGATTTGGCAATGGCGATTGCTTCTTCTCCTTCGGCGGCCACCAGGGGGGTGTAACCGTACCCCTCCAGCATCTCCCTGACCATGTCGCGCACCATCTCATTGTCTTCCACCACCAGCACCGTACTGTTATCCGCTTCGTGAACCGCGCTGGCGGGTAGCGCTTTGGGGCGCTCAATCGGGACAACCTTGGTGGCGGGGAAATAGACGTTGAAGGTCGTTCCGAGCCCGACGCGGCTGGTAACGCTGATATGACCATTATGTTGCTTGACTATGCCGTAGACGGTTGCCAGGCCGAGTCCGGTTCCGTGCCCAACCGCCTTGGTGGTGTAGAATGGTTCAAAAATGTGCGCCATCACTTCCGGGGACATGCCGCAACCGGTGTCGTGGAACGCCAGCAGAATGAAGTCTCCTTCGATCATGCCGGGGTGGAGGCGTACGTTTTCTCCCTCCATGTGGATCTGGCAGGTTTCGATGGAAATCTCACCTTTGCCGTTCATGGCATCTTGTGCGTTAACGGTCATGTTGAGGATGACCTGTTCGATCTGGGAGCGGTCAGCCGTTGCGCAGGCGCCATTGGGATCGAGGTTCAGGCTGATGGTAATACTTTCACGGATGGTCCGCCGCAGAATAATATTGAACCCTTCAATAACTTCGTTGAGGTCGATCACACTGGTGACCGTCGATTTGCGACGCCCGAAACTCAACAGCTGCTGGGTCAGGTCTTTTGCCTTGTGAGCAGCTGCCGTGATACCGGCTACCTTGGAATTGAGCGGATCTGCCGGTGTCAGGCGGGCGGCAATCATCTCGGAATAGCCGAGGATCGGCGTCAACAGATTGTTGAAATCATGGGCAATACCACCGGCCAAATGTCCGATCGCCTCCATCTTTTGCGCCTGTTGCAGCTGTTGCTCCATCTGTTGCTGATCGGTCACATCCCGTTCCACCACCACCAGACCGCGTTGCGAACCGTCTTCCTTGAATAGCGGGATCTTGATGCTTTCAAAGGTTCGCATTTCACCGTTTTTGGCCGGAATTCGCTCTTCAAAACGGGAAAGTACTCCGGCTGACCAGGTGGCCGCATCGGTTTCGACACAGCGGAGCAGCGACTCGCGGTAGAAGGGAAGTTCTTCCGCCAGTTCCCGGGCATCCTTGCCGTGATATTCGGTTGTTGCCAGATCAAACAGCTCGATGCCGGCGTGATTGACCTCCAGCCAACGTCCCTCGCCGTTCTTGAAAAAGATGGCGTCGGGGATGGCGGAGAGCAGCGCCCGGATGCGGGTTTCGCTCTCCAGGGCCGATTCTTCCGCCTGTTTGATGTACGTGATATCGGAAACTATGTGCACAGCGCCGGTGATCTTGCCCGCTTCGTTTTTGATCGGATCTACGGAAACCTCGTACCAGCGTCCACCGATGTGGCTCTGCATGGAAGCGCGGGCGCCGCTGTTCAGCATTTTATGGAACGGGCAGGAGGCGAGCGGTGTGCTGCTGTTATGCGCCACTTCACAACAGAGATGCCCGACGATGGCGTCCTTGTCGGTCCCGAAGATGCTGCTGGTTGCCTGGTTGGCGCGCAGGATATTGCGATTCAGATCCATGACCCAGATACCATCGGCAACGGCGTCAAAGGTGCTTTCCCAGGCCTTGTCCGAGGTTTCGATTTCCAGCTGTTGCTCCAGTTGGACGGCATGTCCCTCTTCAATCCGTCGTATTTGCCGCAGCAGTATGACCGAAAGTATCCAGAGTGCAATAGATACCAGTACGGTCAGCAAAGCCTGGATCACTGTTCCCTGACGCCAGTTGGCCGTAACTTCATCGAGCCCCATGTTGGCGTTGGCTACCACCGGGTAGCGGGAGAGCGAATCGTAGGAAATGATGCGGCCATCCGGTTCCAGCAGCGCCTTGCCGCCGGCAATCTGAAAGGTTCCTTTGGCTGCTTTGGGGAGATAGGTACGGATCAGATGGGATTTTTTGAAATCGGTTTGATAGTCACTCTCTTTGAATGGCTGTGCCAGTAGCAGTACGCCATCCTTGCGTACCATGGCAATTTTCCCCTTTTTACCCAGATCGAGGGAGGAGTAAAAGGTGTTGAAGTAGGTGAGATTGAGGCCAACGGCGGCGATACCGTTGAATTCGCCGTTAGCTGTGCGGAGCGGGCGTGAAAGTGTGATCCGCCAGTCACCATTGAGGCGGTTTTTAAATGGTTTTGAAATGAAGGTCGTGTCATCAGCCGGGTTGTCACGATGATGAATAAAAAAGTCACGGTCAGCTGCTGAGGCCTGTTTGTTTGGCGAAGGTAGAGAGTGAGCAAACAGCACGCCGTCACGGTTTAACAAGGCGAGCGAAGCGAGTTGCGGAGTGCTCTGTTTCAGCGGTTGGAAGAGTGCGAGCAAGCTTTCACTGGTCTGGGCTGACAAACCGCCGTGGGTGGTCACATGTGCAATCAGGTCGCTCAAGACCGCATCGGCTTCCGTGAATGTCCGGTCGGCGTGTTCCTTGAGGGCAGCCGCGTAACCGCGGCTCTGCATCTCTGCGCCGCGAACGGTCAGATTGTATTCACTGGTTGCTTTCCAGGCAGAAAATGCAATCAAAAGTCCAATCAAGAGCGCCACCACCAGGCGCACGATCCGCCGTAAGCTACGGTAATTGGGTAATGGTTTAACCGGTCGGGCGGTCATTCGATCCTCACTTCTGCAGGTATACTGATCTGAACCATGTATGTATTGTCTGCTGCTCCCGCAGCTGATTCACACATGAATAATGTGTATTTGTACCATACTGTCATTACCGAGATATACCAAAAAATGGGCTTGCATAGTGCGGTAAACAACGATAACCTGCCACAATGACAGCTAAAATCGGCCATATTTCAAATGTGCGGCAGTATTTTCAGGTCAGCGGCACGGTGCAGGGGGTCGGCTTTCGTCCCTTCGTGTATCATCTGGCCCGTGAATTGGGGCTGGTTGGCTGGGTGCTCAACTCTCCGGCCGGCGTGGAACTGGAAGTACAAGGCACGCCAGAACAGGTAATGCGTTTCGGGGAACTGCTGGTGACAAGCGCGCCACCGCTGGCCGTCATCACCAGCTGTAACAGGGAAGAACGGCCTCTGGGAAACGATGGGGAGTTTGTCATCCGTCCCAGCATCGGCGGGATGGCAGACACCCAGGTGGCGCCCGATGCGGCGCTTTGCCCCGATTGCCGGCGAGAGTTGTTTGACCCGGACGACCGGCGCTATCGCTATCCGTTTATTACCTGTACCAACTGCGGACCCCGCTACAGCATCATCACCGCCCTTCCCTATGATCGTCCCCATACCACCATGGCCGGTTTTCCGCTTTGCCCGGCATGCCGTGCCGAATACGAGGATCCGGCTAATCGCCGTTTCCATGCCCAGCCGCTGGCCTGTGCCGATTGCGGACCCCGACTGCAGCTGGTTGATACGGAGGGAATGGTCTGTGGCGAAGCAGAATCAGCCCTGGCCCGAACGATTGAGCTGTTACAGCAGGGAATGATCGTGGCCATCAAGGGGGTGGGTGGTTATCATCTGGCGGTGGATGCGGAAAACGGAGCGGCGGTGCAACGCTTGCGGCAGCGCAAACGACGGGACGAAAAACCGTTTGCCCTGATGGTCGCCGATCTTTTGGCTGCCGAAAAAATTGCTTCCGTTGGCGAGATGGAACAACGCTTGCTCACCTCGCCGGAAGCGCCGGTGGTGATCGTTCGCAAGCGTGAAAGCGCAGCCATTTCCATTGCCGTCGCTCCCGGTAATGGCTGGTACGGGATCATGCTCCCCTACACGCCGCTGCACCATCTGCTGTTTGCTGCTCTACCCGATTCATCTGCTCCGCCCTTCAGCGCCCTGGTCATGACCAGCGCCAACAGTTCCGATGAGCCGCTGGTGTGTGATGACCGGGAAGCGCTGCAGCGCCTGGCGGGGATTGCGGACTACCTCCTGCTCCATAACCGGCCGATCCACAATCGCTGTGATGATTCTGTGCTGCGGGTTTTTCAGGGAGCGCCGCTGCTCTATCGCCGCAGTCGCGGCTATGCCCCCCGGGGGATTCGGCTCCCCTTTGCCACCCAGCCGTTGCTGGCAGTGGGTGCGGAACTTAAAAGCGCCATCTGCCTGACCCAGGGGGAGCGAGCGACCCTGAGTCCCCATATCGGTGATCTGCAAAATGATCGCACCCTCTCGACCTTTCGCGCCACCATTGACAGGCTGGCCGAGCTGTTGCAACTGCAGCCGCAGCTGGTGGCGTGCGATCTGCATCCCGATTATCTCTCTTCGGTATATGCCGGGGAAACGGGATTACCACTGGTCAAGGTGCAACATCACCACGCCCATCTGGCAGCCTGCATGGCGGAAAATGGTCTGATGGGGGAGGTGGTGGGACTGATTTTTGATGGCACCGGCTATGGCAGTGACGGCACGTTATGGGGGGGGGAGGTGCTGGTTGGTGGCTATGGATCGTTCCGGCGGGCCGGGCATTTTCGCCCGCTTCCCCTGCCGGGTGGGGATGCGGCGGTGCGGCAGCCATGGCGCATGGCACTTTCCTATCTCTATCAGCAGCTTGGCGCCGAGGCGTTGCTGATCGATCATCCGGTGGCCGCCGAACTGAAGCCGCAGGAACGCCCGCTGTTTACGGTCATGCTGGAGCGGGGGCTCAACGCGCCGCTGACATCCAGTTGCGGGCGGTTGTTTGATGCCGTCGCTGCACTGCTGGGTGTGCGCCGCCATGTTTCCTACGATGGACAGGCCGCCATCGAGCTGGAAGCGCTGGCTGAACAGTACACCGGCCAGCAACGGAATCAACCGTACCCCCATGTCCTGACCGGCATTGACTCCCCCTGTTTTCAACTCGATTTTACCCCGCTGTTTCCTCCCCTGCTGGCCGATCTTCGCCAGGGGGTTGGTCGTGAACAGATTGCCTGGCAGTTCCACGCCAGCGTGGCAGCCGCGGCAGAGCAGGCGGCAGTGATCACGGCCAGCAGCAGCCGGCTGGATACGGTTGTCCTCTCCGGCGGTGTGTTTCAGAACCGGCTTTTAAGCGAAATGCTGTATACTCGCTTGACAAAAGCAGGCTTACGGGTCTTCACTCACCGTCTGACACCCCCCAACGATGGATGTATTGCCCTGGGACAGGCGGCGGTGGCCGGTTTTCACCAACGGTAATCCCCTATTCGGCAGTAGCCTGCAACAGTTCAAAATAAAACAGCTTGTCTGGTGATAAAGGAGTCTCGCGATGTGTCTCGGTGTTCCGATGAAAATTGTACGGATTGATGGCGACATGGTGGTGGCGGAGGTTGACGGGGTGCAGAAGGAAGCGAGCATCATGCTGTTGGGGGATCTGGTGGCAGTGGATGATTACGTGATCGTCCATGCCGGGTTTGCCATTTCCCGGCTTGATCCGGCCGAAGCTGAAGAAACCTTGCAGATGATGCGGGAAGTGTTCCGTGATGAGGATATGGCATGAACTACCAGGATGAATTCAGGGATCGGGCGCTGGTTGCTATCATGGCGGACAATATCCGCAAAATGGCTGCCCGGCTGAAGAAGCCGGTCAATTTCATGGAGGTGTGCGGCACCCACACCATGTCGATCTATCAGTATGGCATCCGCTCGCTGCTGCCGGAGAATGTACGGCTCGTCTCGGGCCCCGGCTGCCCGGTCTGTGTGACGCCGGTCGGGTACGTGGACAAGGCGATTGCCGCTGCTGCTGATCCTGCCAACATCGTGGCAACCTTTGGCGATATGCTGCGGGTTCCCGGCAGCCAGTCGTCACTGATGTCAGCGCGTGCCGGCGGCGCCGATGTGCGGATTGTCTATTCGCCGCTGGATGCCGTTACCCTGGCGGCGGAACATCCGCAGCGCCGGGTGGTTTTTCTGGGGGTCGGGTTTGAAACCACCGCTCCGACCATTGCCGCCACGATTCTGGAGGCGAGTCGGCGGGGGCTCTCCAATTATTGTGTGCTCGCCTCCCACAAGACCATGCCGGTGCCGATGGAGATTCTGACCGCCGATCCTGATCTGGGGCTTTCCGGCTACCTCTGTCCGGCCCATGTCAGTACCGTGATCGGTGGCAAGGCGTATCAGCCGTTGGCGGAGAAATACGGCATACCGTGCGTGGTGACCGGCTTTGAACCGGCGGATGTGATGCAGGGAATCGAGATGCTGCTGGCTCAGCAGCTGGCAGGTGAGAGCAAGGTGGAAATCCAGTATCGCCGGGCAGTTTCCTGGGAAGGCAACCCCAAGGCGTTGGCAATCATGGCGCGGGTCTTCGTGCCGTGTGATGCCGAGTGGCGCGGGCTGGGAATACTGCCTGGCAGCGGGCTGGCCATTCGCCCGGAGCTGGCGGTGTTTGATGCGGAAAAAGTTCTGAATCTCCCCGACACCCCGGGAGTGGAACAGCCCGGCTGTCGTTGCGGCGAGGTGCTGAAGGGGAAATTATCTCCCCTTGATTGTCCGTTGTTTGCAACTGTCTGTACACCGGAAGCTCCGGTGGGAGCCTGCATGGTTTCCAGCGAAGGGACCTGTGCCGCTGCCTTCAAGTATGGAGAAAGATCATGATGAAGATGCAGGAGTTGAAAGAACATTATCGTTTTACCGATGATGACGCGGAACTGCTCAAATCGTTACAGCCGTTGGCCGAAGAACAGGTGGAGCGCTTCAACCGCGAATTTTATGACTACCTGTACGGTTTGCCGGAAACGGCTGAAATTCTCAACCGCAGCAATCGTGAACGTTTGCGGGAGATGCACAGCAAATGGTTTCTGTCGCTGTTTGCCGGTGACTATGACAACCATTATCTCAATCATCTGACCCGCATCGGTAATGCCCACGTGCGGGTCGGTCTGAACGTGCATTTTGTCAATGCCGCCATGAACCAGATCCGGCATTTCCTTCTCAACCTGATTGATACCAACTATTCCGATCGCGAACAGCGCCGGGTGCTGCGCGAAGCGACCGAAAAAATGCTCGATATGCATCTTGATGTCATGAGCAGTTCCTACCGTGAGGAAGAACTGAAAAAAGTATTCGTCTCCCGCAAGCTGGAATCGTTTCTGATCAAGGCGTGTGAACGCTTTACCTATGGGCTGAACCTGGTGCTGGTGATGGCGTTGGTGGTGGTCTCGGTTTCGGTTGTCTGGCTGTTTGGCAATGACCTGCTGCACGTGATGCAGGGTGATCCGGAAAAAGGGATTCTCTCGGCCCTGGGGGAGTTGCTGATCCTCTGGATGATGATCGAGTTGATGGACAACGAGATCAAAAATCTCAAGGGGGGAAAATTCAACATCCTGGTCTTTATCGGCGTGATCATCGTTGCCATGATCCGTGAGATTCTGATCTCAACCCTGCGGCACGATGACCTGACAACCCAGGCGTTTCTGGCCGGCACGTTGCTGATTCTGGGAATTGTCTACTACCTGGTATCAAAGGCGCTAAAAGAGGCGCCTCACCCATGATCGCCGGTCAGATTCTGCTCGGCTTCAGCCAGGGGTATGCGCAACGTAAGGTGCTGGCGCGGATCATGGCGACAACACCCGGCGCAACCACCATTTTCTCCCTTGATCTTCAGCGTCTGGCTAGCGAAGGTATCCGGGTGCTGGCGCTCGATTTTGACGGTGTGCTGGCGCACCATGGCGCCGACACGCCGCAGCCGGAAGCGATTGCCTGGCTGCGCGCGGCGGCGGAACTTTTTGGTGAAGAACGGCTCTTTATTTTGTCCAACAAGCCGACTGCCGTTCGCAAGGCGTGGTTTGCCGGGCACTTCCCCTCCCTCCGTTTGATTGGCGGTGTGCGCAAGAAACCGTATCCCGATGGCCTGATCACGATTGCAACAAAGGCCCAGGTTCCGCTCTCGTCGGTGCTGATGGTGGATGACCGTCTGCTGACCGGCTGCCTGGCAGCGCTCAATGCCGGCGCCCGTCCCTGCTGGATCAATCGCCCCACCGTCTCCTTTGCAGCCCGCCCTTTGGCAGAGCTGGTGTTCATGCTGCTCCGCAAAGTTGAACAGCAATTTATAGCTTTGACCGGTGGCCGGCAGGTATAGTCGCCACGGCAGATCTTTTTATGCTATGGTGTGGCCGCAACTATTTTTGGCAACAAGAAAGAATTGAATTATGACCATCAGATGGTATCCCGGACACATGGGAAAGGCGTTGGAACAGATTGCGGATTTAATCAAGCGGGTGGATGTGGTGATCGAGGTGCTGGATGCCCGTCTCCCTGTTTCCAGTTCCAATCACCAGCTGGAAAAACTGCGCCGTACCAAGCCGTGGATCAAGGTGCTCAATAAACATGATCTGGCCGACCCGCTTACCACCAAGGCCTGGATTCGTCACTTTGAACAACAGGCCGGTATTCGGGCACTCCCCATGTCGGCCAAGCAACATGGCGAGACCAAACAGCTGATCAAGCTCTGTCAGCTCCTGGCTCCCAAACGGGGTAAACCGGGTTTTCCGGTGCGGGTCATGGTGGTGGGGATTCCCAATGTGGGGAAATCAACCCTGATTAATACCCTGGCAGGGAAGAGTATGGCCAAGGTCGGCGACAAACCGGCGATCACGACCTGCACCCAGCAGATCGACCTGCGCAACGGTGTGGTACTCTCCGATACGCCGGGGGTGTTGTGGCCTGATATGAACGATCAGGACGGGGCCTATCGCCTGGCGACCAGCGGCGCCATCGGCGCCAATGCCCTTGATTACACCACGGTCGGTTTGTTTGCCGGTCAGTTTCTGATGGATCGCTACCCGGAAGCACTCAGGAAACGGTATAAACTGGAGCAGCTTCCCGATAATCCGACCGATCTGATGGCGGCCATCGGGCGCTGCCTGGGATGTCTGATTGCCGGTGGTGAAATTGATCTGCACCGGGCATCGGAAGCGTTCTTGCGGGAATTGCGGGCGGGGAAACTGGGACGGATCAGTTTGGAAGAACCGCTCAAAGAGACGGTAGTCGTGAATCCGGATGTGGTGGATGAACTTGAAAAAACAGCTGCCACAGAGCACAGCGAGCTTGCAGCGGAAAGCCGGAGCTAAGCTTGCCGAACCCTGTGGCTAACGCCGGGGTTTGCTAGTTGAATGATCCCTGCAGCAGGTTGGCGTACCAGGCCACCGAAATCTGGCCGTTGTTGCGATGTTCGCTTGCTACCGGCACGATGGTCGGCATCGCCATTTTAAGCGTGCCGTTTTCGATGGATGCCATGGCCCGGGCCGATTGCGCCACGCCGTAGGCCGTGCCGACCAGCACACCGGAGGCTGCGCCGTAGGCCATGTAATCAAAATGGTCGGCCGGTTTTTTGGTGAAGGCCATAAAAGCAGCGCCAACCAATGTGCCGACCGCTGCTCCGTAAAAAGCGTCCGTAAAGGTTTCGCGGAAGGCGTTGTCATCGGCTGCAAAAGCAGCGGTGGAGTTCATCAACAGTGACAACAGGGTGCCGACTGCCAGCATACGGTAAAGTTTTTTCATGCGGTACCTCGTTCTGATGGTCTAGGTAATGTTGTTATTATCATGGTGTTACCAGAACCTGTTGCAAGGCCTCGTCAATTTTTCTGACATCGACGGTGGTGTTGAAACAGGGTCCAAAGGGACGATCGTTCAGTATGCCGATCACCGGTAACGGGTAACAATCCTTGATGCCGGAGGTGAGGTCGCGTTCGCAGGCGACAGCCAGCACCAGTTTCGGCCGTTTTTCCACGATCACCTTGCGGGCCAGCGTTCCTCCGGTGGCAACGGAAATATCGATATTATATTTCTTGCCGATATCCACCAGCCCTTTGATGTCGCACCGTCCGCACTGCACACATTTGTGAATATCGCCGGTAACCTTGATCTCGCAGTCAAACAGCTGGATACAGTGGGGGAGCAGCACCAGCACACGGTCGGGGCTGATTTTCATCCGTTGTGAAATCACCAGACTGTTGTTCATGGCGATGAATGACTGGCGAATCTTGTCCTTGTCCAACCCCACTACCCGTCCCACAAACTCGATCATCGGCAACAAAAACTTGATCACGATCAGGCGCATGAAGCGGGTAAAGAAAATGTCTTTTCCCAGGGCGGTGGTCAGTACCAGCAGGCCGGTCCCCAATATGGCGAGTCCGGAAAGGATTGCCATTACCACTCCCACCAGATGCGGCAGGTTGGGGTGGATGTTGGCCAGTCCCCGGTTAGGGACCCACCAGGCAAGAAAAATAAGCCCCACCAGAATCAGGCAGGTAACCCCCATCAGGGAGATGAAGAGCCGTTTGCGCGGCGGAGTCAATTGGTCGTTCGGGTTAGAATTGCTCATGCTGCTGTTTCCACGGTTGGTTGACTCCCCAGGGTTGAACCTGCTGATAGTGGGTAGCCTGCCAGGAAACTGGCAACCCCCAGTCGTTTTTTTCCCGCCAGCTGCAGCTCGCCGATGATCAGGCTGCCGGAGCCGCATGCCACTTCCACTCCCTGCTTATCAGTCCGCAGTATCTCGCCCGGCCGACCGCAACCTTCGCTAACCCGTGTGGCGTATAGTTTCAACGGTAGTCCGTCCAGGGTTGTGATTGCCCCTGGCCAGACTGACAATCCCCGGATCTGGTTGTGGATTTCACGGGCCGGCCGATTCCAGTTGATGATGCCGTCTTCTTTTTTCAACATCGGAGCGTAGCAGCTTTGGGAATCATCCTGCGGTTGGGGGATCAAGCTGCCGTCCCAGAGCCGATCAAGGGTTTCACCCAAGAGCTCGGCGCCTGCCCGGGACATGCGGTCGTGCAGTGTAACGATATCCTCGTTTTCATCAATCGGTGAACTGTGCTTGAGCAGCATATCGCCGGTGTCAAGCCCCACGTCCATCAGCATGGTAGTTACGCCGGTTTCACTTTCGCCATTCACCAGGCACCAGTTGAGTGGCGCAGCGCCACGATAGCGCGGCAGCAACGAGGCGTGGACATTGATGCAGCCAAAGGGGGGAATATCGAGCAGCGCCTTGGGAAGAATCTGGCCAAAGGCGACCACCACAATCAGGTCAGGTTGCAGTTTGCGAATGATCTCGATAAATTCCGGATCGCGTACCTTCAGTGGCTGATATACCGGCAGGCCATGTTCCAGCGCCAGCTCCTTGACCGGTGGGAACTGGAGCTTCTGGCCGCGCCCCTTGGGGCGATCCGGCTGGGTGATAACGGCAATTACCTGCTCCGGCCGCTCGATCAAAATCTTGAGGGTCGGGCAGGCAAAATCGGGGGTGCCCATGTAGATGACACGCTTGGCTGGCATTACGATTCACCCCCGGTAGCCATACGGCGCGCCCGGCGGCGGAAAAGGTCGCGCTTGAGTGGTGAAAGGTGATCGACAAACAGAATTCCTTCCAGATGGTCGATTTCGTGTTGAAAGGCAATTGCCAGCAGCCCCTCTGCCTTCCAGGTGCACTCGTTCCCGTCGATATCGAGCCCCTTGACAATCACGCGGGCATGGCGGCGAACATTGGCGGCATACTTGGGAACCGAGAGGCATCCTTCTTCCTCAAAGACTTCCCCTTCGGCATGAATGATAACCGGATTGATGGCGGTAATCAGTTCGGGCGCTTCGTCCTGACCGGCCACATCGATCACGATCAGGCGTTGATGAACACCGATCTGTGGCGCTGCCAGGCCGACTCCCGGCGCGGCATACATGGTTTCAGCCATGTCATGTGCCAGGGTTTGTACCGCTTCATTGATAATGGTGACCGGGGCTGATTTCTTTTTAAGTTCCGGATCGGGATAGGTGAGGATGGTACGGATCATGGATAACCTTACGATGGAATTTTACAACAGATGCGCTATAGTAACTGTTGCTACAAAAAAAATCAAATTCATCGTGTTTATGATGACAGGAGGCGGCGTGACGGATGCACTTTCAAAAATCAGCAGGACTGCCGGGGCCGGTCGAAAAAATTCCCATGACAGCAGTTATCGCGGCGAAAAGCATGGGGTGCTGCGACATCTGGTCTCCGAAGAGGATTCTGTTGATATTTCGGATGAAGCACGGAATAAGGGGCGCCGGGACAGAAAACAAGGGTTGTTGGAGATGCTTGAGGAAGACAATCATTGACCGGAGAGTTTGATTAATTAAAGAAACTCTTGTCACTCTGAAATGCGTCGTCAATGGTCTCAAGAATGGACTGCAGTCTGGTGGCATCGAGTCCCAGCAGCTGTGCCGGAACTGATTGCTCCAACAGCAGATCCTGCGCCGGTTCCCGCACTCCGATGCCGAGTTTGTGACAGATCAGGTTGGCCAGTCCGACAATGCAGGTCAGGCGTACCTGATAAATATCTTCGTCTTCGGAAAAATCAAAACTGTGGTGTTTTAAGACGGCAAACATCAGGATGGAGGGAAAATTCCATTTTTTGATAACCAGGCCGCCGACTTCGGCATGGGTATAGGAATATAATTGTTGCTCTGCATCCAGAAATGAAATGTCATCATTATAGCATTTTTCCATGATGCTTTGAAATTGCTGATGATCCAGCGTGTTCAGGATTATTTTGCCGATATCGTGAAAAAGCCCCCCTAAAAAAGCTTCTTCTTCATTGACCAGACGAGTGGAGTTGGCAAGAATGCGGGCTGCCAGTCCTGCACCGAAGGAGTGTTCCCACAACAGTTTCTCGGTCAGCCCATAGGGTTGATACACCTGCTTGACTGAGGCGGCGACAACCATGCTTTTCAGAGTGCTGAACCCGAGCACCATGATGGCGTGGGAAAGGGTCTGGATTTGCCGTTGGCAGCCATAAAATGATGAATTGGAAATTTTTAGTACCCGTGCAGCTACTGCAGGGTCTGAAGCAACCACCCGGGCCAGCTCTTCCGCCGAGGCATTTTCGTTTTCTATAAGTTGCATGACCTTGGTTGCCACCACCGGAATGGTCGGCAAATCACTTGCGGTCATGATCATCAGTTCCAGTTCCCTGTTCATCGGTAATCCCCCTGGTGGAGCATTTTCAGCATCTCCCAGCCTGCCTGTAAAGCCATGCTATCCGCCATTGTATTATTGCATACTGTCATAAATAATCAAGAACTTCGCCTAAATAATTGAATTCTTACCCCATGGTATGTATAATCACGAACCTTTCCCTGTCAAAAAAAGGAACTTACCAATATGCGAAGACTATTCATACTTTCACTGCTCTGCTGTGCTGCTCTTGTTTTAAGCGGCTTTGGCTGGGGCTTTGGCAATGATTCGTGCAAGGAAGCGCTGGAACTGACCAGCAAGCTTGATACCATGCGGAATGATGTTGAAATTCGCCAGGCCGAGGCAAAGATCCTTTCCCTTTGTCCCGATGGTGGCGCCGGCCATTATGTGGCTGCCGTACAACTGGAGCGGGTTGGCAACATCGATGGCGCCATCCCCGAATATCGTAAGGCACTGCAGCAGGAACGGAACTTTCCGCTGGCAAGTGGCAATCTGGGATTACTGTATGCCAAAAAGGGGATGCAGGACGAAGCAATGGTGGAGCTTTCGCGGGGGCTGGCAGTGCTTTCCAAACCGGCCTATCACACGGCCATGGCGCGGATTCTGGCGGAACGCAAGATCTATCCGCTGGCCATCTACCATTACAACGAGTCGTTGCTCGCTTCAGAGCGTGACGCCACGGTGTTTATTGAACTGGCAGATATCTATGTCGCCACCGGACAGCCGGAAAAGGCCTTGGCAAAGTACCGCCTGGCGCAGACCATCGATCCTGGCCTGGTCGGGGCGCCACTCGGCATAGCCAGAATCTACCTGCAACAGAAGGAACAGACCAAGGCGTTGGAAGCATTGAAACAGGCCGAAGCAATTCAGCCCCAGAATCGCGAAATCCATCTGATGATGGCTGAGATCTATACCAAAAAGGGAGATGCCACCTCGGCCCAGTACCATGCCCTGCTGGGGGGAGTAGCACAGCAATCCGCCGCCGTACAGCCGAGCCAGGCAACACCGCCGGCAGCCATGGGAGCGGCGCTTGGCAACGAGCTTGAAACGCTTAAGGCATCCATCAAGGAACATCCGGACTCCGTCGTGCTCTATGAAAAACTGGGTGCGCTCTACCGCTCGCTGGACAAGGATAATGAGGCGATTGCCGCCTATCAGGAAGCTGCCCATCTGAAAAGCAGTAACAGCGATGTCTACCTCAACCTCGGTATTCTGCATGAAAAGCAGAATCGTATTGATGAAGCAGTGGTGGCATACAAACAGGCGATTGCGGTGCAGCCGGCCTGTGCCGATGCGCATCTGCGGCTGGCTGATATTCGCAGTAGCCGTGGTCTGTACCAGGAAGCGGCAACCCATTACGGCGATTTCCTGAAACTGAAGCCGGACAGTCCTGATATTCAACTCAAGCTGGCGCGGATTTTCGTGCGCAGCAAGGAAGCAACGCTGGCCATCAACTCCTACCTGAAGGTGTTGCAACACTCTCCCGCCAACGTGGACGCCAACCGGGAGCTGGCAGCGATCTACCGTTCCCAGGGTGATTCGGAAAAGGCGATCAGCCACTATAAAAAAGCGCTGGAACAACAGAAAGATGATCTGGAAACCCGTAATGCGCTGGTCTCCCTGTATGTCAAGAACAAGCAGTACGATGAAATTACGGCGCTGTTAAAAGGGACCACCGAGCTGTTTCCCGATGACCCCAACAACCATTACAAGCTGGGACTGATCTACGATTTTCGCAAAGACTACGACAACGCGCTGGCCTGCTACAAGAAGGCGATCGAACTCAAACCGGATCATGCCCGCAGCCTGAATGCGCTGGGGCGTTTGTACATGAAAACAGGGCGTCTTGAAGAGGCGCGGGTAGCGCTGGAAGCAGCCAAAAAAGCTGATCCCAATCTGGAAGAGACAACGGTACTGCTCAATAATATCCGGGATGATTTTGATCCGGCGCCCAACAAGATCGTCAAACGGGGTAAAAAAGGAAAATTGAGTAAAGCCAAAAAAGGATCGAAGAAAAGCGCTGTCAAAAAGAGCGGCAAGAAGACGAGTAAAAAAAGCAAGAAACAATAAAGAGTATCCTCCCCCTTCATCTCTCACCAGCAGGCGCATGCTGGCACACCTTGAGTACATATAACACCAGCCCAGCACGAACAGTATTGTTTCGTGCTGGTTAGCAACACGGGGTTGAATATGACTGCTGACACGACAAAAATCCCCTATTTCGACCATCTCATCCAGATCGATGCCTCCTGCTGGCAGAGGCTTGATCTGGCGCCAGTCTCCCATCTGGTGACCGAACGTTCCCTCCCCCAGATTGTGGTTTATCGCCACCTGGCAGCACAGCTTAATGCCGGACATTCTCCGGCGGCGCCACCGGTTTCGGCGGCCCAGCTGCAGCTCTATGCTACCTTGTTGACCGTCTACCGCTATCTGATCGATGTGGTGGCATCCGCACATACGCCCGATCCGCTGGCCGATGCGCTGCGCCGCTCCGGCGGCAATCCCCATTCATCTGAAAACCGTCAGCTGCAACAGCAGTTTGTGGCACATTTCCCACCCGGCATTCCCGGGCAGCAGGGAAGAGCCGACCAGTGGCTGCATGATCAGGCCGCCGGTTTTCCGATTCTGATGCGCGAAATGCTGCTGCTTCGTCTTGCCCAGGAGAACCGTGCTCTCGACCCGTTCCGCGAGTTGTGTGACGATGCCGGCTTGCGTGCCGCCAGCAAACAGTATGGCGTCACTTTCCAGCGCCTGGAAAAAGCGCTGCACGACGCGCCACACCTGCCGGAGTTGGGGATGGCGTTGATCGACGCCTTGCGGGCGCCGTTGCGGGCCAATCCGGCCTCGCTGGCTGACCAGCTCGGCTATATCCGCAGTCAATGGGAGAAAATTCTCCCTCCCGAGGTTCTGGAAGAGGTTGCTATTGCCTTTGATTCGTTGCGGGAGGAGGAACGGCAGCGTGGCGGCGGAGGTGGCGAACCGCCGTTGCCGCCGGTGCTGCAGTTCGGCAGTCGCGGTCAGGCTGGCGCCGGTCAGGGAGGGCACGCGGCAGATGGCGGGTCGATATTTGGTGGTTACGACTATCCGGAACATGAGGCTTTCTCGCAGGATGCCGACTGGATGCCGAACGTGGTGTTGCTGGCAAAGATGGTCTATGTCTGGCTCGATCAGCTCTCGTGCCAGTATGGCTATCCGATTACCCGGCTAGACCAGATTCCGGAAGCGGAACTGGCAACCCTGGCACGCCGGGGGTTTACCGGACTGTGGCTGATTGGGATCTGGGAACGCTCTCCCGCTTCCCGCCGGATCAAGGAATTATGCGGTAATCCGGACGCCATTGCCTCGGCCTATTCGCTCTACGATTATGAAATTGCCGCCGATCTTGGTGGCTGGGAAGCGCTGGCAAACTTTCGGCAGCGGGCACAGTTGCATGGTATCCGGCTGGCCAGCGACATGGTCCCCAATCATACCGGCATCTATTCCCGCTGGGTCAGGCACCATCCCGACTGGTTTGTGCAGACCGATTACCTCCCCTTTCCCACCTACCGTTTTGAAGGGGAAAACCTTTCGACCACTGACGATGCGGTGATCCAGCTGGAAGACGGCTATTGGACCAAGACCGAGGCTGCGGTGGTTTTTCGCATGATCGAACGTTCAACCGGCCGTACCCGCTATATCTACCACGGCAATGATGGTACCAGCATCCCATGGAACGATACCGCCCAGCTCAATTACCTGTTGCCGGAAGTGCGTGAGGCGGTGATCCAGACCATCCTGCATGTTGCCCGCAATTTTCCGATCATCCGCTTTGATGCAGCCATGACACTGGCCAAAAAGCATTATCAGCGGCTCTGGTTCCCGTTACGTGGATTGGGTGGCGGGATACCGTCGCGAGCCGAACATGGCATGAGCCGTGATGAGTTTGATGCCGTTTTTCCGGTGGAATTCTGGCGCGAAGTGGTTGACCGGGTAGCGGTTGAAGCGCCGGGAACCCTGCTGCTGGCCGAAGCATTCTGGATGATGGAAGGGTATTTTGTCCGCACCCTCGGTATGCACCGGGTCTACAACAGTGCCTTCATGAACATGCTGATGAAAGAAGAAAACGCCAAGTACCGCCAGACGATCAAGAATGTGGTGGCGTTCAATCCCGAGGTGTTGCAGCGTTTTGTCAATTTTATGAATAATCCGGACGAAAAGACCGCCGCGGAACAGTTCGGTTCCCAGGGGAAGTATTTCGGTTCGTGCCTGTTACTGGCCACCATGCCCGGCTTGCCGATGTTCGGCCATGGTCAGGTGGAAGGATTTCACGAAAAATATGGCATGGAGTACAAGCGTGCCTACTGGAATGAACCGGTGGATCAGGGGTTGGTGCAGGGGCACGAAATGTGGATCTTCCCGATCCTGCGCAAACGCTGGCTCTTTTCCGGAGCGGTAAACTTTGCCCTCTACGATTTTGTTACCGCCAGCGGTGTTGACGAACATGTGTACGCTTACTCCAACCGTTGCGGTGATGAGCGGGTGCTGGTGCTGTATCACAACCGGTATGCCTCTACCGCCGGCTGGATCCGGGAATCATCGCCGATTGCGATTAGCGGGGGGGATGATCCTGAAACGGCAACGGTGACATTGGCTTCTGCCCTGGCAATTTCCGCTGCCCCGGATCGCTACTATGCCTTCCATGATCACACCCGCAACCTGGAATACCTGCGCAGTGGTAAGGAACTGCACGATGCCGGCTTATATGCCGAGCTGGGTGAATACGAGTTTCATATCTTCGGTAATTTCCGCGAATTGTGTGACACCGCCGAGCTGCCATGGGGAGCCTTGTGCGCCGACTTGCAGGGGCGTGGTGTGGAGAATCTGGAAGATGAGATGAAACAGTTCCGCTATCCGGAGATCAACCGTGCCTTCCACGATCTGCTCATGCTGGCGGCCGTGCCGGTTGCGTCATGGCAACACCTGATGGTTGACCATTTTGGTGAGCCGTTGGCCGGGGCATTTTCTACCAGTGACGGGATTCGGATCGTGCTGGCGGCATTATTGCTCGCCGATCTGCCGGAAGGAGGGGTGGAGCTGTTCGGGCTGGATACCACCCTGAGTAAAGCCGTTACACAGGAGTTGTCAGGACGTGGCAGCCAGTTGGTGGCGGCGCTCTGCACTATGCAACCGTTTAACCCCGAAACCATGTTTTCCTCCCCGGCTCCCCGCAGCTACCTGCAGGTACATACCAGTGAAGGGGTGGAGTGGTTCAATAAAGAACGTTTTGAAGAATTGCTGGCCTGGGGGATGTTTACGGCGCGGGTTATTGCCAGGGGAAAAATTACCCCGGCCTGGATCAGGTCATTCAAAAAAATCTATACAAACCAGTGCCTGCTGGCTGCTCACAGCGGGTATCGCACCGCTCTGATGGCAGCGCTGCTTACCGATCCGCAAGCAGCTGAATGCCGGGTTGCAGCTGCCCCAACCTCGTTGGGGAAGGTGAAGAAAAAAGCGGTTGAAAAGAAACCCCGCCTGCCGAAAGAGACGCCACAGTCAAAGTAGAGACAGTGATAAAGGATCTGAGCCGGATCCGTACCGGAGTAGCTGTGCTTAATGCTGAAAAAATCAAGAGAGTGTCACGTCAGCTGATCACCCTGTTATCTGCTTTCTGTATTGCCTCGACCGCCGTAACCTCTGCCGCCGGGGAGCCGGAACCGTTGCCGTTGCCGTTGCCGTTGACGAGTGCCGTCCCGGTGCCCGATGTCCAGTCAACTCCACCCGCCCAGTGCCCGCTGCCGCTTAAACAGGGTGCCCCGCATGAATTCGGCTGGGAACTCGACCCGTATTACAGCAATGTTTCCATCAGTATTCCCTTGACCGATACGGCGATACCGGAAGTTACCGGCAAAAATGAGTTTGCCATCTATCGCCAGTTGCTGGAGAACGTACTGGTGCCCCGCTTTATGCTGGTGGAGGCTGCCGTGTTCCCGATGCCGCTGCTGGGGGTGGGGAGTAAAAAATATACGCCGGACTTTTACCGGCTCTTCAATGTGGGTACCAGCGATTTGAACCTGTTGGAAGCCTTTACCGCCGGATTTCAGGAGCCGTATGCCTTGTCGATTTTTTTCGGTGACATGGTCAGTTTTGTCAAACCGGGTGAAGAGAAGATCTGTTCCAACCGGGGGTATATGGGGTACATGTTCAGTTACTCCAACCAGCACATCAAGCGGAACATCCTGATTCCTGATCACAGCCTGGAATCGGAATGGAAGCTGAAGGGAGACCGGATCTTTGCGGATGAAAAACTTTCCTGGAGTTTCCGGATCGGAGCAAAAGTGCATGACAATCCGGAGATTTCCAACAGTTTTTATCTCGGTTTCCGGCGTAGCAACCTTGACTTCAGTGGCCGTTTTCTCAGCTTTCTTGAGAACAGCTCCATTGATTTTCGCTGGGATTTCTCCACCAGGGACGGGCGACCGTTGCGCCAGGAATACACACTTGGCAAGAAGTTCCCGATTGCCAAATGGCGTGTGGCGCTCAAACTGGATGCCGGCGTGATCTGGGAAGACAAGGCGCAATACAGCGGCCGCCTCCGTGATAGTAACTTCCAGAGTGTGGTGGCGGTTATCCGTCCCAACATCGAGTTTTAACGCCATGTTTTCTCCTGCCACATGCTGAATAAAAACTACTACCGGCAACGCACGACCATCTTCACTGTTCTGGCGCTGATGTACATTCTGGTCTATTTCTACCGCGTATCGCTGGCGGTGGTGGCCGGCGATGTATCCCGCGAGCTGCAGTTGACTCCGCAACAACTTGGCGCCCTTTCCGGCATTCTGTTCTACGTCTATGCCGTGGCGCAACTGCCGCTGGGTCCTATGATCGACCGGCTTGGCAGCCGTGTGGTGATCAGCGCCAGCGGCCTGTTGACCGCCTGCGGCGCAATCCTTTTTTCCCAGAGCCATTCCCTTGCCATGGCAATGACCGCCCGGATTTTGATCGGTATCGGCACTGCCAGCGTCCTGATGGCGACCTTTACCATCTTCAGCCATTGGTACACCAAACAGGAATTTGGCCGGGTTTCCGGTTTCATGGTGGCGATCGGCAATCTGGGTAACCTTTCCGCCACCGCTCCGCTGGCATTGGCCGTAGCCGCCATCGGCTGGCGCTCATCTTTTCTGGTGACCGGATTGGCCCAGGTGGTAGCGACACTGCTGGTGTTTGGCCTGGTGCGGGATTACCCGCTGCTGGCCGGAGAAGCTGAAGCAAAAGCGCCGGTCAAGCAACAGACCGGAATGCTGGAAGCCTGGAAAACAATCTTCAGCAACAAGGATTTTCTGCTGCTCGGAATGATTTCCTTTTTCTGGTACGGGAATTATCTGGCGTTGCAGGGGTTGTGGGGAGGGCCGTATCTGATGGAGGTCAAGCAGCTGACCCGTTCGGAAACCGGGCAGATGCTGATGCTCACCTCGATCGGTTTTATTATTGGCAGTACGGTGATCGACAAGGTGGCCCGTACCCTGTTTCATTCCTACAAAAAAACATTGTTGGCAGGGCAGTTGCTGCTGGTGCTTTGCGTGGCGCTCTTCCTGGGACCGGCCGATCTGATTACCAGGCCGCTGCTGGCTGCTTGTTTTCTGGTTATTGGCCTGGCGGTTTCCAGCGGTGTCATGATTTATCCGATCATCCGCTCCATGTTCCCGGTGGAAATTGTCGGAACCGCTCTGACCTCGCTCAATTTTTTTGTGCTGATGGGCGCGGCTGCGACCCAGCAGATCATGGGGATCATCATTTCCCACTACCCCCGCAGCGCAGAGCACCTCCAACCCCAGGCCTTTCACGGCGCCTTTCTATTCCCGGTGATCGGATTGGCTTGTGCCATCGTAGCATTCTCACGCGCCCGGGATTACGGGCAATAAACATGAAGTTCCCGCTGGCGAAAATTTGGGCATACCGATGCCGAATCTGATTTGAACACAAAAAAAGCCACATCTCGCGATGTGGCTTTTGATCTTCCTTGGGAGGAAAAAATTACTTTGCAGCAGGAGCAGCAGCAGGAGCAGCTTCAGCAGCAGGTGCTGCTTCTTTCTTTTCTGCTTTCTTGGCAGCTTTCTTTACTTTTTTAGCTTTCTTTACTTTCTTTACTTCTTTTTTCTCAGCAGCAGGTGCAGCAGCAGCGTCGCCTGCAGGTGCAGGGTGGCCAGCAGGCATATCAGCAGCGAATACTACAGCAGAAAAAGAAAGAGCAACAACAGCAGCAACGAGAGTGGACAGAACTTTTTTCATTTTGAATCTCCTTGAGTGAGTTTGAACTGATGGTTTGTATATAGCATCAGTCGTGCCATTATAAATAAATTTATAACCAGTTAAATTTAAAGCTATTTACCCTGCAAGTGAATTGAACTATATTTGAAATCGGCTGGAATGCTCTTATGGATAACCCATATGGGGTATTCTTGACCTGGCGGGGGGCTCACATAGTAACTATGAAGTATTCCGGAATCAAAATATTGCTCAGGTCGCTGCAATCCCGCAACTACCGGCTATTTGTGGCTGGACAGAGTATCTCTCTGGTCGGAACCTGGATGCAGCAGGTCGCCATGAGCTGGCTGGTCTACCGTTTGACCGGCTCAGCCTTTCTGCTTGGTGTGATCGGTTTTACCAGCCAGATTCCAACGCTTGTTTTTGCGCCGGTTGCCGGAGTGCTGGCCGATCGCTGGGATCGTCGCAAGTTGCTGATTGCTACGCAGGCGCTGGCCCTTACCCAGGCCGCATTACTCGCCACCGCGGTTCTCACGGGAACCGTTCAGGTTTGGCACCTGATCGTATTAAGCCTGATGCTCGGCATCTCCAACTCGATTGAAATTCCGGTCCGGCAATCATTTGTGATTGAAATGGTCTCAAAGCGGGAAGACCTGAGTAATGCCATTGCCCTCAACTCTTCAATGGTGCAGGGGGCTCGTCTGATCGGCCCGGCGATTGCCGGTCTGCTGGTGGCGTCGATGGGGGAGGGGATTTGTTTTGTTTTAAACAGTATCAGCTACCTGGCGGTAATGGTGGCGCTGATCGCCATGCGGATTGAGCCAAGCTCCCATAAAGATAAGCCACATCGCAAAATTATTCACGAACTTCAGGAAGGGTTCAGCTATGCCTTTGGATTTGGTCCGATACGCAGCATATTGCTGCTGGTTGCCGTTGCCAGTCTGACCGGCATGCCGTACACGATTCTAGTGCCGGTGTTTGCCAAGGAAATACTGCACGGCGGCGCCCATACCTACGGGTTTCTGCTGACAGCCGGGGGATGCGGTGCCTTGATCGGAACCGTCTATCTCGCTTCACGCTCTACGGTACTTGGTCTTGGCCGCTTGATCGTGATGGCAGGAGTGGCGTTCGTGTTGGGGATCTCCGCCTTCGCGCTCTCGAGCAACTTCGCGGTTTCATTAATTGCTCTGGTTATTACCGGCTTTGGCGGGATTACGGTGATTGCGTCGTGCAATACCATTCTCCAGACCATTCTGGAGGAAGACAAGCGGGGGAGAGTGATGAGCCTGTTCACGGTCGCGTTTCTGGGAATGGCTCCCTTTGGAAGTTTTGGAGCCGGAACAATGGCCGGTATAGTTGGTCCCCGCGTCACGCTCTTAACCGGTGCGGCATGTTGCCTGATCGGCACGATACTATTCGCCAGAAATCTTCCCAAAATCAGGGAAGCAATCCGCCCGCTCTACATCAAAATGGGAATAATCAAGCAGGTTGCCGATGGTTTGGAGTCCGTGGCGGAGCAACCGCTGCAGGTGAATGCGGCTGATCGATAGAACCTGTATATGTCTGCTAAATAAGAAGTTATTCATAATACGCTATTGAGTTAGTCCTTTCTTGGTGGTATCTTTCCCCCCTCCAAAAAAAACGTTGGCAGAAAGAGAACGGACATGAAAAAACTGACCATGTTTGGTTGTTTGCTGTTCACTGCACTCCTTGTCACTTCCGGCAAACCGGCAATGGCTGATGGCCAGCCCAAGAGCTGGCAGGAAATTTGCCGACAGGTTGCCAACCACCCCTTTCCCGCTCAAGACCGTCCCACTGCTGACATGACCAAAACATTGAAAAACTGTAGTTCGTACGACCTGTACTATGGTTTTTCCGTGGCTCGCAACCCGGAGAAGGGGAGGGTCTGCGCTTATGATGAGGTCAACCGACCCGATGACAATAGCCCGTTTACCGGCAAGGCGATGCTCATGACCATCTACGCCAATGGCGTTGGCGCCCGGCGTGATCTTGAACTGGCCATCAGGCTGGCCTGTGAGATCGGTGGCGCTCCCGCAGAAATCGAGGGACGGGTTCAACATCTGGCAGAACTCAGGGAGCGGAAATGGCAGGGGGCGGATTTTTCGCTTTGTGATGACATCACCAGCGGCTACATGGCCGGATTCTGTGCCGACCATGGCGAGAAGTTCGCTGCCAGGGTGCGGGGTGAACAATTGAACACGATTCAGGCTGGCTGGAGTGTTGCTGATCTGAAGGAATATGCAGCACTCCGGATGATAGCTGACCGTTATTTTACGGTCCATGCCGAAAACGAAGTGGATCAGTCCGGCACAGCCAGGGCGGCTTTATTTATCGATGACAGCGCATCACAGGAAGGGCAATTCCTGCACATGTTGCAGATGTTGGAGCAACACTCGTTTCCCCGCTCGACCAGCCAGCAGTTCAAGGATGCCGATGCGCGTCTGAACATGCTGTATGCGAAGCTACAGGCGAACTATGACGATCATGGAGGGACTGTTACCAAGCAAGGTATCAGGAACACACAACGCATGTGGCTCAAGTATCGGGATGCCTGGCTGAAATTCTGTGGGAAAAGATATCGGGTGTGCTCGGGCGACAGTATCAAAAGCTACCTGACTGAAAAGCGGATCAAGGAACTGGAAGAGTTTATCGATTAAGCAGGCAACCCACCGGTGACAAGGAATACGGTCTGGTCAGGCTCGACAAATGCCGGGGGTTTACTTCATGGCGGAAGCTGGCATAATCACCAGAGGAAATGTTGTTCGAGGAAGATCACCGGTAATGACAGGGCAAACAGGATGGCTGACATGACTGATGCTGATTCAGGATCACCTACTAATCCGACGGAATATCAACTGAGCATACGCACGTTCGCCAAACGTCTGGCAGCCGGAATACTCGTTGCCAATCTGATTGTGCTCTGCCTGGTGATCATGTTCGTGCGCCAATTCCAGCACGAACGTGAAGAACGCGCCAAAGTGACCGCCCATAATCTCTCCCGCATTCTGGAACATGATATTACCAACATACTCGACAAGATCGATATTACCCTGCTTTCCGTGGCCGACGAAGCCGGACGGCACTACAGCAACGGCGGCATCGACACACAGGCGATGAATGGGTTTATGGCACGGCAGCTGCCGCGCATACCGGAATTTGATAATCTGCGCATGGCTGATTCAAACGGCCATGTCATCTCCGGCGTTGCCGGCCTGGAGAGCAACATGGTTACTGTTGCCGATCGCGATTATTTTCTGATTAATCGCAACAATCCCCAGGCAGGATTGTACATTTCCAAGCCGATCATAAGCAGATTAACCAACAAATGGGTTGTTGCGATTGCGCGCAGAATCAACCATGCGGATGGCTCGTTTCGCGGTGTTGTCTGGGGCACATTATCACTCGAACATATTTCAAAATTATTCGCTTCCCTGGATATCGGCCCGGGCGGAGGGATCTCACTGCGTGACGCCGAAATGGGAATTATTGCCCGATATCCGGCTCCCAGGAATATCGCCACTATCATCGGTAACAAAACCTTGTCACCCGAACTGCGCAAGCTATTCGAGGCGGGACAACCGGAGGGTACCTTCTTTACCCCCACCAGCTGGGATAATACGGCCAAAATCGTCTCGTATCACAAGGTCGGCAAGTACCCGCTTTTCGTAAATGTTGGGCTGGCAACCAACGACTACCTGGCCGAGTGGCGGCGTGAGACCTGCAGAATAGTAGCGGTGGCTCTGTTTTATGTCCTGGTAACGCTCTTGTTGTCATGGACTCTATTCACCACATATAAGCAGGAAAAGCAGGCCGAGGTCCGTCTCTATCAGCTGAATGCGGAACTGGAGCAGCGGGTTGAAGAGCGCACGACCGAGTTGCATCACAAAAACTCCGAGCTGGAGTCAACTCTGGCGCGTGTCAAACAGCTGGAAGGGATCATACCGATCTGCATGTACTGCAAGAAGATCCGTGATGATCAAAATAGTTGGCAACAGCTGGAAAAATACATCACCGAACATTCCGAGGCTCTCTTCAGCCACGGTATGTGTCCTGTCTGTGCTGAGGAGCAGATGAAGCTGATCAGGGAGATGGAACCTCCTTCTGCGTAATCATATTTGTCTGAATGCAGGGTGGTTGATGGCACTATTCAGGATTGATTGTACAACAAAGGGCACACGGAATTTTCCGTGTGCCCTTTTTACTGCTGTCGTGTCAGGATATGAGCTACCCCTTGATATCTCCCTGGATGCCGATGGTGACAATTTTGAGCGGAATCTGTTTGCCGCAGGCCGCCAACGCCTGTTGCGCTGCCACGGCGATCCCGCCGCAGCAGGGAACTTCCATCTTCAATACCGTAATGCTGCGGATATCGGAACGGGTGAACAGTTCGGTCAGTTTCTGGGCATAGAACTGGTTGTCGTCCAGTTTGGGGCAGCCGATCACCACTGCTTTCCCTTTCAGGAAATCGTTGTGATAGCCGGCATAGGCAAAGGGGACGCAATCGGCGGTGATCAGCAGGTCAGCGCCCTGGAAATAGGGGGCAGTGGTTGAAACCAGGTTCAGTTGCACCGGCCATTGCCCCAGCTGACTCTGTACGCTGGCGGTGGCAGCCGGTGCTGTCGCTTCCTGCGGACGGGCAAAGCTCATGGCGCGGGAGCCGGGGCAGCCGCCACCGCCATGGTGATGATGGGGGACTGCGGCCGGGGGAGCATGATCTGGTGCCGGTCTCCCTTCCTGGGCCAGGTGCTGGGCAACTGCCGCTTCATCGAACTGATCAGCTTCCCGCTCTTCAATGGTAATGGCATTCTGTGGGCATTCCCCCAGGCAGGCGCCTAATCCGTCGCACAAATTATCGGCAGACAATACCGCTTTGCCGTTGATCAGTTTGATGGCCCCTTCGGCGCAGGAAGGAACGCAGTCGCCGCAGCCGTTACATTTATCCGCATCGATTCTGACAATTTTTCTCAACATGATAATTCTCCTTGTGTTCTGTCCGTTATGGTTTGTGATTGGTATGGTGCTGAATTCTAAAAGAAATAGTGCCAGAGATAATCGAACCGTCCGCGCATCATCAGGCGGCGACCGGCATACCCCATGATTTCCCTCACTTTTATACGCTGTTCCCTGGCGTAGCAATGGATGCGGCAATGTTTGCAGGTCGGTTTTTCCGCTTCCAGTGGACATTTGAGGCGCCGGCTGATGGCATAGTCGAGAAATGTGCGGCATTCCTGGCAGAGGTTTGACTCCCCCAGTGCATCCGGCAGCTCCCTGGACTCGGTTGCCACCCCGGAGTGTTTCCCCTGGCAGTAGACCTGGACAAAGGTTGCCAGCAGGCGGATATCTTTTTTTTGTTGGCGATTAAGCTGTTCCATGAATGCCATCCTGCCGTTTTCAAGCCAAAGATTACATGACGCAGGTCAAATTATGTGGATTTCGGGAGGGGCGGTTATCCGCGGTACAATTCCTGGAGGATGGCAGGATTATCAAGCGACTGGCGCAACTTTTCCTTGAAGGCCTCCACCTGTTCAAAACCGCTTGATTTTGATATTTTACCGCTTTTGTAGAGGATGCGCAGATTCTTGCGGACCGCCTCGGCTGTTGCCAAGGCCCGTTCACCGGTCGGGTCGGAGTTCAGCAGGGGTGATTCGGACGGGTGGCGTAAATATTCAAATACGGCCCGTTCGGTGAGCTGGCAATATTCCTGATAGTCGTTGACTGCCAGTTGATAACGGGAAGAGTCAGAGAGAGTCTGCATGACCTGTTGCCATTTTTCCAGGCGGGAGAGGAGCATGATCGAGTTGAAGATCCTTTTGTTGGTGCCGAAGGAGAACAGGGTCGGCGTCAGAACACTACGCATCAGCTGGTCGTTGTCCCGCTGGTCGGATGTGCAGACCTGGCGCGCCAGATCCCAGATCTCCTTCTGTACATGGGTCTCAAAGCGCATTTCCCAGTAGGTATGCTTCATGGTGACCGTGGCAAATGAGCGCATTATCTTGTAGGGGACGTAGTAGTTGTGGGCAATTACATCAGCTGCCAGATGAGAGAGATAGCCATAACTGCAGGCGCGCTGACGATCATTGGTGGCGGAGGCCAGAATTTTGCGGCCGATCGGCCAGCGGTGGCAATTCAGCAGGTAATGGGTAAATTTTTTCCCCAGGGTGATGTCAGCCGAAATGCAACCGTAGAGGAAATCGTGGGGATGGGCCGCAATCACCGCTGCCACCGCCGGTTCCAGCGCCGGGAGGTTTTTCAGAACGCTGGCGCCGAGCTGGAGATGCATTCCGCCGCCCCAGGCCAGGGCGTCGACCGGGATCAGGCAGCCGATCAGAGCGATCAAAAATAATAACATGGTACAATATCCTCGCTGTATTCTCGATTCGGCAGCATGCAACTGCCGTTTTCAAGTTTGTGGCGCTCCACCGCTGTCATACATTTTGACAGAAACCGGTAGTGCTGCTATTGTCTGCACGTTCATGGTACTCCAGTTTGTATTGTGACACAACAGAAGGAGCAGCTAGATTATGCCGATGATTGATCCTGCCACGATTACCGCTTCGATTGCCGCTTATCTGGAAGAATTGCGCGAAAGCGGTATTGACGGCTTGCCGGAGGAGACGGCCATTCGCTGTGCAGCAGCTGAACCGGCGCCCCGGGAATTGCAGCATCAGCCGCCACAGTCCAGCGACGAGCCACTGCCGGCAGCTACGCGGCATGAATCGCTGGAAGCGATCAGAAAACATCTGGGCGATTGTCAGCGCTGCAAGCTGGGTAAAACCAGAAAACAGCTGGTGTTTGGCACGGGTAATCCCCACAGCCGGATCCTGTTTGTGGGTGAAGGGCCAGGCGCCGATGAGGATGCCAGTGGTGAGCCGTTTGTTGGTGAAGCGGGTAAAATCCTGACCAGGATTATTACGGCCATGGGGCTGACCCGCGAAGCGGTGTATATTTGCAACGTGGTGAAATGCCGTCCGCCGGGGAACCGCAACCCCGAGGATGACGAAATCGAAGCGTGTTCACCGTTTCTGCTGCGCCAGGTGGACTCGATCAAGCCGGAAGTAATTGTTGCGTTGGGGAAATTTGCCAGCCACACCCTGCTGAAGACCAGGGAGCCGATCAGTAAGCTGCGGGGAAAATTTCATGATTACCACGGTGTGCCGCTCATGCCGACCTTTCACCCTTCCTATCTGCTGCATAACCGGGAGGATAAGGGGTTGTTCTGGGATGTGTGGGATGATATGACCCAGGTATTGCGTCTGCTCGGCTTGCCGGTTCCGGATAAAAGCCGGAAATAATCCTTACGCAGTTGTAAATGCCGAACTAGAGAGAAATCAAATAATTTTCAAATAATTGCCGTAATCACTATGTAATAACCTGGAGCTACGTACATGCGAATTGGACATGGCTATGATGTCCACCGGCTGGTGGAAGGGCGCAAACTGATTATGGGGGGCGTTGAGATCCCCTGGGAAAAAGGGTTGCTGGGGCATTCCGATGCCGATGTGTTGTTGCATGCCATCGCCGATGCGGTGCTGGGAGCACTCGGGATGGGGGATATCGGCAAACATTTTCCCGATACCGATCCTGCCTACCAGGGGGCTGACAGCATGAAACTGCTGGCCCACGTGATCGGCTTGGCAGCCCAACGGGGGTGGCAGGTGGGGAACCTGGATGCCACCATCATTGCCCAGCGTCCCAAGATGGCTCCCCATATTCCTGTCATGCGGAGTAATATTGCCGCGGTGGCGCAGGTGGATCAAGATCTGATCAATGTCAAGGCTACCACCGAGGAAGGATTGGGATTCAGCGGCCGGGGCGAAGGGATTTCCGCCCATGCCGTCGTGCTGATGACAAGGAGTTGTAACGGATGAAGCCGGCCATGGAACGCACAGAGGTTGAGTCGGTTCTGAACCGCATTGCTACGATCCGTTGTCTGGTGGTCGGCGATCTTATGCTGGATGAATACCTGTGGGGAAAAACCGAGCGGATCTCTCCCGAGGCGCCGGTGCAGGTGGTGGATGTGCTGCGGGAAGAGTTGCGATTGGGCGGTGCCGGCAACGTGGTCAACAACCTGGTGGCGCTGGGGGCGCAGGTGTCGGTCTGCTCGGTGGTGGGAGACGATGAAAACGGCTGGTCACTGCTGAAGGATCTGGCCCGCCGCGATATTTCGATTGATCCCATATTCCGCGATCCCACCCGGCGGACCAGCCGTAAAACCAGGGTGGTGGCCGCCAATCAACAGATCGTCCGCATTGACCGGGAATCGCGGGAGCCGATCTCGGCCGATCTGGAAGCGCAGTTGGCTGCCTGGATCGGGGAGCATGCCGGTGAATTCCAGGTGATTCTCCTCTCCGATTATCTCAAGGGGGTCCTGACGCCGGCGGTGGTAACTGCGGCCATAGCTGCTGCGCGGCAGCACGGAATTCCGGTGCTGGTTGATCCCAAGGGAACCGATTATTCCCGCTACGTCGGCGCCACGCTGTTGACCCCCAATCGCAAGGAAGCCGAGGCAGCCTCCGGCATTGCCATTGTTGATGAAGCATCACTGACAGCCGCGGCAGGAGTGATCATGGAACGGGCGCAGCTCAATCATCTGCTGATCACCCGCAGCGAAGCCGGCATGTCGCTCTTCTCGCGTCAGGGTGAAGCGCTGCATATCCCGACCAGGGCGCGGGAAGTGTTTGATGTTTCCGGTGCCGGTGACACCGTGCTGGCAACCCTGGCTGCCGGAGTGGCCGCCGGGATGAACATGGGTGATGCCGCCCGGCTTGCCAATGCCGCTGCCGGGATTGCGGTCAGTAAACTGGGAACCTCGGTTGTATCGCCGGAGGAAATTATCGACAGCATCGCCCAGTCCCACAGCGATAGCGATGTCAAGATCAAGAATCGCGATGTGTTGAGCCGGATTGTGGCCGGATTGCGCGAGCGGGGCAAAAAGATCGTGTTTACCAACGGCTGCTTTGATCTGCTGCATGCCGGACATGTCAAATACCTGCAGAAAGCCCGCAGCCTCGGTGATTGCCTGGTGCTGGGGCTGAACAGTGATGCTTCGGTGCGGCGCTTGAAAGGGGAAAAACGTCCCCTGATCGGCGAGGAGGAACGGGCGCATATTCTGGCTGCGCTCGATTGTATCGATTATGTGACCCTTTTTGACGAAGATACCCCGTTGGAGTTGATCCGTGCCCTCAAGCCTGACATTCTCGCCAAGGGGGGCGATTATACGGCGGATGCGGTGGTGGGAAAAGATGTGGTGGAGGCGTATGGCGGCCGGGTTGAACTGGTGAGTTTTGTGGATGGAAAATCAACGACCAATATTATTGAGCGGGTTCTGGAACGATACAACCGGTAAGGGGTGAGTATGCAGGAACAATCAAACAACCGCTGTGCATTGTGGGTACTTGGAGTCGCTCCCGGAAGCGGGAGAGAGCAGCAGCTGATGTCGTATCTCGGCGCTGGTGGCTATGACTGTTGTCTGAAGAAGGTGGAGGAGGTGACTGATGCTTCGCTCTCCGAGGATAAACCGCTGGGGATCGTGCTGGATATCTCTCCCTTTTCCCAGGACGGATGGGGGCAGTTGCAGCTACTTAAAAAAAATCAGGCCACCAGGAATATCCCGGTCTTGCCGGTTTTTTTAAGTGAAACCGGGAAAGTGGCCGGCGTTTTTCCGGTAGCCGGCTTTATCACCCTGCCGTTGGACATTGAGTATGTCATGAATCGCCTGGCAGTCTATGGACTGACCGAGGAAGCTGAAATTTACGACCTGCAGGCGATGATCGTATCGCGCCAGGGAGAAGCCAAGCTGGCCAAGTTGCTTGAAACCATCGGTTTCGAACCGGTCAATGCCTACACCGCCAAGGAAGCGGTGGCGCTGGTCTCGATCCACCCGGTCTATCTGGCATTTGTGTCGCTGATGCTGCCGGATATGTCATCTTTTGAGTTGCGGGAAAAATTCAGGCTGCTCCCCTATACCAGCAATACCCCTCTGTTCGTGCTGTTGAAAGACGAGATGAAAGAAGGGGAAAAAATTGCCATGAGCCGGGAGATTGCCCATTTGGTCAGTAAGAAACAGCTGAGTTGTGAGGAATTCTTGAAGTACCTGCGCTGCCGCTAAATGCGATCAGCGTTGTTTTTGCATGACAAGTAATGCCAGAGAGGGTATTTTGTTTTAATTAATATCGGGGGCGGTTTACCTGCCAGATGTCCCCAATCCTGAGTGCCATCGGAACGATATGGACAACAATCTATCAGCGTACGAAACCTGCTCACCAGCCGGTAACGTGCCACCAGTCATGTGCAGGAATAAAATCGTATTCGCCACTCTGCTGCTCCTGTCAATGGGAGGAACGCTGGCAGGATGTGGGAAAGCGGAAGCGCCGCTTCCTCCGGTTGACACCAGAAGTTCCCATGGCGCGAAGAAGGTTACTACCATCGATGTCCCGCCGGAGGTCGCCAAATCGTGGAAATCGGTGACGATTGCCGTGCTCAACAAATCATCCATGGCACAGAAGTCCTACACCGTCCCGATTGGCGGCAAGCTGGTCGTCCCCTCCTCCAATCTGACCATTGAAGTTGAAACCTTTTTGCCAGCCTTTATCATGCACGGGACAACGATTACGTCATCATCCAATCAGCTGAGAAACCCGGCTGCCAAGGTTCGGGTTTCCGATAAAAACACGACGATCTTTTACGGCTGGCTGTTTGCCCTGCACCCCAATACCCATGTCATGATCCATCCGAACTACAGCTTCAGTCTGCAGGTGGTGCAACCGTCCGGGAAAAAATAAAATCTATGCCCGTTCCAGCCCCGCAAAGCGGAGCATCAGCTTTTTAGGCCCTGCCGAATCAAACCAGACAATCGCTTTTTGCCCCTCGCCGCTCCCCTCAATTTTTCTGATGGTGCCAACCCCGAATTTAGCATGTCGTACCTTCATGCCGACGCAGGCGCCACACTCGTCATCCGGTGGATCGGGGATCACCTCGATCTCATCGGTATAGGTGCTGATGGCTGCCAGGTTATGGTTCTCCTGATGGGTCTCGGGGAGGGAGTGTGTACGCTCCTTGTTCCATGAACCGAGTTCCTGATGCCGTTGCAGCTGCCCATAGCTGCGTGATACTGGTGCTTCTTTCAGCAGCTCGGCCGGTATCTCCTTTAAAAATCGTGACGGGAGGTTGCACTGCTCCTGTCCGAAGAGGTAGCGTCGGCGGGCATTGAGCAGGTAGAGCCGTTCCCGGGCGCGGGTCATGCCGACGTAGCAGAGCCGCCGTTCCTCCTCCATGCCATCCAGGTCATCCAGTGCACGCATGTGGGGGAAGAGCCGTTCTTCCATGCCGATCATGAACACTGCCTTGAATTCCAGCCCCTTGGCGGCATGGAGCGTCATCAGCGTAATCGACGGCTGGCCGGCTTCTCCCTGTTCCAGGTCGGAGACCAACGACACCTGTTCCAGAAAACCGGAGAGGGTCGCCTGCTCGTTCTTCTCGCGGTATTCCTGCAGGGCGGTTACCAGCTGCCCCAGGTTGTCCAGCCGATCCGCATCCTCCGGATCACGGCTGCTCTTCATCCGCTCCAGATAGCCGCTCTCCTGCATGACGATCCGCGCCAGTTCATCCAGCGGCTCGCTCTGCGCTGCCACGGCAAAACGTTCCATCAAGGCGCTGAAAGCCGCCACCTTCCCGCGGGTGGCCGCAGCCAGCACGCCACTCTCAGCGATGGCCGACAAGGCTGCGTAGACAGTGATCCCCTGCTGGTTGGCAAAGGCGCTGATCTTATCAACCGTGGTATGCCCGATGCCGCGCGCCGGCAGATTGATGATTCGTTTCAGCGAGACCTCATCGGCGCCGTTGTCAAGCACCCGCAGGTAGGCCAGGATATCCTTGACCTCCTGGCGGGCATAAAATCGTACCCCGCCAACGATGTGATACGGCACCCCCTCGGCTACCAGCGCATCCTCCACCAGCCGCGACTGGGCGTTGGTGCGGTAAAACACCGCCATTTCAGTCAGCGGAATACGCTCACCTTGCAGACTGCGTATTTCACGCAGGATAAAACGTGCTTCTTCCCGGTCCGATTCGAGCCGCTCATAACGGATCGGCTCACCAGCCGGATTTTCGGTCCAGAGGGTTTTTCCCTTGCGCCCGTAATTCTGTTGCACCACCGCGCCGGCGGCAGCCAGAATGGTGGCGGTTGAGCGGTAATTCTGTTCCAGCCTGATAATGGTGACGGAAGGAAAATCCTTCTCAAACTCCAGGATGTTACGGATATCAGCGCCGCGCCAGGAGTAAATCGACTGGTCATCATCACCCACCACGCACAGATTGCGCCGCTCACCGGCCAGCAGCCGGATCAACTGGTACTGTACCGGGTTGGTATCCTGGTATTCATCCACCAGGATCCATTGAAAACGGTCCTGATAGTAGCCGCGCACCTCGGGAAACTCCTTCAGCAATTGCACGGTCAGCAGCATCAGGTCGCCAAAGTCGAGGGCATTACAGCGTTTAAGCCGGTTCTGGTAGGCGGCATATACTTCGGCCACCTTGCGGCCGTAGCTGTCGTTGGGGGAAAGAAACGACAGATCAGTCGGGTGCAGTCCCCGGTTTTTCCAGTCATCAATGCGGGCTGCCAGCGCCTTGGGAGCGTATTTCTTGTCATCCAGATCGAGTTCCTTGAGCAGTTCCTTCAACAACCGCTCGGAATCACGATCATCGTAGATGGCAAAGCTGGACTGGAAACCGAGCAGATGGATATCGCGGCGCAGGATCCGGCCGCAGGCGGCATGGAAGGTGGCGATCAGCGGCGTTTCACCACCATGCAGCATGTGGTTGACCCGTTCGGACATTTCCCGGGCCGCCTTGTTGGTAAAGGTAACGGCCAGAATATTCCAGGGACGGACTCCCCGTTCCTGAATCAGCCAGGCAATTCGTTGGGTAATCACGCGGGTTTTGCCGGAACCGGCGCCGGCCAGGATCAGCAGCGGTCCTTCACCGTGCAGTACTGCTTCTTTTTGAGGAGGATTGAGATGGGCAAGGATGGTCATGGTATGTTTGTAATCGTTCAAACAGGGAGCGTCAAGGCAAAATGAAACAACTTTGCCAATTCTTTCCCCTTGCCGCCCTTTCCCATTCGCTGCTATAACAACGACATGGACGAGAATAAACCGCTTGTATCACTTGCCGATATTTTCCTGACCTTTGCCTTCATCGGTATCACCGGTTTTGGCGGCGGCATGGCGATCGTTGCCTTGGTAGAGCGGGTCTGCGTCAGGGAAAAAAAGTGGATCGGCGCGGATGAGTTTCTGCACGGCCTGGCGTTCGGCCAACTGCTGGGACCATTTTCGTTGAATGTCTGCACCTTCACCGGCAGCCGACTGCGGGGCGTCCGGGGGGGGATTCTCGCTACGGTCGGCTTTTTGCTCCCCTCATTCATCTTGATTACCCTCCTCTCCTGGCTCTACTTCACCTACCACAAACTTCCCCAGCTGCAATCGGCCCTGAAAGGGACCAACCCGGTGGTGATCGCCCTGATTCTTGTGGTGGCGATCGATATGGGTCGCAAACAGATCAAGAACCTTTCCAGCATCTTGATGGCGCTTGGCGCGTTTGCGGCAACGGTGCTGTTCAAGCTGAATGCGGCACTGGTGCTGTTGATTGCGGTGCTTTGGTCGCTGGGAATCATGCTCTATCGCCGGAGGCACAGCTGATGGGTTCTTTGCTTACGGTCGCCCTGATCTATTTGCGGATCGGTCTGCTCTTTGTGGGAGGGGGGTATGTGCTGATACCGCTGCTCAATCACATCATGGTGGATCAGTACCATTGGCTGACCCTGCGCCAGTTTCTGGATGGACTGGCGCTTTCCCAGCTCACCCCGGGGCCGCTGGCCATGCTGGCAACCTTTACCGGATTCAGGGCGGGTGGCTTTGCCGGTGCACTGGTGGCAACGATCTGCATTTTTCTCCCCTGTTGCCTGTTGATGCTGACGGTGGGTCGTTATTATCACCGCCTGAAAAACATCGAGAGCATTCGGGCGGTCATGAACGGACTGCTTCCGGCGGTGGTGGGGTTGATTGCTGCTGCGGCGTGGAATCTTGGTGTGGAGTCGCTGGGAGGGATGCGGGATCTGCTGCTCTTGCTGGCGGGCTTTACGATCTTCAAGTGGACCAAGCTCAGTCCGATGGTGGTAATTCTCGGTGCAGGACTGCTGGGTGTGTTTATGCCTTGAACTTGTTCTCCGTGCCGGCCAGCAGACGCTTGATGTTGTCGATATGGCGCACGACCACGATCAGCGAAATTATACCTGTGGCAATTTTCAAACGGCTGTCACCATCCATAGCGGTGATAACCGCCGGCATGGCCAGGGCGGCACAGATGGAAGCGAGCGAAACATAGCGCCAGATCAGCATGACCACCGCAAAAACGGCAATGGCTGCAGCCACCGCAAGCGGCGCCAGCGCCAGAAAAACCCCCAGAGCAGTTGCCACACCCTTCCCTCCCTTGAACTTCAAAAAGAGTGAAAATACATGGCCGGAAAATGCTGCCAGGCCGACCCAGGCTGCCATTTCCGCCGGTAAACCGGAGAGTTTTACGGCCAGCACCGGCAGCGCTCCTTTGAGGGCATCACCGATCAGGGTCAGCATCCCGACCCGCCGTCCCACGGTGCGGTACAGATTGGTGGCGCCGATATTGCCGCTGCCGGCGGTGCGTACATCGATGCCGTACAGTTTGCCGAGTAGCAGACCGGTCGGAATGGAGCCGAGCAGGTAGGCGGCTATGATTACCATTGAAAGTGTCATGCAATTCCCTTCAAAATTCCATACCTCATTACGAAGCTTTTGTCACCATCTGATCGACGATAATCGTGGCTGCATCCAGGCGTGCCATGGCAAAGGCGCGTTCCTCCATCAGGTGTACCTGCTCCGGTGAGTCGGCTGCCTCGATAATCAGATCAGCCAGTTTGGCGGGGGTCAGCTCCGGTTCCACCAACAGGTGGCAGGCCTCTTTTTTCAGTAGCGCTTCGGCATTTTTGCGCTGATGGTCATCCACCGCATGGGGGAAGGGAATGAACAGGCAGGCCTTGCCGCAGGCAGTTACCTCAGCAATCGTGGTGGCACCGGCCCGGCAGATGATCAGGTCGGCAGCGGCATATTCGGTCGCCATGTTGCTGATAAACGGTGTTACCGTTGCTTGCATGCCGGCGGTACGGTAGGCAGCTTCCACTTCCGGATAATCTTTCTGCCCGGTCTGGTGGGTAATGGAAAACGATCGACCGGACTGTTGCAACAGAGGGAGTGTTGCCACCAGCGCCTGGTTGATGGCGTGGGCCCCCTGGCTGCCGCCAAAGATGAAGATGTGGAATCTCCCTGCTTGTTCCGTTTCCCCTTCCTTTTTTTCAATGGGGTGGGGGGGATTTTGTATCATATCCAGAATCTGGCGTCTGAGTGGATTGCCGGTCAAGAGAACCTTGTCGGCCGGAAAATATTTGGCCGATTCATCCAGGGTAATGAAGACCCGGTCGCTGAATTTTGCCAGCAGACGATTGGAATGCCCGGGGATGGCGTTCTGTTCATGGATGTAACTCGGAATCTGCATCCCTTTGGCCGCCAGTACCATCGGGAGCGAGGCATACCCGCCGACTCCCAGCACTAGGTCAGGACGGAAGGCCTTGAGAATCGCCCGTGACTGGGCATAGCCATACATCATCATCGCCGCGCCTTTGAGCTGGGAGACGATCCCCTTGCCACGGATGCCGCAGGCTGTGATGGTCTCCAGCCGGTAACCGGCAGCCGGTACGGCCCGTGCCTCAATCCCCTGTTTGGTGCCGACAAACAATACCTGGTTGCCCGGATCACGGGAGAGGAACTCTTCTGCCACGGCAATGCCGGGAAACAGGTGTCCTCCGGTCCCGCCGCCGGCAATAATAAGTTTCATATGCTTTCCTTGTCCGTTGTTGACGGCTGTTATTTTGTGCTCTCCGGGACTTTGATCGGCTCGATCTTCAGCCCCGAAGAGATGTTCAGCAGGATGCCGACGGCAAACAGGTTGACCAGCAAGGAACTGCCGCCGTAGCTGATAAAGGGGAGCGCCAATCCCTTGGTCGGTAAAAGGCCGGTGACCACGCCCATGTTGACTGAGGCTTCGATGCCGAACAATACGGCGATGCCGAAGGCGAGGAAACGTCCAAACGGGTCGGGGGCGGCCACGGCGATCCGCATGGCACGCTGCACCAGCAGAAAGAACATGCCGATGATCACGATCACGCCGAGAAAACCGAGCTCCTCCCCCACCACCGAGAGGATAAAGTCGGTGTGTGCTTCGGGAAGGTAAAACAGTTTCTGCTTCCCCTCTCCCAGGCCGAGACCAAACACCCCCCCGGTGCCGAGTGCCAGCCATGACTGGATGATCTGGAACCCTTTTCCCTCCGGGTCGCTCCATGGATTGAACCATGCCTCCATCCTGCTTTTGTGGTAGCCGCGGCTCAGTTTATACATCAACAGCGGCAGCATCAGCAGCACCATGGAGAGGAAGTGACTGACCCGCATGCCGGCGGCAAACAGCATGGTCATGGCGACCGCCACCAGGGTCAAGGCTCCTCCCAAGTCGGGTTGCAACGCCAGGCAGCCGATCAGGATCGCCAGCACGATCATATAGGGAATAATCCCTTCGGCAAAGTTTTTTACCTTATCCTGCTTTTTGTCGAGGGAATAAGCCATGTACATGATCAGCGCCAGCTTGGCCATTTCCGAAGGCTGCAGGTTGAAACCGGGGAGCTTGATCCAGCGCGATGAACCGCCTGCCTTGCCGCCGATGCCGGGAATCAGTACCATCACCAGCATCGCCAGGCAGGCCAGCAGAATCGGTACTGCCAGTTTTTTCCAGGTGTGGTAATCGATATGCATGACTCCCAGCATGATGGCAAAACCGACCAGCGAAAAGAGCCCCTGACGCTTGAGAAAAAAGAAACCGTCGTGGAATTTCTTGGCAGCCATGATATTGGAAGCGGAATAGACCATCACCACGCCAAAACAGGTCAAGGCGATTGCCATGGACATGATGATCAGATCGTATTCCTGCAGTTTCTTGAACATGATGAAAGCTTTCCGACCGGCTGTGGTCTGAAGTGTCAGGCGTTGTTACAATGCTTTTACGGCAGCGATAAAACGGTTGGCCCGCTCTTCATAATCTTTGAACATATCGAAACTGGAACAGGCAGGTGACATCAGCACGGTTCCGCCCGGGGTGGTAATCTGGGAGGCGATCCAGACCGCTTCTTCCAGGGTGACGGCGCGGTGGGTGTCGGTCAAGGCCCCCAGTTCCAGTTGCATCCGGTCGGCCGCTTCACCGATCAGTATCAGATGTTGTACTCGTTGCTGGATCAAGGCCACCAACGGCGCGTACGAGCCCCCCTTGTCCTTGCCACCGGCAATCAGGGTGATCTCGTTGAAGCTTTCCAGCGCCTTTTCCACGCTCCCCACGTTGGTTGCCTTGCTGTCCTCGTAATAGTTAACACCTTTGAATTTGCGCACAAATTCCATCCGGTGATGAAGCGACTCGAAGTTCTGTACCGTTTCCAGCGCCTTGGCCGGATCAGCTCCCAGCAGCAGGGTGCAGGCCAGGGCTGCCATGATGTTCTCCAGGTTGTGTACGCCGGTCAATTTAAACCGGTCGGCGGGAAACTGCAACTCCGCTCCGTCGTGGCGGTAGATGATCTGGCTGTTGCGACAGAAAATACCTTCGTCCAGTTCCCTGCTGCGACTGAAGGGGAACAGGGTCGCTGTGAGCGTTTGGGCCGACTCCCACACCAATTTGTCATCGCGGTTGACAACGGCAAAATCATCGGCACTCTGGTTTTCAAACAGGCGCAATTTGGCGGCGATGTATTCCTGGTAGCTGGCGTAGCGATCGAGGTGATCCTCGCTCAGGTTCAACAGCGCTGCCACCTTGGGGCGGAAGGTACTGATCCATTCCAGCTGAAATGAACTGATCTCGGCAACAACTCGTTCCACCGGCTGTTTCGATTCCACCATTTCAATCAACGGGTCGCCGATATTCCCCCCCACATAGGTCGCCAGGCCGCACTGTTTGAAGATCTCACCAGTGATGGTGGTGGTTGTGGTCTTGCCGTTGGTCCCGGTAATTGCCACGATTGGAGCGCTGATAAAACGGCTGGCCAGCTCGATCTCGCTGACAATCTCCACCCCTGCTTCCCGTGAGGCTACCAGCAGCGGATGGGTCATGGGCACACCTGGTGAAACCACAATCAGGTCGGCTGCCAGAAAGTCGATCTTGTCATGATAGCCGAGTGCCCAGTGGATACCGAGTCCATCCAGTTCCTGGATGACTGGGGCCAGTACCTGCTCATCACGCAGGTCGGTGGCTGTCACGATTGCCCCCTGACCAGCCAGGAAGCGGGCACAGGCCACACCGGTACGTGCCAGCCCCATCACCACGATTTTTTTATCGCACAGTTTCATCGCCGGTTACCTCGTCGAAATTTTATAAAATGCCGCACCGTTTTCGTACAACACCTTTGCGGCGGCCGCTTCACCGAGAGAGTCAATCAGCAACTGCAGGTCGGCGTGGGAATAGGGGCGGGGTGCCCGGGTAGAGGGGAGATCGCTACCGAACATCAAGGCGTCCGGGTTTGCGCTGTAGATTGCCCGTAGTGCCGGCGCTACCTCAAAATCAACCCGGCTAAAACCGGTCGCCTTGATCCGCACCCCCCGATCTGCCAGGCGCAGCAGCGTCGTAAAACCGGCTTTTGAAAGCCCCAGGTGATCGATGCTGACCGCCGGCAGAGCCACCAGGGTGGTAAACAGCGCTTCCAGCTCGCAGGAATCGACATACAGCTCCGTGTGCCATCCGGCCAGCTGATACACCCGGCGCGCCAGCCGGTCCAGTTGGCTGACCTCTTCGGAACCGCCCCGTTTCAGGTTGAAACGCACCGCCCGTACGCCCCCCGCTGCCAGGCGGATGATCTCATCATCACTGGTGGTGGCCGGTATCTGGATCACACCGCAGAAGGATGGCCCCAGTTTTGTCAGTGCCGCCAGCAGGTAGCTCTGATCAAAACCCTGAAACGACCCGGAGACCACTGCTCCACCTGCGGGAGAGAACTCCCCCATGCGGTGCAGGTAGTCGTCACAGCTGAACGGTTCCGGCAGATAGCCGTTATTCGGAATCAGGGGAAAGGCAGGATCGATGATGTGCAGATGGGCGTCAAAGATTTTCATCTGATCTCCGCTTTCCGTCAAAAGTTACCTGCTGGTTCTGACTTTGGGGGTAGTTTTGTGATATCTATTGTTTCTGGAGTGTTAGCTCCGAAATCACGCTTTTTTGACAAACTCGGATTTCAACTGCATGGCGCCAAAGCCATCGATCTTGCAATCGATGTTGTGATCCCCCTCCACGATGCGGATACTCTTGACCTTGGTGCCGACCTTGACGCTGGATGAGGCACCCTTGACCTTGAGATCCTTGATGACCGTAACCGCGTCACCATCCTTGAGTTCATTGCCGAAGGCATCCCGTACAACGGTTGCGCCAAGTGCTGCTTCTGCCCCGTTTTGAGGCCATTCATGGGCGCATTCCGGGCAGACGAACATTTCGCCGTCTTCGTAGGTGTATTCCGAACTGCAGGTGGGGCATTTGGGCATGTTGCTCATCAGGTATCCTTTTTGTGAAGTTTCGTCAGGTATGTTCGACTGATCTGTTTTATCGCATCTTCAGGGTGGAAATCGCCACCAGCGCCAGGATGATGGTGATGATCCAGAAGCGGACGATGATCT
>DAINBV010000035.1:0-51529 GCA_036732725.1 Geobacteraceae bacterium | reverse complement strand
TCGGTGGTGGCCAGGTCGTCCACGGCGTCGTGGAAGGCCTTCAGCACGGCCGGTGCCAGCGGACGGGTCACGTCGCCGATCCCCAGGCGGATCACCTTGGCGGCAGGGTTGGCGGCGCTGAATTCGCGCACGCGGCGGCCGATCTCGGGGAACAGGTAGCCGGCTTTCAGTTTCAGGTAGTTGTCGTTAATTTTTGCCATTACAGAAAATCCTCCAAAAAGAAATTTGCCACAGAGGACACAGAGAGCACAGAGAGAATTAAAACCAGAAAGATTTAGTGGAAAAAACAAACCAATCTTTGAAGGGTTAAACCTAAATCTTTTCGCTTTTCTCTGAGACCTCTGTGTCCTCTGTGGCTAAAAGTTAGTTGTTATTTAAGTCCCAACACATCCTGCATGTCGTACAGGCCGGAAGCCTTGCCGACCACCCACTTGGCGGCGCGCACCGAACCGCGGGAAAACATGTCGCGGGTCATGGCGCGGTGGGAGATCTCGATCCGCTCACCCATGCCGATGAAATAGACCGTGTGTTCGCCGACGATGTCGCCGCCGCGTACGGTCTGCATGCCGATCTCTTCCTTGGTCCGCTCGCCGCAGATCCCTTCGCGGTGGTAGTTGGCCACCTTGTTGTAGTCCCGTCCCAGCGCTTCAGCAACGACCTCGCCCATGCGCACGGCTGTTCCTGACGGTGAGTCTTTTTTCTTATTGTGATGCAGTTCGACGATTTCCACGTCGAAGTCGTCTCCCAGGGTCTTGGCCACATCCTTCAAGACCTTGAAACAGACATTGACCCCCACCGACATGTTGGGAGCCAACACCGCCGGGATCTCTTTGGCCAGCTCAACCGCCAACTCACGTTCTTCGGGAGTGAAGCCGGTGGAACCGATCACGATCGATTTTTTCTTGAGGGCGCAGACTTCCAGATTTTTCAGCGATACCTTGGGGGTAGTGAAGTCAATCAGGACATCGCACCCTGCCACCACCGCATTCAGATCGTCGGAGATGGCGACACCCAGGTTGCCGCAGCCGGCGATCAGACCGGCATCCTGCCCGACCAGTTCATGTCCGGGACGCTCCAGGGCACCGGAGATGGTGCAACCAGCTTCCTTTGCTGCAACGATGATACGCTGCCCCATGCGACCGGCAGCACCACAAACAGCTATTTTAATCATGAGTTGAATACTCCTTCCGATTCAAATTCAGCAGAACTTAGCATTGTATCGAGATTCGCTCGATCTTGACCGCCTGGCCGGTTTCCCGGTTGACGGTGATCACCGCGCCATTGACATGGATATTCTTCTTGGCAACTTCAAACTTGGTCGGTAACTGGTTCAGAAAGCGGTCGATGGTTTCATCTTTCCCCATGCCGATCACCGAATCGAAGCTGCCGGTCATACCGGCGTCGGTCAGGAAAGCGGTTCCCTGGGGGAGGATCCGCTCATCGGCGGTCTGGACATGGGTGTGGGTTCCGACCAGCGCACTGGCTCTCCCGTCCAGATACCATCCCAGCGCCGATTTTTCCGAGGTTGCTTCGGCGTGGAAATCAATGAAAACGATCGGGGTTTCCCGGTGCAGACGTTCCAGTTCACGATCGGCCGAGCGGAACGGGCACTCCAGGTTTTTCATGTAGACCCGTCCCTCCAGGTTGAGCACCCCGATCTTGACCCCACCGGGAGTTGTAAAGATGGCGCCCCCTGTTCCGGGAACGCCATCGGGATAATTGGCCGGACGCAAGACCCGGGGGTCGGCCAGCACCTGCTGCACCTGCTCTTTTTTATCCCAGATATGGTTGCCGCTGGTCAGGCAATCGATCCCCATGCCGAACAGTTCCTTGGCAACCTCACTGGTCAGACCGAAACCACCGGCCGAGTTTTCACCATTGGCAATCACCAGATCAACCCGGTGCAGGTCCACCAGACGGTCCAGTTCGCGGGAGAGCGCCTGGCGTCCCGGTTTGCCGATAATATCACCTATAAAAAGTATCGTAACGGTCATGTTAGCGGGCAAACTCCACTGCTCTGGTTTCACGGATCACGTTAACCTTGATCTGCCCCGGATAGGTCATCTCCGCTTCGATCTTCTTGGCAATGTCACGCGCCATGACCACTGCCGTTTCATCGGTCACCTGGTCACTGGCAACCATGACCCGGATTTCACGCCCGGCCTGGATGGCAAAGGAGTTGGTCACTCCGCCGAAGGAGGTGGCAATCCGTTCCAGATCTTCCAGACGTTTGACATAGGTTTCCATCATCTCGCGACGGGCGCCGGGACGTGCGCCGGAAAGCGCATCAGCCGCCTGGACCAGGATGGCCAGGACTGAATTCGGTTTCTCGTCTTCGTGGTGCGCCATGATGGCATGCACAATTTTAGGTGATTCACCATACTTGCGTGCCAGTTCGGCGCCGATCACCGCGTGGGATCCTTCCACTTCATGGTCAACCGCTTTACCCAGGTCGTGCAGCAGACCGGCCCGCTTGGCCTGTTTGACATTGATGCCGAGCTCGGCTGCCATGATGCCGCACAGGAAGGCGACTTCCAGGGAATGGAGATAGACGTTCTGGGTGTAGGAGGTACGGTATTTCAGACGGCCGATCAGCTTCAGCACTTCCGGGTGGATACCATGCACACCAAGGTCGAAGGCGGCCTGCTCTCCCGCTTCCTTGATCGATTTTTCCACTTCTTCTTCCGATTTTGCCACCACTTCTTCGATGCGGCCGGGGTGAATCCGGCCATCGGCCAGCAGTTTTTCCAGCGCCAGGCGGGCTACTTCCCGGCGCAGCGGATTGAAACCGGAGAGGATGACCGCTTCCGGCGTATCGTCAATGATCAGATCAATGCCGGTAGCTGCTTCCAGCGCCCGGATATTGCGCCCTTCACGGCCGATAATCCGCCCCTTCATCTCATCGGATGGCAACGGCACAACCGAAACGGTACGCTCGGCCACATATTCGCCGGCATAGCGTTGAATTGCCAATGCCATGATTTCCTTGGCTTTTTTCTCGGCGGTCTCCCGTGCTTCCTATTCGATCTGCTTGATGATTTTTGCGGCGTCGTGCTTGGCTTCGTCTTCCATGGCGTTCATCAGCTCTTTTTTAGCTTCCGTGGCTGACATGCCCGAGATATGCTCCAACTTGGCCCGGTGCTGGTCGGCAGCATTTTTCAGCTCTTCTTCCCGCTGGAGCAACCCCTGTTCCTTGTTGCTGATTGATTGTTCTTTTTTGAGAATATCCAGTTCTTTCTGGTCAAAGAGAGCTATTTTCTTGTCCAGATTTTCTTCCTTGAGCTGCAAGCGTTTTTCCAGACCCTGCAGTTCTTTTTTCTTTTCCGTAAACTCCTGCTCGTGACTTGACTTTGCTTCCAGCGCAAGGTCTTTGGCTTTCAGTAACGCTTCCTTGGTGATGGTATCAGCTTCACGGCGGGCATCATCAACCATCTTGGCCGCAAGTTCATCGGCCTGCTTGACAATCGCACCGGTATCACGTTTGCTGACTTTGCTTCCCACCATATAGGCGGCAGCACCAACGACCAGGGCAATAACTACTCCAATCATCATTTCCATCTCATCTTCCTCCTTTATATGAATCCGGGCCACTACTGTGGTTCCGGTTACTTCTACAGCAGATGATCCGCTTGTCCGTCACAATCAGATCGAGCCGGATATCATGCGCTTCTGCCGGTAACAACGTTTCAACCACCTGAAAATCGTGGCACAGCCCGATCAAACATGCTTTCAGTTGGGGATGATCGAGAAAACGGTCATAAAACCCCTTACCATAACCGACCCGATGCCCATCCCGATCAAAAGCGACACCGGGCACCACAATCAGGTCAGCTTCGTCCGCCTGGTGATCAACGCCGTTGGCACACGGCTCCAGGATACCGAAGGTTCCTGTGCTCAGGTGTTCAAGCGCCGTTATCTGGCGCAACACCATGCTGTTGCCGCAGACGGCCGGATAGAGTACCCGTTTGCCGGCCGAGAAAGCAGCTTCCACCAGCATGATGGTGTCGGTTTCATGGTGCAGGGGAGCATAGACGGCAATGCATTCGGCCTGCTGGTATTCCGGCAAGCCTAACAAGGCTGCCTGGGCTGACAAGCTGGAACTGCACCATGCGTCATGCGTCAATGCCCGACGGCGGGCCAGAAACTGTTGCCGTAGCGTTCGTTTTGGCATGCTACCAGCTTTCACACAAAATAGCGGGAATTCCCCGGGGCGCCGGGCAAGGTCTAACGGGAGGGAGAGCGCAGAGATATTAATGAGTTACACAAAGAGAGCAATCAATTATGTGTACACACTGGATTCCTGACGTTCCGGTACTGCTGATGGTATATTCTGCGATGTTCAAACCAGCGCGACAAGGCCAGGTACCTATCTGGATACTGATTACATTTTTGATAGGCTGTCGAAACTGATGGAGGTATTCAGCGAATATATGATCATGTCTCCCGTAGAGACCATGTAATTTCGGTTCCCGGCCGGTTCCTGTTGCGAGCAGGGCTGCAGTGCCCCAGAGAGCGGGTGCACCACATCTTAGCCGTTGCATTTTTCAAGGGGCAGGGAACTGGTACAAACGCATCGTTTACAGATCATGCAGTTGCTGCAGTAACGACTGCAGCTTGTCATCCGCCTGCTCGCCCAATGAACCTGATGAGCGAAGCTCAAGCAACTCTTCCGTGGTGTTGAGCAGCGCCAGCATGAGGATCAGCTGGGGATCACTGCTTTTGAGCGCCGCACCGATATCATGCAGCCGCTGGTTGATAAATGTTTCAACCGCCTGAACCTTATCCGCGGGAGCCGAACTGCGCACCGACAACTCTCTGCCAAGGATGGTTACCAGGTGGTTTTTCTTCACGGAACTCAAAGCCCTTCGAGCTTGCCGAGAATCGAGTCAATGTTTGATTTGAAGCCTTCACGTTCCGACTGCAATCGTTGATTTTCTTCCACCAGACGATTATTTTCTTCCTTGAGTGCTGAATATTTTCCGACCAGATCGTTAATTTTCTGTTCGAGTGCCTGTAATAGTTCTGGATTCATGGTTTGCGGCTCCTTTCGAGGGAAATAATAATAGTCAGGCGATGCCACAAAGTCAAGCCCTAATTGTGCGAAATCGCAGGCTTCCTTATCCTTGACAGGGGGCTTCGACACGCCGGAATCAGGCCTGGAAGAGCGCATCCGTAAACTCTACCGGATTAAAATCGCGCAAATCTTCAATTGACTCACCCACACCGATATAACGCACCGGCAGTCCGAATTCATGGCTGACCGCCACCACGATCCCTCCCTTGGCAGTACCATCAAGCTTGGTCAACGCCAACCCGGTGACACCGGCCGATTCCTTGAACAGCCGCGCCTGGGACATGGCATTCTGACCGGTGGCCGCGTCCAGCACCAGCAAGGTTTCATGGGGAGCACCCGGAATTTCACGATCGATCACCCGCCGGATCTTTTTCATCTCTTCCATCAGGTTGACCTTGGTATGCAAGCGACCGGCAGTATCAATAATCAGAATATCCACATCACGGGCAACAGCAGCCTTGCAGGCATCAAAAACAACTGCGGAAGGATCGGCCCCTTCCTTGTGGCGGATAACATCCACGCCGGAGCGTTCCCCCCACGCCACCAACTGCTCCGCTGCTGCCGCGCGAAACGTATCAGCCGCTGCCAACAGAACCCGGCTCCCCTCGGCGGCAAAACGCGAGGTCAACTTGCCGATGGTGGTGGTTTTCCCGACGCCATTGACACCGATCACCAGCAGCACATAGGGATGCTGCCGCTTGATATCCAGAACCGCATGATGGGCAACCAGGCGCTGCAGGATTTCTTCCTTGAGCGCCCCCCGCAGCGCTGCTCCATCCTTCAGTTCATTTCTTCCCAGTCGCTGTTCCAGGGTCCGGATCAACTCCACCGTGGTTTTCACCCCAATGTCAGAGGTAATCAGAATCTCTTCCAGCTCTTCCAGCGTATCGGCATCAATTTCCTTTTTCCCCAGCACCAAGGCATCGATACGTCCAACCAGACCGTCCTTGGTTTTTTTCAGCCCCTGCTTGAGCCGCTCGAAGAAACTGCCGACCCCGCCCTTCGGTTTTTCCTGAACCGCTGCCGGGACAGCCGCCTCAACAGCAGTGATGACCGGTTCTTCAACCGGTTGATCCACTGGTTTCTCAACCGGTGTCACCGCCGGGTAATCATCCATAGCGGTCGTAACATCCTTTACGGATAACTCGTCAGGTACAACAGAGGTTTCTTCCTTTTGCGGCGTGCCGCTGAGCTTACTCAGCAGCCCCCTGAAAAATCCTTTTTTTTCACCTTCCGCCATTACAACTCCTTTTTAAGTATGCTTACCGTGTCACGAAATTGATGCCGCGCAAGACTGACCGGACAATCCCGCTGAAGGTGCATCACCAGCGAATAATCATTATCGATCGCCCCGATCAACAGATGACAATCAGTGGTGGTCACCACCACCTCCTGCACTGCGCCGACCTGGCTGTTACTTTGCAACGATTTTAACTGCGCCAGGATAATCCCGTTGTGGGCCGCAATAAAACGGATATCATACGGCTCGCAGTAGCAGAACTCCTGCACCGCCTCACCTTCCCAATCTACCAGAATAGCGCCAATCGCACGGGGGGTACGATCCACCAACGATTTCAGAATATGCTGATACGGCATCAATCTCTCTCCCAATAAAATCCGCAGATTCTCGTTACCTGCATCCAAACTCTGCAGCCGCCGCACCTTAACAGAAAACAGCACTTTTTTAAAACAGAATTACACAACTTTCGCCATCAAATCGTGTGGCTATTGTCTTTCCGTCGCTCACATGCTATAAGCACAGCCGATAATCTTAGTAAGTTAGAAATTAATTTCTGCGCTTTTCAGGCAGAAAATAATTTCGTTAACGCACTTATCCTGTTTATCAGGGTTAGGTATCTACGTGATGAAGGAGTCGTGATGAGCAGACGTTTCTTGGCTTTATTCTGCATACTGATGCTGGCTGGGTGTGCCACCAAGGGTGATATCGACCTGGCTAACACTGATATTGACGCCGTTAAAACACGACTGTTTTCGGTGGAGCGTGACCTGAACGGCTTGCGCAGCGAATCAAAGGAAGGAATCGGTACAGTTGAAAAGAATTTCCGCAGCGATGTGGCTGCCATCCGTAAAATTGCTGCCGATATCCAGGCTACCATCGACGGGACCAAAAACGATCTGCAGGCGATGAATGGAAAAATCGATGACATGGTGCTCAGCGTTAAAAAGCCAACCGAGGAGCTGTCGCGCTACCGTATTGATGCTGATAAACGAATCATCGCCCTGGAAGACCGGGTACTCAAACTCCAATCGGCACTGGATGATCTGAACAAAAGATTGACCGTCGCCCCTGTCAGCACTACGGCAGCAGACACACCGGAAACGGCGTACGCCAGGGCATTGGAGACGTTCAAAGCAGGGGACATGCCGGCTGCTCGCGATGCATTTACCAAGTTCGTGGAGCAGAACCCGCAGCACGAACTGGCAGCCAACGCCCATTACTGGATCGGCGAGACTCATTATAGTGAGAAAAGTTACGAACCGGCTATCCTCTCCTTCCAGGAAGTGATCAAGAACTTTCCCAAAGCGGAAAAAGTCCCGGCTGCCATGCTGAAGCAGGCCCTGGCATTCAAAGCGATCAGCGATCTGAAAAGCTCCCGCTATGTTGCCAAAAAATTGATCGAAAGTTTCCCCAAAAGCGAAGAAGCCAAAAAAGCAAAATCGCTGGCGAAATAGGCGTATGACCGGCAGACGCACTGTTCTTTTGCTAGCGCTGCCGGTCTTTTTTTGTGATCTTCAGGAGTAACCAATGAAAAAGAAAATCACCATTCCCCAGATCATTGCCATGAAACAGGATGGGCGCCGCATTGCCATGCTGACTTCCTATGACTTCCCGTTTACCCGCCTGATTGACAGCGGCGGGGCAGATATAATCCTGGTGGGAGACTCGGCCGGAGTGGTGGTGGCCGGATACGACACCACCCTGCCGGTTACCATGGATGAAATGATCTATCATACCCGTTCCGTCAGACGTGCCGAACCAAAGGCGCTGGTAGTGTCCGATATGCCGTTCATGTCGTACCAGACCGGGATTGAAGACGCCTGCCGCAATTGCGGGCGCATGATCAAGGAAGGTGGCGCCGAGGCGGTCAAAATCGAGGGGGGCGCCAACATGGCGCAGGTCATTCGTGCGGTCAGCTCGATCGACATTCCGGTTATGGGACACATCGGCCTGACCCCCCAATCGGTTCATCGTATGGGTGGTTACAGGGTACAGGGACGTAACGAGCAGGCGCAGCAGATCCTGACCGATGCCCTGGCAGTACAGGATGCGGGCGCCTTTGCCGTGGTACTGGAGGGAATTCCGGCTCCGCTGGCAGCCGAGATCACCCGGCAACTGACCATCCCGACCATCGGTATCGGTGCCGGAGTGGCCTGCGACGGACAGGTACTGGTGATTCACGACATCCTTGGTCTGTGCGAAAAATACTCTCCCAAATTTGTCAAGCGCTATGCCGAACTGGGGCCGGTTATCCACGACGCTGTCAGCCGCTATGTGGAAGAAGTCCGTTCCGGCCAGTTTCCCACCGAGGAGCACTCTTTCAAATGAAAATCATTACCACCTGTCATGAAATGCAGCAAACAGCGCTGGCCGCCAAACGCAGCGGACAACGGATCGTGTTTGTCCCGACCATGGGATACCTGCATGCCGGTCACGCCTCACTATTGCGGGAAGGAAGAACGCAAGGAGATCTGCTGGTACTTTCAATCTTTGTCAACCCGATCCAGTTTGGCGCCAACGAAGACCTGGGGCGCTACCCACGGGACATTGAACGTGATTGCCAGCTGGCCCGGGAATGCGGAGTCGACCTCGTGTTTCTCCCCGATCCGGCCGGGATGTACCCCCCCGGTTTTCAGACCAGTATCTCGGTGGAAAAACTGTCACAACCGTTGTGCGGTGCCAGCCGGCCGGGACATTTTGATGGCGTGGCGACCGTTGTCACCAAGCTGTTCAATATCGTACAACCGGACGTGGCGCTGTTCGGGAAAAAAGATTTTCAGCAACTGGCGGTGCTGCGTCAAATGACCAGCGACCTGAATCTTCCGGTCACCATCATTGGCATGCCGATCGTCAGGGAGCAGGACGGGCTGGCCATGAGCTCCCGCAATGCCTATCTCTCTGCCGAGCAACGGGAGAGCGCCCTTGTTCTTTCCCGCGCCATCAAATTAGTGCGGGAACAATATCAGGGAGGGGAACGCTCGGTAGCGGAGTTGCAACGGGCAGCCGAAAGCCTGATCACCAGCACAAGTTCGGCCTGCATCGATTATCTCGAGTTCCGCGACAGCCAGACCCTGCAGCTGGTCACCACTGCCGGCGACACCACCCTGCTTGCTCTGGCGGTGGTGATCGGAACAACCCGCCTGATTGACAACACCGTCCTGGGAGAGGAAATGTAACCACGGCATTAGTACGTTAACCACCATCGGCATAGCTTTATGTACATCCAAAAACCGATATATTCCCAGGGGGAGACCAGAAACGGTACTGCCCCTTTTTTACTCCATTGCAAGGAAACCGACATGTCACGTAATAGCCGCCCGAAAACCGTCAAACTCCCTTCGCCCGACGAAATGGCTGCCCGCATCAATGCTCTGAAAAAAACGGTTGATGCCAATTCCAATTACCGCACCAAATCACTGGCAATTAACGGCCCGGTCTGTGCCAAATGCGGGCGCCACTTTGAGACCGCCAACCTGAACCTGTTGACGGTTCATCATAAGGATGGTAATCATCACAACAATCCACCCGATGGGAGCAACTGGGAAAATCTCTGTTGTTATTGTCACGACGACGAGCATTCGCGGGAACTTCTGGGTGATTACCTGACAGGCAAGAGGAGTAGTTGACATGGCGGCAACCGATTATTACAAGGCATTGGGGATCGATAAAAGCGCTTCAGCGGATGATATCAAGAAAGCTTTCCGCAAACTGGCAGTCAAGTACCATCCGGATCGCAACCCCGACAACAAGGCCGCCGAAGACAAGTTCAAGGAAATCAACGAAGCGTACGCCGTGCTTTCCGATCCCAAGAAAAAACAGGAATACGACACCTTCGGCTCCAGCGGTTTCCATAAACAATACAGCCAGGAAGACATCTTCCGTGGTTTCGATTTCAGCAATACCTACAAGGACATGGGTGCCGGTGGCGGTGAGGACATCTTTTCCCGCCTGTTCGGCGGCGCTTTTGGCGGGGGACGGGGAGGACGCGGCGGTTTCCGCACGGCGCCCCAAAGAGGGGGCGACCTGGAGATGGAGGTTGACATCAGTTTTCGGGATGCCGCCTCGGGAACGGAAAAATCAATCGCCTTCCGCCGCAATGCGGTGCGGGAAGAGCTGAAAGTCAAGATTCCCGCCGGCGTCGACAATGGGAGCAAAATCCGCATCAGCGGCAAGGGAAGTCAGGGAGAACAGGGAGGAGCGGCGGGGGATCTATTCCTGATTATCCGGCTACTCCCCGATCCGGTCTTTACCCGCGATGGCGGCGACCTGTTCGTGGAGCGCAACATCCCCTTCAGCTCCGCCTGTCTTGGCACCTCGCTGGATGTGCCGACCCTGGAAGGGGACAAGCGGATCAAGGTTCCGGCCGGTATTCAGCCGGGAACCAAGATCAGGCTCAAGGGATGCGGAATCAAACCGCTCGGTTCAAACAGCAAGGGCGATCTGTATGTCAAGATTGCGGTGCATGTACCGGAATCATTGAACAATGAACAGAAAAAGCTGATTGAGGAAATGGCCGCCAAAGGGCTGTAGCCCCGGTAGCATTTGCCTGGAAAGGAGCGAACTCATGTCCACCGTATATTTTAGCGATATGCGTGCCAGTCACAAGGAAAACCTGTTTGCCAAGATCAGTCGCTTGCTGGCAGCCGCCGGCGTAGGGGCAGCTGTGAGTTCCGGAGATCTGACCGCCATCAAGATCCATTTTGGGGAAAAAGGGAACAGCGCCTTTATCCGCCCGATCTTCGCCCGCCAGGTGGTGGACGACCTCAAAAAACTTGGCGCACACCCGTTTCTGACCGATTCGTCAACTCTCTATCCGGGTCAGCGCAAGGAAGCTGTCTCGGCACTGAGCTGTGGTATTGAAAACGGTTTCGGCTATTCCTGCGTCGGCGCGCCGCTGATCATCAGCGACGGACTGCGGGGTGTGACGGAAACCGAGGTGGCGGTCGCGGGTGAGATTCTCTCCCGGGTCTTCATCGGCACGGAAATCATCGAAGCCGATGCGCTGGTCTGCATGACCCACTTCAAATGCCATGAACTGACCGGTTTCGGCGGGGCGATCAAGAACCTCGGCATGGGGTGCGCCAGCCGCAAAGGGAAACTGGTGCAACATTCCACCGTGGCCCCCAAAGTATCCGCCAAGAACTGTACTGGCTGCGGTATCTGTCCCCGTTCCTGCGCCCATGACGCCATCATCCTGACCGACGGCAAAGCCTTGATCGATCCTGAAAAATGTGCCGGCTGTTCCCGCTGCATCACGGTTTGTCCGGTCAAGGCGATCAACATCCAATGGAATGAAGCCGCCGATATGACCATGCGCAAGATGGCTGAATACGCCCTCGGCTCTCTTACCGGTAAAAGCGGCAAGGCCGTCTACCTGAACTTCATCACCCAGGTGTCACCAGCCTGCGACTGTTACGGTCATAATGATGCTCCGATAGTCAATGACATCGGAATCTGCGCCTCCAGCGACCCGGTCGCCATCGATCAGGCCTGCGCCGATCTGGTAAACCAGGCTCACGGCAACGAAAACTCGGCACTTAAGACCGGACATGAGCCGGGTGGCGACAAATTTCGCGGCTGTTGGCCGGAAATTCCATGGGAAGTACAGTTGGAACATGGGGAAAAGATCGGGCTGGGGAGCAGGGAATATGAGCTGGTGAAACTGTAACCATGCAACCATTTGATATCCGGGAATACCTTTGATTGCCTTGATAGCTGGATCTTGTATAATTTTCTGCAACAATTTTATTTTTATTCCGTTTTCGATCCTGCATCACTCATCTCTGCATGGTAAGCACAACATATGAGTGCCGTTTTTTGTCACAACTCACCACATAATTGAGGTTAATTTACGACAAACGCTTTAGTATAAGCACATATCACACCTAATTTCAGCCAGTTACAATACATTTATTTTAGGGTTATATCTTGCAAAGAACGACCAGACGCATATAAAAAAGGGTTTCGTATGAATATAAAGAGACTCACAAATAATGGTTTTACCTTGATAGAGCTTTTGATTGTTGTTGCGATCATTGGAATACTTGCTGCTGTGGCAATTCCTCAATTTGGCGCATATCGAATCAGAGTCTATAATAGTACTGCCATTACAGACTCAAAAAATTTCATAACGATTATGGAAGCATATAGATACGATTTTCAAATATACCCAGCATATTAACACCCTCAGAACAGTGACAATATTTGGCACAATATCCGCTCTAAATTTGTTTAAAATATACCTAACCATTGTGACACAACAATCTAGCTTCTTGTTATTTCTATAATTTGTTATTTGGCCGTTAAATTGCAATCAATTTACTTCACACTCTCTTATGTCATGTCTATCCAAATGCTCAACCAATTGAGCTAAACAACGAAAGGAGAAAATTATGTTACAAAAAATGAGAAACAGAAAAGGTTTCACCTTGATCGAGCTGTTGATTGTTGTTGCAATCATCGGTATCCTTGCAGCAGTTGCAATCCCACAGTTTTCAGCGTACCGCATCAGAGGCTTTAACTCTGCTGCCACCAGTGACGGTAGAAACTTCAGAACCAATATGGAAGCTTATTACTCTGACTACCAAAACTACCCTGTCTACTAACTAACACTAATTTACTTGAAAGGAGATTAAAAATGGCAAGACCAACTATAATGAAAATAGCATTTATTATTGCACTTACCATGGCTGCTGGTTCTGCACATGCTTCGGTAATTTCTTCAGCAGTGCAAATTGGAGTATCAAGCTTTACACCTTCAAACAATGTATCTATAGGTGTAAAATCCTCTGGTGCAGGATATTCTGCGCATGCAAGACATAACAGCGGTAATAGATATGTAGCCTTTTCATCGGCAGACGCAAAGCTCTATTTTTCTACAGTAGAACCTACAACGTCATTTGCTGATGTTGATGCTTCAAGCACATATCTAACCATGCCTACTGGCTGGACCTCGATGTAATTTTAATTTATATTCTTTAAAAGCCTGACGATATGTCAGGCTTTTTTTTTGCAGTTTTCACCTGTTTTTATCAAAATGGTGGTGGTTTCGAATGAATACATCGTTAGACAATTATTTTGAATGTGCAAACAAGTATTTAGATGCAAACAACTATTCAGCAGCTAGTGCCATTTACAACAGCATACTTTCTACTCAACCGGATAACACAAGGGCACTCCATGCACTAGGCGTGGTAACATTTCGAGGTTTTGGAAATGCACGTCGCGCGGTCAGGCTCATCCGGCAAGCCCTGACCCTAAAAAAAGATTATTCTGATGCCTACAACAATCTTGCAAAGATTTTTCAAGAGTGCCGGCGAATAAATGCTGCCATCGCCTGCTATCGACATGCAATCGATCTTGATGCAACGAATCATATAGCATGGATAAATCTTGGAACCCTATACAATATAGCCAAAAAAACGGAAGAAGCTTTCGCAGCTTTTCAGGATGCCGTCAGGCTGGCACCAGATAATTTTGATGCTATATACGGGATAGCCAGCGCTTTGCATGAAATGAAACGCTATCAAGAGGCATTGGATTATTATATAAAAGCACAAGCATTGTCATCTGATAATGCCGTTATATATTATGGAATCGGTTTGGCTAACAAACATTTGGGTAATTTAACTGCGGCAAAAACAAGTTTTTTGCAGGCACTAGAGCTTAAACCGGATTATTGTGAGGCATATCGAGGCCTCGCTGGTGTGTCGCTTTCTTTAGGAGAAACTGAAGTAGCGGTTGAAACCATTCGAAAAGCTTTGACACTCAAACCGGATTTCAGGGATGCCTATTCTTTTCTTCTATTTGCACTACATTACCACCCTTCAAGCACCCAACAAGATCTGCATGATGTAACCATCGAATTTTGTGATCGTTTCTTTAACACAATACCTCAATGCAATGATCATCAAAACGACCATACGCCAGATAGACGTTTACGAATTGGCTATATATCCGGTGAATTCAACAGACATCCGGTCGGTTTTTTCTTTGAACATTCACTTGCCTATCATGACCCCAACGTTATTACAACGTATTGTTATAGCAATGGCCCTGTTGTAGACTGGCTGACTGAACGACTAAAGTCATATTCCTGTATTTGGCGCAACATTACTGGAGTATCGTCTGAAACGGTCTTCAGAAAGATTCAGGAGGACAAGATTGATATTCTTGTTGATCTTTCCGGCCATACTGGACACGGCAGGCCTGATGTAATGGCACGCAAACCAGCTCCAGTGCAAGCCTCGTGGATTGGTTATTACAACACATCAGGTCTTGATGCAATTGACTATATCATTATGGATCGAGATACACTCCCGCTTTCATTGGCTCCTTGGTTTTCGGAACAGATTGTTTATATGCCGGAAACCAGGTTTTGCTATACACCTCCTCCAGACTCCTTTGTAGTCAAACCACTCCCTGCACTTTTAAATCACCATATTACGTTTGGTTGTTTCAACAATATCTCAAAAATATCACCAGACACAATTGCAGTTTGGTCTAAAATTCTGACTAGCATTCCGGACTCATTGTTAATTCTTAAATGGGGAAGTTTTAGCGATATAACTGTGTTGGAGAGATTCAAATCTATTTTTGAACAACATGGCATTAGTAGGGGCAGAGTTGAATACCGAGGGTATTCTGATTACGGCACACTATTGGAGGAGTATGGCGATATTGACATTTCCCTTGACCCATTTCCCTTTAGTGGAGCTACAACCAGTTGTGAATCACTCTGGATGGGAGTCCCTGTCATTACACTACCAGGACCACTACCAGCTGGCCGACAGACACTTGCTCTGCTCAAGACAATAGGGCTGCCTGACTTTATTGCCGATTCAAAAGATGCATATATTGATCTTGCAGTTCGTTATGCAATGAATGTAGAGGCGTTGGCAGATCTCCGCCAGCAATTACGCGAAATGATGGCTAGATCACCACTTTGTGATGGGCAGCGTTTTACTACTGAATTGATGTCTGCCTATCGCATTATGTGGCAACATTGGTGTGATGGTACAAACAGTCCGAACGACAAGACACCTATTGAAGTCCTTTCTACAGTTCCTGAAGCCGCCTATAATCGTGGTGTAACGTCACTAACAAACAAACACTGGCATGATGCCAAGCGTTTTTTTGAACAAGCAATTGCTGTCACGCCTAATTTTCCTGAAGCTTTCAACAACCTGGGAATTGTCTACTTTTATCTGGGTGAGCTGGAAACAGCTGAAAAAAACCTTAAAAAAGCAGTCACGTTGCAACCAGGCTTTATTGACGCACTCAATAACCTGGGCAAAGTATTAACAGAACTAAATAAAACACGCGAAGCATTAAAAGTTTTTGAAAACGTCCTACTACTTGCACCTGACCATTATCAGGCATGGTGTAACTTGGGGTTGCTACATCAAAATGCCAAGCGAATATCTAAAGCGCTCACCTGCTTCAAAAGAAGCTTGAAGATATCCCCTGATTTTGTGGAGGCCAATATTCATCTGGCAACCCTTTACCTGAAATACAATCCGGAAAAAGGGAGTCAATTATTACAAACACTGGCTGCGAAGTATCCTGATCATGTTGATGTACACTCGCATTTGGCGTATGCCATGCACTACAGCAATCTTTATTCGCGTGAAAATATTTTTCTGGAAATTTGCTATATTGCAACTAGGTTTTACAATAAAACGTTGCCTGACTTTGTCGAGTTGCACGCTAAAAACAGGCCTCTGCGCATAGGCTATGTTTCCGCAGACTTTCATCAACACCCTGGAGGGGTGTTTTTTCAAGCAATTGCTTTATATTATGACAAGTCACTGTTTACTATCACCTGCTATGATAATTCCGATAAACTAGACTTCATAACGGACAATATAAAGCGTCATGTTGATCATTTTCGTCGTGTGGTAGGTACAACTGACGACGAACTTATTGCCTTGATCCAAGCGGATGAGATCGATATTCTTATAGATTTGTCCGGTTTTACTGCTGGTAACAGGCTTTCAGTTTTTGCGAAAAAGCCGGCACCGGTTCAGGCATCATGGCTTGGGTGGTTTAACACTACAGGCATCAAGGCCATCGACTATATTATTGTTGACCCGCTGATGGTCCAGCCAGGTGAGGAGAAATATTTCGTAGAAAAACCCATACATTTACCACAAGGAAGATTCTGCTACACTCCGCCTTTGCTATGTCCTGATGTTGAGAGGTTACCCGCAATTGATAACACAACGATAAGCTTTGGATGTTTTAACAATATCAACAAGATAACAGACCATGTGGTTTCGGTCTGGGCCTCAATACTACTTCAAACCCCCAATTCTCGACTGGTGTTAAAATCACCATATTTTAAAGATTATAAGATGCGAAAGCGTTTTATAAATAGATTTAGAAGTCATGACATTTCCCGTGACCAACTTGACTTACGCCCGGATTCACTTCACTTCTTTATGCTGACAGAATACAATGATATCGATATTGCACTGGATCCGTTTCCCCATTGTGGTGGCCTGACAAGCTGTGAAGCGCTCTGGATGGGAGTTCCGGTGGTGACCTTGCCTGGGGAATTTCCAGTAAGTCGTCAGACAGAGTCGTTTTTAAATGCAGTCGGCCTTTCTGGCTTTGTTGCACGAAGCAAGGAAGAATATATAAACATAGCATGTGAATGGGCTGCTAATCGTGAGAAGCTATCAGAGCTACGCAGTGGGCTCAGAGAAAAAATGAGGACATCACCTCTTTGTGATGGTGAGAAATTCGCCGCCGATTTTGGAGAGGTGCTACACACAATGTGGAATAAAACCATGGAGGCAGCGCGAAAGAAATGACTAAAAATAAACGTTTTTTGAACGTTGGTGGAAACAGAAAAGATATTCCCGTCCCAGCATATTTTGATGGTTGGGAACATGTATTACTGGACATCGATCCGACTGGGAGCCCTGACATTGTTTGTGATGCTCGCGAATTGATGACGTTAGAACCTGCCCAGTTTCACGCTGTCTACTGTTCACATAATCTGGAACATTATTATCATCATGAAGTACCAAAGGTATTACAGGGGTTTCGTCATGTTTTGAAACCTTCGGGTTTTGCAATGATAAGTGTTCCGGATCTGGAAGATGTAATGCGTACAATGCTGGAAAGGGGACTTGACTTGGACGATGAACTTTACAAAACCGGTGATAACATACCTATATTGGCAAGAGATGTTTTTTATGGATGGGGCGTACAGATGGAATCATCCGGCCAGGAATATTATTCTCATAAAACAGGTTTTAGTCACACATCTTTGGAAGCTATCCTGAAACGGAACCGTTTCAAGTATGTGTATGTTCAAAAAAGTCCCTTCAACATTATTGCACTAGCCTTTATGCAAAAGCCAGAAGCATGGGCACGCAAACTTTTCGGGCTTACCGCGTGATGCCAACAATAAGAAAACCTTTTCAAATTCTATTGCTCTGCTTTATAGTTCTATCGGTTTATTATGTTGCCATGTTTTCCGAAATCTGTTTACTGGATGATCGGGATGTCGTAGTTTCTCTCTCCAACACAGAACAAATCAATTTAAAAGCAATATTTTTCCCACACTCTGCCAAAGGGGAATATTATCGACCCTTGATTGGCGTTTTTTATATGTTGGACCGTTTTGTATATGATCTTGACCCACGGGTAATGCACTTTGAAAACATTCTATTCCATTTGCTGAATGTACTATTGGTGTTTTTGATCGCCTCTCAATTACACAAAACCAATACCACCCATTCGAGGTACATTCCCTTTTTCACCGCTCTACTCTTTGCACTGCATCCTATGGCAACCGAATCTGTAAACTGGATATCCGGCAGAACAGATCTGCTGGCCGGTATTGGTGTACTCTTTGCCACATTTATCCTGATAAAACACCGCGAGAACAGATCATGGTGGTATTGGCCTGCCATTGTGTTATCAGTGTTATTCGGTATGCTGGCAAAAGAAACAGCAGTAGCGTTTTTCTTAGCGATTTTTTTTATTATTAAAATGTTTGCCATCGAATCTGACACTGTCGGGGGGGATTCCAAGCCCCTGCAGTGGCGTAGTATCACGATAGCAACAGCGGCATTCTATATCGCTGCAGCCTTAGTTGCTTTGTATACCTACAGTTATTTTTCCGTTTTACTGATTATGATCGTCTATGCTTTTTTTATGCATACAAAATTCAATGAAGTGTTGCAGCATAGAAGCTTAAAAGTATGGGGTGGCCTAGTAATATCATTACTCATATCGGTAGGGCTGTTTTTTCTGATTCGAAAAACAGTTTTTACTTCCGATGTTGCCAGCATTCCTCGAACACTAATGTTAATTACGTCCGACCCAATCTATGCGTTTAAGGTTTTTACTGGTGCTTTAGGGTTTTATGTAAAAGAGTTTTTGATCCCATTCCCACTCAATCTGGCGATCAGAGAAATTGACCCTTTGTATGAATTATTGGGTATTTTAATCCTCCTACTTACAATATTATCACTTCAACTAGGCGGTCGCGTTTCATCATTAATAATCACAGGCCTATGCATGATTGCACCGGCACTTCCACTTTCGCTTGGAACTGTTACCTGGACGGCATTTGCCGAGCGATATATTTACCTTGCAATTCCTTTTTGGCTATTGGCTGCTTCAATTAGTTGGAGCAGCTGTATAGACGGCAAGAAAACAGCACAAGCTATCGCAGTCACCAGTATCGTTCTGCTCGTAATTGTTTTTGGGAGGACTACATTCAATAGAAATATAACATGGCAGACCAATCTGGCGCTCTTTGAAGACACGGTGAAAAAATCTCCAAGCTTCAAGATAACTCGCGGGCTCTATATGTTGACCCTCTATGAAAATGAAAAATACGATGAAGCACTTGAACAATATAGAATTGCCAGCACTCTTCAAAGTTTTGTATATGATGAGAAATTTGATATTTTGTACGCTCTTATACAAATGAAAAAAGGAAAACCCGTAGAGGCAAAAAAAATTCTCACAACGGTTTTACAGAAAAAAGAAACCACAAATGTTCTTGAGAGCCTTATAATATTACTAAACACAACACGAGCACATCATGCTAAGAATGACCCCGTTCATCAGCAAAGCAATCAATTAATAATTCAGTATTATGAAAAACTGTATAGCAAAACCGGTGACGCCATTTATCTCTATCGTTTAGGGCAAGACCTGATGAATAATGGGAATAAAACAGAGGCAAAGAAGTTTTTTTCTAAAGCAGCAAATGAACTTCCTGAAGTCAGTGAGTTTAAGGTGTATGCCCGTAATTTGGCAACGAAACTCTGAACTACCAAACCCATATAAGCATTTTCATATTCACTTTATCTAATATATTAGAATCATACTGTATCAATATTGGAGGACATTTAAGCATGTTGTCAATAATTCGTATTACTCTGAAAGGAATCTTCCGTGATCGTGTTTTTCAAGGAATAATGGCCACCGCTTGCGCGTTCTTGTTGATTCCGGTAGTCGCATCTCTTTCCATGCGCCAGGTTACGGAGCTTTCGCTGACTCTTTCTCTTTCGCTGATCTCATTCATATTGCTTCTTCTGGCAGTTTTTCTGGGAGGAACGTCGCTCTGGAAAGATATAGAGCGCCGTTATACCTTTAGTGTGCTTGGCCTACCGTTGTCGCGCCAAAGTTATCTGGTGGGACGCTTTGGAGGGGTGGCACTGTTTGTGGCTTTGACGGCATCTGTTCTCGCAGCGACAGCTTTTGCCGTTGTCCTGTATTCATCAGCCATCTACCCTTCTGAACGCCCAATTGTATGGTCTAGCATGGCAATCTGCATCCTGTTTGACGCGTTCAAGTACATTCTGCTGATTGCAATTGCTTTTCTGTTTTCCACCGTCAGCACATCCTTCTTCCTGCCTGTGTTCGGCACTATCGCCACTTTTCTGGCGGGTGGTGTTACCCAACAGGTATATGAATTCATCAATTCACCAGCGTCCAAGGACATTGCACCATTTGTCAAAGAAGTTGCCAGACTCCTCTATTATGTTCTCCCCAATTTTGGAGCGTTTGATCTGAAGGTAAATGCCATTTACGGCCTTCCTCTCCAGATTGACGGTTTGCTATTAACGTTTGGCTATTTTGTTGTCTATGTGGGATTAATACTCTCTCTGGCAGCAGCACTGTTTTCACGGCGTGAAATGAGGTAAGCGATGTTCCGCACACTATCCACAGCAGCTATCTGCATGTTATTGTATGGCACCTTGATACTACCATTTACGACCTATCTCAAGAACAAGCCGGTGGTGGAAAAACTCGGCTACGTCCCGACCGTAAACGTACTGAAAAGCCTTGCGGTGGATCAGAAAGAGCTGGTCGGTGCTTCGCTGGTAATGAAGGTCATGATGTATTTTGGCGGTTTAATGGAGAAGACTAGCAACAAAGTACAGGCTCCCCCCGATTATATCAGCATGTCGCGGCTGCTGCACGGCGCCGTCAAACTTGATCCGTACAACATGGATGCCTACTACTTTGCGCAATCGTTCCTGACCTGGGATGTAAAACAATACCAGATTGCCAATAGCCTGCTCGATTATGGCATGAAGTACCGCAGCTGGGACTGGTACCTCCCTTTCTTTGCCGGATTCAACAGCGCGTATTTTCTGCACGATTACAAAAAGGCGGCCGAGTATTACCAACGGGCTGGTGAGTTAAGCGGTCAGGATCTGCACAAGAGTCTGGCCGGTCGCTACATGCAGGAGTCGGGACAGACCGATCTGGCAATCGGCTATCTGACTGCCATGGCCAAGGGGGAACGCAACCCGGCCATGAAGAAAAGCTACGAAACAAGGCTTTCAGCATTCAAGGAGGTACGCCGCATAGAGCTGGCCCGCGATCGTTTTCAAGCGGAAAGGGGAGTACATCCTGCAAATCTTGCGCAGCTTATGTCAGATGGTTTTTTGCAAAGCATGCCGGTTGATCCCTATGGAGGAGAGTTTTACCTGCAACCGGACGGTAAAGTGGCCTCAACCAGTAAGTTTGCTTTTGGCACCGGCGTAAATAAAAAGAATTCAGGAGCAACACCATGAATGCCATTGAAATAGAGGGGCTTTATAAACAGTTTAAAGGGAAAAAGATGACTCGGGTAGATGCGCTGAAAGATCTTACCCTTTCAATCGGACAGGGAGAGGTCTTTGGCTTCCTTGGCCCCAATGGCGCTGGCAAAAGCACCACCATCAAACTGTTGATGGGGTTAATTACCCCAACCAGCGGTTCTGCCCGCCTCATGGGAGTTGACGCAAGCAAGACAGAATCACGATCTAAAGCAGGGTATCTTCCGGAAAATCCGGCCTTTTACGACTACCTCACGGCAGAGGAGTACATCCGTTTTGTTGGCTCACAGTTCGCTATGGATAACAAGCTGCTTGCGGTTAACACGGAAAAGGTGCTGCGGCGCCTGGATCTGTGGGATGCCCGCAAACGCCCCATGCGCGGCTACAGCAAGGGAATGGTGCAAAGGGTTGGCCTGGCACAGACCCTGGTACATGATCCTGAAGTGTACATTCTTGATGAACCGATGAGCGGGCTCGACCCGATCGGCAGGGCGCTGGTAAAAGAGATTATTCTTGAGCTGAAGAGCCGGGGAAAATGTGTGTTTTTCAGCACGCACATTACGGCGGATGTTGAACAGGTCTGTGACCGGGTGGGAGTGATTTTGAAGGGGGAACTGAAATCAGTGGAAAAGGTGGAGACGATTCTCACCACCGGTATTAGCGGATATCAAGTTCGCACCACATCTGAATCAGGTGAAATTTCCGAGGAAGTCGTGCCGACCGAATTACTTTCCGCGACCCTGAATCTCCTGGCAGAGCAGGGAAAGGAAGTTTCCCTGGTAGAGCCGGTCCGCAAGGACCTGGAACAGTTTTTCCTCGATATCGTCAAGGCCGGCTGAAAACCGCTACCGGCGCAGCAACTCCTGGCTTGCGAACACTGCCATGTTACCGTTTACCGCGACGCGCCCCCGGTTGTGCATTCCGGCTGCGCCGATCATTGGCGCCAGCTTTCTTGCTGTTCTGTTCTTGCCGTGCTGCCACCCCTTTGACGCTCTTCCCCCTGACCGGCAAACGCGGGTATTCATCCGTCCCGGCCGCACGAATGCTGGATGGTTTTCCTCCCTGTGAACGGTGCTCCACCAACGTAAACTCGATGCGGCGGGTAGCCGGGGAGACCGATGTCACCGTCACCCGGGCCTGGTCGCCGATACGGTAGACACGCCCGCTTTGCCGGCCGATCAGGGAATGTTTTTTTTCGTCAAAGGAATAATAGTCATCGGTCAGGGTGGTCAGGTGCACCAGACCTTCCACAAACAGTTCATCCAGTTCCACAAAAAGACCAAAGGCCGTAACACCCGAGATGTAACCGTCAAAATCCTCTCCCACATGCTTGATCATGTACTGCAGCTTTTTCATCTCCACCACGTCCCGCTCCGCCTCCATGGCGACCCGTTCCCGCTTGCTGGTCTGTTCGGCGATTTCCCCCAGATGCTCGGTGGCCAGGGCAAGCTGCTGTTCCCGCTTCTTACCCTTGGATGCCCCAGCCAGCAACAACGCTTTCAGAATCCGGTGCACCGCCAGATCTGGATAGCGCCGGATCGGCGAGGTGAAGTGACAGTAACAGCCGGAGGCCAAACCGAAATGACCCAGGTTTTCAGCGGCATAGCGCGCCTGTTTCATGCAACGCAGCAGGGCGTAATTCAGCATCCGTTCTTCCGGTTTCCCCACTGCCTGCATCAGCAATCGCTGGATCTCGGACGGCTTGACCTTTTCATCAACCAGACTGAACTCATAGCCAAAACCATGGATAAATTCTTGGAAATCGTGCAGTTTGGCAGGGTCGGGAGTTTCATGAATACGGTACAGAAAAGGAGTATCGTGTGAGGTGACAAAGCGGGCCACCGCCTCGTTGGCAGCCAGCATGAATTCTTCGATCAACTGGTGCGCCAGATTGCGCTCGGCGCGGATGATCCCTTCGGTCAGACCGGTCAAGCCGATGATGATCTCCGGTTCCGGCAGGTCAAAGTCGATGCTGCCGCGCTGCTTGCGCATTTGCATCAGAATCAGCGCCAGCGCTTTCATCTCCAGCAGCATCGCCACCTGGGGGCGTTGTTTATCGCTCACCTCAGGATCACCATCCACGATGATCTGCTTGACAATCGTATAGGTCAGGCGGGCGTTGCTCTTGATCACACTCGGGTAAAAATCGGACGCAAGCATGGTGCCGTTCTGATCGAAGAGCATTTCGGCAGTCATGGTCAGTCGATCAACGCCCGGGTTGAGCGAACAGATGCCGTTACTGAGCCGTTCAGGCAACATCGGGATACAGCGGTCGGGAAAATAGACCGAGGTGCCGCGCAGGTAGGCATCCTGATCGAGACTACTCCCCTTGGTCACATAATGGGACACATCGGCAATCGAAACCCACAAACGATAATTTCCCCCCTCACGTTTCAGCGACACGGCGTCGTCAAAATCGCGGGCTGTCTCGCCATCGATGGTCACCGTCAACATGCCGCGCAGATCGACCCGTCCTGCCAGATCGTCCCGTGAGACCTGCTCCGAAATCCGCTCCGCTTCCGCCAGGGCCTGGGGGGTAAACTGGTGCGGCAGATCGAAACGCCGGATCACGCTCTGGATTTCAACTTCCGGATCATCGGGCCAGCCGAGCACTTCAATAATCTTTCCCTCGGCAGCTCGGCCACCAATCGGATAGGAGACCAGCTCCGCCACCACCTGCTGCCCATCCTCGGCCCTGCCACGTCCCTTGGGAGGGATGGCAACCACCATATTCAGGCGCTGTTCTTCGGGAATCACGATCGCTCCGCGCCGGTTTTCCTCGTAACGCCCCACGATCCGGGTGATGGCACGCTCCTTGACCGCCACAATCCGGCCATCCTTCTTCCCCCCTTTGAAGCGGCTCTCCCCCACGATCGCTTCCACCAGATCGCCATGCATCGCCCCCTTCATCTGGCGTTGGGGAATAAAGACATCATCTCCCCCCTGCTCCGGGGTCAGAAAACCATAACCGTCACGATGAACCGACAGCTTCCCGCTGACCGTAGCACTGCTGACTGCGGAAGCATGAGCATAGCTGTTCCCTTTAAAACGGAGCAGTTCGCCATCAGTGGCCAGATCATCCAGCAGATCCTTCAACTCGCGCTTGACATGGCGACCGCCAAATTCACGCAGCATGGCGGCAAAATGAACCGTGCCGCCGGCTTCCTTCAGAAAGGCCAGAATATGTTTTTTTGTCAGTTGCATGGTATCATCGACCTTATTTGGAATGACGTTACGGGTGAAAAATGATAAGCTTTTATCCCTTGTTTGACCATCAGTTTTTCCACAGGATACCACGTGAAATCAATCTTTTCCCTGCTCTGCCTGATTGCCATGGCAATATCCGCCCAAGCTGCCGGGCTTGAGCCTGCTGAACCGATCCTCACCGAGCTGCTGCAGACCAGCGAAGTGTCCCCAGCCACCCAGCATGCATCGGCCGAACAGACCAATCAACTGATCACCAGAATCAGGGATGGCCAACTCCCCCGCCGCAACGCTCAAAAGCTGCTGATGCAGCAATTGCAGAGTATCAGAAGCGAGTACCTTCAAAATGCTGCTCCGGATTACCCGCCATCAAGCTGGCGTTTTCCGGTGCAGGGGCTCTCCACAGCTGCGATCACCGGCGGCAGACAACATGGCTACCTGCCGAGGGGGTACAACTTTTACAGCGGCAATCGCCACGGTGGACACCCGTCGCTGGATATCTTCATCCGTGATCGCAATCAGGACTGCCTGGATGACCACACAGGCCAACCGGTAGCGGTGCTTTCCATGACCGCCGGGATCGTGGTGGCATTGGAAACCGGGTGGGATGCGGGGAGCAAACTGCGGGGAGGGAAGTATATCTGGGTCTATGATCCGGGGAATGATCTGTTGGTCTATTACGCCCATAACAGGGAACTGAAGGTTCAACTTGGAGAGTGGGTCAAACCGGGGGACCGGCTGGCAACCGTCGGCAGGAGTGGTTTTAACGCCGCCAAACACCGTTCCCCCACCCACCTGCACCTGACAGTACTCCGGGTGGATGGGGGAAACATGACGCCGGTGGATGTATATGCCCAACTCCGGCAGGCAAGCAAATAACCGCTACAACCCGTTGATCTGGCGTTCTTTGGGGTATTCCACCGTTATACCGTACTTGACTTCCCGTTTTTCCCGGGGCGATAGAGCCAGTTTCCAGACCAGCGTACCATCCTGCTTGACCTGTGCCGGTTTTTGCCCTTCGGCATCCAGTGCTACGTTGATCTCCGTATCGGCGGCTACCGGCAGCTGTTCCATAACTTCCAGGTCTTGTACTTCGTTGCGCAGGTTGGCCACGTCGATGCGGTAGCGATAGCTCATGCGATTCTTGCCGAACAGACCGGCCTGCTCGTGCTGTTTCAGCGCTTCACGCTTGACCGTGACGGAATCATCAATCCCGAAGGAGAGATCAAAGGTCTCACCCACCGCTACTTTTTTCAGGTAGGAACTGCCGGTATAGGTTGGGCCGCTGAAAATGGCGACCTTACCCGGCAGCAGCGGATAACTGCCCTTGTTGACGATTTCCGAGGTGAGATAGACGTAGGGTGACAACTTGGGAACTGCCAGCAAACGGGGGGTTACCGGGAACTCCTCGTTTGCGACCACGGCGCCATGGCGAGTTCCGTCCGACGGCACATCAACCGGACGGGGAAGCCGGAAACTGACCATGTTACCGCCGTCATCCTGCTGTTGCGCCACCAGAATATTTGCCCCACTTACGACTTCATCAGTCGAGTCCATTTCCGCCATCATCATTTTTTCCGCCCCCCGGGCAGCTCCAGCTTTTCTGGCCGCACCGACATACATTGCCGGCGCCGGCATCGGTACTGCTTGCGGCGGCGCAGGACGGTAGAGGGAAAGCATCCAGGGGAGCAGCTGTGGCGGTGTCCCCCCCAGCGATGGACGGGCGGTGGAGAGATTCAGCGCCACATTGTTCCAGTCCTCGCCGGTTTTCTGATATACCAGGGCCCGGAACAGCAGGGCGGCACTCTTGCGATCAGGATTGAGGCGTACGTCGTAGGACGACTCCCACCCCGCCTGGGGAGTGACGCTGGACAGCTCCAGGGTCAACTTGCCCCCCCGGCTCACCTCAACCGCCACTTCAACGTTCTTGCTCTCCTTTTTTCCCGAACCTGCCGCTTCGTCACGTTTTTTCAGCAACGCATCCCGTTTATCAAGCAGCAGTTGTTTCTCGTGGTCCGTATCCCGCTGCTGTTCTTCCAGCGCCGTGACCCCCTTGCCGACAAAGCCGGACACATCCATCAATTCCGCCACACTCGGCTTGCCGACGGCCAGCTCCTTGGAGATCCGGTCCCCCCAGGCAAGCCGGATCGAATCGAGAAACAGACGTTGGGCGGCAAACCCCGATTTCCTTGCGTCCAGCCCACCGATTTTCCGCTCCAGCAGCCGGATTTCCTCATCAAGATCCTTGATGCGCTGTTCACCGCTGTAGGGGAGAAACCCCTTCTTGATCTCGATACCGGCAATGGCGGCAGCGGCGCTACCGCTGCCGGTTACCCGTACCGAATCATCCTGGATCATGGCCGGCAGAGCGTCGAACACAATCAGATAGGAGCCGGGGTTCAGGGCAATCGTGGCGCTGCGTTGGGTCATGGCCCGATCCTGATAGACCGTCACCTGGGTAATAGCGGCATCAGCTTTCAGGCGCTGTCCATCTCCGGCAAGCGACAAGGCCGGCAACAGCAACAATGCTCCGCAGCTGATCAAGAGCTGGAAGGGACGATTCATGGAGTTCTCCTCCCCCCCGGCTTGGGCCCCGACGTAGTGCGGCTGTTTTTTCGACCAGCGGGGCCGGCAGCTGCGGTGCCACGGGGCGCTGCGGTTGAGGCCGGCTTGGACGAACGCTGGGAGGCGGATGCCGTAGTGCGGGGCGCCTGTTTATCCTTAAGCCATGGCTTTTTGGCCAGGGTCTTGGCCGCTGCCCCCATCCCCGGTTTTTGCGGACGGGCGATACTGACCGTAATCACCTGGTCAATCAGGTAGGTGCCATCCAGCGTTTCCACGACTTCTTCCGGACTGACACTGGCTGCCATGCGCACATAACCGCAACGTTTGAAATCCCCCGTATCCGGGTCGATGATCAGGTGGACTGACGTCACAACTCCCATGACGGAAAAGAGCTTGTATAAATCTTCTTCAGTTGTTGCGGCCGACAGATGTCCAACGTAGAGTTCTTTTGCCATGGCGGATTCCTTTATTCGTAGGTAGGTAAAACTTATTCTTCCCGGTGCACCAGGAATGGTCCCCAGCACTGATCGATACTCATCAGTTCCAGCGTATTGATGTTGACATGGGGAGGGCGGTCAACCACCCAGGCGATGGTATCGGCCAGATCCTGGGGAGTCAGCGGCTCTGTTCCGGCATATACGGAGGCGGCCTTCTCCGTATCCCCCTTGAAACGGACCTGGGAAAACTCGGTTTCCGCCATGCCGGGCTGGATGCAGGTGACCCTCACCTTGCTGCCGAGCAGGTCGCAACGCAGGTTGCGTGAAAACTGGGTCACAAACGCCTTGGTGCCGCCGTACACATTTCCGCCAGGATACGGCCAGGCTCCGGCGGTGGAACTGATGTTGACAATATGCCCCCGGTTGCGGGCCACCATGCCAGGGAGAATGCTGCGGGTGCAGTACATCACCCCCTTGATATTGGTGTCAACCATGGTTTCCCAGTCATCCAGATCAGCTTCCTGCGCCGGTTCAAGCCCCAACGCCAATCCGGCGTTGTTGATCAACACATCGATTTCACGAAACTCCGGCGGCAGAGATCCAGGGAGCGCCGCCACCGCCTCACGATCACGCACATCCAGGACCACGGAATGCACATCACACCGCGGCGCCAGTTCCTGTTGCAGCAGCTGCAGCGGCTCGCTGCGCCGGGCAGCCAGAATCAAGCGGTTGCCGGGACGGGCGAATGCGCGGGCACAGGCTGCGCCAAACCCCGCGGAAGCTCCGGTGATCAGGATCGTTTGTCCGTTCATGTTACAACCTCGGTTCCTGCGCCAACCGCTTCAGTTCGGCGATGGTGGCGGCATAATCAGGGGTGCTGAAGACGGCGCTGCCGGCCACAAACACATCCGCACCGGCGTGGGATATTTCGGCAATGTTGGAGAGCTTGACGCCACCATCGACTTCCAGCTCGGCTTCACTCCCCCGTTTGTCCAGCATGGCGCGCAGGGCGTGAATCTTGGGAAGACAGGCATCGATAAAGCTTTGGCCGCCAAAACCGGGGTTGACGGTCATCAACAGCACCAGATCGAGATCGTCCAGTACATACTCCAGTGTATTGAGCGGCGTGGCCGGGTTGAGCGAGACACCCGCTTTTTTACCGAGCGACTTGATCAGCTGCACCGTGCGGTGCAGGTGGTTGACCGCCTCGGTATGTACCACGATAATATCGGCGCCGGCAGCGGCAAAGTCCGGAATATAACGATCGGGATTCTCGATCATCAGGTGCACGTCCAGCGGCAGGGTAGTCACCCGCCGGGCCGCCTCGACCACCAGGGGGCCAATGGTAATATTGGGGACAAAATGACCATCCATGACATCGACATGGACATAATCGGCTCCCGCAGCTTCCAGGGCACGGATCTCGTCCCCCAGTCGTGAGAAGTCGGCGGAAAGGATCGATGGGGCAATTTTTTTCATAACGTACTCCGGTCTCTTTTTTTCAAACGTGCGGCAAAGAATCCATCCATGGCGTGGCGATGGGGCCAGGCGCGAAACACTCCTTGCGCACTGAAAAACTCGCCACACTGCGGCACAAGCTCACGCGGGTCTTCTAACACAAAATCGGTATGTCGCGAAAGGAAATCATCGATCACCCGTTCGTTCTCTTCAGCAGAGGTGGAACAGGTGGAATAGAGCAGCGTGCCACCCGGCTTCAACGCCCGGGAAGCCTGTTCCAGCAACCGCTTCTGGGTGGCCGCCAAACGGGTCAGATCAGCCGGAGTCAGACGCCATTTAGCCTCGGGGTGGCGCCTGATAACACCCAGTCCGGAACAGGGAGCGTCCAGCAGGATCCGGTCATAGCTTGCGGGGGGGAACGAATCCCGTTTCAGCAGATCAGCGGAGCGGGTCGTGATGGAAGTGATACCGAGCCGGACAGCCGTTTCCTCAATCAGGCGCAGCTTGCCGGCTGCCAGGTCATTGGCGACAATTTCTCCCCGGTTCCCCATCAGCTGTGCCAGATAGGTGGCCTTGCCACCCGGTGCGGCACAGCTGTCCAGAATCAGTTCCCCCGGTTGGGGATCGAGCAACAGGCACGCCAGCTGGGAAGCTTCGTCCTGCACCACAAACAGTCCCTCGTCAAAGCCGGGAAGTGACGGTATCTGGTGACGCTCATGCAGCAGCACGCCGTCAGGCGCATAACGGCACGGCGTGGCATTGATGTTCGCTGCGGTAAAACGTTGCAGCAATTCATCCCGGCTGATGCGGAGGGTATTGGCCCGCAGGGTCAGCTGGGGCGGTTGGGAAGAGGCTTCCGCCAGCAAGGCTGTTTCATCCTCCCCCAACTGGCTGAACCAGAGTTTGACCAGCCACTCCGGGTGGGAATGGCGTGCCGCAATGGCAGCCGCCGGTGCACATTTGATGTCGGGGAACGTGATACTCTCTTTGTTGCGCAGGTAATTACGCAGCACGGCGTTGACCAGGCCACTTGCCCGGGGAAGAGACTGTTTGGCCAGATTGACGGTTTCATTGACCGCCGCCGATTCCGGGACACGGTCAAGGTAGATCAACTGGTACAGACCGAGTCGTAACCAGATCAGCACCTGTTGTTCCTGGCGCGCCAACGGTTGGGTCAGCAGACCGGTCAGGATATGATCAAGCGTCCCCTGCCGGCGCAGAACCCCCAACACCAGTTCGGCAAACAGTCCCCGGTCGGGACCGGCCAGACTGCCGTGGGTCAGTTCGCGGTCAATCAGCTGATCAGCGTAACAATCGTCTTTCTGAATCTGCAACAGGACCCGGCTGGCAGCCTGACGGGCATTGGAGCGTTCGGCCGGTTTTGTGGCACTACGGACAATGGATGGCGTACTCCCCTGGGCGCTCAATAGCTGTGTGTCCGCGAGATTTCCTGCAATCTCGCCACCCGTTCAGGGATCGGGGGGTGGGTTGAAAAGAGTGACATCAGACTTCCTCCGGTGAGTGGATTAACAATAAACATGTGGGCTGTGGCGGCATTGGCCTCCATCGGAATACGCTGGCTTCCCAATTCAAGTTTCTGCAAAGCATTGGCCAGTGAAAGCGGGTTGCCACAGATACTCGCTCCGGCAGCATCGGCGCCGTATTCCCGCGAACGGGAAATGGCCATCTGGATCAGCATGGCGGCAATCGGCGCCAGAATCATCAACAGGATACTGCCGATCATGCCACCTCCCCCACCCTCTTCATCATCGTGGCGGCCACCGCCAAACATGGCGCCCCACTGCGCCATCTGTGCCAGATAGGTGATGGCGCCGGCAAAAGTGGCGGCCATGGTGGAGATCAGAATATCGCGATTCTTGACATGCCCCAGTTCATGGGCCATCACCCCCGCCAGTTCGTCATCGGTCAGAATCCGCATGATACCGCTGGTAGCGGCAACTGCAGCATGCTCCGGATTACGTCCCGTGGCAAAAGCATTGGGGGAGTCATCATCTATGATATACACCTTGGGCATCGGTAAACCGGCCCGTTGCGACAGCTGGCGGATCATGCCGTAAAAACGGGGGTTATCTCCCTCGCTGATTTCCTGGGCGTTGTACATTCTGAGAACGATGCTGTCGGAAAACCAGTAGGAAAAGAAGTTCATGCCGCCTGCCAGCAGAAACGCCATGGTCATGCCGTTTCTGCCACCCAGCGCCCCACCCACAGTCACCATAATAACCGTCAACAGAGCCATCAAAAAAGTTGTTTTCAAGGTATTCATACGGTTGATCCCTCGCAACGTGATGAAAATTTTACGGTAAGCTGGGTAGATAATAGTGATTTGAACCTAAAAGCGCAAGGGGGAGCTGTAATGTTACTGCAGATCGGGCAGCCGTCAAAACACTTGACAGCATCATTTCTTCAATGGTATCTATTTCTGCTTTCGATAATCACCCAATTTTTGGAGGAAATAATGGAACGTACCTTCGCAATCATCAAGCCCGATGCAGTTGAACGCAAACTGGCCGGCAAAATCCTTGACCGTATCGAATCAGCCGGTTTCAACATCGTCGGCATGAAAAAAATCAAGATGACCGTAGCACAGGCTGAAGGCTTTTACTACGTTCACAAAGAACGCCCTTTCTTCAAGGATCTCTGCGCTTTCATGTCACGCAGCCCGGTGATCGTACTCTGCCTTGAAAAAGAAAACGCCATTGCTGACTGGCGTACACTGATGGGCGCCACCAACCCTGCCAATGCCGAGGCGGGCACTATCCGTAAGGACTTCGCCATCAACATCGAAGAAAACTCTTCCCACGGTTCCGATGCTCCTGAAACCGCTGCTTTTGAAATTTCCTACTTCTTCAATGCTTTTGAGCTGGTATAAGATCGACCACTGTAAAAAAGGATTGACAGGACGGAATATAATTTATATAAAAAACATCCTTTAAACAGGGCGGCGTAGCCAAGTGGTAAGGCAGAGGTCTGCAAAACCTTTATTCAGCGGTTCAAATCCGCTCGCCGCCTCCAAAAACATCAAGGACTTAGGGTTAATCACCCAGGTCCTTTTTTATTTCGTGCTTTTTATATTGGTTTTTGCTATCAATCTTCTCAAGAATAAATACATACGTGGTTAATTGTAAGATCTACGCAGCAAGAACCTACTCACAACTCCACTTTTCCTATGTTGCAGTCGTGCTTCATCGGATCTCACACCACTCATACCACAAACATTATTTATTCCGTATTACAAATAATCCCTGGTTATCTACTCTATGTCGTTATCAGATAATATAGCTATCACTGTTGATGTTGAAGACTGGTACCACATTTGCGGCCTTGAGCAGCAAGCTGTTGTTTCACATCAAATACATAGAGTAACGAGCAATATTATAAAGATCTTGGGGATGCTAGAGGATCATCAGCGTAGAGCAACATTTTTCATGCTAGGCTCAGTTGCTGAACTTGAGCCTGACCTTGCGCCGATGATAGCCTCCAAAGGGCATGAAATTGCATCACATGGTTATTCTCATACGCTTCTGACTGATATGAATCCAAGTGTTTTCCGCGATGAACTGATGAGAACTGAAGAGATACTGACCAAGCAAGTGGGAGTACGGCCTGTCGGATTTCGCGCCCCCCAATGGTCTGTACCAAGAGATTCAACATGGATGGACGATATTTTGATTGAATGTGGTTATCTCTACGATTCCAGCCGCAATCCGCTACCGTTTGTCGGTGATTCATCTTTACCTTTGCACCCTTATATCATCAAGTCATCGCGAGGCATGCTGCTGGAGATTCCGCCAATGGTAACACCCACCATATTCGGGAATTTCCCCACAGGAGGTGGCTGGGGATTTCGTTTTTTCCCCAAAATGATGATCGATGCAACTGTAAGGAAATACCAGAATGCAAAAGCCCCTGCGGTATTCTATATTCATCCGCGCGAGCTCGACCCGGATGGCCCGCGCCTGAAACTATCTCCGTTAAAAAGCTTTGTTTCGTACGGCACCCGAAAGAATGCCATGCCTCGGCTATCAACACTTTTAAAACGATTTAGTAGTACAACTCTTTCGGAGATTGCATCTTCATGGCAACCTTTATCCTGATACCTGCATACAATGCGGCTGCTACACTGCCAGGTGTTCTGACAGAAGTGGTTTCCCAAACATTTCCGATTATAGTCGTTAATGACGGATCTGATGATGCTACAGAAAATGTTGCAGCCGGTTTTCCAGTTACGCTTTTGTCTCATTCAGCAAACCGAGGCAAAGGAGCAGCCTTATCTACAGGCTTTACATGGGCTCTTGAGCAGAACTGTACGGGAATTGTTACCCTAGACGCAGATGGTCAACACGATCCGACTGCAATTGCAATGCTGGCGAACGCAGCTATCGACGGAAAATACGGAATTCTGATAGCTTCACGTTTTTCACAATTTGACCAGATGGCAGGGCTTCGTAAAATATGGAATCGTTTTGGCGTCTGGTGTATGCGTAAACGCACCGGCTTCGAAATAAGTGACAGCCAATCGGGGTTTCGCTACTATGATGCCTCCCTGTTGCGGGGAGTTGCGCTAAAAAAGAATGGTTACGACCTTGAAATGGAAATACTGATGAAGGCTTGGAGAACCGGTTTCAGCATCGGTTCGATACCTGTACCGGCTCGTGTGGCGGATGGTAGACCAACAAGTCATTACCGACCGGTGCGCGATACATGGAACATCTGCATGACGTTTCTTCGCTATATGTGAACAGTAATATTACGTAAGGATACAAAATGCTTCAATCCCTGAAGAACTATACTCGTGAGAAAGTTATATCCTATCTGCTTTCCATGGCGACCAGCGCCTCTGACGATACGTTAATCAAGATGACACATATCATGGAGCTGATACCCAAGAAAGACTACTACAAAAAGCGTATCAGCTGGATTAGGGAACTGATCCGGTCGAAGCATCCCAGCATAGAATTTCCCCGACGTATCCTGCGTGACCTGCATCCCAATCAACGTGACAAATGGATAACCAACCTTGCATTCAATCACCTGCTTTCCGGAACCAACAAACGAAAAGAATGGGCTGATGCAAACGGTTTTTATCCTCCATCCACCGTGGTAATTAGTCCGACCATGAAGTGTGACTTAAAATGTTATGGCTGTTATGCCGGTGATTACAACAGAGGTCTGGAACTTTCCCTTGATGAAATAGATTCCGTACTCAACCAGATGAAGGAAATGGGAGTTTACTTTGCCGTCATCTCCGGCGGTGAACCATTCTACATGCCAGGGATCTTCGATATCTTCCGCAAACACAGCGACATGGCCTTCCTGGTGTTTACTCATGGCGGCTTGATAGACGCCGCCATGGTAGAACGCCTGATTGAGGTCGGTAATGTCATGCCTTCTTTTTCAATGGAGGGGTACGAAAAGGAGACTGATGCGCGGCGAGGTACCGGACATTTCAAGAAGGTCATGGCTGCCATGGATACGCTGCGTGAGGCAGGACTTTCGTTTTGCGGTTCCTTTACTCATACCAGCAAAAACAGCGATATCATCACCAATGGTGATTTCATTGACATGCTACTCTCAAAAGGAATATTCGCCTTGTGGCTCTTTTCATACGTCCCGGTTGGAAGAGAGCCGGATCCGGCGCTGATGCCATCACCAGAGCAGCGAGATAACCTACGGCGCAGTGTGGCTGACTTCCGTGAGGAAAAGCCGATGCTGTTCATCGATTTCTGGAACGACGGCCCGATGATTTCCGGCTGCATCGCCGGTGGTCGCAAATATTTTCACATCAATGCCAACGGCGATATCGAGCCATGTGTGTTTTGCCATCTAGCAGTTGACAACATTCGTCGCACTACCATCAGGGAAGCGCTGAATTCATCATTTTTTAGAAAAATTCGTGAAAAACAGGGAGAGCACGAAAATCTGCTCCGACCCTGCATGTTAATCGACCATCCGGAAGTTGGGCGTGAGATGCTTGCTCATGACGGGGTATACGCCACACACGAAGGAGCTGACGAAATATTTAACGGCCTTGCAACTGCCATGGATGATTATGCTGCGGCTTACCGTGAGATTGCTGATTCAGCATGGGAAGATGATTTCAAGGAGCATCCGGCACGGCTGAAGAGATCCGGTCCTCCACAGTGAATATCCTCCTGATCAACCCACCTTCAAATAGTGTCTATAACACCTTTGGATTGAGCCTGCCTCCGATGGGATTATTGTACGTGGCAGCAAGCCTGGAACAAGCCGGTCATCATGTTGTGCTCCGCGATCTGGCGGCAGACGGGATTACAATCTCGGATGCAGACTTTAAAAACGCCGACGCGGTTGGGATCTCCAGCGATACTACACGTATTGATCGAGCCATGCACCTTGCCCGTCAGGCTGCCAGGCTCAATCGTCCAGTAATCATGGGTGGCCCTCATCCCCAGTTTGTACCGGAGGATGTTCTCGCAAGTGGCTGGGTAACAGCAATTGTGCGGGGTGAAGGGGAGATCATCTTTCCCGAATTGCTCGAGACACTACAAGCTCGCGGTGACACATCTCATGTTAAAGGGATTATCTACAAAGATGGCAGCCGGATAATCAGAACACCGGACTCAGTGCCGGTGGATGTAGAAACTCTTCCACTTCCTGCCCGGCATTTGGTTGATCTGCATCGCTACCGGGCCAGCATGTCAGGAAGAGCAATTACTCCGGTGGTCACAAGTCGGGGATGTCCCAGTGCCTGTCATTTCTGTTCCTCTTCAAGTTTTTTTGGGCGTGGCTGGCGTTATCGCAGTGCGGAATCGGTGCTGGCAGAACTGGATGAAGTGTATAACAACTACGGTTTTCGGGCTGTCGCGTTCATGGATGACAATTTCACCTTGCTGCCGGCTCGGGTGGAACAAATAGCCGACGGACTCATGGAACGGAGGTATGACCTGAAGTGGTGGAATTTCTCACGTGTTGATACAATAATGCGCAACCCCGGCATGGTTGCCAAAATGGCCGCCGCCGGTTCTAGCACCGTTTATCTGGGGATCGAAAGCGGCAGTAACGACACTCTGAACTCCCTTGGTAAAAACACCACTTCGTCTGATGTGGTCAAGGCGGTGGATATCCTGCGGCGCAGCGGCATAGAAACCTACGGAAGCTATATTATCGGGAATCTGAATGAGACCTCTGCAGATGTGCTCAAGACAATCGACCTGTCAATACAATTGGATACTAACATAGCCCAATTTTCAATTTTGACTCCCTATCCCGGGACTAAACTGTATGAACAGATCAAGGACAAGATTTTCTGTCGGCACTGGAAATTTTATGACGGCTTGCATCTGGTGTTTCATCACCCGCACATCAATCGCCATTACCTTCAAGTGCTTCTGGTCAAGGCATTTATAAAATTTTACCGTAGATCACGGAAAGCAAGCTCCGGTTTTGAACAAGCTGCCAAACGATATAAGCTCTCTTACAAAAATATTGTTTCGTGTATTTGGGAGCTTGTATTTGAATTCCATCTAAGGTCGTTGCGTTGACACTCTATAGTGGTATAAATTTATTACTTATCAAAATATTTACCATCATTGTGCCTCGATGGCTCCATGCGCCATTTGCAGCTGCATGGGGAGGGCTGTTTTATCTGATGCTGGCTGACAAACGGTGTGGAGTGAGGAAGAACCTTCAGGTTGTAACGGGGCAGCCATCAGTTGAAATGCTGGTCTTTTCTACCTTCTACACGTTTGCTCGCAACTGGTGTGATGTCATGCTGATGATGGAGATGACCGGCTCACGTCTTCAAGCGCTGATTGGTCGCCGCAGTTCACCGAAACCTCTTGATGACGCTCTCGCCGCAGGAAACGGAGCTCTACTGGTGTCCCCCCACTTGGGTAACTGGGAACTGGGAGGACTTGGTCTTGGTGATCTCAACTATAAAATTAACGTACTGACGTTCAAGGAACCGGATGAGAAAATAAACGAGTTGCGAGAACGTGTGCGTGGTGAACGAGGAATCGGATTTATTTATGTTGATCGTGATGACACTTCACCACTAGCAGCCATCGAAGCTGTCAATACGTTGCGTCGCAACGAAGTGCTCTGCCTGCTGGGCGACCGTGATGGGTCATCCAACACAGTTACGGTCAATTTTTTTGGCCGCCCGACACCGCTGCCGTCTGGGCCGGCCTACCTGGCTCTGGCCACTGGCGCACCACTGATTCCGGTTTTTGTCGTGTTGGACAAAGATGGCCGCTACGCCACTTTGATGGAAGAGCCGATATACCTTCATGGGAAACACGGTGCAAACAAGGATGCCATTCGCGATGGGATGCAGCAGCTTGCCGGAGTTTTTGAAAGCTATATAAAGCAGTATCCTGAGCAGTGGTATAATTTTTTTGATTTTTGGAGTATTTCTTAAAAATTAAATTTGGTTGGCAACTTACTTGTTTGGTCAGGCAAATCATTATATTTGAGGGGGGATGTTATGCGACGCAATGTATCGTTTTTTTTAGTTTTATCCTTAGTTGTGCTTTTAAATGCTTGTGTTTCAATCAATCGAAACAATTTGCTTGAGAAAGAGGTACCAGTTGAATTCAATGATATTTCCTCTAACATTGTTGTCACCAGCCACTTGGATAAACCGGGGTACGTCGCTGGCTTGAGAAAAAAAGTCATTGAATCTACTAAACTCAGATTAAAAGACATGGGAATACAAGTTGCTGAACAAACTCAAAACGCTGCAAAATTAACGTATGATATTAAATCAGTAACCACGACCAGTAAGAATGAATACGACTACAAAGGTAGTTATGAAATAAAGTATGTAGTAACTTTTGAAACTTCGGATGGAAAATTAATTTTTAATGACAGCGACGAAAAAGAAGATAGCAATATGGATGATGTGGTTAAAAGCATTTCAAAACGAGTGGCAAGGTCAATATACAATAGCTACCGTGACAATACGGCAAAATAAACAATAAGTTATAGGCAATCAAACGTTCACACCTAAGAGGTTTACATGTCAGAAGAACTAATTCTAAAAATAAAACAAATGATTATTGGCAGCTTGCGTATCGAAGAAATGTCACCAGATGAAATCGACACCGATGCTCCGCTGTTCGGTGAAGGGCTCGGGTTGGACTCCATTGATGCCTTGCAACTGGTGGTGGCCATGGAAAAGGAATTTGGCGTATCGGTGCCTGACGCCGCAACCGGCACAAAGGTTTTCGCATCGGTGCGTAGCATGGCAAAATATGTTGCTGAAAACGGCAAGTGACGTTACACCGGCTCTATGGGGTTCATGATAACACTTATCAACGTATCGCAGCACCTCAATGGGATCAATGATCAACTCTGCCAGTACATATCAGAGAGACTTGACTCAATTAGCGTTGATTATCGATATATCAAGACACGGGATTTAAACATAGCTTTCTGCAACAATTGCAGATTGTGTATGAAATCCCCTGGCAATGACATGGGAACATGTCATATCAATGATGATATGCCTTCTCTTATAGACAGCATGCTTAACTCTGATGTCTTGATACTGTCAGCACCCGTAAATTGTTACGATCTCCCTTCGATCATAAGGATACTCCTGGAGAGGATGAGTGTATTCTGCTACTGGAGCGATGAAATGCGTGCGCCAAAAGTACGAGACACCGGCAGGGATATTAAAGGTGTGCTGATTACTACCAGCGCTCTTCCGGGAGTAATGGTTCCGATTCTGACAAAGGTCAAAAGAACATATAAGCTTTTTGCCAAACCTTTAAAAATTAAAAAAACGGACTATTACCACATTGGTTTCAAGGGGAGAAAGCAGGATATTACATTCAATGACAATGATCGTAACGTCGTACATACAATAATTTCAAAACTTATCAAAACAAAGAAGGGCGTGGCATGAAAATCATTTTTATCTCGCCCGGCTGGGAAAAAGGGCGACTCTGGGGGGAACTGGCCTTCAAATTTCCAACACTCTCACTCGCATCGATTGCAGCGGTGACACCTCCTGAATGGGAAACATCTCTACTTGATGACAATTTTGAACAGATCGATTACGCAACGGATGCCAACATCATTGCATTGACCGGCATGACCCCGCAGGCGCCGCGAGCCTACGCCATTGCCGATGAATTCCGCCGCCGTGGCAAGATCGTCGTGATGGGCGGTTTTCATGCCAGTAATCTACCGGATGAGGCGCTAACCCATGTTGATGCCGTAGTAATCGGGGAGGGTGAATATGCCTGGCCCCAACTATTGAGCGATTATCTTCAGGGAAAACTTCAGCAGCGTTACCGTTCCTGTTCACAGGTACCAATGGAAAGTATTCCGATTGCCCGACGCAGTTTATTCAAAGGGAAGCGTTATCTTCTGACCAACACCATCCAGACTACCCGCGGCTGTCCTTTCAATTGTGAATTTTGCTCAGTAACCGCCTTTTACGGACGGAAGTACCGGAAACGTCCGATTGACAATATCCTTGCCGAACTGACGGAGCTCCGCAAAGCAAATTCATTTCTCTTTTTTGTGGATGACAATATTGTCGCCGACCGGAAATATGCCCTGGAACTTTTTGCAGGCATGAAGGGAATGGATTTCAAATGGCTTTCTCACTCTCCGATTGATTTTGCCGGTGATCGGGAGTTGATGAAGGCAGCTGGAGAATCAGGGTGCGTCGGTATGTTTGTCGGCTTTGAATCGCTCAATCAACAATCGCTTGCTGCTATGGGCAAGGTTACGAACAGAGCATCCTCGTTTCTTGATGACGCCAAAGCGTTTCGAGACAATGGAATCGGCATCCTTGGTTCATTTGTGCTCGGCTATGATGGCGACACACCTGCCATCTTTGAACAGGTGCTTCAGTTCTGTGAACAGGCACGCCTGGAGGCTGCTATCTTCCCGATCCTGACCCCGTATCCGGGTACAACGGTCAGACAACGACTTGAGGCCGAAGGACGGATCATTTCAAGCGATTGGCGCGATTACGACATGGAACATGTCACCTTCCAGCCGAAAGGGATGACGACAGAACAGCTCAAACAGGGGTACGATTGGCTGTGCAGTTCATTCTATTCCTTTTCATCAATGTATAACCGCATATTCAAACTGCACCGTTCAGTACAGGTTTTTGCCCCCATGAATATCGGCTTCAGAGCTGCAATCAAGCGTAAGCAAGCCTCATCTCGGGGAGCAATGTGATTTGTTATATGTTTCCGGGGCAACCGGTGTTGTGGAACATTCCACCTCTGAATGACGATTCATTTCGTAGAATCGCTGAAACCTGCTTTTCAATGACCGGCTTTGACCCCCTAACCGGGAGTGCCAATAACCGGGCCTTAACTGAAAGTGTAAAGCTGCAATTGTTCGGAGTTTGCTGTAGTCTTTGGAAGAATGAACAACTCACTTCAGGTAATGCCCCCCCTGATCTGCTGGCAGAGCACAGCATGGGAATCTATGCGGCTTTGGCAGCAAGTGGTGTGCTATCAGCAAATGAGGCTCTCGAAATAACATTTCGGGGCGGCACACTAATGGCAGAAACATTTGGAAGCGACAAGTACGCACTGGGATGTATTATAGGACTGACGATCCTGCAGGTACAAAGCATCGCACTCAATAATGGTGTATATGTGGCAAATTACAACACATCACGCCATGTCATGCTGGCAGGGGCCGGTTCAGGTATCGAGTCTGCAAAGATAGAGGCTGAGGCAGCAGGCGCTTTTTCTGCCAGCCTGTTTCATGCCGACGCTCCGCTTCACACCCCCTTGATGAATAACATCACAGCCGATTTGCGGACCATATTGGCTGATTACCATTGTAATGAGCCGTCAATCCCGCTGATGGGACATATCGACCAACAGTTACTAACAGCTGCTACAATCCCGGAATTTATCTGTTCAGAGCTCAGTATGCCGGTCTACTGGGAAAAAACATACCATGCGCTACGCAAACGTGGCGTTGCACGGTTTGTCGAGGTTGGCTCCGGGCTATCTCTTACAAAATTCAACCGTTGGATCGACAGCGAAACATGAGATATCATCAATCAAAAATAAGCGTACGATTTAACGAAGTAGATGTCTATCAGGTTGCCTGGCATGGTCACTATGTGGCATGGATGGAGATTGGCAGAGGTGCCATGACTAAGCAGTTCGGTCTTGATGCCTTCCAGTTGTCCGCATTGGGATATCTCGGCCCAGTCGTATCTCTGGAAGTAAAATACCTGCATCCGGCACGCTATAATGATGAACTGACCATTACTACACGCCTGAAACATACGGAAACAGCCACACTGGTATTCGAAAGTATCATCAGTGATTCTACGGGGAAAAAACTTGCCTGCGGACGTACTACTCATGCATTGACTGATATGAATGGAGTACTGCAGTTTCAGATGCCACAGCCGATTACTGAACGGGTTCAACACATGGTTGAGTGGCTGGAGTCGGCATGAGGATTATGCTGATATCAGCTAATCGCGAACGATCGCCCTATCCGGTGTTTCCAATCGGACTCGCGTATCTGGCCGGGCCGTTGCGCAAAGCCGGTCACGAGTTGTCAGTCCTTGATCTTTGTTTTGAGCCACAGCCAGAAGAAGCACTCGCCAGGCATCTTGCCGATTTCACCCCCCAATTAGTTGCCATTTCTCTTCGCAATCTTGATAACGTCACATGGCCTGCAAGCCGCTCCTATCTGGAAAACGTCCGAAGCATTATTTCCGCGTGTCGTTCACTGGTTCGTACTGTGGTCGGGGGTTCTGGATTCTCACTCATGCCACGGACTGTTTTTGATTTTTTGGGTGCTGATTACGGTATTATCGGTGAGGGTGAAGAGATCATGCCGATTCTGGCAAAACGCCTTGAACGAAATGATGACATATCCGATCTACCGGGTGTTCTACAACGTGGGAGAGAAGACTACGTTCCTCCGTTTCCTGTTAAACATATCGGAACACCGGATCGTACACTCTTTGATGTGTCCCGCTATCAGCGTGACGGAGGCATGACAAACGTCCAGACCAAACGCGGATGCCCTTTCACCTGTATTTACTGCACCTACCCCCTGCTTGAAGGGCGCACCATGAGGCTCCGCCCTGTAGCAGAAGTTATTGAAGAGCTACAAGGGCTCGTCAGCCAAGGGGGCAACTACATCTATTTTGTGGATGACATTTTTAATTATCCCATGTCATACGCCAGCGAACTGTGTCGGGCAATGTCAAAAGAGACATTGCCGCTGAACTGGTCCGCCTTTATCAATCCTGCCCATATATCTTCAGAACTGCTCGACGAGATGCTGACAGCCGGCTGTGATGCCATAGAATTCGGTACAGAGTCCGGTTCTCCCGCCATGCTGAAAAATCTCGGCAAGTCATTTACCGTCGATGATGTACGCTCTGCTTCACTCCTCTGCCGGGAGCGTGGCGTCGATTTTGCCCACTACATACTGTTTGGCGGGCCCGGTGAAACCAAAGAAACCGTGCTTGAAACGTATGCCCTCATGGATGAACTTGAACCGACGGCAGTGATTGCCATGACCGGTATCCGTATTTTTCCTGGGACATCGTTGTATCAGACTTCTCTGAATGAGGGGATCATATCCACCGATACCAATCTGCTGGAGCCGGTTTTCTATATTTCACCCGATGTCCGGGAAATACTTGCTGAACTGGTTACAGCCGAGGCGATGAATCGTCGTAACTGGGTGGCGCCTGGTTTGGAAGTAAATATTAGCGACTCCATGCTAGATGCTCTGCGCATGTTCCCGGTCAAGGGGCCGCTCTGGAAGTTGATCAAGAGAGCAGGTAAAAGTCATTTTAGGCCGTTAAATTAATGTGGTCGTCAGATAAATTAAAACTTAAATTTAAAAGCATCCTGGCTCTTAATGAGCACCCAGCTCGTATTTCGGCCGGTTTCGCCGTGGGTGTTTTTATCAGTTTCACTCCACCTGTCCCCGGTGTTCACACGGTTGTTGCTCTTGCGTTGGCATTCATGTTTCGCCTCAACAAATTGACCTGTATCAGCGGTTCTTTGGTTAATTCACCTCTTACAGTCGCTCCATCCATGATCCTGGCATATAAATTGGGCGCTTCAATTCTCGGTACCCAGCAAAGCACCCTGAACTTTCAAAAACTCGACTGGCAGGCTTCGAAAACAATTCTTGTTCAGCACTCCGCTCCTCTGATGCTCGGTTGCTCAATTATTGCTTTTTTCGCAGCTGTTTCAGCATATTTTATTTGCTATAGACTCATTGTTTTGTTTCGTAAAAAAGATGCCACATTAGCAGAGAAAACAAGAGAAATGGAAATTGTTGGCGAAGAGCTTGAGTAGTCTGTTATGAAACCATGCAATCTCTATCGCACTGGACTTTTCAGTTAATTTGTTCTATACGTTACAAGCTGATTGACCCTGTAATAACTGTAAGTTACAGCTAAATTAAACTCGTATTGATAGGTATTCCGTTGAAATTCAATAACTCAATTGTCGTTGTCACCGGTGGTACACGGGGTATCGGGAAAGCAATTTCATTATTATTTGCCCGTGCAGGCGCAACTGTCACTGCCGCATACCTTTCCAATGACACTGCCGCATCAGGGCTTGTTCATGAGGCAGAACTGCTTGATGGAACCATAACGACTGTCAAAGCAGATGTCAGCACATCGGAGGGCGCGCAGGCAGTCATAAACCATGCTACTGCGGATTCTGGCCACATCGATATTCTGGTCAATAATGCAGGCATTATCCGCGATGGCTGGCTTGCCATGATGTCGGATGATGACTGGGATACAGTCATCAAAACTAATCTGTATCCGATGTTTCACTGCTGTAAATGGGGTGTTAGAAAAATGATGGCACGCCGCCAGGGAAGCATTATCAATATCTCTTCTATTTCCGGCATTCTTGGCACAGCCGGACAAACCAATTATTCTGCATCCAAAGGAGCAATCATCAGTATGACCAAATCTCTGGCCCGTGAAGTTGGGCCAATGGGAATCCGGGTCAATGCGGTTGCAGCCGGCATGATCGCTACTGACATGACAGCAGGCTTGAAACAGGACATTGTGGAGCGGGTAATCAGCGGATCAGCACTGGGGCGCATCGGAACAGCCGAGGAAGTGGCGGCAGCGGCAGCTTTTCTTGCTTCAGATAATGCTTCATATATAACAGGCCAGACCCTTGTGGTTGATGGTGGAATTATCTGATGGCAGCTAAAAACCGAGTAGCCATAACAGGAATCGGCATTTTCTGTGGTGCCGGAAAAGATATTCCCGCTTTCACCGCTTCTCTGGTAAACGGGACCAGCGGTATAGCGCCGCTTGATCTTTTTGATATTTCCGCCTTTCCTTCAAAACTCGGTTGCCAGGTCAAAGAGTATGATCCACGTGCCTACTTTGATCGTCGTGAGACTCGCAAACTTTCCCGCGCAGACCAGTTTGGCATTATCGCTGCCGGTGAAGCGCTCAGACAGAGCGGCTTGCCCGGCGCATACAATCCCTACCAGATCGGTGTATCACTGGGGGCAGGCGCAGCCGGTATGTTTCAGTCAGAACAGTGGCTTAAATCTCACCTGCAGGGCGTGGCAGCGGAACCGTCACTGCTGCGCGGCATTCTTCCCGATAAAACAACCACCGAGATAGCCCTCAGGTTCGGCCTTGCAGGTTATCAGGGAAGTATAACAACCGCCTGCTCGTCATCCTCAACTGCCATCGGCTGGGGAGCGGAACTGGTTGCAACCGGAAAACAGCGTGCCGTGGTTGCAGGCGGAACGGACACGCTTTCAATTCTCACCTTTGCTGGTTTCAATTCTCTCAAGGTAATTGATCCGAATCCCTGTTCCCCCTTCAGTCTTGGACGTCAGGGCATTTCTCTCGGAGAGGGGGCTGCTTTCATGGTGCTTGAGCAGGAACATGACGCCATCTCCCGTAATGCAAAAATTCTTGGTTATGTGCTTGGTTACGCCATTGCTGGAGAAGCTTTCCATATGACTGCTCCTGACCCGAGCGGTTCAACCGCTGCCAGAGTCATGAGCGATGCCATTTCAGCGTCAGGAGTTAACGCCAGCCAAATTGGATGGATCAACGCCCATGGCACAGGCACCCCGCTTAACGATGTGGTTGAATCAAATGCAATGAAACTGGTTTTCGGGACGCAGGCGGCAAAGGTCCCCCTAGTTTCAACCAAGGGCTTGACCGGACATTGCCTTGGAGCAGCCGGGGCTATCGAAGCGGTTGCAACCCTGATAGCCCTGAGAAATGGATTTATTCCGCAAACGCTCAATTTCCGGGGCAGAGATCCCGAATGTGATCTGGAATACTGCCATAATGGTTCGATTACAAGCGACTCACAGACAGCCGTATCAAATTCTTTTGCTTTTGGCGGCAACATCACTTCTCTGGTACTTTCCCGATGAGATATGACTTCCAGAATATTGTCATAACCGGTTATTCGTCTTTATCAGCTGCCGGTAAAGGGATTGATCCGTTGTTGCACATGCTGACTGCGAATGAAAGTGCTCTGACCCCTGTCCCAACCGAATATTCACACGGCAGAGATTTGCTCTGGGGGCGCTCAATCAATTTCAAGGCATCTGATTTCATACCTCCACTCAAGGCACGTAAAATGGATCGCTGCAGTCAGTTTGCTGTTGCAGCCTCCGGTTTGGCTCTGAAAGATGCTGGGCTTGACGTCAAGCAACTGCAGCCGGAGCGTATAGGCATTGCCCTTGGATGTGGTTTTGGCGGTCTGGCAAATTCCGCAGAATTCCTTGAAGGCTATTTTTCCGGAGGAATTGAGGGGCTTTCTCCGATGCTTTTTCCCAATACAGTTGCCAACGCGCCAGCAAGTAACGCATCCATCGAGCATGGCTTGAAAGGCCCGAATGTTACTATGGTTCAGCGTTTCTGTTCGGCAGAATCCGCATTCCTCATGGCTTGCAGATGTATTGAAGAGGGACGGGCGGATGTTATGTTGACTGGCGGTGCCGACAGCCTGATGCCGTTAATGATTGCCGGATTCGCTGCAACAGGCCAGCTAAACCGCTATGCTGCTGCCTTCGGCGAAGGTTGTGGCGTCCTCGTTCTCGAACATGCCAAACATGCCGCATGTCGTCATGCAAGAATCAAAGGACTGGTTTCAAATGTTGCTACTGTGGGGCTGATCATGCCGGGATATGAGGCAGAAGCAGAGCAGATTTTGTTGAGTGAGCTGTCTAACGATGTCCGCTGTTCTCTTTCCGGTACGGCAGCCCAGACGGCACTGTTCAGACAAGTTCTGACGCGGTCACCCTCCCCCTTACGGATTGAGCCGGTTGTCGGACGTTCCCTTGCTATGGGTGGAACAGCACTGGGTGTTCTGCTTTCCACGCTGGGCAGTAACCAGAAGGGACTGCATCTGGCTTCATCTCCTGAAGGTCCCCATTATGCTATTTCTCTCACGGGAGGATCTTCTGTTTAATCCCGATCCGTCAGCATATTTACCGCACCGCTATCCATTTTTAATGATCGACCGTATCCTGGAGCTGGAGCCGGGGAATGCAGCAAAGGCTCTACGTCGTGTAACAGGCTTTCCTACAGGTTTCCCTCAAGTTTTATTGATAGAGTGCGTAGCGCAGTTAGCAGGTATTGCAGCAAGCCTCGAATCAGGGGACGGCGGTTTCCTGGCTGCCTTGGACAAGTCTGAATTCCACGGAGTTGTTTGTGGAGGGGATACACTTTCAATATCGGTCCGCATCGTAAAGTCTTTTGGCAGACTCTGCTTGGTAGAAGGAGAAGTGTGGAAGGAAGATGACATATTACTATTGAAAACCAGCATGACCATCGGAATTGGAAGGGTATGAGTATGCGTAGGGCAGGTATTGTTATTATTATGCTATTGCTCTTGCCACTCCCTGCAATAGCGCGCCAGATATCTGCTCTTGATGGCCTGGATGCTTTACGGCGAACTTTTTCAGGTATTAATGATTTTACAGCTGATATTACTCAAGAAAAACAGCTGAAGCTTATGAAACGCAGTATACAGATGAATGGAACGGTTCGCTTCCGAAAGCCGGATCTCTTTTATATGGAAATAGCCAAGCCATACGCCAGCAGCATACTTCTGCGGGACGGTACTATCGAACAGAAAATAGGAAACAATGAACGCAGTCGGATTGTGTTGCCACCAGAGCAAGGACTCCGGCAGTGGATGACGCGATTTTCGCAACCGATTACAGCACTACCAGAGGGAATGAAGGTGCAGGCTGACCTGACCTCCGGGGTCTATACTGTGACCATAACCCCCCAGAGTGGCCAGATACAGGAAGTTATAATCAGTTTTCACGAAGAAGGTGCCTTCCGAAAACTTGTGATAGCTGAAAGAAATGGTGATCGGGCCACCATGGTTTTTCGAAAAGTTAAGCGTAATGTAGGTCTTACAGAGAGGGATTTTCGAATCGAATAATTCAGTATTCTATTCAATCAATTGGAATATCATGGCAAAATCGATTCAACTCATATTTTTACTATTGATCCATATTTTTTTAGCTGCATGCGCTACGACAAAACCTCCCGTAAGCTACACTCCCGGTGCCCGGGTGAATACCCTCTCAACATTGGTGTCTCTTTCGGTTAACAAGGGGGATCAGGGGATGGGAGCAAGTGGCTATCTGCTCTATCAACGCCCTGATCAGATGCGTATGGTCATTTTATCCCCTTTCGGAACGACCATCATGGAGGTTTTTCTGGTAGGTGACAACATCACGATTGTCGATATTTCCAAATCAATCGCTTTCAGCGGCTTGATTGCAGACCTTCCAGAAAAAGGTGCGGGTGAAAACTGGCGGCACGCACGGTTGTTGATGGATATAGACGGACTTGACAGTGGCCCGAAAAGCGGCACCATGGAACGGATTTCCAAGGCAGGACTTCATGAAACAATAACCTTTGAGAATGGCCTTGTAGTCTCGCGCCGCATGCCCAATGGAGATGAAGTGATCTACAACGACTACGCAATCGTGAACGGCGTGCCGTTGGCCTCCGAGATTATCATGCACTCCGAATCAGGAGGACGGTTCCGCATAAAAATCAGCGAACCGGAAGTGAACGGCGAACTGTCAGCAGATGCCTTCTCTCCAAAGCTTGACGGATTGACCATCTATCCGTTAGAGGCACTGCAACAAAAACCATGAATCGCAATCTGTTTTCCCGTATAATTTTTTTCTGTAACACCCTTGTCCAGCGCCATCTGGCATGGATCTTTCGACTATCCACTTCCCGCCCCTTACCTGCCCTCTGCCTTTTTCTGTTCTTGATCGTTATGTCGGTGGCATCTCTTACTTCCATACATTTCGATACTGATATTTTTCGACTTTTCCCGACCCGACAACCAGCGCTCAAACTATTGCTCGATTCTCTGGAATGGACCGGCAGTGCTAACGATGCTTATTTCCTGGTGGAAGGCAATAAAAAGACACTCCCAACGGAAGCAGGACGTTTTGCAGAGCGTTTGAAACAGGCGCGAATCGATGGTGAACCAGCTTTCAGGCGTATTACCTGGCGTGCCTATGATGAAAGCCAGGCGGCAGCGTTTACCAGATTTATATCGTTTGCAGTTGCCAACCCGCAGGTGTTCATCCGTCCCGAGGATGTTGGCCGTTTCAATGCACGCTATACCAACGACCAAGCTACAACATACTTACAGCAACTACAGTCTGAACTGGCTGTCCAGCTTGGTGGAGGAATGACCGGCCTGTTAACCGCCGATCCACTCTATCTGCGGGACTTTATCCTGCCTCGCCTCAAAACAGGAAGTCAGTCGCTTGACCTTGATCCGGCATCCCCCTATTTCATGTCCCGCAACGGAAATGTACTGATTATTATTGCCGAGCCAACCAAACCGGTACAGAATATGGACTTTGCCCGCAAGCTGGTAACAACAATCAACGAGGCCCGACGAGGAGCGCCGGTTTCAATCTCATGTGCCGGAGCCCATATAAGCGCTGTTCTTGACGAAGCTGCCATGAAAAGCAATATTTTGATCAGTATTGCTTCATCACTGGTGGTGGTTCTCGGAATATTCTATGCCGCTTATCGCCGCCTGTTGCCAACTCTTCTGATACCATTGATACTGGCCAGCAGCGTGCTGTTTGCTCTGGCGACTGCCGGACTGTGGCTTTCCTCTATCCATATTATATCATTTGCGTTTACTGCCCTGATAACAGGAATTGGAACAGATTACTCGATTCATATCTACGACCGTTTCCATACTGAACGTGCTGCAGGTAGAGATACCGGGGAGGCGCTACGTATGGCGCTGCTTGATACCGGGCACGGAGTTTTTACCGCTGCAATTACCACCGGAGTCCCCTTTCTGGCACTTATGATTTCAGATGTACGAGCGTTGTTTGAACTGGGACTCCTGGTTGGGTTGGGAGTTATTTATTCATTCTATGTGACAATCTTTTTTTTACCTCCGCTGCTGATCTTCATGGAAAAACATTATCCGATCATGTATTGCCCGATACCGGGACTCGGACTATCTAAAATATGGCGTATAACGCTACGCCGACCCGGCTTTATCATAATAACGTCGTTACTCATAATTGTTGTCTTGTATTGGGCTGCCCGGCAGGTCAGATTTGACGGAGACCTCAAAAATCTGCAACCACGCCATTCAGAAGCTTTTCTAGCCCAGGAAAAACTCGAACGAAACCTGAGCATTGCTCCCAGGCAACTGCTGGTCGCTTTAGAAGGAAAAGAGCTGTCCGATGTTCTTGAGCGGGCCTCCCGGCTCGACATACTGGCTGAAATATTATCTGCGCAAGAGAAAATCGTTACCTGGTCATCTCTGACAAGGCTGGTCAACAGTCAGACCATCCAGGCTGAGAGTGCACGTCAATTAAGGGAATATTTTGCCGAAGGTAAACCGGTTGATGTGGTGCGTACTCAGCTTGATCACCTGAATTTTGCACGGGAGCCGTTTCAGCCATTCCTGGACGCTAGCCGGTTTATAGCACAATCCGCTCCCGTAAAACCTGAAGAGATCGTAGCGCGGTTTATAGACTCACCATTCAAGGGAATAATTGATCGACATCTGGTTAAAGACGCCGCCGGGTATCATGCCTTGGTCTATCTTCACTACGGAGAAACAGGCTTTAATCTACCAGCTTTTCAGGCTGATCTTAACGCCATCGATCCGACTGCTCGCCTGAGCAGTCTTGAGCTTGTCAGCAACCAACTCAAGCAAACCGTACGAAGCAGCTTTACGGGTGCATTCCTGCTGGGAGGCATGCTTGTGCTGTTTCTTCTGTATATTCAATTTACGGAACGTCCTACCGGGATTTTCTATTCATTGTTTCCGGTGGCGGCAGCCATTGGCTGCATGCTGGGGACAATGGCACTGACCGGAATGGGACTTAATTTTATGAACGCCATGGTACTGGTGACTATCGTGGGGATGGGGAGTGACTTTGGTTTGTATATCCGTTTTCGGGTTTCCGGAACGACTCAGGAAGAGAGAGAGGCACAATATGTCCAGATTGGCAGATCGGTTTTTTTATCGGCAATGACAACTATCGTCGGATTCGGTTCTCTGGCTTTCACCGACTATGGCGCCATGTCTTCAATCGGGTGGGCCACTAATATCGGTGTAGGGTTTATTACCTTCTTCTCCCTGATAACGCTCCCGGCATGTATGCATCTCTGGAGAAAGCAGACGACAGCTCGTAAGTAATACGCTAGACAAAACAGGATCTCATGTGTTCACCATTTCTGCTTGGCCTCAAAGGCCAGAATTGCAGGCAGATTACGCAGAAAAGAATAGATACTGTGGGGCGATTTCCAGAGCATTTTTGTATACCCCCAGTGAATACGCGTACGCCGGTAAAACCGTCGGATGAATTCGTCATACAAGTCATCGATCTGCTGCTTTGTCATACCATGGGGAACAAACACCGTGTTGATACAGTTCATAAGTTCCCATTCTTCGTTAAACGCTCCGGAATCCCTGATATTTTGGTAGACCGGTGCTCCAGGAAAAGGAGTGAACTTGGTAACGTTAATCTCGTCCAACGGAAGAGTAAGAGCATAATCGATGGTGCGACGAATAGCAGTTTCATCTTCCCCGGGCAGGCCGACCATAAACAGCCCTTTAACACGCATGCCAGCCTTCTTTACCATAGCCAGTTTCTGGCCGACCTCGTCAAGCCCATAAAACTTACGGTGCTTCTTCAATACCTCCGGGTCACCGGACTCTATTCCAAAATTAACCTGCCAGCACCCGGAACGCTTGAGAAGTGAGAGTAATTCTGCATCCACATGCTCCAGCCGGGCAATACAGTTATAGGTAACTCCAATTTTTTTCTTTTCTTTTAGTTCACAGAATTCGGCGACCCTTTTGCGGTCAAAGGTGAACAAGTCATCATAGAAGAATACATGACGTATGCCGTAATCATTGTTCAGCATGGCCACATGCTCAAGGATATAGTCCGGGGAATT
>DAINBV010000034.1:1668-51845 GCA_036732725.1 Geobacteraceae bacterium | reverse complement strand
ACGTGCCGCAATTGGTGCGCGGCGACTCGGGACGCATACGGCAAGTCGTGCTGAACTTTCTTACCAACGCCATCAAGTTCACGCCGGAAGGGCGCGTCGCGCTCAATGCACGCTTGACCGCATCGGACGGCGGTCCTGCAACGCTGCGGATCGAAGTCGTCGATAGCGGCATCGGCATCGCCGCCGACAAGTTGGAACATATATTTGAGCCATTTACCCAGGCTGATAGTTCCACAACCCGTAGATTCGGTGGCACCGGACTGGGGTTGGCGATCTGTAAACGACTGACAGAGCTGATGGGGGGAACTATCGGCGCGGAAAGTGTCGAAGGGGATGGCGCCACATTCTGGTTCACCGTTGTGATGGAGAAGCGGGTTGAAGCTGTTCCAGAGGCAGAGAAGCTTGATACGCTTTCCATTCGTTCGAGAAGGACAGGCAACGACATGGAGATCCGTATTCTGTTGGCCGAGGACGACCCTAGCTCCCGGATAGCAGTCCCTCTGCTGCTGAAAAGGTATGGTTATCAGGTAGACGTGACCTGTAATGGTAAGGAAGCATTGCAGGCACTGCAAGAAAACGAATATATGCTGGTGCTGATGGACTGTATGATGCCGGAAATGAATGGCTATGAGGCCACGGCCATCATCCGCAATCCTGGGTCAGCTGTGCGTCGGCATGACATCCCGATAATTGCACTCACCGGAAATGCCATGAAGGAAGATTGTGACAGATGCTTTGCTGCCGGGATGGATGATCATCTCTCCAAGCCGCTACTTTTGCCCGATTTGCTTGCAAAACTGGATCTGTGGCTTAACATGCAGGCCAATCAATGACAATTCGGTACTCATATACAAGACACCCTACAGCACAAGGCATAGCTTCTGCGCCTAGGCGTTAACCATCGGCATGAAACCGATGAAACTGGTCAATCTGATGTGATGTAGGCTGTCAATAGTGGGCACCCTATTCTATGGTTATGCAGCCATTTTCTGTCGGTAATAGTTTTTCTCGTATGTGGCTGGTGATAGGTAGTCTAGCCGTGCCCGTCTTCTCTGTAGATTGTAAGATTATTTAACGTATTCTCTGATTTCTTGAATTGCTTCCTGATACGTTTGATAGTTCTATGACGGGTGAGCTCATGGGGCATGCATCAAAACAGATGGTGTATGAGGTATACGGGAACTATGTGGAAGGTCTGGAAGAAGATGCAGAATTGATCTTCGAATACTTCGGAGAAGATTTTATAACACCCCGAATAACTAAAAACCCGATACTGTTTAGTCACAGTACCGGGCACAGTCGGGGGGTAAAACCTTCTAACTTATTGACCCCATTAAGTATTTAATGGAGCGGGAAACGGGATTCGAACCCGCGACTTCGACCTTGGCAAGGTCGCACTCTACCACTGAGTTATTCCCGCGTTGAGCTCCATTTATATATCAAAACATGCTTTTGATGTCAATTGATTTCTTGAGGTTGCTGTAAGTATTTTACATTTGTGATTTGATTGAGGTGGGACTTGCACTCGGGATAGAGGAAATTCTCTAACTGTTCATGAAGGTTGAGATCATTGTTTGGTACTTGGCTATCAACGCTGTTCCACGTGCTTTCCACGAGTGATATGTCACCGCCCGTTCCCGTGCGCGCAGTCCCAGTTGTCCGTTGGGAATGCCCAGTAAGGCTGTCATGATCTGTTCGGCAAATGATTGTGTCGAACCATAATCAGCATAATAGGCATGTTCACCCATGATCTCACGATTGACAGGACTTTCAAATACAACGGTTGGAAGTGCGCACGCCATATAATTGAATAGCTTACCGTTCGCTTCGGTGATCGATAGCTTGGGCGAAACAGCCACATCACCGGCAGAGAGATATGTTGCAGCCAGATCATAGGGAACTCGACCGGTAAATGTTATTCTTTTGGCGATGCCGAGTTGAGCCGCTTTTTGTATATATGCTTCCTCCGGAAATCCCATCAGGAGTGCATGTGCAACTGGATCTTGTTTCATTACGATAACCAGTGCGTCCAGAAGCAGGTCAACACCTTGATACTGGTTGAAGAGACCGAGATAGACGATCACCTTTGCTTGTTCGGGGATGCCGAGTTGCTGGCGTGTTGCCAATTTGGGGAGCGGTTGAAAGATGTCAGTATCAACACCGTCAATGAGTGTACTTACCCTGCTAACCGGAACGCCCCAGAATGATTGCAGCTCTTTTTCACCGGCACTGGAACTGGTGATTGTCATGTCAGCGCAGCTATCAAGCCATCTTTCCAATAAGGAAAACATGCGGTGCAGCATCGATTTCTCGCGAAAAAAACCGTGACTCAGCGATTCACCGGTCAAGCTCCCCTGATAGTCAAACAATAACGGTCGGTGTACTAATTTTTTCAGGATATAGCCGATCAGAACACCCTCGTGCAGGTGGGCATGGATCAGGTTGGGGCGAAACCTGCGGGCTGTTTTGTAGGCTGTTACCAGTAGCAGCAGATCGAGCAGCGGCTTGTGCCATGATGGTCCGGCTTCCAGCTTGGTATACCAGGGGAGATGCGGGGTGCGGACGGTGGTAATTGCGGGCATATCACGGCCGAGACCGTAGGTGACGATGCAGACCTGGTGCCCCTGTTCAACCAGTGCCCGTGCTTCTTCGTAAATCCTGACATGGCAGCCCCGATCGGCAAAGAAGGGGGTGGGTGCCAGCATGAGAATGCGTAGCGTCCGATCAGTCAAGGTTGATGCGGTCTCTGATGACATAAATCGGCTTGTTTTGTGATTCATAATACGTACGGGCATTTACCTCGCCTAGCAGTCCCAGGACAATAAACTGAATTCCCATGAACATGAGAAAGGCGGTCAGGATCAGCAGCGGATTGCGATTCATACTCAAATGATCAACCAGTTTCATGTAAACTGTCATGGAGCCGGTAATCAAGCTTACCAGAATGGTATATACTCCCCATTTGCCGAACAGCTGGATCGGTTTGGTGGAATAGGTCAGCAAAAACTTGACGGTCATCAGGTCAAGAATTACCCGCAATGTTCGCGAAATGCCGTATTTACTGACGCCGTGTAACCGGGGGTGGTGGTTGACCTGCATTTCCGTGACTTTTGCGCCGACTTGTGACGCCAGAGCCGGAACAAACCGATGCATTTCTCCATAAAGATTGATGCCATCCAGGACTTCGCGGCGATAAGCTTTAAGTGTGCAGCCGTAATCGTGGATGTGGACACCGGTTAGACGTGATATCAGGGCATTGGCAATCATGGATGGTATCTTGCGGGTAATAAAGGTGTCTTTGCGGTCGCTGCGCCAGCCGGAAACAACATCATATCCTTCATGTATTTTTGCAATCAACCGTGGAATATCTTTCGGATCATTTTGCAGGTCACCATCCATGGGGATGATGATTTCACCCGAGGCCGCATCAAATCCGGCTGACATGGCGGCAGTCTGGCCAAAATTGCGGCGAAAACGGATTACTTTGAGTCTGGTGTCCTTCAGGGCAAGCTCGGTCAGAGTAGCATAGGTATGGTCGATTGACCCATCGTCTACCATGATCAATTCATAGTCGCTGAGTTCATTCCGGAGTGCTTCAGTAACGGCCTGATAGAGTGCTTCGATGTTCTCCACTTCGTTGTACAGTGGGATAACAATGCTTAACTTCACAATCACTCCTGATGTATGGATGTAAGTGGCGTAATTATACGCACATTGAACTTTGTGTTGGGTTGTGAGGCGGATCGTCCCGATTTGCCACGAATCAGTCCGGCCAGCAGGCCACAACCATTGGCGATGTGCATGATCGGAAAGAGCGGGATCAGTGGCAGTATCATGTTCCATGATCTTGCACGTACTCCGGCTTCGCAGGCAAAGATAAGGGTGAACAAACCGTAGCAGCAAAGTGGCAGCAGTGCCACCATGTTGATCTGGATAAGCATTGGTGCGGTAATCAGGTACAGGATAAACAACAGCGGCGCTAAACTGATTAATGAAATCTTGCCACTGATATGGGACTGTTGGCCACGTCCTCGTCCATAGGAATACATTTGCTGGATAAATTTCAGCAGTGTTGGGCGCTGGCTACGCTGGACGGTCAGCTGAGGTACGTGCAGTAGTTGTAAGCCTTTTGACTGAATTCTGTCAAGCAGCTCATTTTCTTCATTGGGGTAAAGCCGTTGGTCAAACCCGCCCAGTTCCAGAAAAATATCCCGTCGAATTGCCATGTTACACAGGATCAGTTCCTTTTCCGATGATCGTCGTGGGGCGCCGACAGATCGATAACGGTTACGCATGGCTCCGGCGCCAAAAAGAGATGACAATAAAAGACCAAACAGGCGTTGAAGAAATGTGTCAGTTGCCGGGGTCAGGGACGGTCCCCCAATAACTGCAATCTCTTTGTTTTCAAAGTAGTGGGTGCATTGTTCCAAGGCGTTAATTGCCAGTTGTGAATCATCGTCCATGAAATAGAGAATATCACCCTGCGCCTGTTCAGCCGCCAGATTGCGCTGTCTGCTCGGGTTGGTTCCTTCTGCGACCAGAATCTCATGCCTGATAGTTGATGGGATATCTTGCAGGGAGGAGAGGGCGGTAATAGTGCCGCCTGGTTTGACCGGTATGATAAAGGAATAGCTTGTCATGGTTTCCATGCATAAAAAAACCGGACGGGAGCCCGGTTTAGAAGTAATGATATGTGGATTACGTTAAAAACGTTTCTTGACATTAACTGAGAAGCGTTTATCTATTCGCCCATTTGGTACATTTTGAACCCTGCCGTGAGAGTAGTCGAGCGATGTTTCAAAAAGTTGATAGGTGAGAGCAGCCGAGGCATAGTACAGGGAATCAGCCGTATCGATTCTGGTAAGAAAGCTTTGCCGTGTCCCCATGGATAAGGTGAGGGCTCGAATGGGGTAATAGCGCAAACCGAGTGAAAATTGATTCGACCTTTTGTTGGTTATATCAAAAATATAGTTCTTAACCCCTTCGCCAGTTGTAAATACCTCATTCACCTCAAAAATCTTACGCGTTACACCGTTGGTCTTGAAAAGATAGTAGTTGAGACCCTGCTCAAAATACAACCCTTTACCAGTAGTGAGGTTGACGGAGTTTTGATTGTTTTCTGATTGTGTGTAGATGGTATTTATGAACATATCCATGTTGCGGCTATAGGTGTATTTGATGCTGTTTTTGAACTCATATGATTTGTATTCACCGGAACTGAACTCATATTTTGCTTCGTTATTGATAGTTAAAAACTGCAGCTTATAGGTGAATCCGGCTCCAAGTCCTGTTTTGGTGTGGGGTGCGCCCACGTCAGGCACGTACACATTCTCATTCGCACGAATGTAGGATGCAATGCGTGCGGATGGTTGCCAGTCAAGTTGGAGTGCTGAATTTGTTTCAAAGGTGCTGTTTGGTGTTTGCTCAACCGTTACCGGTGCTTGATATTGGGGAGTTGAAGTGTTGGCGTCAAGAATACTGGTTGTAATTGATCCTGCCTTGCCAAAGGTGTTTCTGAGCCCCTGATGAAAGGAAAGACGAAGGTTCTTCTCGAATGAATACACAGCCTTTCCCGTGAGTTCGTTGTCAATGAAATCATTGATTCCGGTGGCGTCATTATAGCGATAGATCCTGTTGGTGTTGGATGCCCCGAGTGAAAGATTTTTTGAAAAACGGGATGTACTGGTGGTTTCCACCCTGGAGGAGAAGGCAAGCATGTCCGACTGCTCTGCGCCCAATTGTGAGCTGGCATATTCAAGTGTGAGACCGTGAGTCAGGGTAAAGGGGGAACGGGTAAAAGAATACAGATTGTACCCAGTGTTGAATTTAGTGAAGTTTCTTTCGTCATTGGTGTGTTTTTCATTATATGAAGCGGTTGCATCCCATGATGTGGTCGGATTAATAATTCCCGATGCATACACCGGGACAACGCTTGAATAGGTGAAAATCTTCTTTTCCTTGCAGTTTGCATTGTTTTGATCACAGCTGCTTAAATCCAGCTTTGTTTCGGTGTGCCGGGAAAAGGTGTTGTAGAAATGCGATTCCCAAGCCTGACGGCGTGTGTTGGCAAAAATGTTGACGCTGATGTCCTGAAAACGATTCTCTCGTGTTGTTGTGTCGTGGTTTACGAAGAGTGCATCGGTGGAAACCTGAAGCCAGTTGGTAAAATCAATCCAGCGACGTTGCAGGGTTTGATCAACGGTTCCTAGTTGAATCTGTGTTTCATTGTAATTGTTGCTGTTTGGTCTGGATTTCAGTGTGACCGGGTCCACATCCGGCATGTTGTCTTTGTAAATTGCATAACGGTAATGGAACCAGTTGTCTTTTTTGTTGAGGCTGACAAATGCCAGTTGTGTTAAACGGTTGTCGGAATTGATATCTTTATTGATTCTATCGCGATAATCCAGAAGTATCATGGGGAAGTGGCGCAGGACTTCGTTGAAACCGTTTGTCATACTGTTTTTAACACCGGCAACCAGTGTCGCACCGGTTTCCATATGGGTTCCAACCTGCAAGCGCTGGGTCAGGTCAAAAGCGGGTACATAATCCGAAAGGTCAACCGAATTGGGGTATGAAACTCCTCGCTTTTCGAAGGTACCGGAACGGTTATCGCGACTGAACAGCGTCAGGCGTATCGGGACTTCTTTCGGGTCAATTGTGATATTTCCCGAATAGAGCAGATGACCTTTGGTGTCATTGCCCGATGATAGGTTTGATTTGGTGTCAAATGACAGGAGTTCGTACCCCAGTGCGACGTCATAATCTCCCAAACGACCGTTGACCAGCTTGTCTTTTTTTGTGTAGAGGATCGAGTATTTTTGTGTAAAAGAGCCACCCCAGGTATGTTGGTTGTTAAGGGTGTTGTCTTCATGTTTTGGTTTTGAATCAAGGTAGGCGTAGTTAAGTTCGGCTTCTGCCGAGAGACGGGCATGGGCTGACTGACCGTATGTCAGCAGGGCCGTTGCCACGAGAATTGATTGTACGAGCAAAGATTTCATCGGTTGTTTTGTTCGTTGAATGGTCATTATCACGCAGGTGTTACTCTTTGGAGTAGATGATCTTACGTGTATATGCAAAACTCAAGCCTAAATATAGAGCGCTTGAGCAGGCATAGAATCGTATGTTTTTGTTCCGTCAGGGAAACTATGGCGTTTTGGCTAATGAGAAACGTTATTTGGCATGATCTGGCTGTTCCGGTAAATAGCGGAAGAGTTGAATGCGGGCATTTAACTGGTCAACCACCGAGATGATCCCCCGGCTATCGATGTCGATGCCAACCGGAAGGGCAAAGCCGCCGGCGGCAACTTTACCGGTGGTGGCGGCAGCATAGTAACCGCCAAAGGTCATGAGAGATACTCCGGACTGATTGTAAATTTTGATATTGTTGGAGCGTGAGTCGGTGACATAGATATTGTCATCAGGATCGACCGCTACTCCTTTGATCAGTTGAAAATCGGATACACCGTCTCCCCGTTGGCCGAAGGTACGTAAAAAACGGCCATTGCCGTCAAAAATCTGAATGCGGGCGTTAAAGGTGTCGGAGACGATGATTTCACCTTTGGAGTTGAGTGCCATTCCGGTCGGTCGATTGAATTCCCCCGGTTCATCACCGGCCTGTCCAAAGGAAAAAATCTTGGTGCCATTCGGATTGAATGCCGTAATGCGATTGTTCTTGGCATCGGCAACCAGCAGGCGTTCATTGGCATTGTCATAGAGCAATGATACCGGTACCTCGCAAAACTCTCCCAAAGGTAGTGCTTTGATGAATTTTCCCTGCTGATCAAAGATAATTACGGATTTACTGAAGGCGTCCAGTACGTAAACATTGCCTCGCTTGTCCAGGGAGAGGGAAACCGGTTTAACCCTCCCTTTGCTCCCCGGCATACTGCTAAAGTCCAGATTTTTGAACTCATTTTCTTTCAGGTCAAAGATATACACATTTTGCGCGTCCATGTCAGCGACGTACAGTTTCTCTGTTGCCGGATCCATGCGGGCTTCAATGGGGCGTTTCAGGTTGATCGGGCGATCTTCGCCGACAATAGTTTCCTTGAAGCGCCGGAAGGCGGATTTCTCCAGATCAAGCTGGCTGGAGTAGTTAGCAATCCACTCAATGCGAGCTTGGCTGGGTGGCGGTGGCCAGACGTAGTGCTGTTTGACGGTTGCTTGTTCTGCACTGCAGGAGCAGAACAAGGTCAGGCAAAAGAGCGGGAGCAAAGCAGATAGTATCTTGAAGGGCATCAGCACGTATCTCCACGAAAATTTTGAAAACAGTACCAGATATCAGGATGGTTGGCAAGGGTGGGATACGGTGAGGGAATATAAAAAAGAGGGGAGATTGCTCTCCCCTCCGGTCTGCTTGTTATAAAACAATAAACTACTATTTGATGTGGCAGTTAAGGCAGAGAGCACTGGCTGAGTTAGTCATGTTCAGCAGGCTGGTCTGGTTGGCTTTGTTGTGAACGTCGTGGCAGGTGGCGCACTCGATCTGGTCTTTGCCAGCGCCGAACAGTTGCAGTTTGGTTGCAGTTACACCAACCTGGCCGGAAACGTTATAAGGAGTCAGGCCGGTGTCAGTTGCTGCTGCTTCCGAGTAGCTGATACCGATCGGGTGGGTCAAACGAAGATCGGTTCCCAGCAGTTTTGTGCCGGTAATCTTTTTGGTTGCTGTGCCGGCTACACTCCCGTATTCATCAACAGCAATTGTGCCGTCATGGCAGCCGAGGCAGGTTTTGCTGGTGTCATGCAGGGAAGCGACTGTAGTGTAATTGAGCGTTCCCGATACTGATTTGTCATAGACGGTGAAAGCAGCAGTGGTGTTGTTACGGTTCCAGAGGAGCTGGGAGTTTTTCGCATTATGCGGCGCATGGCAATAGATACAAATCTGGTCAGCGGATGAGTTGCCGTAGCTTGAGCTTAAACCTGTGTTGGACATGTCATGCTTGGATGCTTTGATAACGGCGAATGAACTGCTTGCTACCAAAATCAGTGCTGCTGCGAGGACATACTTTTTCATCTGTTTTCTCCTTTGTGATGTTTTCAAGCAAAAGCTTGAATTAGTGGGGTGATTGAATTGATGGATGTTATTGTTATTAGCATATTCAATGCCAAAAAATAAAATCAACGTAAGTTGCTTGAATTACATGATAAATCTGATAGTGCTGAAGATTGTGGTACTGTGGTTACGGTTTTTACGGCTATTTCACGCTCTGGTTATGGCTTCTTGACGTTGGGAGCGGTGTCTGCTTTTGGCTTGGCGGCCGGTGCTTTCTCAGTGATCGGATTACGGGTCAGATATTCCTTGTTGATATACTGCAATACCTGAAACCGCCGTTCGGTTGTCTCGGTGATATAGATGGTGTCATTCTTGTCTATATAGATGCTGGTGGGTGAACGAAAGGTGCCGATCATATCTTTTGCCCCTTTCTCACCCAGGGCGAGCAGCACCTCGCCCTTGCTGTTGTATATCTGCACCCGGTCAGAGCGGTAATCGACAATATAGATGTGCCCCTCACTGTCAACAGCGACTCCTTTGATAAAATCGATGGTGCCCACATTGTCTCCGCGGGTACCAATGATCGAGAGGAATTCTCCTTCGGGAGTAAAGCGGACGATGCGTGCATTAACGGTGTCAGCAACGACGATATTACCTTGCGGGTCGATATCAACGGCATTGGGAAAGCGGAAGCCATCCTCTACACCGGCGTTTTTGAAGCTTTTGATGCTGTTGATATGTTTCCCCTGGTAATCGGTAATCACAATCTGGTGCCCTTTGGTATCGGGGATGATGATACGTTTACGTTTGGTATCCAGTCTGAAATTGGCGACACTTTTCAGCTGCTGGGCCAACTCGATGACGCGGATTGGATTTTCATCCTTGCCAAACACGACGATTTTTTTCTGGTTGATATCGCCGACATAAATATTTCCATCTTCATCAAAATCGATGCCGCTCGGCTTTTCCAGCAAGGTTGCTGCCGATCCGCCACCCAGCAGGTGAGTGTCTTTGGCGTTGAAATCAAATACCATTACCGCGAATTTGCCGATATCACTTACAAAGACCTTCCCCTGGCCGTCTGCTGCTACCATGGCTGGCAGAACAAGACCTTCCTGCTGATCATCACCGGTTAAAAAAGTAAGCATGTTTGAATGCTTTGCGATGTCATTTTGATTGTTATAGACGCCAATCCATTCGATTTTAGGCTCATCGGGAAGTGGTGGCCAAAAATAGCGTTCTTTTATTTGCTGCTGCTGAGGCGCAACGCAGGCAGACAGAGATACAAAAAGCAATAACAGAAGTAACCGCGAAAATATCTTTTCATACATACTCAAAAGTCCCCTTTATTTGTTATGACACAATTGACAGAGATCAAGCCGATTCTCACTTTTGTTGACAAAATAGTAACGATACTCCCCGCCATGCGGGTTGTGGCACGAAATGCAACTCATCTCTCTCCCGGATGCCGTGCGTGAAGGATCTTTCTTTCCTTTAATCGGGTGTCCCCCTCCATCGACGGCCCGGATTACGTGATAACTTTTCGTAATATGACCGTGACACGAAAGGCATAGTTCGTTGACCGGTTTGATGAGCTGGGATTCGTTGGAGCTGCCGTGCGGATCGTGACATGCCTCGCACATTCCTGCCTCTACCGGACCATGTTTGATCTTGAGTTTGTTGATTTGCGTTGCCATATCGGCATGACATTCGTAACAGAGTGCTGAACCACGTTTGGGAACTGCGTGTTTTGGCGTACCGGCATTGGTATGGCAATAGCCGCAGGAATAGGTTCCGATCGGGCCATGGACATATTTTTCGTTCAACATCTTTTGGTGACATCCGGCACAGGGGTTGGCTTTGGGATTGGTGCTGTTCATTTGCGCCGGACTCGGGTTCATCTTATGGCAGGCAACACAGAGACTCTCTTTTTCCGGCATGTGCATACGATTTGATACAAACTCCGGCGGCGCCACCGAAGTAGCGTCACCACCGGTGTAATACACTTCGGTGGATGCGGATTCAAGCTTCTGCCCACCTTTGAACAGGTCAATCTGAACCGTATTGATTCCCTTATCCCACAAGGCCTGGGCAATGAAAAAATCCTGGAACAGTTTGCGGTATTCGGGAGAAGCTACATCGATCAGGTCACTGGAAATTCCATTAACCGTAACCCGTACAACGGTCATATCCAGTTGGTTGAGCTTGAAAATCAGATGACCGGAACGCGCTACCCAGCTTTTTGAAGCGGGATAGATAAATTGCACCGCTGCCGTGGCGTTGTTCACTATCAGAACGGTTACGAGTATGGCTATGTACAGCACAGTCCGTTGTTTCACGGTGGAGTCCTTTATCTAGTTTGTAATAGCTTGATGGCGATCGTAGGATTTAGGTTTATGACAACCAACCATGCAACTGCCGCCGTTGCTGGTCTCGGTATAGCGAATTGGTATGCGCCAGGAGCCAAACCCGTCAACTTTACTACTGATGATATGTCCCTGATTGGATGCATGGGGGTCGTGGCAGGTTTTACATGATCGCCCCTTTTCTGCTTTGTTGACATGTACAAAGTGAAGGTTTTGTAAACCATTGCGGAAATTTGTCGCGCTCTCGGTGATGGCGTCATCCGCGAGACTGCTTTTGTGACAGCCAAAGCAGAGGGCAAAGTTATCTTTATTGAACGGCATATAGAATTCTTCGGCAAAAAACTTGTTCATCAGGTGCGGGTTGTCTGTGCCGTGGACTGTGTGGCATGACTGACATTTACCCTCGTTCACCGGACGATGGGTCGTGATCCCCTTGAATTTCTTCTGATCGTGGCAGCGAAAGCAGAGTTGAACACCCTCGGCCTTGAGCATGAATTTGCTGTTTGACTGGTGGGGATCATGACAGCTGATACATTTCCCCTCGGCAATCGGCTTATGGGGATATTTCTTGTCGAGTATTTTTTTGTCGTGGCACTGAAAGCAGAGATCGCTGCCGGATGCCTTCAGTTGGTATTTATGATCACTCTGGTGGGGGTCGTGACAATCGGTGCAGTCTCCTGATGCAACGGGAGCATGTACGAACTTCATATTGTTCTTTGGCTCGTGGCACTCATTGCAGAGGCCTGCTTTGCCGTTATTGGTCAGGGTAAATGCCCCTTTTTTGATCCGGGGATGTATCTTGCCGGTGGAAATGTGGCAGGAAATACATTCCTCTTTTTTGACCGGTTGGTGCACATACCCTTTTTCAGCTTTGTGGGAGTGGCAACCGACACAATAGAGTGGCGGGTCAGCAGCAAAGGTGGCGCTGACGAGGACAAGTTGGGAAAACAGAAGGATGATGTTGAAGATTGCCATGGTTTATATTTCCCTGTTTGAAACTGTTAATACAGATGGACAGAGGCAGAGATACTGCAAACAAATAACCATAAAATCATAGTGGGACGCAGTAACATACTGCGCCGTTTTGTTCATCTTGAGTGAAGTGAAGAGTCGCTTTGTATCGCTAGTGGGGTGAATATTCGACGTTGAACAAGAAAATTAAACATTACATTATAAGCATGGTTGCAGATGGTAACTTTTGGGTGATAAAAACAGTCGGGTTACGCTGTTAAGCTGCAACCCGACTGGGAACTATCAATGTACAACATACGGTGATACTTACATCTTTGAACTACCGTAACTGTGAAGTCCGGACAGGAACAGGTTGACACCCAGGTAGCAGAAGATGGTTGCCGCGAAGCCGATGACCGACAGCCATGCTGCGCGCTTGCCAACCCAACCACGGGTAAAGCGGGCGTGCAGAAACGCTGCATACACGAACCAGACAATCAGTGACCAGGTTTCCTTTGGATCCCAGCTCCAGTAGGTTCCCCAGGCATAGTTTGCCCAGGCAGCGCCGGTGATAATACCGAGAGTCAGGAGTGGAAATCCGATCATGATGGCCCGGTAGTTAAGATCATCAAGCACACGGGTAGGAGGGAAAAGCGACATCAAGCCGCCAGCCGCCGGATCTTTACCATTTGCTTCTTCATGGTTGGCTTTCAGCAGATACATGATGGAAATACCGCAGGCTACCGCAAAAGCTGCATAACCGAGGAAGCAGGTAATAACATGGTAGAGCAGCCAGTTACTCTGCAAGGCCGGAACCAACGGCTCGATGCCGGTATTCATGCCGAGCTGTGCCCAAGCCATCCCCAACAGTGCGAACGGGACGACGAATGCACCTACGATGCGGTATTTGTATTTCAGGTCGATGAACATGTAGATCAAAATGATGGTCCAGGAAAAGAATACAACTGATTCATACAGGTTGGAAAGTGGTGCATGGCCGACACCCATGTCGTACGATTCTTTCCAGCGCAGTCCGATGGCAATTGTTTGCATTGCCAGGCCGGCGTAGGCAATCAGGCTGCCGGCAAGTCCCAGTGATTTGGATTTGCTGGCAAGATAGGCGAAAAACACAAGCATGGAGAGCAGGTAGGCAAAGGTTGTTGCATTGAAAAACATGGAACTGGTCATAATGAGACAAAGCCTCCGTTAGATTTTGAGATTTTGAAGCTTGTTTGCCAGATCGTCAAACTGCATTCCGAATGCAGCCTGATTTTTGCTGGCGTTGCCGTACATCTGGGCGCGCCCTTTGGAAATGACGATCCAGATCCGTTTGTGAGACATGAAAAAAGCAATATATAAACCGAGAACCATCAGGGTGCAACCGAGCCAGACTGTCCAGACTCCGGGATCTCTTGCAACCTGTAAGCCGGTGTACATGCGAGCGTCAGAACCATCATAGGTAAATATAAGTGCATCCCCACGCTGTTCATTAAGTTCGGGGTAATTTTTCAATACGACAAACGTTTGTGCCGGTTTGCCCGGATGGACCACTTCGACCCTTGCCGCCGGACCAGAGAATTTAGGCATGAACTGGCGCACTTCCTGTGCTGCCTCAAGCATTTTAAAGGTGGTGCCATCATTGAAGGTGATCAGCTGTCCTTCACTTGCCAGAAACGGTTCCGGCGCGCCACCTGCGCGTTGACGCAGGGCGAAGCGGTGTTGACTTCCTTCGTTGGCCTGGCCGTAGCTGGACTGATAAAAGGTGATTCCTTTATAGGTAAGCGGTTCGTTGACAATAACCTTGACCTTTGAGTAGCCGGGAACCGGCTGGCCGTTTTCTTTAATGGTCAGTGTGCTCCGGAATTCTTTGGGCGCACCGGTATTGTAAAAATCAACCGCAAATTTCTCGCAAAATACTTCAAAATTAAGAGGTATCTTATTGCCGGTACGTCCTTCAATGGCGTTAACACCGGTTCCCTCCATGATGTTGACAAACCCTTTATAGCCGAACAATGTTCCGATGATTGCGCCGATAAAAATGACCAGAATGCTGAGGTGAACCACGTAGACACCGAGGCGGCACCAGGCTGTTTTTTGTGCAAACAGGTGAATCTCGTCGTTATGCTGGGTAATCGTTGGTGCCGAAAACTCTCCCGACAGGAACGTGGACAGTTGCTCTTTCAGGGTGTCAACGGAAGCAGAGGAATGAATTTCTTTTTTCTGGGAAAATGAATGCCGGGTTGATTCCCCCAGTGTCAGAGCTGGCTCACTGACAAATTTGAACACATGCGGAAGGCGTTTGATCGAACAACAGATCAGGTTGACGCTGAACAGGCATAACAGTGCCACAAACCACCAGGAGTGGTACATGTCGAAAAAACCGAGTTTGGTGTAGATTTGCAGTTTTGCCTGACTGATCTGGGCAACGTATTCGGGGGGGAGTTGTCCTTGCTGCATCTGGGGGAGAACGGTACCGATTATGGAGGTGAGCGCCAGCGAGATGAGAAGGAAGAGAGTGAGTTTCAAGGAACAGAAAAAATCCCATACAGCCTGAATAAATCCACGTTCAGTAGTAGCCAAGGTGTTTCTCCACGTAGGTAAGATGGGTGTAGCTGCAAAATAAAAAAACTATATATCAAATTTACAAACGAGGTACAGCATTTTTTTAAATCAATTCTGGCGCATGCTCTGTTTTCGGGGGCAAAAAAAAGGAAATGACAACGCTGTCATTTCCTTTTTCACTATCTAATTCAATTGGATAAACAGATTATTTTTTGTGGCAATCTTTGCAGGAAGTAGGTCCTTTTTTCATTTCAGTGTGGCAACCTTTACAGGTTTTGTGTGCAACGTCCTTACCGAAACCGGCAATTTTGCCGCCTTCTTTGCTGGCATGACATTTGGTGCAATCCTGCAGACGATCCTGGTGCTGTTTGTGGTTAAATGTTACTTTGCCCATTTTAGGAGCAGCAAGTTCGATAACTTCCGGGGATGCGAATGCTGTGCCGGCAAATGCTACGAGTGCGAACAGGGAAATGATAGCTTTTTTCATGCGTGTACTACCTCCAGATAAATTTTTCACGTTGATACTACAGTGATTTGATGATTGTCAAGGAGAATTCTTTTTTACCGGTTGCTCTGTTTGCTGGAGCGAGCGGTCCTGTTCCTCGACTTCTTCTTCCATCTGACGGCGATGCGCCAGCAGCGCCAACGACAGTTCCTGGTTGCTCAAGGCGAGGATCTGGATGGCAAAAAGCCCGGCATTTTTTGCGCCGGCCTTGCCGATTGCCATACTTGCCACCGGTATGCCGCCGGGCATCTGAACGGTGGCATAGAGCGCATCTACTCCGTTGAGTGCGCCTCCCGGCATGGGAACGCCGATCACCGGCAGGATTGTTTTTGATGCCACCACACCGGCCAGGTGGGCTGCCATGCCGGCCGCCGCAATAATGACCTTGATCCCTCGACCAGCAGCTTCACCGGCCAGTTTAGCAGCCTTATGCGGTGAACGGTGTGCAGAGGCGATGTGGATTTCATACGGGATGCCGAACTGTTCCAGAATCTCCTCGGTCTCCCGCATAACCGGCAGATCGGAGGAACTTCCCATCAGTATCAGAACTACTGGTGCTGTGTACATGGTCTCAGATTCTCCTTAAATTCTGCCAAGCGCTTTTTTCCCGATGTCGCTGCGATACTGTACGCCATTCCAGTTGATGCATTTCACGCCTTGATAGGCTGTGTCAATTGCTTCCTGGACTGTTGCCCCCCGGGCAGTGACTCCCAGCACCCGTCCGCCGTTGGTGACGCAGAGCCCCTCTTTCAGCGTAGTGCCGGCATGGAATACATGTACGTTCTCCAGTTGTGCGGCAGCATCCAGTCCCTGGATCGGATCACCTTTAGAGTAATCACCCGGATACCCTGCGCTGGCCATGACCACACAGACTGCTGCCTGATCGTGCCATTCCAGGGTCAAATCGGCCAGATCACCTTTGGCAACTGCCATGAGAACCGGCACGATGTCAGATTTCATACGCATCAGGAGCGGTTGACATTCGGGGTCACCAAAACGGGCATTGAATTCCAGCGTTTTGATGACACCATCTTTAATCATCAGGCCGGCGTACAAGACACCGCGATAGGGACGCCCTTCGGCAGCCATGCCATCCACGGTGCGGCGCAGTACTTCCGCCATGGCAGTCTCGTGAATTGCGGCGGTGACAACCGGGGCAGGGGAGTAGGCGCCCATGCCGCCGGTGTTGGGGCCAAGGTCGTTGTCAAAAATCGCCTTGTGATCCTGGGCGCTGGCCAGCGGAATGATCTTTTTACCATCGGTGATTGCCAGGAAAGAGGCCTCTTCACCGGTCAGGAATTCTTCGATCACCACCCGGGATCCGGCGCTTCCAAAGGCATTGCCGGAAAGCATATCCTGTACGGCAGCAATCGCTTCATCGGTTGTCTGGGCAATGATTACCCCTTTGCCGGCAGCCAGCCCATCGGCCTTGACCACAATCGGAGCGCCGGTTTCAAGGATGAATTTTTCCGCAGCTGCCTGCTCGGTGAAAACACCATAGGCAGCCGTCGGTACGCCATATTTATGCATCAGATCTTTTGAAAAGGCCTTACTCCCCTCGATCAGGGCGGCTTTCCGGTCTGGACCAAAAATCGTCAGTCCACGTTCTTCAAACAGATCCACAATCCCGAGCGAGAGTGGTTGTTCCGGACCGACTACGGTCAGGTCAATGGCGTGATCTCTGGCAAATGCTGCTAATGCGTCAATCTGATCGACCGGGATGGCGACGTTCTCGGCAATCAGGGCGGTGCCGGGATTGCCGGGTGCACAGTATACTTTTTTTACCAGCGGAGATTGGGCGATTTTCCATGCCAGGGCATGCTCTCTTCCCCCGCCACCAACAACTAATATATTCATCTTGATACCTCGTATAGTAAGTTATGTTACCCGCTGTTATCAGTGTCTGAAATGGCGCATGCCGGTGAACAGCATGGCGATACCATGCTCGTTGGCGGCTTTGATGACTTCTTCATCGCGCACGCTGCCGCCGGGCTGGATAATGGCGGTGACGCCGGCTTCAGCAGCGGCATCGACCCCGTCGCGGAAGGGGAAGAAGGCATCGGATGCCAGTACCGTTCCAGCAATTGGCAGGAGTGCTTTTTGAACCGCGGTGCGGGAAGAATCGACCCGCGACATCTGGCCGGCGCCGATGCCGACGGTCTGGTCACTGTTGGTAAAGACGATGGCATTCGATTTGACGTGTTTGCAAATGCGCCAGGCAAAGTCGAGCGCCCCGTATTCCGCGGCAGTCGGTACCCGTTCAGAAGCGACTTTGCAATCAACAGCCTTGACCATACCGAAGTCACGTCCTTGCAGCAGCATGCCACCCACCACTTTTTTCAGATCATAGCCACCGGCGGAGTAGTTGGCGAGTGTCGGTATCTGCATGACCCGCACATTCTTCTTGGCTGTGAAGATTGCCAGCGCTTCTTCGCTGTAGCCCGGAGCAATCACCGCTTCCAGAAAGGTGGAGGTCAATTCGCGGGCCGTATCGGCGTCAACCATGCGATTGAAGCCGACAATGCCGCCGAAGGCCGAAACCGGATCGCATTCACGCGCCTTGAGATAGGCGGCCAGTGGTGATTCTGCCAGCGCTGCACCGCAGGGGTTGGTGTGCTTGATGATCACGGCGGCCGATTGTTCAAATTCCTTGACCGTCTCGATGGCAGCGTCAAGGTCGATGATGTTGTTGAAGGAGAGTTCTTTCCCCTGCAGTTGTACGGCATTGGAAACGCACGGCTCGCCGATCTGTTTGTCCACGTAGAAGGCGGCTGTTTGCTGGGGGTTTTCGCCATACCGCAGATCCTGGGCTTTTTTGACCTGCAGGGTAAAGGTGGCGGGGAAATTCTGTACTTCCGGCGTCAGGCGAGCGCCGAGGTAGTTGGAAATAGCGCCGTCGTAGGCCGCGGTATGCTGGAAAACCTTGACTGCCAATCCGAAGTTGGTCTGGGGGGCCACCTGGCCGCCGGTAGCTTTCATCTCCTCCAGCACCGCGGCGTAGTCGGAACTGTCAACCAGAACCGTCACATCCGGGTAGTTCTTGGCTGCCGAACGGAGCATGGTCGGGCCGCCGATATCGATGTTTTCAATGGCGTCTTCCAGATGACACCCTTCCTTGGCAACGGTTGCTTCAAAGGGGTAGAGGTTGACGATCACCATATCGATATTTTCAATCCCGTGTTCTTTCATGGTGGCCACATGTTCCGGGTTGCTGCGCATTCCCAGGAGTCCCCCGTGCACCTTGGGGTGCAGGGTCTTGACCCGGCCATCCAGCATTTCCGGAAAACCGGTGAAATCCGAGACGTCCATGACGGTCAGCCCAGCTTCACGCAACAGCTTGGCCGTGCCGCCGGTGGAGAGCAACTGCACGCCGAATCCGGCCAGCTCTTTTGAAAATTCAACAATTCCGGTTTTATCTGAGACGCTGATCAGCGCCCGGGTGATTTTTGCCATCTGGTTGTAACTCCTTTGTTATGTGTTGGACGGAAAATTGATGTTATTGATAAACAGGTTTTCAAACATTGGGGTGCCCGAGAGCGGTACAACCTTGAACCGCTTTCCGGTGGCGGCGACTGCTGCGAAGTTGTCGTTGGCGCGAAGTGCTTTTTCCACCCCGGCCAGTGCCCCCTCCGGGGTGAAACGGGATGTTTGTACCATGACTTTGTCGAAAATTCCAATGGATTTAAGCCAGGCTGGTTCTAAAAATGCCCCGAAAGAACCGGTCAATACGGTTTCCGCCAGATTGGCGAGCGTTATGCCCGCTCGTTCTGCCAGTACTTCGATCCCGGCCCGCAGGGCACTTTTGGCCAGCTGAACCTGCCGGATATCTCCCTGGGTGAGGGATAACAGTTTGCTGGCATCACGATGGAGCACAAACGCCTGCTGCTCCCCCTGCCTGATGACCCGCCCACCAAGATTTGATGCGATCTCACTGCTCTCCATCATCCTGCCGGTTGACTCAATAATTCCGTGTTGGAGGAACTGGTCGATCGCCTGGAGCGCGGCCGATCCGCAGATACCGATCGGGGGACGGTTGGCAATGGTGGTGATCTTCAGCTTTTCATCGTGCAGCAGTACCGAGTTGATGGCACCCGGGAGCGCCACCATGCCGCAGGAGAGATTTCCCCCTTCAAAGGCCGGACCGGCGGCTGCCGAGGTGGCCCAGATTGCCGGGCCGGTGACCAAGGCGATTTCACCATTGGTTCCCATGTCAAGGTAGAGGGTCGGGGGAAGGTTCTTAGGTGAGCTGCCGCTGCTCTCCAGTTCTCCATACAGGAAGGCGACCGTGTCACCCCCCACAAAACCGCCCGGCATGGGGAACAGGTACAGATCGGCCGGGCAGTTCCACCCCAGCTCAACGGCGCTCAGCCCGGTTGCATCGCTATGGACGGGACGATAGGGGGGGAAGGCCAGGGTTTTGACTGGTAATTGCAGCAGGATATGCTGCATGGCAGGATTGCCGGCAATCGCAATCTGCCGCAAGTTGGCAGTGGAGATCCCTCCCTGAGTGCACAGTTCTTCAATCAGCCGCCACAGTTCATCCCGGATCAGGTGCGACATGGCAATCAGTGACGCTTCGGATTCAACCGCGGACTGCAGGCGTGAAACCACATCGGCGCCAAAGCTCCGTTGGGGGTTCATGGAGCCGGCGGAAGCGAGGCGCTTGCCGGTGGTGAGGTCGAGCAGGGAACCAGCCAGCGTGGTGGTGCCAAGATCAAAGGCGATGGCGTACATGGATGCTCCTTATACCAAAATTTCGACCGCATGGTCAGAGGGAGCCACAACCGCTCCGATGGGGGTACAGAATATTCCCTGTTTTGCGGCTTGGGCCATGAAACGCTCCGCCTGGTCGGGCGCCAGCGCAATCAACAGACCGCCCGAGGTTTGCGGGTCGAACAGTGGTAACAACCGGTCGTGCTGCTGTCCCGGAAATTTTACCTGCGCTCCGTAATGATCCCGATTGCGATAACAACCGGCCGGCACCATCCCATCGCTGATCAAATCGGCTACTCCCGGCATCAGCGGAATTTGTTTGAGATCGAATCGGAAGCTGACCCCGGCGCCGCGCGCCATTTCAATCCCGTGGCCAATCAGGCCGAAGCCGGTCACATCGGTGGCGGCGTGGGCCTGGCATTCCGCCATCAGCTCCGCAGCCTGGCGATTGGAAGTGGTCATCCAGCGGATTGCCTGGTCAACCGAGGTCTGGGGCGCCATTTCCCCCTTGATGGCGGTGGAGATAATGCCGGTGCCGAGCGGTTTGGTCAGCAGCAGCAGGTCCCCCACCCGGGCGGTGGAATTGCGGATGATCTTGTCAGGGGAGACGATCCCGGTGACCGACACCCCGTACTTCAGCTCTTGATCCTCAACCGTATGTCCTCCCACCAGACAGACGCCGGCTTCAGACAGGGCGGCCTGGCCACCGTTCAGGATTTCAGCCAGGGTTTCCGGCGGCAGGGTGCAGAGCGGGAAAAACACCAGGTTCATGGCGGTCAGGGGGCGGGCGCCCATGGCGTAGATGTCGGAGAGCGCATTGGTGGCGGCGATCCTGCCAAAGGTAAAGGGATCGTCCACCAGCGGTGTAATGATGTCGACCGTCTCCACCAGGGCGCAATCATCCCCGATCCGGTAAACCCCGGCATCATCGCAGGTGTCAGGACCTACCAGCAAATTTTTATCAGATGATACACAAAGCCCATCCAGGGCTTTCGCCAGGTCCGCCGGACCCAGTTTGGCGGCTCAACCTGCGGCGTGTACCAGGTGTGTCAGTTTAATCTCGGGCATGTCAGCTCGTTTCTGTTGGATTGGTTCAGCGTTGGTACAGCTCCTTGATACTCTTCACCACCGTTTCCAGCTCCGGTTGACTCAAGTCATTATAAAACGGCAGGCGCAGCAGGCGCTCGGAGACCGATTCGGTGACGGGACAATCTCCCGCCTGGCCGCCATACCTGACTCCCATCTCCGAGAGGTGGAGCGGCAGGTAGTGGAAGACAGTTAAAATGCCCCGTTGCTTCAAACGGTCAATCAGCTGTTGGCGTTGTTCCAACGATGGCAACAGTAGATAAAACAGGTGGTAGGCCTGTTGGCAATCGACCGGGATGACTGGGGTGCCGATTCCCTGCTCCCCGGCCCATGCGCCCAGCTGTGAGGAGTAGAATTCCCACATCCAGCGCCGTTTGTTCTGAACCGTATCGGCTCCCTCCAGCTGTGACAACAGAAAGGCGGCCAGCAGATCGGATGGCAGATAGCTGGAGCCGAGATCGACCCAGCTGTACTTGTCCACCTCTCCCCGGAAGAAGCGGCTGCGGTTGGTACCTTTCTCACGAATGATCTCGGCCCGCTCCACCAGGGCCGGGTCGTTGATCAGCAATGCCCCCCCCTCGCCGCACTGCAGGTTTTTGGTCTCGTGAAAACTCTGGGTTGCCAGGGCTCCGAAGGTTCCCAGATATCTGCCGCGATAGGCGCCGAACAGTCCGTGGGCGTTATCTTCCACCACCGTGATGCCGTGCCGCTCAGCCAGCGCCATGATGCTCTCCATCTCGCAGCCGACACCGCCGTAATGCACCGGAACGATCACCCTGGTACGGGGGGTGATCAAGCCGGGGAGCAGCCTTTCATCCATGTTGAGCGTATCGGGGCGGATGTCACAGAACACCGGTCGCGCGCCGCGCAGCACAAAGGCGTTGATGGTGGAAACAAAGGTGAAGGACGGCACAATCACCTCGTCACCCGGCTGGATGTTCAACAGCAGGGCGGCCATCTCCAGTGCATGGGTGCAGGAGGTGGTCAACAGGACGCGGGGCACTCCCAGCTTCTGCTGCAGCAGCGCATGGCAGCGTCTGGTATAGCTGCCGTCACCGGAAATATGCCCATTGGCCACCGCTTCCGACATGTAGGCATGTTCCCGGCCGGTGAGGTGTGGTTTGTTGAAAGGGATTATGACGCTGTTCATTGCTGGTCTCGTGTCACTGGTGAGGTTGGGCCACAATCAGGCAACTGCTGCCGCTCTGCATCGGGCGCTGCTGTTTCAGATTCGATACTTCAGAGCTCAGGAGCTTTTCCAGGATCCTGCCTGCCGGACCACCTCCGGCAGCGTGGTCGCGGGAGGTGTGTAATGCCTGGGGCGGCGCTGACTTTCTGAACCTGAAGGGGAGGGCCCGCAACAGGAAGATCGGGATCGTCAAAACGCGAAAAAAAGAAGATGCCTGGAGAATTTCAAAACCGGCTGATTCCAGCAGCCCGCTAATACCGGCCAGGGTATAGCGCCGGTAATGCCCGGCAAACAGGTCTTCCCCTGACCAGAGCCAGGGACCGGCCGGAACCGTCAGATATAACCGCCCGTTCTGCTGCAGCAGTGTGCGGATGTTTTCCAGGAAAGGCAGGTCATGTTCGATATGCTCCAGCACATCGAATAGTCCCACCGCCGCCTGGGTGTGGGGGAAAAAACCGGCCGTGTCGGTGGTGGCGCAGATCAGGTCGCTGACCCCCCGTTGTCGGGCATTGCGGATACCCTGAATTCCCGGCTCAACCAGCACCGCCCGGAAACCGGCCTGCAGCAGTCCCTGGGACACGTAACCGTTCCCTCCGCCGATATCGAAGATCACACCGTTGTTGGGGGGAGGGAAATTGCGGACGGCGGTTACAATACAATTATTCCGGTGACGAAACCAGTAGGAATTCTCTTCAATGGAAAAACAGAGGTCATACCCCTCGCCAGGGTAGGAGAGTTGCCGTTCTCCCGCAGCGTACCAGATCCCGTCGCTCGCTTTGGTCAGCCGGGAACTGAATGGCGCGGCGTCAAAGGGAAGATCACGATGGCCGCCGGCAGTAGTCACTGCATGCTCCTGCGTTGCCACTCCTGACGTTCCATGATGTGTTGGGCGATGCGGCTTTTAGGGAGGGCGTAGGAGGCGATGATCTCCCGGTTTTCCGGGATGTTGCGGACGAACACCACTGCCACCGCATCCTGGTACACCAGTACCCACTCCGGTGCGTTGCGTAATTCCCACAACAACCGGTAGGGGAGATTGCGGATAGCGTCCGTGCCGGGAATGATCAGGGTGTTGATCTTGAAATAGGACAAGGTCCCCTGCCAGTTAACGCCATCCAGCACGTTCTGCTGCAGGGCGGTGAAATTTTCCACCAGTCCCCGTCCATCGACGAACACCTTGTAGCCGGTGTGCAACATCAGGTACCCCCCCCATTCGTAGGGGTTGAACAGCATGCCGGCCGGTTTGGTGTGGTTGAGGAAGACCATCGCTTCTTCCGGAAAGGCATATGAATTATTGGAACTGAAGGTGTCGCGATACTGTTGGCACCCTCCCCACACCAGAATAGCGGCCAAGGGGATGATGGCCAGACTTTTTTTCAGATCCGGGCGTGGCAGGTTCAGCGTCAGCAAAGGGGTGGCAAGCATGAAAAAAGGGATGTATCTGGTTGCCGTGGTTGACATGGCTGCCAAAAGCAGCAGGGTAACGCTCTGGCGCAACTCCAGCTTCCTGATCAGGCAGATCACCAGTGTCACGGTGAAGATCAACGGAATCCAGTAATAGTAATCAACCAGGTGGAGTTTGGTGGCCAGGGTCAAGGGGGAGGTGTATTCGGCCACGTTGGCGGCATACTGTTGATTGAGGTCGAGTACGATTCGGAACGCCATGAAGCCGTTGGGGTTGAGACCGGAAATCAGCATGGCAGCCAGCAGCGCCAGAGGGTAACGGCCGATCCCCGTCAGGGCGTGGTGACGGTAAATATGTCGCACCAGGTAAGCCGCCAGGTAGATGCCGATGACAACGACTCCCAGAATGTAGGAACCGTGGCTGTTGCTCCAGAGCAGCATCAGGCCGGCCAGCTGGAGTATCTCTTTCCAGGTGGGGTGGTCGTCACGGGAGGAAAGCTGTTCCAACAGCATCACCAGCAGTACGAAAAAAAGATAGGCAAAAATCTGCGGCCGCTCGTTGGAAAAGGTTTTCAGCTCGTTGCCGATGAAAAAAACCGTTGCCAGGGCCGGCAGATTGCCAACCTTGTGGTAGAGCCATTGGTAGATCATGATCAGGATCGAGGTATACATCCCGGCCCGCAGAAGCACCATGGCACCTTCTTTGCCGATACTCCAGACCCAGAAAAGCGCCAGTTGCCCCAGCCAGTATTGCTTGAGCACAAAGGCGGTCCGCCTGACGGTGTGCTCCGTATTGGTGACGTAGGAGGTGATACTGGAAAAAGGATCAACGCTCGGGAGCGCCAGGTGCTGCCAGATCCACTGTCCGGTTTTGACGTGCCAGTAAAAGTCACCTTCACCGATCGGGGTGGTGAACAGGATGGTGATAATCAGAAAAAAAAGATAGGTCGGCAGCATCTCCACAGGTATGTTCTTCATCTTCTCGCGTAACAAATCAGGCTCCCGTATTGAATTTATGCAGGAATACTTCCCAGCCGCCGATCAGACCGTACTGCTGCTTGAACAGGTACCCGGGCAGTTTTAGCAGTTGGGCGGAGAGGGTTCGCAGCGGGTGCTGTTTCAAGGATGTTTCCACCACCGATGGTGTTGAGCGCCGCAGGGTAAAGTCGTTCATCTCGGGGATGAACCTGTTGATGCAGTGCCAGAATCGGGCTCCCAGGTCATGGAGATGGGCCGGAAAGGTGAAACTATACGTCAGGTTGAACAATCGGGCAAGTCTCATCAGCGGATAACTGTAGGGGGTGCGGGCGTAGAAGATGCCCCCCGGTTTGACGGAGTTCAACAAGGCGGTCATGACCGGGCGCGGATCGGGAATATGCTCCAGTACTGCGCTGGCCAGCACCAGATCCATGGATGCCGAAGCGATCCCGCCGATATCATCCAGCCAGCGCAGGGTGATGCGGGGAGAACTGCTCCTGACCGGTTGCTGGTGGTAATCGATCACCATGATGCTCACCTGTGCTGCGCCGCTTTCCAGCAGCAGCTCGGCGATCCCCAGGGCAATCGTGCCGTCTCCCCCGCCGTAATCGAGAATGGTGTAGTGACCGGAGTTGTTGCGGGGTGTGCTGCGGAAACGTTGAAAACCGCGGAAAATGTGGCGCGCGATGTTGTCCGGCGCATCGGTGGTTACCTTGGTGGTCTGCTGATGATAGTACTGACCGTAATAGTCTGCCAGTGCAGCTTTGGTCGGCATGCGGGAGGCTGATGCGGCCTGGCAGCGGTTGCAGCGCAACAGTTGCACATCGGGATTGCTCTGCAGCAGCCCCAGGGGGGAACGATCGGATGAGTCACAAAACGGGCAGTGGGATCCGGCCGGTTCCAGCTGATCTTCACCCAGATATGCCGCTTGATGAAATACGGTTGCTTGCACGGGGCTCCTGTTTCAGTCTGCTGCCAGGCTGGTCAAGGCGAGGCGAAGTTGTTCCCAGTTACTGATCCGGACAGCATCGACGCAGGCCGGATAACGGCCATGACGATCGAGCAGTACCGGTTCAAAGCCGAGAGCCCGGCTGCCGATGCAATCGGCACGATACTCGTTACCGATGTAGAGAGCGTTGACAGCCTGGAGCCCGCTGACTTCCAGAAAACCTCCGAAGGAGCGGGGATCGGGTTTTTCAAATCCGATCTCTTCCGAACTGTAGATTCCATTGAAAAAGTGTGCCAGCTCAGCCTGTTCCAGCTCCTGGCGTAAACCGCTACTCCAGTTGGCAAAGACATGGCAATCGAAACGGTCGCTGGCCCATTCCAGCCAGTGGCGGGTGGCGGAATCCGCCTCCCAGCGGCAGCGGCTGCGAAAGGCCTGCTGCAACTTCCGGTTGAGGATCTCCCACCGGCTTCTCAAGCCGAGTATGTCGCACAGTTCCCGGTTGTAGCGGTCAAAAAACTGTTGTTTCGATTCCGGCGTAGTTTCCCGGCTGGCGTGTTGCTTGAACATATGCTCCACCACCAGGTAGGCGCGTTGCAACAACTCCCGTTCCACCACCAGTCCTTCCGCGGCCAGGACTTCCTGGCAGATGACCTCCTTGGGGGGCGAGAGTTCCAGCAGGGTGTCTCCGCAGTCAAAAACCAGGGTGTCCGGTAATCTGGTGAGCTTAATCATGGTGAAACTCCTTGCCGCTGTCAGGAACAACCAGTTCCGTCAGATAACGATAGATTCTGGCCGGTCGAACGGCGGCCCGTTGGATCGGGATGCCATACAACCAGTGGGCCACCATGCGGGCCGGATCGTTGAAGCCGATTGCCACGCGCAGGGAGGTGGAGCCGCTTAAACGGGGGTTGATCTCGAAGACTCTTGCTCTCCCTTGCGGGTCGAGGCGCAGCTGCAGGTTGAGCGCTCCCTGAAAACGGAGCAGGGAGGCAAAAGAGACGATCAGGGCGTCGATGGCGCCATGCTCCGCTACTTCGGCAAACATGGTTCTTCCGTTGGCCAGCTCGCGGCGGGTGGAGATCCAGTCGCGCAGCATGCCGTCGGAGTCGAACAGCAGACCGCAGGTATACTCAGGACCATCGATGTATTCCTGCAGGCAGTAGTCGTGCAGGTTGAGCTGCGCCACCCGTTGCAGGTCGTCCATGCTCCGCAGCAGGTGGATCCCTTGCGAGGCGTTGCCATGGCGCGGCTTTGCCACCAGCGGCAGCAACGGTTGGTAGTCATCGATCCGCAACGATACCGGGAATTCCCGGGTTTGGGGAGGATTGAGCCGATGCTGTTCCAGCCAGTCTGCACAGGTCAGCTTGTCGCTGAAACATTGTACGCTGTCGTGATCCCCCACGATGATCCGGCAGCCGGTTTTATCTTCCAGGTAGCTGCGCCATTGGGCCAGCAGAGCCACTTCCGAATCGACGCCGCATAGCAGCAACTGGATCCTGTGCTGCAGCAGCAGTTCTGCCAGTTGTTGGATATAGCCAGGGTCGCGGACCCCCCTGACCTGGGCGTGGGCATCGCACAAATGGAAACCGGCGCAGTCGCAACCGTAATCGAGCCCCAGGATCCAACACGGAAACTCTCCCTGCCGCACTCCCGTGATCGCTCCCATACCAACATCGCCACTGACCCCGGTGATGGCAATGCGTGCCGGCTGTGCTGTATGTAAAGGTGATGAGAACGGTGTCATGTCAGCCACGATCCAGTCCCTGCTCAAGTGAGAGTGGCTCGCGCCCCAGCAGGGTGAGTAAACGGAGATTATTGAAGCTTATCTGGGGATAGCAGCTGTTGTCACGCTGATCTTCAATGCTGCTGCTGCTCCCGGAATGCCTGATGATCCGTTCCGCCAGTTGCAGCGTCGTGAGGGTTTCATGGGAAAAACAGTTGTAACTGCCGGCAACTTGATCTTGGAGCGCCTGCAGCGCTGCTGTGGCAACATCGTCGACATGCACAAAGTTCTGCACAAAATAGCGTGACCCTTTCAGTACCAGCGGCACTCCTCCCCGGGCGCGCTCGACAAAGATCGGCAGCAGGGTGCGCGAGGTGTTGCCACTGCCGTAGATCGAGCTGGGGCGCAGGATTGCCACCGGAAAACGCCCCTGGCCAAAATTCTCTACCAGCCATTCCTGGGCCAGTTTTGAACGACCGTAATCATCCGTTGGAAAGAGAAGCGAATCTTCCTCCAGGCGTAATTTGTGGCAGGAGGCGGGGAGGGGATAGACCGCCACCGATGAGAGCAGAACCAGCGATCTCAGCCGGCCGGGATTGAGCTGCTGGAGCAGGTTGTGGGTCATGCGGAGATTATGGAACGAATCAAAGCAACCATGGCTCGGAATCACAGCCGCACAATGGATAACTTCGCTGATCTGGTCCCATGGCAGGCTGGCGAGTGTTGACGGGTCGAGCAGGTCGCACACGGTAATCCCTGGCTTATGGCTGCGGCCGAGTGCCAGGAACGGTTCGCTCCCCCGTTGCTTGAGCAGCCGGTGAATATGGGAACCGACAAATCCGGTGGCGCCTGTCAGCAGAATCATGGGGTCTCCTCTGCTGTCCGGATGGTGTCGCGGACGGCATAGCTGGGGCGGTCCATCATGCGAAAATGAATCCGGGAAAGATATTCCCCGATGATTCCGAGCGCCAGCAGCTGGGCGCCGGAAAAGATGGCAATGATCGACGCCAGAAAGGGGAAGCCGGGGACACTGTAGCCGAGCACCAGATAACAGCCGACAACGTAGGCCAGGATGACGACTCCCAGCAATGCAAAGGCAAAACCGATGAAACTCGCCAGCTGTAACGGCAGGGTGCTGAAGCCGGTCATCATGTTAAAGGCGTGGGTCAGCAGTTTCATGAAGGTGTAATTGGATACCCCGCTGCTACGCGGCTGATGGCGAACCGGAAGGGCGGAAAACTTTGTGGTGCCCCAGGTCAGGAGGACGTCGATGGAGACGAACGGGCTGCGGTAGTCACGAAAAGCGTCACGCAGCTGGGTGCGAAATACGCGAAAGGCACTGATGTTGCGGGCTATTTTTGATCCCATTGATTTTTGCAGCGCCAGCTTGGTCATCAGTGAGGCCATGTCCCTTAAAAATCCGTGTTGCTCCTGGCGCGGGGTGCCATACACCACGTCAAATCCCTGCTGCATGGTCTCCAGCAAGCGCCGGATCTCCTGGGGGGGGTGTTGCAGATCATCATCCATGGTAACGATGAGCTCGTGCTGGGCGGCGCGGATACCGCACAGCAGGGCGTTGTGCTGACCGTAGTTGCGCATCATGTTGATGCCGCGCAACGGGGGATGTTGCTCCGCCAGGCGGCAGATCACCTCCCAACTGTTGTCAGCGCTGGCATCGTCCACCAGGATGATCTCGTAACAATCGGACAAGAGGGGAAGTTCCTGCAACAGCTGACGGATCAGCTCCGGCAGAATGGCGGAGCTGTTGTAGACCGGGATGATCACGGAAATCGATGTATGGTGCGATGCTGGTTGCATACCTATCCTTTTACGCAGCTGCCATCTATCATGGTGTGGCACCTAACCGTTGCAGACCTTCCCGGGCTTCGGTCATGGCCGGGTTGAGTTTGAGTGCCTTGCGGTATGATTGCCGGGCCGCTAACGGCTCCCCCTTGCGTTCCTGTGCCAGGCCGAGATTGGCCACTGCATTGGCGTCATTGGGGGCTTGGAGCAGCGCCTGTTCCGTTTCCCGGATGGCGGCATCGTACGCTTTCAGATCGATCAGGGTCATGCCGAGATTGATGCGGCTATCAACATGATCGGGGTAGAGTTTCAGCACATGGTTGAAGGCGTCCCGTGCCGCCGGAAAATCACCCAGTTTGTAAAGTGCGATGCCGCGATTGAACAGGGCATTTTTGTAGGTCGGGTTCAGTTCCAGGATCCGGTTCATGATCTTGAGCGCTTCTGCCGGTTGTTCCGTTTCCAGCAAAGCCGACCCGAGACTGTTGAGTACCTCCGGGTTATCAAAGAAAATCCGGGCGGCATCCTGTAACAGCGGGAGCGCCTGCGCCGGTTTCCCCCAGCTTAAATAGACTTCTGCCAGGTCGGTCTTGTAGTTGGGGACCGCCGGGTCGAGTGCAATGGCAGTCTGCAAGTGATGTTCAGCAGCGGGATAATCCTTTTTTTCAAGATAGAGCGCCCCACCCAGCAGATAATGGGCGTAACTGTTGTCTGGCGTGGTTTGAACCGCGTTGCTGAACAGCGAGACCGAATCATGCCAGGTCACAACCTGGCGGTTGGCTTGATACCCCCACCACAGCGCCACACAACCGAGCGCAATCGCCAGCAGCTTACGACGGCTGGTTTGATTTTTGCTCAGATCCCACAGGAAGAAGCAGACCGCAATCATGATGCCGATGGATGGGATGTAGAGAAAACGATCGGCCATGCCGGGCCATTTTCCGGCTCGTACCAGTCCGGAGACCGGGGCAAAGGTGATCAGATACCAAAACCAGCCGACCGTGACCCAGGGGGAACGATGACGCATGAGCAGCGCCACGATGCTGAGCGCTGCCAGCAACAGCAGCGCCAGGATGATGGTGAGCGGCTGATGCCCTTCGGGGATCGGATAGTAGACCGCGTGGCCGGCCTGCCAGACGATTCTTCCCAGATGTTGGCAGGCCGAGACAAGCGCGTGTGACAGACGATCAACGATCGGGATCTGGTGGCTGGTTTTGCTGCCGGGATGGGAAAAGAGCGACAACGTCACCGAGGCCAGCGAGAGGAACAGCAACGGAACTTTCTCAAGCAAGATTGGCAGCAGGCGCTTTGTAGCTCCCGGCGTTGACAGGTTCAATCTCCCCAGCGGCCAGAGGTCACATAACAGCAGTACCAGCGGGAGGGTGACGATCATCGATTTTGCCATCAGTCCCACGATCATGCAGAGCACTATCTTCAGATAGGCGAGGGGGGAAGGTGCTTTCACATAGCGCACATACGACCAGAGCGCCAGCAGGAAAAAGAAGGTGCTCAGTACGGTTTTGCGTTCCACCGCCCAGGCGACCGACTCCACGGCAGTCGGGTGGAGCAGGAACAGCAGCGCCACTCCCCAGGAGGGATAGCTTTGCGAGGTGGCTGATTTTAAAATCGTAAACAGCAGCAGCCCGTTAACCAGATGAAAGAGCAGGTTTTCCAGGTGGTAGCCGGTTGGGTTGAGCCCCCACAGTTGATAATCGAGCATCAGGGACAACCAGGTGACCGGATGCCAGTAGCTGGTCGGATTCTGCAGTGCAAAGGCGTAGCGCACTCCTTCCCCGCTGAATCCTGTGGGGAGGATCGGGTTGCGATAGATGTAGGTATGATCATCGAAACTGACAAACCCGTTCCGGTAGAGCGGAAAATAGGCTGCCAGGGTGGCCAGGGCCAGCAGCGCATACAGGATGGTTTGTACGCTACGATCGGTTGGTTTCATGGTTGGTTCCTGTAATAATGGTGGGGCAGCTGTTAGCGGGATGCTGCGCTGCCGAGCCGCTGCAGCCCTTGCCGGGCTTCTGGCATGTCCGGGGTGAGCGAGAGCGCCTTCCGGTATGCTTGCCGGGCCGCCGCCGCTTCTCCCTTGCGTTCCCGGGCGATTCCCAGATTGACCAGGGCGTTGCTGTCGTTGGGAGAACTGGTCAAGGCCTGTTCCGTCTCACGGATGGCGGCATCGTAGTCTCGAAGTTCGATCAGGGTCATGCCGAGATTGATCCGGGCGTCGAGATGATCGGGATAACGTTGCAACTGCTGGTTGAAGGCCTCCCGCGCTGCTGGAAAATCACCCTGTTTATAGAGGGCGTTGCCGCGATTGAAACGGGCGTTTTGATGGTTCGGTTTCAGTTGCAGCACCTTGTCCAGAATTCGCAGTGCTTCCGTTGTATTGCCGGTCTCCAGCAAGGCCGAGGCATAGCTGTTTTGAACTTCCGCATCGCTAAATAGTACGGTAGCTGCCGTAACCAGATACGGCAACGCTTTGTGTGCTTCACCCTTGTTCAGGTAGAGTTCCCCCAGGTCAGCTGCGTAGTATGGTTCGCTGGGATCAAGGGAAAGGGCGGTTAGCAACTGCTGTTCTGCCGCCGGGTACTGTTTGCTTTCCTGGTACAGGGCGCGTCCCAGCAGGTAATGGGCAAAACTGTCACTGGGATTGATCCGTAGCGTGTCATTGAAAAGGGTGATCGAATCGTGCCATTTCCTGACCTGTTGGTTGGTTTGAACGCCAGCTACGATCAGCAGGGCGGCCAGCAGCAGCGCTGCCACCGGTTTCAGGCGCGGTTTTTTCTCCAGCAGCTCTCCCATGCTGAAGCAGAGTGCTATCAGGATGCCGATGGCAGGGAGGTAGAGAAAGCGGTCTGCCAGGCCGGGCCATTTTCCGGCCCGGATCAGGCCGGAGATGGGGGTAAAGGCGATCAGATACCAGAACCAGCCGGTTGTGGCCCACGGCCAGCGTCGCACGGAATAGAGCGCCGCCAGCGACAGCACCACCAGTAGCAGCACTGCTGCAGCAACAGTGGCAAATGCTTCTGTTTTCGGCAGCGGATTAAAAACAGCGTGGCCGTTTGACCAGAAGATCCTGCCCAGATGTTCCACCGCCGAAACCAGTGCGTGTGAAATCCTCCCGGTCAGCGGTGTCTTGTCCGTAATGTTGGTGGCGGAATGGGAGGCGAGTGAGATGGCAACCGAAGCGACGGAAAGTAGCATCAGCGGCAGCTTTTCCAGCAGCAGCGGAATGATGATCACCGAACTGGGGGCGCCGCCGTCGGAACGGAGATTCCACCGCCCGAGCGGCCAGATATCAAGCAGCAGCAACAACAACGGGAGAGTGATGATCATCGATTTTGCCATCAAACCGAGTGCCATGCAGAGCATGATCAGCAGATAGCGGGAAAGTTTGGGAAGTTCGCAGTAGCGGAGATAGGCCAGGATGGCGAGCAGGAACAACAGTGTGCTGAGGACGGTTTTGCGTTCCACCCCCCAGGCCACCGATTCAACTGCCGTCGGGTGGAGCAGGAACAGTGCGGCCACAGCTGCCGACGTGTACAGCTTGCCGGTCATTTTTTTCAGGATGGCAAACAACAGCAGGCCGTTGGCGAGATGAAACAACAGGTTTTCCAGATGGTAGCCGGTCGGGTTGATCCCCCACAACTGGCCGTCCAGCATCAGTGATAGCCAGGTCAGGGGATGCCAGTAACTGGTCTGATTGTGCAGCGAAAAGGCAAACTTGATCCCCTCCCAGCTGAACCCCTGCTTTACAAAGCTGTTCTGGTATATGTAGGTGTGATCGTCAAAGCCGATAAAGCCGTTCCGGTAGAGCGGCAGGTATGCCAGGGTCGTTATCAGCACCAGCAGGAGTGGTATGGAGCGGGCTAGGCGTGGGGAGTTGTTCATGGTTTGGTGGCGGTTATGATCAGTGAACCGGCAATCTCCTTCAGGCAGGGGATTTTTTCGACAAATTCCAGTAATGGTTCGGCGATGTTCAAGGTCAGCTCCGGCAAGGCCGGGTGCAGAAAATCGAAAGGGGTGATGGTGATCCGGTCAAACCCGGCATTCGACAGCTGTCTGGCCAGCATGAAGCGGATAAAGGCGGTTTCATCGGGTGAATCACCGGCCCGGCGCTTCAGCCAGGGGATGTTTTTCTGCAACATGATCTGGGGATTGAGCATGTTCGGTTCGGTGAACATGATGCTGCCACCCGCTTGCAGCAGGCGATGGAACTCCCTCAGCGCCGGTTGCAGCTCCAGGTGATGCAGGCAGGAACTCCCCACAATCGCCTGAAAACTGTTGTCGGCAAACGTCGTCTGATAGGCGTTTTCGCAGGCAAATGATACGTTAGTTGCCGTTACTCTCTGTTTGGCTTTCTCCAGCAGATCGGGAGAAATGTCGATGGCGGTAATACTCTGTCCGGTGTGAGCCAGCTCCTGGGTAAACAGGCCGGTGCCGCAGCCGATTTCCAGTACCTTTTTCCCCTGCTGGCCGAGGAAAGCGGTGAACAGAGCCACTCGACGTTGCCAGCGCCGCTGGCCGGCCGGTGATGACCAGTTCCAGATTTCCTCGCCATGTTCCGCTATCCAGCGCCCATGTTCTTGCTCGTTGTGAAGCCGCTGGCCGGTTGCCTTATTCATACGAACTTTATCTTTCTGGCCGCAAAGATGACCATCCTGAGCAATAACAGACCATGGCTGAAACGGCTGATGTTGGTTTCACCGTAGATCCGTTCACGGTAGCGGATCGGGATCTCCACGTGTTTCAGGTTGAGCTTGGCGGCGCCGAACAGCAGATCGAAATCTCCGAACGGGTCGAAGTCGCCGAAATAGCGCCGGTTGGCGGCGATGCGCTGATAGTCGCGCCGCCAGAGAACCTTGGTGCCGCAGAGCGTATCTTTGATCGGTTGACCGAGCAGCCAGCTGAAGGCCAGGCTGAAAAACTTGTTTCCCAGCAGGTTCAGAAAGCGCATCGCTTTTTCTTCCATCGGGTAGACCAGGCGGACACCGTTGATGAATTCACCATTGCCGCTGGCAATCGCATCATAAAAGCGTGGCAGGTCTTCCGGTGGCACGGTCATGTCGGCATCCAGGATCATCAGGATATCACCGCTCGCTTCGGCAAAGCCGGTCCGTACGGCATCACCTTTCCCCTTGCCCGGCTGTTTGAAGGCGCGCGGGCGGAGTTGCGGGTAGTCCGGCATGACCCGCTGGATCGCTCCCCAGGTGTCATCCTGGGAATTCCCCTCAACGAAGATCAGCTCGGTGCCGCCACCCATCTGGGGTACCCGGGCAAAGATGGCGGGAATATTCCCCTCTTCATTGCGGGCAGCCACCACAACGGAAACGGTCGCTTGCCGGTTGCCGGGTGGAACTGCCGGCGGCTGGGGGCGGGCGATCATGAAATGAACCAGATTGGCGTATTTGAACGGCCATAGCCGCGCCAGCCAACGGTTGCAGAGTGCCGACAGGGGCCACAGGTTGAGCGGGCAGAGCAGTTCATCACTCCGTTTGATGGTCTGGAAACCGCTCAGTTCCAGCAGATTGGCGATATCATCCGATGTCAGCCAGTTCTGGGGGAGCTGCGGTCTCATCAAGCCAAGTTGTTGTGCTACGGCCAGCGGTTGCCCCCACAGGTGGCTGTAAAAATTAAGGCAAATTCTGGTTTGGGGAGTGGTGCAGGGGCGGATTCGGGTCAGTACACTCTGTACATCCCACAGGTCGTTGACCAGATCGGAGAGGATAATTACATCAAAGGTTTCCTCCAGCTGCACGCCGTGGACATCAGCTTCCACAAAGGTGAGGGCGGGGTGTTTCCGGCGGGCCTGGCCAATGGCGGTGGCTGAGAAATCGATGCCGACGCCGTAGGACGGTTCCACGGCCGCCAGGAGGTCACCGCTGCCGCAGCCGAGTTCCAGTACCCGCAGGCCGGCGGGGATGTGAAAACGGTACAGCCCGGTCAGGAAACGATGGTAGTAGCCACCCCATGAGCCACCTGCTGTGCCTGCCGCAATCGAATCCCAATGCGCCGAGCGGGTCCGGGAATAGGTCTGGAAAAGAGGATCAGCCTGTAGGCTGCTGTTGCCGGTTAAATCAGTCAAGGTACACCCTCGGCACCCGCTTGCTGATGCCACAGAAAATTTCGTACGGAATTGTGCCGGCGGCCAGCGCCAGTTCTTCGGCATAGATGCAACCGCCGTTCCCATCGTCTCCCATCAGGGTGACCTGGTCTCCCACGGCGACTCCCGGTACCCCGGTTACGTCCAGCATGATCCAGTCCATGCAGACGGTTCCGGCGACCCGCACCCTCGATCCCCGCACCAGTGCTTCACCACAATTGGTGAGTGAACGGGGATAGCCATCGGCGTAGCCGACCGGTACGCTGGCGATAACGCTTGGTTGCTGGGTGGTAAAACGGCGGGCGTAACTGATGGTGGTCGATGGTTCCACGGTTTTTAACATGGCGATGCGGCTCTTCAAGCGCATGACCGGCTGGAGATCAAGCTTCCCCTGGAAGTCGGGGGAGGGGAGGGCGCCATACAGGGTGATGCCGGGGCGGATCAGGTTGCAGAACGGCAGGTCACGGGTCAGCGACCCGGCGCTGTTGGCCAGGTGCAGGTAGCGCGGTGAAAAACCGGCCTTTTTTGCTTCATTGACGCTCCAGGCAAACCGTTCGGACTGTATGGTGGTAAAATGACGTCCCGATTCGTCCAGTTCATCGGCGCTGGCAAAATGGGAGATGATTCCCTCCAGATTGATATGGGGGAGTTTTTTTAGTTCAATTAAAAATTGGGGGGTATCACTGTAGTTAATTCCGAGCCGTCCCATGCCGGTATCAATTTTGAGATGGAGCTGCGCTTTACGAAACAGTTTCTTGGCCGCCTGGTTGAGTGCCTGGGCTTGTTCGAGCGAAAATACGGCGGTGGATATGTTGTAACCGATGCATTTTCGTTCCTGTCCCGGGTAGAGGCCGCCCAACAGCAGAATCGGCTTGTCGATGCCGCTTTTGCGCAGTTGAATCGCTTCGGCCAGAAAAGCGACTCCGAAGGCGTTGACCCCCAGGCTTTCCAGCTCGCGACTGATGTCCATAAAGCCATGCCCGTAGGCATCGGCTTTGACAACCGCCAGGATTTCCGTTTCTTTGGAAATCGATGAACGGATGTGCCGGTAGTTGTGTCTGAGTGCGCCAAGGTTGATTTCAGCGAAGGTGGGGCGGCTATCGAACAACGTGGTGGACCTCCTGACAAGATAACGAAATAACGCTGATTTTTATCACGGCTGTACGGATGTGTAAAGCGAAAGGAAACAGCGCGCCATTGCAGCCGGCGTCTCTGCAAGGTACTCGTTGACAGCGTCGTAAATTTACAGTAAGTATACAGATCATTGAGAGTGCCCTGGGGGAGTTCGTACGAACTGAGATGATTCGGTTGAATCAGACCCTTTGAACCTGATCCGGTCAGTACCGGCGTAGGAAAGCGGCGTATCGGATTTACTCTGTAGATCCCCGCCGTTTGATTGTGAAGATCAGACGGTTTTTTTGTATGTGGAGTCTTTTTTGCCTATGAGCGACAGCAACAGAACATTCCGATTGGTTGTCAACAAAACCGCCCCTCAACGTCAGATTGCCAACGGTGTCTATCTGATTACCGACAATGGCGAAAATCTGGTCGAACGGGTGGCGATTGCCTTGCGGGGCGGTGTGACAACCTTGCAATACCGTCCCAAGGGTAAACAACCGGATCTCTGTCGTGCTGAAGGGACCGAGCTTAAAAAATTGTGCCGGAAATTCGGTGTCACCTACATTGTCAACGATGATCTGCAGTTGGCAGCTGAGCTCGATGCCGATGGTGTCCATCTGGGGCAGGATGACGGGACGGTAGCCGAGGCACGCCGGATACTCGGTGATGACAAGATTGTCGGTATCTCGACCCACACCCTGGCCGAAGCGCTGCAAGCCGAGGAACAGGGAGCTGATTACATCGGTTTTGGCGCGATTTATCCGACGGCCAGTAAACAGGTTACCCAGATTGCCGGTACAGCTGGGCTGCAGGAAGTCTGTAATCAGATCTCCATTCCGGTGGTGGCGATCGGCGGGATTTCCAGCAGCAATGCCTGCCGGGTGATTGATGCCGGCGCCGATTGCCTGGCTGTCATATCAACGGTATTTTCCCACCCGCGCCCGGATATGGCGGTTGCCGAACTGAAACTGCTCTTTAATCGCCGTGCTCCCTGGCCACGTGGTTCGGTGATGACGGTGGCCGGAAGTGACTCCGGCGGTGGCGCCGGTATTCAGGCGGATATCAAGACTATTACCTTGCTGGGGAGCTACGCTGCCAGTGCCTTGACTGCCCTGACTGCCCAGAACAGCTGCGGGGTTGCGTCGCTGTACGGATTACCTGCTTCGTTCGTGGTCGAACAGATCAAGACCGTGCTCACCGATCTGCCGATTGACGTGATTAAAACCGGTATGCTCCACACACCGGCGATTGTGTCGGCGGTGGCGGAGGTCTGTGCTGAACAGTTGAAACTGCTGCCATTGGTGGTTGACCCGGTGATGATTGCCAAGGGGGGCGCGGCACTGCTGGAACGTGATGCGGTGGCGGTGTTTTGCGATCAGCTGTTGCCCCAGGCGTATCTGCTGACTCCCAATATCCCCGAGGCTGAGCGGTTGGTGGGGTGGCAGATCAAGGATGAAGCGGAGATGGAAAAGGCCGCCCGGCAGCTGTATCGCATGGGGGCCGCCAATGTGCTGGTCAAGGGGGGACATTTAAACGGTCAACACTCCTGCGATATTCTGTTCGATGGTAATCAGTGTCATCGTTTCAGCACCCCGCGGATCTTTACCAGCAATACCCACGGCACCGGCTGCAGCTATGCTTCGGCAATCGCCGCTGCCCTGACACAGGGGGAACCGCTGCTCCAGGCGGTTGAGATCGCCAAACAATTTATTACATCGGCAATCCGTAACGCCAGGTCGCTGGGACATGGCCATGGACCGATCAATCATTATCTTGCAGCACAAGAAAATCGTAAAGGATGAATCACATGACGCAACTTGAAGCTGCCCGCAGGGGCATGATAACCGAAACCATGAAACAGGCGGCCGCTGCCGAAGGTGTCACTCCCGAGTTCATCCGCGATGGTCTGGCAGCCGGGAATATTGTTATCTGCCACAATATCAAACATGCCAATGGCATACCATTGCCGGTCGGAGCAGGTCTGCGCACCAAGGTTAATGCCAATATCGGTTCCTCCTCCGACGATACCAATATGGAAAACGAGTTGGAAAAGGCGCGGGTGGCGGTCAAGCATGGCGCCGATGCCATCATGGACCTGTCAACCGGCGGACCGGTGGATGAAATCCGGCGCGCCATCGTTGCCGAGACCAATGCCTGTATCGGGAGTGTGCCGCTCTATCAGGCTGCCGTCGATACGGTGCGGGTACAGAAAAAAGCGATTGTTGATATGACGGTTGATGATATTTTTGCCGGTATCATCAAACATGCCGAAGACGGGGTCGATTTCATCACCGTCCATTGTGGAGTCACGCTCGGTACGGTTGACCGGATGAAAAACGAAGGGCGCCTGATGGATGTGGTTTCCCGCGGCGGTGCCTTCACGATTGAATGGATGCGTTACAATAAAAAGGAAAACCCGTTGTTTGAGCACTTTGACAAACTGCTCGACATTACCAAACAATACGATATGACCCTGTCGCTGGGGGATGGTTTCCGTCCCGGTTGTCTGGCCGATGCCACTGACCGGGCACAGATTCATGAACTGATTCTGCTGGGCGAGTTGACGCAACGGGCTCAGGAAGCTGGCGTGCAGGTGATGATCGAAGGACCGGGACACGTTCCGTTGCACCAGATCCAGACCAATATCCAGCTCCAGAAACGGATCTGCCACGGTGCGCCGTTTTATGTGCTCGGTCCGCTGGTCACCGATATTGCGCCGGGATATGATCATATTACCTGTGCCATCGGCGGGGCGATTGCCGCTGCCGCCGGCGCCGATTTCCTCTGTTATGTGACCCCTTCGGAACATCTGCGCTTGCCGGATGTACAGGATGTGCGTGACGGGGTGATTGCCTCCCGGATTGCCGCCCATGCCGCCGATATTGCCAAAGGAGTCAAAGGGGCGATGGAACAGGATATTGCCATGGCAAAATGCCGTAAAAAACTCGATTGGGAAGGGCAGTATGCCTTGTCACTCGATCCGGAAAGAGCCCGTGCCGTACGTGACAGCTCTCCGGTCTCTGACCACGGCGCCTGTACCATGTGTGGTGAATTCTGTGCCTACAAGGTGATGGATGAGGCGATGAAACGTTAATAGCTGGTTGAAACAGTGAGGCCCGGAGAAAATGTTTTTTCTCCGGGCCTCACCATTCATGCCATCAACTTTTTAACCGCACTACCTCAGAACTGAATCTGACACCGTTTGGCAGTCCCTTCTTCCTTGATCCAGAGCAATGTTTTCTTCGAACGGCTGCACCAGCTGCGAACATCGTGTTCAAAGGTGGGGCAATCAGCCACCACCTCCATGGTATCCCCCTTGGCCATCTTTACCGCCAGGATGGTCAACTTAAGCGTCGGTTGTGGACATTTTAGGCCGCGTGCATCAAGTACTTGTAACGCCATTGTTTTTCCCCTCTATTGTTTGACTGTATTCCAATCTTAAAATCCGAACATTCCCTTTAAACGATTCCCCATCCCTTTCATGGTCGAACCATCCCCTTCTTTGTCCTGCTGCTTCTGTTGAGATGGGGTATCATACTGACCTTCTTCCTGCTGTTCAACCTGTTTTTTAGATTTTCGTGAAGAACGTGCTTTACGGGGAGTATCCCCTTTTTCGGCGGCCATCAACGGCAGCATGGAGGTCGATTTGAGCCGTACCTTGGCTGACCATTCAATGTCCCAGCGTTGTTTCGGATCTTTGGGCTTGGGAGGATGGGCCAGATTCAGTTCTTCACCGTAGGCAATAAACTGCAGCATTCCCGGTTGATCACCCTTGAAGATCGGAGGAACGGTGCAACTGGTGGTGCTGGCAGGGAGCACCACCTTCTCCTTGATGAAGCGGTTGACATCCCCCGCTGTCAGGTAATCCAGCAGTCCGAAGCCGGTTTCCGGAACCTGGCTGGCTGACCAGAATATGGTTTCACCTGTCTCCTGATTATGCCCCATGGCAGTCGCGAAATAACCGATGGCGGTGGGGACCGGTTTCCAGACAACCGTGCTGGCGCCGGTTGCCGTGGTGGCAAGCGGTTCAAACTCGACCGCCGCCATGTAGTCATGTTTGGCGCCCAAAGAAAACTGGATCTCGGGAATCAGGTAATTGCCGGTGATCTTGTGCCTGCCGACCAGTGAACTGTCAGCCGGGATGTCGGTCTGGTTCTTCTTGTCCGGCCATTCAGCGTAGGTCCACCCTTTGCGGGGAGCAGGCGCTGTCTGGCGGGTCGCTGTCCGTCCCGCCAATGCCTTGCCAAAATCAGCCATACTCATGGTGGCGGTGTCGATGATTTTAGGTTGTCCCTGGCCGATGGTTTCGCCGCATCCCCAGTAGATCAACATCCTTGCTTTCGGCTTTTCGTACTGGGCCGGCTGTTGGTACCGTTCCGGTGACTGGCCGGACTTTTCCACGACTGGCCTCACCAGCGGCAGCGCCTCACCCATCTTCTGACCTGGCGGAATGAGATGCTCTGCTTTTGGCGCAGCGCTGGTCTGGGGTGATTCCAGTTGCAGCTGCAGCTCGCGGCGGGGTGCGAACGGGTTCTTGCCGCCAAACATGGCGGACATGCCACCCATTTCCGCCGACATCCCCGGCAGATTCTGACTGGTGGTGGCGACGGTGATCCAGTAATGGGGGTAGGGCTTCTGTTTTTCCGCTGCAACGGCAGAAACCGTCAGTAGTAGTGACAAGCAAGCGGATGAAATCAACGGCCATGTTTTCATAATGATCCTCCTTGAGAAGTGGCGGATAAACTACGCTTGCCAATCTCTGCTGTTGAAATTAATTTTCGATTCAGGGAGCGAAATTATTACTGGAATACTCATCCCAGCAACTGGTGATCTCGCCATCACGATATGCTTCCATAAAAGCAGCCACAATATCGGGATCAAACTGGCGGCCACAGCAATCAATAAGTTCTTTAAGCGCTACATCAGGGTGGAGGGCGGTGCGGTAGGCGCGGGTAGAGGTCATGGCGTCGAAGGCGTCGGCCACGCTTATGATCCGGGCGATCAGCGGGATTTCCTCACCCTGTTTGCGATCAGGATAACCGCTCCCATCGTATTTTTCATGGTGGTGGCGTACCCCGGCCAGCATGATTCTAAGCGATTTGACATGTTCGAGAATTTCCGAGCCGACTTCCGGGTGGCGACTCATTTCACGAAACTCATCGTCAGTCAGTTTACCCGGTTTCTGCAGGATACAGTCGGAAACCCCGATTTTACCGATATCGTGCAAAATTGCCGAAAGACGCAGTTCGTGATGAGCTTGCTGGTCAAGCCCCATTTTTCTGGCAATTGCCAGACTGTAATCCTGTACGCGCCGGGTATGACCGCCGGTGTAGGTGTCACGTTTTTCCAGCGCTTCGGCAAAGGCAGTGGTAATGCCGAGAAAGGTCTCCTGTTGTTCCTGAAACAACAGTGCATTCTGAATGGCAGTGCCAACCAGATTGGCAAGCGTCTCCAGCATCTCCAGATCGTCCGGGGTAAAACGCCCCTCAAGCTTGTTGATTGCCTGCAGTACCCCCAGCATTTCACCTTTGCAATAGACCGGAACCACAACCATGGTGTTGGTTGTATAACCGCTGCTGGCGTCAAGATTGGGGTAAAAACGGGGATCGTTCTGCACATCATCAATGATGATCGCTCCACCTTTGCGTGCCACCCAACCGGCAATCCCTTCACCTGGCTTCAAGCGTTTCTGTTTGAGAAACTCCCCTTGTTCGCCGGTTGACGCTTCAAAATAGAGCTCCCCGGTCTGTTGATCAAGTAACAGCAGGCTGGCGGCATCGGCTCCCACGCAGCTGGTTGCCACGGCAACAGTCGTGCGGCGGATTTCCTCCGGGTCGAGGGAGGAGTTGATCAGGGCTGCCATGTCCATCAGGAGTGATAATCTTGATTTTTCCGCTGCCGTAGGTGTTTGCAGGTGGTTTGTCATGGCTTCTTCCTACATTCCCGGAGTGTGGTAGTTGTATCGGATGATCGACAATAGCAAACTATTACAGGTAGATCAAACGGTATTATAATGGATTGTTGATAACTGTTGTTCATGTGTCTGTGTTAAAGTATGCGTTGCGTTATGGCCAGATTCTCAAAATCCACTTTCCCGGATGAATACGGATATGGCGTGGCGTATCAGGTTGCTGGCGATACTTTCCGGTTCTACTTCAATTGCCACGCTGCCGGTTTGCAATTGCGGGTTTACCTGGGGAGTGTCAAGTTTTATACGAACCCGGTAGAGGCTGTCCCGTGGAACCAGTCGTTCGTTATTGGAAGGCAATGTTGCAATAATTCCACCATGCCGGTCTGCCAGGGCAGGGGTTGGTAAGGAGAGCAATCTGCTTGAGTCAAGGGAAACAACCTGGCCATGGTAAATTTTATGCGGATCACCGGAACAGAAAAAACGAACTTTTAGCCCTGGTTTAATCCTGTTGGCAGCAACTTCATCGGCAAACGCTTCGATTTCCGTACTCGAGGGGTCCACAACCGTACCCAGCAGCGTATGCGGCGTAACATAACTCCCCGGTTGTACCCCTTCGTCCCGATCCATGAAGATACCGTCAGATTCGGCTTTCAATTCCAGACGGTGCAATTCGGCTGTTTGCGCCTGGGCTGCCTGTTCACGCTCCAGTGCTTCTTCGCGCCAGACCGCTTCCTGTTCACGTCCTTTCTGTTGCAGTGGTAAACGCCGCAATCGGTCGCGAAGTTCTGATGCCTGCATACGTGCCAAACGGGCCTGAAATCTGGTTTCATCGGCGTCAAGAAGTGCGAGTTGGGCCCCTTTTTTGACCTCCTTGTCCGGGGCGGCCAGCTTCATTATTCGCGCTGCAAAGGGAGCATATACCGGTTGCTTGACATGTGCCGTAAGTATGGCCGGCAGGGTGATGGGATGTTTCCACGGGAGGAACAAGAGCAGCAAGAGCAGGGCAAGGGAGCCCTTCAATACAAGTGATCTCATGGTGGAGATACGTGTCATCTGTTTCCTCCATGTCTGCAGTTCTCTGATAATTGGTAAGGCAATAAAATAGAGTAACTCAACCAGCATGAGTATGATGCCGAGTGATTTGAAAAAATAATGGTAGACCGTCAGGGCAATTCCGAAAAAAACTACCAGACGGTACAGCCAGGTGGCCAGGGAATAGATTACAAAGAAACGGGCCAGCCGGGTGGGGAGTAATTCCGGTGGTTCATCGTTGAGCCCGAAAATCGACTGGCGCAGAAGATGGCGGGTACTGGCAAATGCCCGTTGCTGGAGATTCGGTATATTTAAGTGATCCGAAAGAATGTAGTAGCCATCAAAGCGCATGAAGGGGCTGATGTTGATCAGCAGACTGCGGGTCAGGGATACCACCGCCAGAATATACCACGCATCCCGTAGGGCACCGGCACCGGTGATTCCCCACATGAACAGCGCAACGGCAGCCAAGGCGCCTTCGGCTATCATCCCGGCCGCTGAAATGTGACGGCGTTGGCGGTGGTCATGCAAGAGCCACCCCTCACCAAGATCGGTATACAAAACCGGAAACATGACCAGAAAGGCAATCCCGATGCGGGGTACTCGTAGCCCGGCCTTTTTGGCTGACAGGGCATGTCCAAGCTCGTGACAGCATTTGGCAATCACAATTGCCACGCTGTAACTGACAAAACCGGCCGGTGTCAGTGTATTGGCAAAACTGCCGATAAACACATCCCACTGCCGGGCTGCCAAAAATAAACCGGCCAGGGCGGTGAGCAGTGTCAGCAGCATGGCATTGGTTGTTAACAGCGGCGACACCAGCGGCAGCAGCCGTTCCAGCAGAGGATCCGGCTTGAGAAGTGGGATCCTGAAGAACAGGTAGTTATGTAACAGCCATTGCTGCACCGACATTTTGCCTGCCTTGGTGCGGCTGGCCAATTTGGCGCTACCAGCAGCGCTGTCTGTCAGTATCAGTTGATGTTGTTCGAGAAAAGCGATGAAATTGACAAGATCGTCCTCGTCGGGACGCAGGGTGGTTTCCAGCCGGATATGTTGCAGGAGCAGTTGCGGATCCTGTAGATCCCAACGGGCAAAAAATTCAAATTCCAGCCATCCGATACGATGAAAACGGTTGGCGGTCGGGTCATGAATCAGCCAGCAGGGGGAACCGTCCCAGTCATGGCCTGCTTCATACAGGCAGAGTTCCTCACGGAGTCGAGGTAATGACATCTACCATCCCAGGCGTTGGCGAAGTGCAGCAATGGGGCGTCGAAACAGGTAGTATCCCAAGCTGGTTGTATCGCCATAGACTTTTGCCGTTCCCTTGAGTCCCAGGCGGGGAAGAGTGCTGTTCTTGGAAAACTCCGCCGTGACGCGATAGGATGCAATTCCTTCCGGTGACAGAAGTGGCTGGTATGATGAACGAATGATGTTTCCTTCCTGCGGGTGGAGCGGGTCGGTATGCAAAAACAGGCGGACCCGTCTTCCCTGTTCCAGGGAAATTGCATCGGCGGCTGGCAACCAGATGGTAATACCGGCACTCTTTTCATCCGCCAGGGTCATGACTCTTTCTCCGGTAACCACCGGTTTCCCCTCCCAATCAGCTGGATCACCAAAGAGCACAATCCCGTCGGCCGGGGCGCGAACCTCCATTTTCATCATCATCTCGCGCATATAGCTGATGGTACTCCCTTTTTCCCTGACTTTTGCTTCCTGGGTAGCGATTTCACTGCGGCTTTGCGGATCGCTGAAAGATTTTTGATAGCTCAGAAACGCTTCAGTTTTTGCCACCCCCATGGTGCGATGAGCCGATTCAAGCTTGTTGCGCACGGTGGTGTCATCAAGGCGAAAGAGAATTTTACCCTTTTGTACGTGTTCGTTCGGTTTAACCAGAATGTTGGCGATTACCCCATCCAGGGGAGCGGCGATCGAGTTGTAGGCCAGCGGTGTAACTTCCGCCGTACCGAGCGAACTTTGCCGCACCGGGATAAACAGTGCACCAATCAGCAACGCTGCCAGTGTCAACTGTATTCGCCGTCCGGTCAGGGTGCGGAACACGCGATGGTACCCCGGATTGGAATGTTGTAAAGCCGAGAGAGCATGGCCATAGACCGCAGTCAGTGCCTGGAGCGTCTGTTGTTCCTGTTCTGAAAAACTTTCGTCCCGTGCCAGTAGCAGTAGAGCCATCGGCCGGTTTTCGCGATTCATGATCGGCACCAGCAACAGAAATTCCGGCAGCCATTGCTCCCATTCGTCCTGCAGCTTGTCCGGAATATCATCGGGTGTCAGGGAGGTTGTGGTCTGTATCAGATTCTGTGCTGTGAGGTGCTTGCAGAGAGTACTGAACCAATCGTGGAAGGGGGAGTTGCGATCAATCCCGGCCAGTCCAGAAATTGTTTCCAGAGTCAGGCTGGAACCGTTGTAGGAGCAGAAGAATGCTTGACGGTAGCTGACCAGCCGGTGAGTCTCATTTGCAATAATAAAACCGAGCTCAGCAATGGTGCCTGCTGAACGTACCGAAGCTTCCAGGCGTACAAATTCTACCAGCGGTTGAGAAGGAGCGGTTGCTTGCTCGCTCATCTAGCGTTGCTTCCCGTGACGTTTGAAGGTTGCGTACCCGCTCATACCTGAAACCAAAGCCGGCGCACCCTTGATTTCACCCTCCAGTTCTACTGACTGACTGGCTGCATCAACCCTGGCGCTGATGCGGGAAACGGTTCCGTTATAGCTACGCCCGGTTTCGTCAACCTGGATTTGAAACTGGTTGCCCGGTTTTAACCACACCAGCCAGCGTGACGGCACGTGCATGCGAACGATTGGAGATGCACTGGAAACAATTTCCAGTAAGGCCTGCCCCTGATTGACGCTTTGGAACGGTTGGGATAATACCTTGACAACGCTGCCATCGAAGGGGGCTTTGATCTCACAGGAGTCGATCAAGGTCTTCTGCAATGCCACCTGCGCCCGCGCTTTTGAAACGGCTGCCAATGCCAGGGCGACCTCTGTTTCTCCGGCCGACTGGAGCTTTTGCAACTCCTGTTTGGCCTTTAAGGTCACATCAGCTGTTTCCTGCTCTGCTTCGGCGACTTTCAGTCTGGCATTCAATTCTGCGCAGTCAAAACGGATCAAAATGTCATTCTGAACAAATTTACTCCCAACCTTGTTTTGTACTTCCAGCAGGCGACCGGCCAGTTGACTGGCGATCACGCTCTCAGATTCCGGCACCAGGAGTGCCCTGATCCTGCTGTCGGCGGGGCGTGCGTCTTCAGCGGCAGCCAGTGAAACGGCACAGAGTGTCAGGAGCAGGGCGTTGATGATTCGATTTATGTTCATTTTGAGACCTCGATGATTTATTGCAGCGGCGCAGTGCCGGAAGCCGGTTTTGGTTTGATATATCCCTGCATGACACGATCCCAGGTTGACAGGTTCTGGTTCATGTAGTTCGCCACAGTTTTGATGTCATTCATATCCCCACCGGGTGGGAGCAGATCAAGCCCGATTGAGTTGAGCAGGCGTGCGTATGATGCCTGGACGTTGGCATAGGAAGAATATTTTTGAATTTCAGAAAGCAGTGATCTGGTGCTGGCGCGGATCACTTCCAGTTCGTTTTCAAAACCGACTTTGGCGCCGGATTGAACATGAGAAAATAATTTATCATCGATCATACTGGTTCTGGTTGATAGGTTGTAATCATACAATGCCATGTCATAGCGTTGTACCCCGATTCTGACCTGGGTAATTACCGCCATGGTCAATGCCGCCCGGCGTACCTTGTTGACATCAAGCTGGAACTTGTTCATCTCATTCATCTTGGGAAATGACAGGAGTCTCATCAAATTCCACGATGCCCGAGCACCGTAATCCATCCAGGTGGTATTCGCAAGAAACTTGTTGGAGTCGAACTGGAAAGCGGTTTCCAGTTCGATACCGGGAAGCAAGCTTACCAGCAATCGTTTTGCTTCGTCATGGGAGATGCGGTCTTTATAGTCTTCTTCACGAAGTTCGGGACGGAATGCCAGGGCAGTCTTTTCCAGTTGGGCTATTTCCGTGGGGGGCGCCAGCGGTTCCGGCAGGTTAGTATCAGCAATGGTGAATTCGCTGTTGGGGGGGAGGTTCATCAGAGCTGACAATTCTGTTTTGGCAAGCTGCAACTCTCTCCGTTTCTGAATCAGCTGGCTGGTCATGTCCAGCAGGGTCCGTTGATAGCTGAGTGCCTGGGTTGGCGGAGTCAGTCCCTTGGATTCAATCGTTTCGGAAGTTTTGAGTGCCTGGGTAACACTGTTCAGCAGTGTGTCGCATTTATTCACCAGCTTTTGAGCGCCAAGTGCTCGATAATAGGCTGAACGAACATCCTGAATCACGTTCTGTATGACTTTACGGCGGCGCTCCTGGGAAATCAGATACTGGTCGGCCTGCTGTTTTGCCTTGTAGTAGCTAATGCCAAAATCGAGAATATTCCACGAAAATGCCACCCCGGATGTCCAGCGGGCATTCTCCTGAGAGGTGGATGGCTCCAGTGATTGCCGGCCGCTGATCAATGACATGCTGCTCCCGCCGGCGTCGTTGTCACGATCGGTATAGCCGGCAGTTGCCAATAGCCGTGGCAGCATGTCGAAGCGTGAAAGCTCAAAGTTTTTTTGGTAGAGAGCCTCTTCCATCAACTTCAGTTTGTGATCGAGATTGTAGCGCAATGCCCGCGCCGTAGCATCATGCAGGGTAATGGGAGCAATTATTTTTTCCTGCCCCTTGTACATCTCCTGTAGGTCGCTTTCTATGCGACTGTTAATTTCTCCCTCACTGATCATTTTGGGGCGAACCAGACACCCCGACATCACTGACGTCGAAATAATGAGTGAAACGAGAGCTAACCGCTTGAATATCAACATGATGAATCCCTTCCGAACCTGATATGAAGTTGAAGTTATATCTATTTTCTGTTGCCAATCGACCGAGGCGTCTGATTCTTTCCAAACCCGAGTATCTCCTTGTCGAACGGGTTGCTGCTGAGAGCGTTGTCAGCAACGTGTGGCTTGTGTATTGCTAGGAGCAGCTCATCAAAGTTTACTTTTGTTCCGCGCTCATCGTTCATGATGGCATCGATACTCCTGGTCGGCTGCAGAGCATGTCTGGTCCTCTGTCTTTCCGATGCAGCCTTTACTTGGGCGCTGAAGGAGGGACGAACAGTTTTGGCACGCACTTCCCGCGGTGGCGTGATAATTGTTGGTTCCGCGATAATCTGGGTATCAATCTCCGGTGGTGGTTGTGCCGAGTTTACGGTGAACTTTGAACTTGACGCAGAATTATCTCGTACAGTTGCTTCCGACGTACGCTCGCTAACGGTCGTCTCCGGGGGAGCAATTGCTGGTTGCGACAGGTTGACAAAGCTGACCGTAAACAGCTCTCTGTCTGTGTTTTTTGATTGATCTAACAGGGATGCCGACTCGTCAATAACCGGCCGGATTATCTCGCGTCCTCTGCCGACACCGTAGAGGCGTGCGAAAAGATCGTTTTTCCCTTCACGGGCGGTGTCCGGCATTTCGTAGAGTACGGGGCGGATCAGCTCACCAAAATGATCGATATTCTGTTCGATGTTTTGAGTAAAGGTTTCCTGCGAGTAGGCTAGTCGATCATCCATGGAAACGGTGGAGTTGTTTAGGTTGTAATCAAGCTCAGCCACAATCGGCTGGATAGCGAGCTGGTTGACGTTTTCAAGAGTTGTCGGAGGATGTTCATCAATGGTGATGATAAGTTCTCCGCTGCTTGAGTCGCTGATGCGGTTGGCGGCACGATCCGCAATCGTTGCCACAACCTGATAGGTATCGGGCCGGATAATTTGATGCTGTGGCGGGATAATCAACATCCAGCTCTTGTCCGAGTTGTTATAGGAAAGATTACCATCACCGACCGTATAGCTGATGCCATTGACTGTAACGGTCAGGGTATCGCCCGAACTGAGCGTAGCAGTACCGGTAATAGTCGGAGTGCTGTCGGTGGTCGCCAGAGAGCTAACTGTCGGAGCAGAAGCGGGGATTGTGTCAATCGTGATGCTTCGGGTAGCACTGCTGGTATTCCCAGCCAGGTCGGAGGTGCTGGCAGTCAGGGAATGGCTGCCATCGCTGATCGGTGTAGCGGAATAATCGTAACTCCAGCTTCCAGCTGCATCTGCCGTGGTTGTACCGATGACCACACCGTCGAGAGCCACCGTCACCAGCTGATTGGGCTGGGCCGTACCGTTGAAAATCTGTGTCCGGACATTGGTAATGAAATCCCCCGGAATACCGCTGTCGGAGCTGATCGAGGCAATCGTGGGAGCCGTACCATCCCCCCCCACACCGGGCGCCCGGGTATCAATCACAAAGGTACCGACCGTTGACTGATTGGCAGCGCTGTCAGTTGCCAGAATCGTGTAGCTGCCATCGGCCACGGCAGGAGCATTCCCGGTTGCCGCATTGCCATTGTAGCTGCCGAAGGGGTTGGCAGCGCCGCCCGGTACGGCATCGATCAGGGTAACCGTATATGTTCCGGTAGTGGCATCATAGGTGGCAGTGTACTGTGTGCCGTTGTTCAACAGGGTTCCATCGGCCCCGGTGAGGGTAATGGTCAGACCCGGCTCACCGGTAAAGGTAAGCACCGGGTTGGCATTGGCGGTAATGTTGTCGTTGGCGCCGGTATCGGTGTTGGCAGTGATATCGATCGCTCCCAGTCCCGGTGCAACTGCCGGAGCATTGCCGTCAATCGTGATGCTTCGGGTAGCACTGCTGGTATTCCCAGCCAGGTCGGAGGTG
>DAINBV010000034.1:0-1568 GCA_036732725.1 Geobacteraceae bacterium | reverse complement strand
TCAGACCCGGCTCACCGGTAAAGGTAAGCACCGGGTTGGCATTGGCGGTAATGTTATCGTTGGCGCCGGTATCGGTGCTGGCAGTGATATCGATCGCTCCCAGAGGATTTACATTGGTAACGTTGATGGCGAAGTTGGTGTCGGTGACGCTACCGTCCGTGGATGTTCCCCTGATAGTGATGGTATGACTCTGTGCGGTTTGGTAGTCGAGCGCTCCTGCCACGGTGACCACACCGCTGGTGCTGTCGATGGCAAACTTGCCGCCGGCATTGTCGGTCAGCGTGTAACTGACAGCGGTCACCGGGTCGGCATCACTACCTTGTGCCGTAATGCCGACCAGAGTGCCAATCACGGCATTCTCTGCCACGTTGTTGTTGGTCGGATTACTGTCCACTAAAACCACCGGGTTGTCGTTTACATTGGTAACATTGATGGTGAAGTTGGTGTCGGTGACGCTGCCGTCTGTGGATGTTCCCCTGACAGTAATGGTATGACTCTGTGCGGTTTCGTAGTCGACGGCTCCTGCCACGGTGACCAGACCACTGGTGCTGTCGATGGCAAACTTGCCGCCGGCATTGTCGATCAGGCTGTAGCTGACGGTGGTTGCCGGATCCGCATCAGTACCGTGTGCAGTCACACCGACCGTGGTGCCGTTGGCGGCATTCTCAGTCACGCTGTTAGCCGTCGGATCATTATCCCCTAAAATTACCGGATTATCGTTCACATTAATCAGATTAATGGTGAAAGTGCCGCTGTTGGTTGATCCGTCGGAGCTGGTGGCCGTTACGGTAATAGTGTGGCTGTTGGCCGCTTGATAGTTCAGGAGGGTACCATCGGCCACCGTAATCACACCGGTGGTGCTGTCGATGGCAAAACGTCCACCGGCATTATCAGTCAGACTGTAGCTGATGGTTGTGCCGAGATCGCCATCGCTGGCCAGGGCAGTTACACCGACCGTGGTACCAATGGCAGCATTCTCAGCCACGCTGTTGAATGAAATATTACTGTCAGTGATGTTGCTGACACCGTTATCATTCACATTGGTCAGGTTGATGGTGAAATTGGCATCGCTGATACTGCCGTCCGTGGATGTCCCCCTGACAGTGATGGTATGAGTCTGGGCGGTTTCGTAGTCGAGAGTTCCTGCTACGGTGACCAGACCACTGGTGCTGTCAATTGCGAACTTGCCGCCGGCATTGTCGATCAGGCTGTAACTGACGGTGGTTGCCGGATCCGCATCCGTGCCGTGTGCCGTGACTCCAACCGTTGTCCCGATAGTGGCATTTTCAGCCACGCTGTTGGCTGCCGAATCATTATCCACGAGAACGACCGGGTTATCATTCAGGCTGGTGAGGTTGATGGTGAAGGTTCCGCTGTTGATTGAGCCATCGGAGCTGGTGGCTTGAACAGTAATAGTATGGCTGGTGGCTGCCTGGTAGCTCAACAGAGTACCGTCGGCTACCGAGATGACACCGGTAACAGCATCAATAGCAAAACGTCCACCGGCATTGTCGGTCAATGAATAACTGATGGTTGTGCCGAAATCGCCGTCAGTTGCCAGGGCAGTC
>DAINBV010000033.1:0-56832 GCA_036732725.1 Geobacteraceae bacterium | reverse complement strand
ACGAAAATAATAACCAACTGTTTTTATTCAACTAAACGTTGGGACACTACTGATTGATACTATTTGCCAAAATAGTACATTTGCCCCATGCTACCAACGCCTAGCCAGATTTGACATCGCCGGTCTTCTCCAACACGTAAACGTGCGTGGTATCGAGCGACGCGACATTTTCAACGATGATCATGACCGGCAAGCGCAGCAACGGTGAACCCGCTTACTCACAGCCGGCGGTCAAAATCAATAGACGAGCTACAAATAAGCCCAAGGAGGCTTCTTATGAAACCGATTCTCTGTCTGGCCGCAATTTGTTTCCTGATAATGCCATCTCCCTGCAAGGCAGGATTTTTTGACGATATTTCCAACTCACTCCAGCCTAAAACCGATCAGCAAATTTCTCTCGATAACAGTACCATTGTCAAAGGCCTCAAGGAGGCTCTGGCCACTGGCACCGAACGGGCTGTTGCCGCAGTCGCCAAGACGGACGGTTATTTTGGCAATCAATTTATCAAGATCCTTCTCCCCGATACAGTCCGGCAGGTGACAGATGTCATCGGGGCATTGGGGTACCAGCAACAGGTTGATGAAGTCGTGCTGACCATGAACCGGGCCGCAGAGAAGGCGGCGCCAAAAGCTGCCGGTTTCTTTGGCGATGCCATCCGTCAGATGACCGTTGAAGATGCCAAGGGAATTCTCACTGGAGGGGATACGGCAGCAACCAATTTTTTCGACAGGAAAACCCGTTCACAGCTCTTCGCTGCTTTCAAACCGACGGTAGCCACAAACTTGGATAAGACAGGAGCCACCCGCGCCTACAAGGAGATGATCGGCAAATACGACGCCTCTCCATTGGCCGCCCTGGCAGCGGTCCCTTCCCTTGACCTTGACACGTATGTGACCAACAAGGCGCTTGACGGCCTTTTCAAAATGGTTGCGGAAGAAGAGAAAAAAATCAGGAGCAACCCTGCAGCCCGCACCACTGATGTTCTGCGGAAGGTTTTCGGCAGCAAGTGAATCTCGGTTGCAAGGTGGCAAGTACTCTCCAAAACCGGTGTTCGCTGTTTTTCTTGGGCGCTGTTATCACATTACTTCCACCTGCATATATCCACTCGTCATCTGCAGATTACAAATCCATGGAGAAGGCCTTGTCCTACTATGAATCTGCGTTATCCATCTGGAGAGAACAAGCTGACTCGGACGGAGCGGCAGTCATGGCGGCCTGCCCGGGGATCGCGCTGTTTCATCGTAAAGGGCGTGATCATGTCAGAGTCGAGGATGCCGTGGCGTGCCTGCAGGGTAAAGCAGCCGCCGCGCTGGATGAGGTTTCGGAAATGCTGTGGCGAAGAGTTGAATAATCAAATAGGGGTCATCGGCTAATACGGGCAAGCACAACCATTTCCACCTACTCCTGCGCTCCCAAGTCGACCAAACTTTCTGCACAGATCTTGCAGCTTTTTTACCACATTAACATCCATCTAAAGATCGCATAACAACATGAGGTGAAGATACCATGTAAAAATTGTTGCCGAGGTGTGTCGGACGTATGGTATTGATGAGGCCGTGATAAAAACAGTGTCGCAGAACAGAAAGAGCGCCGAAGCACGAGCAGTTGCAGGGTGGCTCGCTAAGGAGCTGGAGTGTGGAACACTTTCTGAAGTTGGTATGCTTGTCAATAAGGATGTGGAACGTATGAGCTCTGCCGTCCCTTAAATCTGTAAGAGAGGTTATTATGCGAAAAATACTGTTGAGTGTTTTCATGACGCTTTTTCTTGTTTCCACGGCTTTGGCTGATAGTTCAATCAAGGAAAAAGGGAAAGATGTAGGAGAGGCATTCAAGAAGGCAGGGAAAGAGACCGGTCACGCCTTCAAGGAGGGTGGTAAGGAGATAGGCCAAGGGTTCAAGGAAATGGGGAAAGAGACCGGGAAAGTGGTTAAAAAAGAAGGCAGGTCGATAGGTGAGTGGTTTCGGGAGACCGGCAAAAAAACCGGTCATGCGTTCAAGCAGACAGGCCGTGATATCAGGAAATTTTTCACAGGTAGATAGACGGATCGGGAGAATTGTAGGGGACGTAGGTAAGTCAGTTAGTCAACAAAAAAACAGAAAAATCACAATCGAGGGATAAACAGGGGTCAGACCAAACTAACCAGGGATGAGAAAGCAGATTGCGAACGCAATAGAAAAATAGCAAGCAGCGTCCCCTAGACCCTCTGAATATATGCGGTGGATAACTTTTTTTCCCTTCCCAACCAGCTTGTCGGTTACTATTCCGTAAGGTTCCGATTGCCACCATCTATCGGCACGGCCGCATTCAATTTCACCTCCCGAAAATCAGAAGTTACGGATCTCGTATGCATTGTCGGATGGCACCAAAAACCGGGTTTCTGACCCTCACTATTATCGCCTGTCTCTCCCTCCCCTATCCTCTCGGAGCAGACTCGCCGGTCCGGTTGCGGATCAATACCTCCCATGGACTCGCCAATGCCAGGGGAGCGGTAAGCGACGCCGGTTTGAGTGCGTCGGAGGTTCAAGTTACGCCATCATCGCCGGACGATGGCAAACCGTACCTTGCTCCCAACAAGTTTTTTGAGGATGCCAGATCCGCCGGGGCTACGATTTTGTCGTCAAGCTTTTCCGGCTGGAACTACCTCTACGACTCGGCAGGATACCAGCAACTGACCGACTATGGCATGCTGCATGTGTATGCCTATGAACCAGGAAAGCCGCAACCGCCAGAGGCGCCACCACCGGCGGCATTTTCAACGGTAAACAGGATTGGCGGAACCACCGGCGGTGGCATCGAGTTTGGCGTGCAAACCGGGTATATGCAAGACAAGGGGAAGAGTGACACGGCTTCAGGGGTGACGGCGCAGTTGGCAGGGCTGATGGCGTGCCTGAAGTACCGGCATCCATCCTGGAACTGGTTTGACGTAAAGGGAGCGCTTCGCATGACCGCTTCAAATTATCCCACCGGTTATGACGCACAAAAGTACGGCTATGGTGCCATTAACTTCGAGCAAGCGACGGCGCTTGGCGATGGGGCACAGCTGGCGCTCTTTGCGCCTGCCGCGATAATTTTGGGACAAAAGGGGGAGCGGGTCCTCTTCAAAATCAACCCGTTCAAGCAGAGCAGAAGATTTACCGACGTGGTTTTCAAGTTCACCAAGCGGCCGAATCCGACTCTGAAGGAGTTGACTCTGGAGGAGATCACGGCCATGGGGGGGCGATATCTGTATGCCAGTTACCTGTACAAGGAAGGGAGCAGCTATACGTACCAGGCGACCAAAGGTGAAACGGCATATCTGGTCTGGTTCACCCAGGACACTTCGTTGAAGTTTTCTCGCATCGAGCCGTACGGGATCTTCGGTCCGTTCACGTTTCCATGGTCACCATGAGGGGGGTGCCATGCGACCAGACAGGAGTGAATCCATCGCGTAGTTGATATTTTGCTAGAACATGAAGCGCCGCATGCTGATGTTCTGCAGGATGCCGACCCCGACCATGGAAGTTATCATGGAGGTGCCGCCATAGGAAAAAAACGGCAACGGCACACCGACCACCGGAAAGAGCCCCATCACCATCCCCATATTGATCACGATGTGCCAGAACAGCATGGCAGTCACGCCAACGGCAAGCAACGATCCAAAGCGGTCATTGCAGCGCCGGGCAATACTCAACCCCCACAGCACCAGGGCAAGATAGAGTAATATCAGCAAGATGCACCCCAGAAAGCCCCACTCTTCGGCAAAAACCGAAAAGGCAAAATCGGTGTGCTGTTCCGGTAGAAAGCGCAGCTGAGATTGGGTCCCCTTGAGAAATCCCTTGCCGACTCCCCCCCCTGAACCGACCGCAATCTTGCTCTGAATGATGTGGTAGCCGCTCCCGAAGCGCGAACGCTCCGGATTGAGAAAATCAAGCACCCGGTTTTTTTGATAGGGGCGTAACAGATACATCCAGCTGATCCAGATAATCGGCACGGTTACCATCACAAAGGTCACCACGGTTGACCAGCGTAAACCACGAAACAGGATCATGGAACCGGCGATCAATAACACCAGGGTTGCCGTTCCGAGATCAGGCTGTTTCATAATCAGCAACGCCGGAGGGAGTAGCAGGGCCAGCGGCAGCACCATGTCCTTGACCGTCAGTCCGTCAACCACCTGAAAATTATTGAAGAAGCGGGCAAAGGTCACGATGATTACGATTTTCATCAATTCCGAAGGTTGTACTGAAAAGAGACCAAGATTCAACCAACGGGTGGCTCCCATGGAACTCCGCCCAATCACCAATACGGCCAACAGCAGCAACAGGAGAAAACCGTACAACCAGTAGGAAAAATCCTCAAACAGGTGGTAATCAACACTGGCCACCACCAATGCCGCTGTCATGCCAACCAGCAGCCAGTTGAATTGTTTCAGATAATAGGTGGCGCCAACAATCTTGTAGGTGCTGGTGGCGCTGTAGATATTCACGATGCCGATCAGACAGATCGTCAGGGTCAGTCCGATCAGCACCCAGTCTATGTTGGTCAAAAGCCGGCGATCAATCATTCTGTGCAGCCCCTTGTCGTGGTTGTTGCTGCGTTGGTGGCACGACAGCTTCCGTATCTTCCTCTTCGTCATCCGGCGATTTTGAACGACGTTCGCCCGCCGGTTTGGGCGGCTTTTTGCTGTCAAAATATGCCCGCAGTATGCGGGCTGCGATCGGCGCCGCATCAGAGCCGCCATGTCCCCCATGCTCCACCACCACCGCCACGGCGATTTCCGGCTTATCATAGGGGGCAAAGGCGACAAACAGGGCATGATCACGGAACTGATAGGGAGTTCCCCCCTTGCTGTCACGCAACTTTACGACCTGGGACGTACCGGTTTTCCCTGCCACCTTGACATCATACAGGCGTGCCATGGCGCCGGTACCACCCGGCTCATTGACAACGGCAAAAAGTCCCTGTTTGACCGACTTGAATGACTGGGGAGCAATGCCGGTACGGGTAATGATTTCCGGCTTGAATTCCTTCAACATCTTCCCATCGGCGTCAACAATCTTCTTTACCAGATACGGTTTGTACACCGTCCCTTCGTTGGCAACGGTGGCGACCATGGACGCCATCTGGATCGGTGTCATCAACACATACCCCTGACCGATGGAAACCGGCAAGGTTTCACCACGAAACCAACGCTTGCCAAAACGTTTCAGTTTCCATTCCGAGGTAGGAATCATCCCCGGTTTTTCATTACCCAAGCCAATCCCCAGCGGTGTGCCGAGCCTGAATTTGCCGGCCATTTCGGCAATCCGGTCAACTCCCAGCTTCTCACCCAACTGGTAATAATAGACGTCACACGATTCCCGCAGCGATTTTAACAGGTTAACACTACCGTGACCATGTCGGTTCCAGCAATTGAAGGTTGAAGTGCCAAGATCGTAACTCCCCTTGCAATTGACGCTGCTCGATTCGTTGATAACGCCTGATTCAAGCCCGGCCAGGGCAGTGATAATCTTGAAGGTTGAACCGGGAGGGTATTGACCGGTCAAGGCCTTGTTTTCCAAGGGATGCCGCTTATCATCCAGATACGATTGCCAGACATCGTGGGGGAGTCTGCCGCTGAAAAGGGCCGGATCAAAGGTTGGATTACTGACAAACGCCAAGACTTCTCCCGTGGAAACATCCAGGGCAACCGCAGCCCCGGCCTGATCGCCAAAGGCACGTTCAGCCTGCTTTTGTACGTTGGCATCGATTGTCAGGACCACGCTGTTGCCAACCGTTGGCGAACTCTCGGAAATGGTGCGCAACACCCTCCCCCGGGCATCCACTTCAAATTGACGTCCGCCATCGAGACCATGCAGCACCGTTTCAAAGCTCCGTTCGATGCCGTTCTTGCCGATATAATCGCCCAGGTTATAGTCGGCGTTTCCTTCCTTGTTGACCTCTTCTTCCGATATTTCACCGATATATCCCAGCAGATGGGCCGCCAGTTGCCCGCTGGCATACTCACGCACCGGCTTCATTTCAATCTCGACCCCCGGCAGGCGCAGACGGTTTTCCTCAATGATTTCTACCTGATCGCGGGTAAGATCCGAAGCTATCACGATGGGATAATATTTGGCTTTCCCCTTGACCTTGTCCCAGCGCTGGCGCATTTCCTCGGGATCGAGTTTAAGCAGAGCGGCCAGACGGAAGATCAGCTCATTTTTGTCGGTTACTTCCTGGGGAATGACTGCCAGACTGAAGGAGGGCTGATTGCGCACCAGTACCGTACCGTTACGATCCAGGATGGCACCACGGGAAGCGGCAATCGGCACGAAACGCAGCCGGTTGTTTTCCGACATGGTGAGGTAATCATCGGCGTTGAGAATCTGCAGATGCCATAACCGCAGTAACAGAAAGAAAAACAGGAGCGTTACGACAAATGACATGCCGATGATACGCTGTTTGGATTCTGCAACTTCACGAACAAAGCGTTGTTTGCTCATGCCGGTGTCCGTACGAGGGAAGAAAAGTGAGGGAACAGGGTTACCAGGGAGGCACAGAAAGAATTTACCAAAACCTGGGGGATCAGCGCCAACAGCATGGAATAGGCGACAGCAGGGGCCGGGGTAAACATCATGGTCAGAGCCATGGATGCGGAAATACTGGCGACACTGGCCAGGGCAACAGCTACGACAAACAGTTCTGCGCTTTCGGCATACAGACGATCGGACGTGCTTTTGATCAGCACAAAAATAGCGAGAAAAATAAAGGCGTTCAAACCGAGATAGAGACCACTGGTCAGGTCCTTGAGCAAACCGAGTCCAAAAGTTGACAGGGCGCCACCTTCCAGAGTTCCCCGCAAGCCGAGAAAGACTACCAGAATCAGCAACAGATCCGGTTTGAATAACGACGAGAGCGCCAGCGGCAGGACACTGGTCTGCACAAGAGCCACCACAATCACCACCAGAACCCAGATACCCCGTTTAATCATTGGCATTACCTGTGACCACCAGAACTTCTTCCAGATGGGAAACCGAAACAGCCGGCCGAATTACTACCGTCTGAAACACACCATATTCTCCACGTTTAACCATGGTTACTTCACCCACAGGAACACCTTTGGGAAAGACCCCCCCAATGCCGGAAGTCATGACCACATCACCAACCTTGACATCTTCCTCACGACTGGCGAATTCAAGCGAACAAAGCCCCTCCCCTTTTCCTTTGACAACCCCGCGAGCACGTGAGCGGAGAATGGTTGCCGCAATGCCACTGGTATGATCGGTCAGCAGGAGCACCCGTGCGGTTGCCGGAGCAACCTTGACAATCTGCCCCACCACGCCGGCAGCTGCAACCACTGCCATCCCTTCCGATAATCCGCTGGATGCGCCACGATCAATCGTCAGGGTATGAAACCAGGGGGTCACATCATCTCCGATAATGGAGGCGGTCAAGGTCGTGCGCCGGATGGTTGATTTCATATCCAGCAATTTTTCCAGACGCCGGTTTTCCAACAGCGCTTCTTCTGATTCAACAATCCGCCGGTTCTGTTGTTTGAGATCTTCCCGCAAGCGAAGGTTTTCGCGCCGCACATCCACCAGATCGAGGTAATTACTCCACCATCCACCGCCGGTTCGCGTCACAAAAGAAACCGGCTTCATCAGGGGGGCAATACATGACATCACCCCCTGCTCAAACCGGTTGGCATGTTGCTTCTTGGGAACATTCAGCACAAAGAAAACAAGTGCCGCAAGCAGAGCGGCACCTATCAGGAGCAGTGGAGTGTATTTCTTTAATAAATCCATAAATTCAATTCACCAGGGCGAAGATCGGGTTACAACACACCGCACAATTCAGCTTCGTCATACACCCGTTGTAAGTAGTCACGATAACTGGAAGCCGGCGTTACTGCAATCACTTCTTGCATCTGGCTGCAGGTTATGAAACCGCGCCGCAGGGCAATCTCCTCCAGACAGGCGATTTTAAGCCCCTGCCGGGATTCCAGGGTTTCAATAAAATTACTCGCTTCCAGCAGGCTCTTGTGCGTTCCGGTGTCAAGCCAGGCAATACCACGTCCCAGACGTTCCACCGTCAGCTCACCCTTGGCAAGATAGGCCAGATTGACATCGGTGATTTCCAGCTCCCCGCGGGGTGACGGCTTGATCGATTTGGCAACCTGTACCACCGTGTTATCATACAGATACAATCCGGGCACCGCATAGTTTGATTTCGGCTGTTTCGGTTTTTCCTCAATACTGGTCACCGTGCCGTTACTATCAAAACTGACCACTCCGTAGCGTTCCGGATCATGCACCGGATAGCCGAACACCCGTGCGCCACCGCAAAATTCGGCTGCGATGCGATCCAGGTTCATCCTGCCATAGAAGATATTGTCACCCAGGATCAGGCAGACCGACTGGTTGTCAATGAACTCTTCCCCCACCAGAAAGGCCTGGGCAATCCCCTTCGGCTCCGGTTGCACCTGGTAGGAGAGCTTGATTCCCCAACGCGAACCATCCCCCAGCAACGACTGGAAACGGGGGGTATCATGGGGGGTTGAAATCAGCAGAATATCGTTGATACCGGCGGTCATCAAGGTCGCCAGCGGGTAATAGATCATCGGTTTGTCGTACACCGGCTGCAGCTGTTTGCTGGCGACCAGCGTCAGAGGATAGAGACGGCTTCCGGCGCCACCGGCCAGAATAATTCCTTTTTTGATTGGTTGGGACATGTACATACCTTTCTGGTAACTTACGATTGGAATTACAACTGTTATTCAACCATCCCGGTACAGATCTGCATCACCAGGCCGTGCATCAGGGTGTAGGGGTCACCGCCGCTTTTGGATGAAATATCACTGCGGCTGAAACGCTCAAACAAAGAGCGTAACTCGGGGATCGTAAACTTTCGCGCCTGCTCGATCATTTCACCGACAAAATAGGGTGCGATACCGACTTCTTTGGCAATCTCCCCCTGGGAGACCTTGCGATCGAGCAGCTCCCGGATCCGCCACACTTTACGAAAATGCTGCACCAGCGCACCGATCATCATCGGCACATCGTCGCCATGGCGGAACATGGTGGTCAAACTGGCCAGGGCAGGTTTCAGCTCTTTCATCCCCAGGTAGCGCGCCAGCTCGAAGACGGTAAACGCCTTGCTGCTGCTGGCGACCTGGAGCACATCCTCCATGCTGATCCGCGCTCTGTTCCCCGCAAAGATTGCCAGTTTTTCCAGTTGCGACGATAATTCCTGCAGGTTGTTGCCGACACAGAAGGAGAGCATATCCCGGGCCGCAGCGTCAATCGGCTTGCCATGGCGCAGCGCCTCGTTCTGGATAAATCCGCCGATCTTATTGTCATAGAGCCGCTTGTGTTCGACCAGTTCCCCCCGCTTCTTCAGTTCAATGAAGAATTTTTTGCGCAGGTCGATTTTGGCAGCCACAAAGATCAGGCAGGTGGTAGCCGCCGGGTTGAGCAGGTACGGCATGATCACTTCACAGGCCGCCGCATTTAACCCTTCCGCCCGCTTGACGAGCACGGCGCGACGCTCGGCAAACATGGGGAGCGTCTGGGCTGCATCCAGGATATCAACACCTTTTGACTCATTGCCGTAAAAAAGATTGAAGTTGAAATCCTTGAGTGACGGATCAAACGCTTTTTCCAGCAGCAGGGCTAACGAACGCTCCAGCAGGAACGTTTCCTCACCGTACAGCAGTACCAGTGGGGGGACACTCCCCTTTTTCAGCAATGTTTCAAATTCCAGTCCGGTCATTCAATACGACTCTTCCAGGGAGAAAATCAGAGATTGGGCCAATCGGCGGGCAACTGCCATCTGTGCAGCATCTTCAGCATTGCGTTGCAGCGCCAGATCAGGATGTTGCGGATCCGAGGCCGGGAAATCGGACGACGCCGTCAGCACGCCTTTCCAGAGCGGCGCCAGAGCAGAGTTTGCTTTCACTTCCAGTTCCGCTTCCAGTGTCAGGCGGTATTCCCGGATCAAATCATTGGCGGTATATGAAATAGCTCGGGTTGTGTAGGAGCGCAGCGCTCCTCGTACGTACAGATCAGCGGTCTCACGGGATGACGCCGGTACCAGCGAGCGCTGGGAGTGAAACTCTTCCAGCAGAGCGCGGCGCAAGACCGTTTGTGCCGTTGAACTGGTGGAGGTATTGCCGATAAAATCGACCCACACCGTGCGACCAAAGGAGTGGGTATCAGTAGCATGGCTACCGGTCAGCCGATAGCCACACCCCGACATCAGACCCACCACTACCAGCAGACACACCAGGCCGAGCAGCTTGCCGTACCACGGCTGTTTACCGGAGACCGGCGCTCTCATTGGCTGTTTACCCGACAACGATGTTAACCAGTTTACCGGGGATGACAATTACCTTACGCACCTGTTTACCATCCAGAAACGGCAGTACTTTTTCATCGGCCAACGCCAGCCGCTGCACGGTTTCATCATCAGTTCCCGCTGCAACCACGACCTTTGAACGAAGCTTGCCATTGACCTGCACCACCACCAATGACTCCTCATCCACCACGGCAGCCGGATCATACTCCGGCCAGGCGGTGGCCGACAGCTGGGTGGTATGCCCCAGACACTGCCACAACTCCTCGGTGATGTGGGGAACAATCGGAGCCAGCATGATTACCATGCTTTCCAATGCTTCTTTCAGTACTGCCGGAGCATTGGGACTGTTCAGCTCGGTTGCCTGCAGCGTATTAAGCAACTCCATGACCGCCGATATGGCAGTATTGAAATGGAAACGTTCGTCCAGATCTTCCGTGACCTTGCGAATGGTCTTGTGAACGGCACGGCGCACGGTACGCTCTTCCGATGTCAGCAATGAGGAATCGACGGTTCCCGCATTCACTACCAGCTGACGTTTTTCATGCACCAGTTTCCAGACCCGGTTTAAAAAGCGGAACGAACCGTCAACCCCCTGGTCACTCCAGTCCAGATCCTTTTCCGGTGGCGCGGCAAATAACGAGAAGAGACGCGCAGTATCGGCGCCGTATTTTTCAATCAAGGAATTGGGATCAACCACATTCCCCTTTGATTTACTCATCTTGGCGCCATCTTTGATCACCATCCCCTGGGTCAGCAGGTTGGTAAACGGCTCATCGGCCGTGATATAGCCGAGATCGCGCAGGACCTTGGTAAAGAAACGGGCGTACAACAGGTGCAGCACCGCATGTTCAATACCGCCAATATACTGGTCGACCGACATCCAGTAATCGACCTTGGAGCGGTCAAGCGGAGCATCCTTCAGCTCCGGGCAACAGTAACGAAGGAAATACCAGGACGATTGCACAAAGGTGTCCATGGTATCGGACTCACGACGGGCCGGCTGACCACAGCAGGGGCAGACAACATTGACAAATGATTCCACCCGTGCCAGCGGACTCCCCCCTTCACCGGTGAATTCCACATCAACCGGCAAGGTAACCGGCAGTTCCTTTTCCGGAACCGGCACAACGCCGCACGACTGGCAGTAAATCACCGGAATCGGATTACCCCAGTAACGCTGGCGCGAAATGCCCCAATCACGCAAACGGAAATTAACCGTCTTGTTTCCAAATCCTTCGCTGGTCAGGAAATCGGCGATTGCTCCCTTGGCATCCTCGCTGTTCAGGCCATCAAACCGGCCGGAATTGACCATGATCCCCACTTCGGTAAACGCTTCGGTCATGCTTTTCGGATCGAGGGTGACATTCTCCGGCTGAATGACAACCGTCAACGGCAGGGAGTATTTGGCGGCAAACTCAAAATCACGCTGATCATGGGTCGGGACCGCCATAACGGCGCCGGTGCCATAATCCATCAGTACGAAGTTGGCCAGATAAATCGGCATCTTTACCTTGGTTAACGGATTGATGCAGTAGGAGCCGGTAAAGACCCCCTCTTTTTCAAAATCATCGGCGGTGCGCTTGATGCGATCGGTCCCCCTGATTTTGTCTATAAAAGCCGTCACCTCGGCCTTACGGTCAGGCGTTGCCAATTCAAGCGCCTTGGGGTGTTCCGGTGCCAGAGACATGAAGGTGGCGCCGAAAACCGTGTCCTGACGCGTCGTAAATACCTTGATGGCTCCTTCCCCGTCGGCCAGCGGAAAATCGATCTCACAGCCGTAACTCTTGCCAATCCAGTTGCGTTGCATGGTTAGTACCCGTTCCGGCCAACCGGGCATCTTGTTGGTAAAATCGAGCAACTCTTCGGCATAGGCGGTAATCCGGAAAAACCATTGATCCAGTTCTTTCTGCTCTACCGTGGAATCACAGCGCCAGCAGCCGCCATCCTCTACCTGCTCATTGGCCAGTACGGTTTCACATTTTGGGCACCAGTTAACGTAGGAGGTTTTTTTATAGGCCAGGCCACGGGCATACATCTCCAGGAAAATCTTCTGTTCCCAGCGGTAATAGTCCACGTTGCAGGTGGCCAGTTCACGATCCCAATCGTAGGAAAGCCCCATTTTTTTAAGCTGACCGCGCATGTAATCGATATTTTCATAGGTCCATTTTGCCGGATGGCACTTGTTCTGAATAGCGGCGTTTTCCGCCGGCATACCAAAGGCATCCCACCCCATGGGATGCAGCACATTGAAACCACGCATCCGTTTAAAGCGGCCAATCACGTCGCCGATCGAGTAATTACGAACATGTCCCATATGGATACGGCCAGAGGGATAGGGAAACATCTCCAGCAGATAGTATTTTTTGCGATCAGGATCCTCGGTCACCCGAAAAGTCTTGTCAGCTTCCCAACGTTCCTGCCATTTTTTTTCCACTTCAGACGGAAGGTATTTTTGTTCCACAATTACATCCTTTCACGTAAGTCTTTACCAAGTTATTTTATTTTGCCGGTGGTCGCCAATCGGATTCCTTCTGGTGACACCGTTCACAGGAGGTGGGATTTTTAACACTGAAGGCCATACTGGCGCCATGGCAGGCGCCACAAAACAGACCACTATCCATATCCTTCATCACCCAGCGTCTGGTCGGTGTTCCCGAGGGTACAATCTTGTAATGACAGCTGTTGCAGTTGTAGCCACGTTCAGTATGCGGTTTGTGGACAAACTCCACATTACCGGTTGCCTGGGCCAGCTCATAACGGATCGATTTCGGTTGTCCGGGATGACATTTACTGCAATCACCCGCCACACCAAAAGCAGTTTTCCCGTCATGACAGGCACCACACGCTTCACCTTTTTCCATTTCAGCCATGGTGAAACGTTTGTTACCGGCGCCGGGAGTAAACAAGGTGGGGTGGCAATCCTTACAGCCATAGGCGGCGATATGAGCATCGTGAGGAAACACGGCGCTCCCCGGCCTGAATTGAATTGTTTTGACGATGTGACATTTGACACAGGCATCCTTGACACCGAATGCGGTCTTGCCATCATGGCACGCTCCGCACGATTTTCCTTGTTCCATCTCTGCCATGGTATGGCGCTTGCTGGTTTTGCCTGGAACGAATATGCCATTGTGACAATCGGTACATTTGAACAAGGTATTATGTACCGAATGGCTGAAGATCGTCCGGCCGGTTTCTTTCACCTCAAAGACGACGTTGACTGTCGATTTATGGCATTTATCACAATCGCCCTTAACGCTGAAACCGGTGGTTCCGTCGTGGCAGACACCGCAGGAATTTCCTTTTTCCATCTGCGCCATGCTGTAACGTTTATTATTGGTACCGGCATTATAGATTTTTGCGTGACATTCATAGCATGAGTACATTTCCAGATGTTTGTCATGACTGAAACGGGCATCGTCACTGAACAAGATCGGCTTGACCGGATGACACTTACTGCAGTTTTTAACACTAAACGCGGTTTTTCCATTATGACAGGTGCCGCACGAGGCGCCCTTCTCCATCTCTGCCATGGTGAAACGCCGGGCCCCCTTACCAGCAGTAAAGATGGCGTTATGGCAATCACTGCAAGTAAACCGTCCACTATGACTGCTATGACTGAAGTCAACCGAGGCAGCATCCTTAACCGCCAGCTTTAAATCCGGAGAAACCCCTGGGTGGCATTTTTCACAATTGCCGTTTACACCAAAGGCGGTCTTGGTATCATGACACGCTCCGCACGACTTCCCCTTTTCCATCTGTTGCATGGAATAACGGACACTTTGGGCACCGCCAATGAAGATGCCGCTGTGACATTCGTCACATTTGAACATGGAGGTATGGATCTTGTGCCCAAATTTGGCGTTATAGGCATCAAATGAGATCACACCGATCTGGGTGTGACATTTGATACAATCTCCCTTGACTGAAAAAGCGGTAGAGCCGTTGTGACAGGCGCCGCACGATTTTCCTTTTTCCATATCACCCATGCTGGCGGCACGCCGGTTTTTGCCGGGAACAAACAGCTTGTTATGGCATTCATTGCAGACAAAGGACATCTCCAGATGTTTCTTATGACTGAAGACCGATTTCCCCGGCAAGGATATTTCATCCACCTGATGACATTTGATGCAATCACCCTTGACTGAAAAGGCAGTGGAACCATCATGACAGGCGCCGCATGATTTACCTTTTTCCATCTGTAACATGGTAACGTGAGGATTATCACGGCTGGTTTTGAAGATTGTATTGTGACAATCGCTGCAGGTATACATTTCCAGATGTTTGCCATGACTAAAGGGAACCATGCCAAAATCGGGAATCTGGATATCGATGATATTGACCCGATGGCACTTGGTGCAGGCCGACAGTTGCGGATAACGCGGATTATCCGGGTTATGGCAGGCACCGCACGATTTTTTAGCTTCCATTTCCTTCATGGTGACCGTCGGGTTGTTCTTGCGCACGATGTGAAAAATAGAGTTGTGGCAGGCAGAACAGTTATTATCCAGCCGTCCCAGATGCTGCTCATGTTCGAAGGGGACTTTACCCGCTTTCTGGGTGTTGAAAAAGAGCGTCTGTTTGTAGTCCGGCCATGCCAGTGACGGTAATGACACCAGGATAAACAGCAGCATGATTAGTATCTGTTTCATAAAAATTCACCCTTGATAAGGATTTCCCGCGACACACGTTGCAGCGGCACAACACGATCCACGACCCCGGTTGCGGCCGCTTCACGAGGCATACCATAGACAACCGACGATTCTTCCGATTCAGCAATCACATACCCCCCCTGCTGATGCACCAGTCGCACCCCTTTACTGCCATCATTCCCCATACCGGTCAGCACCACCGCAATCATCCGCTTGCGATATATGTTGGAACACGATTCAAACATGACGTCTACCGAAGGAACATAGCGATCAGCTGCGGACGGAGCTACAATACGGGCTGTCACACGGCCACCGCACACTTCAAAAACCATGTTTTTTCCCCCTGGCGCAATCAGAATCTGACCAGGATGAAGCAAATCACCATCTTCGGCTTCTTTCACCTCAAACGGAGAGGTTCGGTTCAACCGCTCGGCAAACGCTTTCGTAAAACCGGCCGGCATATGTTGCGCAACCACCATGGCAAACGGGTATTTCTGGTCAAACGAAGAAAAAATGGATTGTAAGGCCGGTGGACCTCCCGTGGAAGAACCGATGGCAACAATATCAATCGGAGTGTTGTGATGACTGACATCCGGTTTGCCAAACAGTTTGAACACCTGATCGGAACGTTCAGCCGATACACCACCAGCCGCGGCACCTGGTAAAACTTTTGGTTTTAAATTGAGAACCTGCAACACCTTGCTCTGCAGATCCTCACGAATCAGGAGCAGGTCGTTGGAGGCTGCATTGGACGGCTTGACCACAAAATCAAGCGCTCCCAGCTCCAGAGCCTTGAACACCTTGTCAGCGCCACTGAGCGCACTGATAACAATGACCGGAACCGAAAAACGGGTCGTCAGAATTCGCAGCAGCGTAAAACCGTCCATCTTCGGCATTTCGAGATCAAGTGTCACCAGATCCGGTTTCAGCGCAATTACCTTGTGAATTCCCTCTTCACCATTGGTGGCATACCCGACAACCTCGATGTTTTTGACCCCTTCCAGCAACTTGGTGATAGTGCGGCGGCTAAAGGCGGAATCATCAACAACTACAACCCGGATGGTGCTCATGGAGACACCTCCCCGCAACCAGGCTTCTGATAAATCATGTCATTTTTAAAATGCCGCAGCGTAAAGAGCGTTGTAACGTTCATCAACGATTCGGAATGCCCGAGCAGCAAGAAACCGCCCGGCAGAAGGTTTTTGTGAAATGACTCCACCACCTGTTTCTTGACCGGTACATCAAAATAAATAATTACATTACGGCAGAATATCAGATCCATACTCCCCATCATATTGACGCGAGCTGTGTCCAGCAGATTCAGATGACTGATCGATACCAGTTCCTTAATGCTGTCACAGACCTTGAAACCATCATCCTGTTCAACAAAAAAACGCTTGATATAGTCGCCATCGGTTACCCGGAATGATGATTTCCCATACACGGCACGCCGTGCCTGGGTCACGACCCGCTGACTGATGTCAGTACCGAAGATTTCGATTTTCCACCCGTACAGCGCCGGAATATCGTGCAACAACATGGCAATGGTGTACGGTTCTTCCCCGCTGGAACAACCGGCACTCCAGATGCGCAGCGTTTTTTTACCGGCTGCCGTTTTTTTCTTGATCAATTCCGGGATAATTTCATCGGTAAATGCTTTTAATTGAAATGATTCACGAAAGAAATACGTTTCGTTGGTCGTCAGAATATCCATGATATCCATCAGTTCCTGGTCTTTCTTCCGGTCATACTTGAGGTATTGATAGTATTCTCGAAACGAACCGAGTTTTAAATCGGCAACCCGGCGGGCAAGTCGTTTTTCCAGCAAATACTTGGAATTATCATCAAAATAAATACCGCAATGACTGTAGACACAGTCCCGCAACTGATGAAATTCCTCATCGCTCATGGTATGTTCAGTTTCATTTAGAAAAATCATGCAACATCCCGTGGTGGGGTATGGCGAGCATATATTTCGCTGGCAAGAGCAGCAACATCGCGGTCAACATGGGAAACAAACGGTGCTACCAAAGCCAGTGCAGCTGGCGTGGCAAGCAGTTCGAGCATCTGAAGACAGGTCAGGAGCAACAACCCGGAAGCGGTCGCCAGCAATCCCTGGATTACGGCAAACGCAGCAGCCCGGTTGAGTTTTGTCAAACTTTTCAGCACGGCGCACTGCACCCAGACATCATCATCAGCCATGGCTGACAGCAGTGTATCAACAAAAGCATCCGAACCGGATTCTCCCATCGCTTCAGCAGCAGCGATTCGCACATCGGGATCCTCATCAACCAGCGCCATGATCAGCACACCTTCCACATCGGTGCAAGGTCCGCTCCCCAATGCTGAAACCGCAGCCTGGCGAACCGAAGAGTGTTCATCTTTGACCAGCAACATCAAGCGGTCCCGGTCCCCCAGAGAAGCGGCAAGCACGGCGGCGATACGACGATGTTCGGCATTATCGGCTGCTGCCAATGCAGCAGTAACCGACGTCAGATCTTCACGGTCAATCAGGGTAAACGATTGCAGACAGGCACAGGCCGCATTGCGGACGTCATTATCAGCATCATCCAGCAAACGGGTTACTTCGGGAAGCGCCTGAATCAGACCAAGCTTTCCGATGGTTGTCACCGCCGCCTGCCGAACCAGCGCTGAAGAGTCGGACAACGCCTGACGAACCTTTTCCGCTGCCAGGGGATGTGAGCATTCGGCACAGAGCAGGCAGATCGCAGCGCGGAGTGTTTCATCAACCGTAGCGTACAATGATAACACATCAAGCATGATGGCCGGCCCCATGCGCTTAACAAATGCCAGCGCCCGTTGTGAAGTTCGCTGATTGGTAAACGCCTGCAACATGATTCTGATGGCACGAGGGTCACCGATCAGATCCAGCAGCGCCACCACCGCTTCGGAACGATCCTGGTCAGACCGGCTATACGCCTCCATGATCAAGGGGACCACCTCGGTTCCCTGCAAGGCCTTGAGACCATCCGCCATATCCTTGCGTCCCTGTTCAGAGGAACGGCCATAGATGCGATAAAGAGCAATCAAAGCCGCATGGCGTGAACTTTTCTGGCGGCTGCTGAGACCTTCCAGTAACAGCGGGCAAGCCGATTGATCGGCAATACTGCCAAGACATTCATAGGTTGCCTTGCGAAGAATATCGTCGTTGGCAAGCGCGACAATCTGGGGTGGAACCGGCGCCGGCGCAGCCAGCTTCCCAATGGCGGCCAGAGCATTAAAGCGAAAAAAATCATTGGTATTGGTAACAATGGCCTGCAAGAGAGACGGAACAACCGAACTGTCTCCCTGCTTGCCGAGCTGTTCGGCTGCAGCCGCCGCAACATTGATATCAGGATCGTTCAATGAGTCACGCAAAAGACCGATTGATTCATAACAACCGATACTCCCCAGTACGTCAATAACAATTTTACGCACATCGGCATCGTTATCACGCAATCTGCTGACCAGCGCCGAACAGGCCCGCGAACCGATCAGGGTAACCGCTTCAGCGGCTGAATTACGCTGGCCGGCATTTTCTCCATTACGGAACAGCTCCACGACTGCTTCGATATGGCGATCCTCCGGTTGTGCGGCAACAAAAATCGAAACCGCCTCCTTGCGAACCCGCCAGCTTTCATCTCCCATGGCCTCAAACAGCAGCGCTGCAGCTTCATCAAGGTGAAAACCGCGCAACTCCTGCACGATTCCGCGTCGAACCTCTTCATCTCCGGCGGCATATTTTTGTTGTAACTGCACAAACATCGTCACGTAGCCTCTTCTCCCAGCATAACAATCAATTCTTTAATCCGACACTCCAAATAATGAATCAATATCAAGAATCATATAGACCTTGTCATTGGAAAGACATACCCCCAACAGGTATTCCATACCTACCCCGAGAGAATTGTCCAAGGGAGGCTTGATTTCATTAACCGGAACCGTAATAACCTCCATGACCGCATCCACAACCAGCCCCAGTTTTTGGCGCACCAACGACACAATCAGTAACTTTGAAGCAACTTCCGCTGCGGCTGGCGGCATACCGAACCGTTTGCGTAGATCCATGACCGGGATCACGACACCTCGCAAATTGATCACACCTTCCAGAGCCTGCGAAGCTTTCGGGAGAGCGGACAGTTTCTGGGGCTGGATAATCTCTTTAATCCGCATGATATCAACCGCGAACAGATTACCCCCAAGACTAAAACAGGCTAACTGTATATCCTGGATATCCTTGCTCATCACTTACGCCGCCTCGGTCGTCGATCCATGCTGCAACAGTTTATCGATCACTTCCATGATCATGGCAGACTTGAATGGTTTGGTCAGATAGGCGGCAGCACCGCACGCCACCCCTCTGGCCTGATCATCCGGGCTCTTTTTGGCAGTCAGCATCACCACCGGCAGATCAGAGGTGCGTAGATCGTGTTTGATACGACTGCAAATTTCAAAACCATCCATATCAGGGAGCATAATATCGAGCAACACCAGATCAAACCGCTCCTCTGCCAGACGCTCCAGCGCCTGCTTGCCATGTAATGCGCCGACAACTTCATATCCCTTGACAGTCAACAGTATGGTTTCAAGTTTTAAAAGACTCTCTTCATCTTCAACGATCAATATTCGTTTTTTCTGCATTTCGACTCCATTCAATACAGATTAATGTCAGCGATACACTCAAGGTTGAGAATTATAATCATTTTCCCTTCAGCTCGACCGATATTGGAAACAAAATCGCGATCAATTCCGTCAAGCACAGCAGGTGCTGTTTCCAGACTCTTGGCCGGGATACGCACAACCTGCACGATTTCATCAACCAACAGGCCACTTAATCCCGCCAAGCGTTTGACAACCACGATTCGCTCCCGCCCCGTCAGTCGTTCGCGGGAGAGTCCCAAACGGTCAAGCATGTCAATTATGGGGATGATGATACCCCGTAAAGAGATCACCCCGAGTACAAAGGAAGGGGAACGTGGGATTTCCGTCGCTTCCCGCGGCTTGATAATTTCCTTGATATCCATGATGTTGATGCCGTAAAGCTCATCTGACACTCGAAAGCAGAGAAATTCCAGATAATCGGCAACCGTCGCCTGTTCGGTTTCTTCCACCCCCATCGGCAGATCTTCGTCACATCCGGCCGCAGCACGTCCCGCCAGAATAGTAGCCAAAGGATCCCTGACCGGTTGAGAAGAATGCACTCTAGCTGCTGCACACGATACCGGCACTTGTGGTACCATTGCTATCGGTGACGGAGCCGGGTGCAAGTCATGTGCAATGATTGGTGACAAACCTGGCAGCAGCGCTGCCATTTCAGCGGCACCAACAGCTTCAAGAGCACGCTCCATTGGCCGGCTTACGGCTGCAGGGGGGGAAGTGGGAGGCACAGCAACCATTGATTCGATTCCGGACAACGGTATCGGAGTAGTGCTCAGAATCCCGCTCTGCTGTTGATGCGCTTTTTGTCGAATTTTAGCCAGATCCATACCTACCCCACCTACATTAACAATTCATCTTTAATTTCCTGGATGATCGACGAATCGATCAGCGCCGCATCCAGGCCGAATCCGACCAGCAGGGCATTAGTTGCCATGGAGTTGATGGTGCGGGGAACCCCGCCGGTCAACTCATGTATGCGCTGTACTGCGTCGGGAGTGAATAATCCTGCCGTTCCCCCTGCTGTCTCAAGACGAAAATCGAGATACTCCATGGTTTCTTCCAATGACAGGGGATCCAGGTGATACTGGAGCGAAATGCGTTGCCGTAACGGTTCGTACACCGGAGCTGACAAGATGGTGCGAAGTTCCGGCTGTCCCATGATCAGTACCGACAACAGATTGCGATCATCAAGCTGAAAATTGGTCAGCAGGCGGATCTCGTCAAACACTTCACTGGAATTGATCATCTGTGCTTCATCAATCACCAGGACCGGGCAGATTCCACGCTGGTAATTATCATACAACGCCTGATGGGTCTGCTCCAGCAAAACATCCTTATCATTGGCCGGCTGTTCAATATCAAGTAACCTGGCTACGGTTCGCAGAAACTCAATGGCATTCAGACGGGGATTGATTATGTAACAGAAGCGGTAGCGCTCCCCGAGACGATCCATCAGTGCCCGCGACAGCGTTGTTTTTCCGCAACCAATATCACCGGTCAAGACCGCTATTTCGTGTTCTTCCACCACAAATTCCAGGCGTGCCAATGCTTCTTCGTGCCCCCGGCTTAAAAACAGAAAGCGGGGATCGGGCGTTTTACTGAATGGCTTTTCCTTGAACCCGAAATAATCTTTGTACATAGCTTAATTCCCGTACTTCATGGTTTCGTGGATCATTCCGCCAACATCAAGCACCAGAATTGTTCGTTGATCTCCCAGATCAGCTGCGCCGGAAATCCCTCTGAAGCGTTTAAAGGCCTCACCCAGCGATTTGATGACAATATCCTGCTGCCCCACCAGATCATCGACCACCAGCCCCAAACGTTTTTCCGCCACCCCCACCACCACCACATAAAACTCTTTAGGACGCGCTGCCGTGCGTTCGATACCGAAAAATCCATCCAGCCGCAACAACGGAAGTGTGGTTTCGCGCAGCTGAATCACCTCTTTGCGTTCGACAGTCTTGATATCCTTTTCCGTCAGAATCAACGACTCCAGCACGGAGGTAATCGGCAGCGCATAGGTTCTGCCGCTGCAACGGATAATCAGCGCCTTGATAATTGCCAGGGTAATCGGGAGGGTAATAATAAAGCGCGACCCCTCCCCTTTTCTGGTTTCGATATCCACGATCCCGGAAATGGCGGTAATATTATTTTTCACCACATCCATCCCGACGCCACGACCGGAGACTTCACTGACCGTATCGTTGGTGGAAAAACCGGGGAGGAAAATAAAGTCCAGCGCTTCACGTTCGGTTACCGAGCTGACATCGGCCACCAACCCCTTTTGCAGCGCCTTGGTCTTGATTTTTTCCACATCAATACCACTGCCATCATCCTCCACCTCAATCACGACATGATTCCCTTTTTGGTAGGAAGAGATGCGGATCGTTCCCTTTTCATCCTTACCGGCAGCAACCCGTTTTTGCGGAGGTTCGATACCATGATCAATGGCATTGCGAATGATGTGCATCATCGGATCGGAAATATCTTCCACAATCAGCTTATCAAGCTCGGTATCTGCGCCAAAAAACTTGAGCTCAACCTTCTTCCCCTGTTCGCGGGAAATTTTACGCACGATGCGCGACAGTTTTTCATACAGCTGCCCCACCGGAATCATGCGGATTTCCATGACACCTTTCTGGAGATCACTCAACTTCCGTTCCAGCTCCTTGGCAGCTTTCCCCAGATCAACGGCACTCCGTGAAAAACTCTCGTTACGCAGCTTCATGCTGATTCCGGCGATGGTGGAATGGGCCAGCACCAGTTCTCCCACGATGTTCATCAACTCATCGAGCTTGCCAATATCAACCCGCACCGTACGGCTCATGCTTTTTGCCGTCTGGGCAGCATCATCCGCAACAGGTGTGACAACCGGCAGCTCGGACTTTGCGGCAGGAGATGCTGACGGCGTAACGGAGGGCATCGTTTTCACCGTTGGCGTTACGTTTTCAGGCAGCACCGTTTCCACGGCCGGCACGGCAGGAGTTGAGATCGTCCCGGTCGCTGGCGAAGCAGCGGCTTCCCCCAGTTGCGTTACCTGTACTGCGTCACGTTCCACCAGTTGCTTCAGTTCAGCCAGGGAAATTTTTGAACCGTAGAGCAGATCAAAATCAATGTGGGTTTCCATGTTGCCCCCCATACTCGGGAGCGTGCTGACAACCTCACCACTTTTTTTCAATACATCTGATATTTCGCCCAGTTCAACATCAAAACTTGTCAGTTCAAATGAAGTATGAATATTGAAGATATGCTTGCCCTTGGCAAGATTATCCAGCAGACGATGTTCTTCATATTCAGTCAAGGCACTGATAACCCGCTCCGACAAGCCAAGTTGTTGCAGCGGCGATACGGCACCGGTTTTGGGCTCGGGGGGGTGAAGACAGGTATTGATCTGAACTATGCAGGCGGCAATTTCCTCGGCATGCAGTTCCGCCTCTCCTTCGGACAGGCTGCGCACCAGCGAGGTGAGCAATTCATGGGCGGCAAAGATCACTTTCATCACCTTGTGATCAAGGGGAATCTTGCCAAGACGCAGATAATCGAGCAGATTTTCCATATTGTGGGACAACTCGGCGATCTCCGTAAAGCCGAACATTCCGGCCAGACCTTTCAGCGAGTGTGCTCCACGAAAAATTGAATTGAGAATATCAGGATTCAGGTCGCCGCTATCGGCCATATCTGCCAGATCAGCCAATTCGGTACCCAACTGCTCCACAATTTCTTCAGCTTCCGCCAGAAAATCCTGAATCGCTTTTTGTGATGATATGCCGTGATCACTCATAACAGTTCCGTGGGGTTACGGGGTAGATGCAAGATAGGATGAAACCAGTTGCTGCAATTGCTGCGGTGCAAACGGCTTGATCAAGTACTCGTTGGCGCCAAGTGATTTACCTTTATCAATATCCTTCTGACTCCCCTCGGTCGAAATGATAATGACCGGAATCGTCTGATAATTGGCATTATTACGGAGATAACTGATCAATTCCAGGCCATTGATATCCGGCATATTGATATCGGTCAGAATAAGGTCTACTTTTTCTCGCGGAAGGAGGCGCAGTGCTTCAAAGCCGCTGGCCGCCTCAACAATATGATAATCGCCGCACGCCTCAATGGTTGAGACCAGCATGGCACGCATGACAGCCGAATCATCGGCTATCAGGATTGTTTTGATACTCACGGGGTGGTCCTTTCATGAAGTTGTCGCTGCAGCATGTTTTTTTCCATCGCCACACCTGCCTGCGAAAGAAAGATCGAGAGTGATTCCAGGTTCTCAATCGGGGTCGTTTCCGGGAGATTGTCGCCGTACAAAAATCCGATAATCCGCGACTGACTCACCAGCGGCCCGATGAACGCCTCAGACGGAACGCCACCACCGAGTTGCTCAAAAATATAGGAATCAATCGGCGACGGCTGCGGCACAAAGGTTGATGATTGCATGGTGCGTACAACTCCCTGAAACATGGAGATTGCTTCCAAAGGAAAGTGAATCGAACGTACCCGGTCATCACCGCCACCGGTTATGCCAAATTGACCGGCGCCACCCACCACCCCATCATGCACCAGAAACACAATTGCCCGGTTCAGAAACTCCGACGCAAAGCGGAGCACCAGCAATAATGCCCCTCCCCGCAGTTCCGGATTATTCAGTTCTTCCAGCATCCCCCGCAACAGCGACAGGGAATCACCCGACTCATCGGATGTGGCAGCCGTCGGCATATCTTCGTCATCGCCCAGCTCAATCCGTAGCTCGTCACCCAGGTTAAATCGTTTTTGCCAGACAGCCGCAACTTCACCAGCCTCGGCGCGTCGAATGTCATCGTACAATTGAGTGATGAAACCATGCACTTTTTCACTGTCACCCAACTCGACCCGGCGGGGCTTCATCATAAAGGCATACCCCATGTCACACACCTTGGTTTCGGCATCGGCATGGTGATAGTCAGTCATCACGATGATTGGCAAGTCTTTGAAATTATTGTGCAACAATTCCAGCAGTTCCACACCGCCCAGCACACCCGAACCATCCATTTTCGGCATGATCAGATCCACCAGCACCGTAGGGCGATCACCACCCCGGTAGAGGGTGTCCACCTTGATCAGGGTATCTTCACTGCGGGTCATGGCATGAACATCATACCCCAGTTGGCGCATCCCCTCAGCAACAGCCTGCAAGGTAGGACCATCATCATCCACAATCACCAGCGGCTGCTTGGTGGCAACCGTACTGGCCGATGCTTTAGCAGCAGATGGGTGATCAACCAGATCAAAATCAAAATCTACATTGTCACTCTCATCAGGAGATTCGCTGTCAACATACCCCATTTCCGCCGCATGCCGTTTTTCATCAAGGATGCGGGTACCTTCCATGGCAAGGAACTGGGGATTCAACCCCTGGTCAAGCATGAATTGGAGGGGATCGAGACGGGTGCCATCAACGGTTTCAATATGCTCCTGGATTTCAAATTCAAACGAACCTTCAATCCAGGCAAACAGGGTAAAGACCACATTTTCGATCTGCTCGCGGACAACTTCTTCCACCATTTCACGAGACACGCCAAAATGTTTGATCAACAATACGCCGAGCCGTTCACGAAAACCTTGTTCCTGCTGCAACGCCAATGCCTTACGCAACACGGCAAGATCAATCACACCCCGCTGGATCAGCACCTCACCGAGACTTTGCTGATAGGTTGTTGAGGAAGCTCTGACAACCTGACCGAGCCGAAAAACAATCATCCCTTCTCTTCCCCTGCTTTTCAGGGTGAGGATGCCTGTTTTTCTGCTCAGGCTGACAATCTGGAGTATTTCTCCAAGACCGAGATCTTCGAGATTTCCGACAAGACTCATAAATGGTATGCCCCGACAAGCGTGATAGGGGTGCGCAAATGTCGAGATAATAAACTATCGACCGCTTCAAGTAAAGTTTTTAGCTTACGGCTGATGCCCCGATTTCCCCTTTTTATCACGGCCACGGAACATCAGCCGCAACGGGACACCGTCAAAACCAAAGGCGGTACGAAAGGTATTTATAAGATATCGTTCATAGGAAAAATGGATATTTTCAGGCTGGTTGGTAAACACTACGAAGGAAGGCGGCCGGGTGGCAACCTGGGTGGAGAAGTAAAATTTCACCCGGCGGCCATGTGACAGCGGCGCATGGTGAGCTTCCGTTGCTTCGGAAAAAACCCGGTTCAGATCGGATGTGGATATGCGGCGGGTAAACTGCTGCATCACTTCGTCAACCGTAGCGATGATTTTACCGGTCCGCTGGCCGGTTTTAGCAGATACAAAAACGATCGGCGCATAGGCTAGATATCTGAAATCATCCCGGACTTTCTGGGTAAAGGTGTTAAAACTGGCATTATCCTTGGTCAGCGTATCCCACTTGTTGACCACAAAGACACAGCCGCGACCCGCTTCATGGATGTATCCGGCAATCCGCTCATCCTGTTCCGTAATACCTTGTTCAGCGTCAATCACCATCAGCACCACATCGGCCCGCTCGATGCTGCGCAGCGAGTCAACCACACTGAATTTCTCCAGTTTCTCGGTGGTTTTTCCCTTGCGGCGGATACCGGCAGTATCAATCAACAGGTACGGTTTTTTATTGCAGGTAAAGAGCGTGTCAATCGAATCGCGGGTTGTCCCGGGAGTCGGGTTGGCAACCACCCGCTCATAGCCGAGTAACCGGTTTACCAGCGACGATTTACCCACATTGGGCCGCCCCACAATGGCAATGCGGGTCAGCTCATCACCTTTTTCCTCCGGCTCAGCTGCAGGCATGGCATCCAGCAGATCTTCGATCAGGTCAATCACACCACGATTATGTTCCGCTGAAATGGTGTAGAGCTTGTCAACCCCGAGCGAGTAGAAATCTGCCGATTCATGTTCCTGCTTATCTCCGTCAACCTTGTTGATGACATGGAAGACCGGCTTTTCAACCCGACGCAACATCTTGGCAACTTCCCGGTCAGCCGGCGTCAATCCGGAGCGGGCGTCCATCATGAAAAGAATGATATCAGCCTCTTCCATGGCAAGGGTCGACTGATCACGCATCTGTTGCAGCATCCGGTCATCCGTAACCGGTTCAAAACCACCGGTATCAACCAGCACAAAAGGCTTGTCGAAGCGGGTGATATGGGCATAGTTACGGTCACGGGTCACACCCGGCACATCATCAACCATGGCACGGCGATGACCGATCAGTCGGTTAAAAAAGGTTGATTTTCCCACATTCGGGCGTCCAACAATGGCAACAATTGGTTTCATTATCTCAAATTCCTATCAGGTAGTTACAGCCACAAAAACAGACGTGTACGTTGTGTGCATCCTAACGGCAAGCACCGGATAGAGCAAGACAAATCTGGAAAATATCCCGGCAGCATTAAGCTGGGTGAGTCTTTTGAGATCATGGCCGTCGCCAGCCGCTCCCCCTGCGGGATGTTTTAAATGTTCATATTCAGCCACCACACATTCATGCCAGTGCGGCACATTGACAAAACATTCTGTCGAGGTACACTTGGATGAAACGTAGCTAACCGAGTGGGGGTGATTATGGGGAGAAAACTTCGGGTCAAACACTCCAATGCGTATGACCATGCAAGCATCATTTTCTCCTCCATACCCCGACGAGGAACCTGTCACAGATCCTTTTTTTCATCCCATGACCTTACCAATCCCGCTGATTTAAACATGCTGAAGATCTCGACGTAATCCGTGAAAACAAGAGTACTTCAAGTATCCCGGAGGTCGCTTTCATGTGTACTCAAACCATGCTGAAGAGCTGTTTCGTACTGATTACCTTTGTGATACTGGCTCTTCTGCTTTCCGGATGCAACGACAGATCACCGGCGCCTTCCGCCACGTCTTACTCTGCCACTATTGCTGCAGGACGCGCTGTTGTGAAGGATGTCATGGACGAAAGCAAAGCCACCGCCCTTTCCGTTGCTCTCACCGACGGAGACCGGATTATCTGGAGTGAATCGTTTGGCGTTATCGACAAGGTCGGCAACAAGGCGGCTGAAACCACGACCATGTTCGGAATCGCCTCAGTCAGCAAGATGCTGGCGACCGTAGCTGCCATGATTCTGGTGGATCAGGGAAAGCTTTCGCTGGATGCGCCGCTGGTTACCTATCTCAGTGATTTCACCATGCTGTCTCCCGAATACAAGGATGTAACGGTGCGGATGCTGCTGAATCATTCTTCCGGTTTTCCCGGCACGGACGAGCGCAACGCTCAAACGGTAGCACCTTATCCTGGGTATGCCGTTCAGGCACTGGAAGGGCTCACCCACCAGAGGCTGAAGCATGCGCCAGGGTATATGAACATTTACTGCAATGACGGATTCACCATGGTGGAGAACCTGGTGCGCGCGATCAGCGGCAAGAGTTATTCTGACTTTGTCAGGGACGAGATACTAATCCCGCTGGGAATGAGCCATAGCCGCTTCCCGACGGACGTTTTTCCTGAAGCGAGCTACGCCAGGGTTCATGCGGGCAGCACCCCCTCGCCATACACATTCTTCAACATGTACGCTTCGGGAGGAGTCTATTCCACTGCTGAAGACATGTCCCGACTGGCGGCGATGCTGATGAAGGGGGGGATGTATGGTTCCCGGCGGATACTCTCTGAACGCTCCGTCGCCGCCATGTCCCAGGATCAGACCATCGGTTCATTCAATCCTCTGCCATCCGATTCCTGGCGATTTGGATTGGGGTGGGACACGGTAACACAGCCGGGACTGAAGACGGCCGGTATCCGGGGTTGGCAAAAGGGAGGGGATTTTTCCACATACGGCGCAGCGTTGATGATCGCCCCGGATGAGCGTCTGGCGGTTACGGTGATGGGGGTCTCCAATGGCATGACTTCGACCGGGGCCTCTAAAATTGCGGAGAAAATCCTGCTGGCTGCACTTGTAGAGCGGGGAAGGCTTTCCGGCTTTCCGGCACAGATGCAGAAGGAGAAACCGCTGCCGGCACAGAACCCGACCGATGATGATAAAAAGCTGTATGCCGGTTATTACGCCACATATTCTGACCAGTTACGCATTTCATATCAGCCGGATAATTCTCTTGATGTGGACAACCTTAAAGACGGGACGTGGCAGGTGCTCTTTCAGGGGCTGAAGCTTCGGACAGACGGCTGGTATGCAACCGATGCGGATGCCGTCACCGCGATTCGTTTCTTGACACAGGGCGGTCGCAGCTACTGTGCCTTGCGGCAGCCTTCGGGAAACGGCTATTATCCGTCACTAACCCTGGGAGCCCAGAAACTGGCTGATCTGCAATCTCTGTCTGATGCCTGGCAGACACGTCTGTCAGAAACCTGGCTGAAGGTCAATGACGACTATTATTCCAGTTTCCCGGAAGCGGATACGGATCCGCGCCTTTCACTTGCAACTCACAAGGATCTGCCCGGATACATTGTCGCCGGGAGCAGTATTCTGCGCGACATAAATCCCCCGTCAGGGGCACGGCTTGACGGCATGATCCTGGCGATCCCCCAGATATTGGGAAGGGACCTGATGGATGTCGGGGTAGAATTTCAGGAAGGGGAGGAATGGCTCCGTTTCGGCACCACCCTGTATCGTCCCCTATCGGGAACACCATCGCTACCGGCGGGACAAACCAGCGTAACCATAGGTAGCGGAGGTTTCGCCGAATGGCGCAGATTGCCTGCCACTGGATCGATCCGTATCAACGGCGCAGCCGCATGGAAGGTACTGGGACACGATTTTGCCCGGCATTCCTCCGGTACGGCTAACGGCAGTGCCCAACTCACCAGCACGGGCGGCAAGTATTTGATGCTCTACGGATCTAGCGGTACGGCGATCACCCTTAACATGACTACGCCATAGACAGAGTATTTTTCCCGGATTCCGATCACATACGCTGATACCCGTGGGGTCGTTACTATCTGACACTATACAAGGAGAGCATGATGAAAAAAATTACTCGTAGAGACATGCTGAAGGTTACGGGCGGCATAGGGCTTGCTACGCTCACGACTCCCTTCTTTGGCTGCAGCAGCAGCTCTTTCGCGGCAGAAAGCATTCCGCTTCGAGTCCCACACGGGCCTGTACCGGTCAGGCAGATGGGACAGACCGTCTATGGTTACGAGCTCTATATCGGCAAGGCGCTTTCGCTCAATCTTTCCGTGGTGAAAGTCGATATCCTGGCGGACGGAGTAGTTGTCAAGACCTATGAGGGGACGGAGCTCTCCACATGTCTGATAAAAAAAGTTGATCCCTTCTCGTCCGAAGAGGCCGTTTTTACCGGCCGGGATTATGATATCCTGCTTGCCTGGCCTGCATTGGGCCTATCCTCTGCCACCCGCTCGCAGTTCTCCCATCGTGTCTATTTTTCCAACGGCACCGTTGCCGAAGGTGGAACTGTCGCCGTAACGGCTGGAACCACGCTCATTGCGCCACCAGTTAAGGGCGAGCGGTGGTGGGCCGCAAACGGAACCTCCAATTTCGACCGCCACCACCGGAACGCGATCATCGATTTCGCTTCTAAATCTTACCTCGCCCAGCGCTTTGCGACTGACTGGATGAAGTTAGGCCCGGACGGTCGACTTTTCACTGGTGACGGTACGCGTTGCAGCGATTATTACAGTTACGGGGCCGACCTCCTCGCCGTTGCAAACGGCACCGTGGTCGAAGCCCGGGATGGAATCCCCGAAGGTGTGCCACCGAACAACTATGCGCAGACCACTATTCAGAACGTATTCGGAAACTGCGTAATCCTTGATATTGGCGGCGGCCGATATGCCGCCTATGCGCATATCATTCCGGGAACCGTATCGGTCACTATAGGAGAAACCGTGACCCAGGGGCAACTGATCGGTAAACTGGGGAACAGCGGCAATTCAACGGCTCCACATCTCCATTTTCACCTCTGCAATGGGCGGGACGGGCTCCTTTCGGAGGGTCTGCCGTTTTCATTTACATCGTATGAGTTGCTCGGTTCCTTTAAGATAGATGATGCCTTGGAAGCTGGAACGGTATGGACGCCATCCGGTTCGGCGCAGCTGCGTACAGCGGAGATGGTAATGTACGAGCAGGTCGTAAGGTTGTACTGATAAGCCAAATAGTGCCGGTCATTGCAACCTGTTGCAATTAGCCGTTCTCTGTACTACGATGCTCGCCGACAGACCAGACCATGCCATCGCAGGAATTACCATTCTATGCTGAAATCAAACCACCGGCGTTTGACGCTGGTACAAAAACTGATCACAAGCTTTGCCTTGATCGGTATATTTTTGATCACCGCCGTCGTGTATGCCATCATGGGACTCAGCTCCATGCACCAAACGGTTGGTGAAATTGCCCGCAATGACATTGCCGCGGCAACCGCTGTGGTGACCCTGATGGATACCATGCATGACCAGCAGCGCGCAGTGGTCAAGTATCAGATTTTCAAACAATCGGAGTTCAAGGATGTGTTTTATCAACACTCGCTTGCCTTCAAACAAACCCTCGCCACACTTAAAAAACTGTCAAATGAACCGGATGTCACGGAACTATTTTCTGCCTACCGTTCCTATTTCACTCTGGCAGACAGTATTTTCCAGGGAACTACCGTGAGTGACACTACCCTGAAACGGACTGCCGAACGGGTTGATATGTGCATCGACAACGTACAGAGGGCGCAGAGCAAACTGCTGGAGTTCAAACTGGCTGCCGCCGCCAAACGGCACTCCACCACGACGCTGTGGGCCCTCGGTCTTGCCATGGGGGGGGCCACCATGGCGCTGCTGGTTGCGGCACTGCTGGTCTATTCCTTTTCCGCCTCCATGAACAAACTGCAGCGAGCAACCCACCGGATTGCGGCTGGCGAGTTTGACCATAACCCGCAAATACCGGCCGGGGATGAAATCGGCACACTGGCGCAGGATTTCATCAAAATGGCGGTACGACTGAAAGAACTGGAGCAAATCAGCCTTGATGCCAGCCCCCTGACCCGCTTGCCGGGCAATATTGCCATTGAACGTACCCTCAACCATCATCTGCGGGAGGGTGTTTCTTTTGCCATGTGCTATCTCGACCTGGATAACTTCAAGTCCTACAACGACCATTACGGATACATCAAAGCGAGTGAAATCCTGAAACGGACCGGAGAACTGATTTACGAGGCCGTAAAAATCCAGAATGACCCCGATGCCTTTGTCGGGCACATCGGGGGAGATGATTTCGTGGTGATCATTGACGACAAACTGGTTGCCAAAACCAGTCAGGAAATCATTACCCGCTTTGATGCCATGATTCCTCCCTGGTACTCGGAGGAAGACCGGGCAGCCGGCGCCATTGAAGGGGTTGACCGTTACGGCGTTGCCCGCACCTTCCCTCTGATCTCCCTTTCGATCGCCGCCATGATCTGCCAACCGGGAAGTTATGGATCAGCCGCCGAGATTGCAACCGCGGCGGCCGAGGTCAAAGATCACATAAAAAAATCATCGGGAAGTAACTATATCATCGTGCAGGGGAACCACATCAATGAGGCCTAGACTGACCGTTTCGATCATGCTGCTTGCCATCGGCCTCAATGGTTGCGCCTCCCTCAATCTGCCGTGGAGCCACTCCCCACCGCCGGTCAGCAAGGAAGAAGCCGCCCTGCGTCAACAGGAACGAACCTTTTCCGGGGCATTGCAATTTTTGAAATCGGGACAAATGGAAGAAGCGCAACAGGGGCTGGAGCAGGTAATTACCGGTTCCAAACGGGGAGGGATCACCGATGAAGCTCTGTTTCGACTGGCGCTGATCTATCTGTCCGATGGCGCGGAGGGAGCGATCAAGAGCGGTCAACTGCTTGATCGTCTGGCAAACGAATTTCCAGTTTCCCTCTGGACCCACCAGGCTGAGCCGCTGACAATCTTTCTCAAATCAGTCGCACGGCTCCGCAGCCAGCAAAAAGAGCTGAAAACCCTCCGGGAACGCAATTATTCCCTTACCCGTGATAATCGTGAGATGCGCCAGAACATCGAACGTTTCAAAAGCCTTGATCTGGAACTGGAACAGAGAATCAGACGCTGACCCCCAAAGAGCGTTGGCAGCCACAAAAAAACCGCATAGTTGCTATGCGGTTTTTTTGTGGCTGTATGAAATATTTTCAAGCGATTAAAACATGGTACTCAAGCCGAACTCAACCTTGGCTTCACGCGGATAGGATTGATTGTCAAATTTACCGGTTTCAGTTGATACGGCGGCGTCAAGATCAAACCGGAACCAGCGGGGACCCAAGGTAAGTCCGGCAGTTAACACCGGTGACGATGAGGATATGGCCAGATTATCGAACAGGCCTGCCCGCACGGCAAAAAAGCTGAATGGGTGAAAATCAACCCCGGCGCCGATATTCTGACTGTCACGTCCCGGCAGGATGGTCTTGTTCTTAGTAACATCAAGATCGGCGGCAATCGAGAGAAAGCTGAACGGGTCAAGTGCCACGCCAAAACGGACTTGCGGTTCAACTTTGACCTTGGTGAATCCGGGGACTGCTACAGGAGCGTCAAATTCAGGCGAGTTGAGGTTTTTGCCGACCAGCGCCACATTGATCGGACCGAGCGCTTTGATTTCCTCATAGCGCCACAACAAACCAAGATCGAGCCCAACCGTGGTCGAGTCTGACTTGGTATCCTTGACCTTCTTTACCAGATCATTGGAATCCTTTATCTTCATGATTTCCACGACCTGACCATAGACCGTTCCCTGCATTACTTTCACTGCGCCGCCAACCCCGACCTTGCCCAGCGGTCCAAAATCGAATTTATAGCCATAACCGAGCGGAACTTCCGCCAGCAGCAAACCGCGCAGGTCGACCGAGGTCTGGTTGCTGTCGATCCCCCCCTTGTTCAACGAGCCGGCCATGGTTATCATAGCCTGGCTAAGCTGTTCGCTGGAAAGAGCGGTTTTGTTTTCCTTGGCAAGTTGCGCCTCCAGGGTACTGGCAACGCGCTGGGAGTCGGTGAGGGTGCCACCGGCATTTTGCAGTGCCGTTACCACATTGTTGTACTGGGTTGTGCTGAACAGGTTGGCTGTTCGAGCAGGTGAAGTTGCCCCAAGATCGGCAGCCAGACCACCAACGGTGGTCGCAGAAGAAGTGGAAGAACCGACCCGCAGATTCTGGGTATCGACCGCACCAATCCCGGCTCCCATTTCTGTGGCAACGCCAAGACCCAAGCCGTAGTTACGATACTGGAAACCGAGAGCAGCATCCACGTTGATTGCCAGATCACCCTTGTTTTTTGCCAGATCATTAACCAGACCGGTAAACTGGACCGCCCGGGCTGTTGCGGCAACAGCTTCGGTGGGGGTGGAATAATTCAGCTTGCTGTTACCCAGATCGAGTTTTCCGACCTTATCTACATTGTCAGCCAACGACTCGCTGATACTCACCCCGACACCGGCATTCAGACGGGTACTAAACGGTTTTTCGTAAAAGGCCAGACCGGCCGGATTCCAGAACAAGGCGTAGGCATCGGTTGTTCTGGCAACACCGGCCCGCCCCATCCCCAAGGCGCCCGGTGTCTGAAACTCGGCGGCGCCGGCAAGCGCCGGCACGGCGAGCCCGATCAAAGCTGCTGCAATAGTTACATTTTTCATTGTCTTCCCTCCTGTGGCAGTAATGTAGATCACTAATTTCTATGGTAGAGAGATGTTTCCAATTCAATCGAGTTATAACCGGAAAATGCAGTTATCCACTAAACACACCTTTTGAATCTTCGTGGATCCGAATGCTGATTTCAGAATCAATGTACCAACTGTGAAACCGAAACCAGGACGATCCCCTGGCTTTTAAGAGCAGGGAGAACTTTGGCAAGGGTGGCGATGGTTGCGGGATGGGGATGACAGATGGCAATCACGCTTCCCTGCTTTCTGGCCAATCGTACGGCCTGATTGATCTGTCCGGTGATATACGCCTCATTCTGTTCATTATCGAGAAATACCGACCGGCGGGCTGTTTTTACCCCCAGTTGCTGTGCTACCCGCATGCCACTGGTCTGTGGCGAGGTAACACTATCCACAAAAAACAGTCCTTCACCTTTTAATGCGGTGATCACCGCCCGCATCTTGTCATCGTGTTCGGTAAATTCAGACCCCATATGGTTATTGGCGCCAACGGCAGTCGGAATATCCGCCATGAACTTTTCCATACGGCTTTGCAGCTCACTCTCCGGCATTGCCACCAGCAGACCGTTTGCTTCCAGACGGCGCTCAGGCCACCCTTTGGATTGCATCGGGATATGGAGCATGGTCTCTAACCCCTTGTTGCTGGCAAAGGCGGCAACCTCGTGATAACTGCGCAAACCGGGAATGATCGAGAAGGTCAACGGCACACCGATCGAGGCGAGCGAGCGGGCTTCCGTCATACTGCTCCCCATATCATCAATCAGGATAGCCAGCCGGGCGGCTTTGCTGCCGCTCGTTCCAAGAGGAGCCAGGGGCGCCGGTAGCTGGGGAGCGGTAACTTCTGGATATTTTTTAGGAGCTACGGTGGGGGGGGGCCGGCTCGTGGCTGCGGATGAGATCCGCGGCTGAACAGGAACCGGTACCGGCTGTGGACGTTTTTTAACTTGTTGTTCCGCAGGAACGGTTTTGGGCGGAGCAGGGGCAACCGGCTGCTGGCCGCCAAATCTGACCAGCAGGTAACCGCCGATGGCCAGCAGTATCAGGACCACAAACGCCAGGGCGGCATAACGACTGCCGCCCTGGTTCTTACGTTTAAAACTATTGGTAGGTTTTTGTGCCAAGAGGATTACTTATCTCCCATTTTTTTGATCAGTTCCCACCCCTTGAGAAGATCAACGGCGCGCTGAACCTGATAATCATTTTTCAGATTTTCTTCCAATTTGCTGGAACCGTTTGACTCTTTGGCCGGTTCTTTCTTCTCTTCTTTTTTAGAATCCTTGCCACCCCCCTTGTCTTCTCCTTCAAAGTGGTTTTCAAGATCCTTTTCCCGCAGATGCATGCTTTCCTTTTTCTCTGACGTCTTGGGGAGCTCCAAGCGTTCCACCACGATATCCGGTGTGATCCCCTTGGCTTGAATGGAACGTCCGCTCGGTGTGAAATAGCGGGCAGTTGTCAGACGGAGTCCCGACTCGTCAGAGAGCGGAATGATGGTCTGCACCGATCCTTTACCAAAACTCTGGGTTCCCATGATGATGGCACGCTTATGATCCTGCAATGCGCCGGCAACAATTTCCGAGGCGCTGGCGCTGCCACTGTTGATCAGCACAACAATCGGATAATTCGGTTCTTTAGCGCCTTTGCGGGCGGTAAACTGCATCTTGGAATCTTTCTCACGCCCTTCGGTGTAGACGATCATTTTTCCATCTGCGGTGAAATGGTCGGCAATCCGCACCGCTTGATCAAGCAACCCGCCGGGATCGTTACGCAAATCAAGCACCAACCCTTTGAGTTCACCCTTGTTTTCTTCTTTCAATGCTTTCAGGCTCTTGATCATGTCATCATCGGTTTTTTCCTGGAACTGGGCAATCCGGATATAACCATAACCGTCACCAAACAGAGAGGAACGAACACTCTTGACCTGCACGATATCGCGAATCAGCGGAAATTCCTTCGGTTTCTCGAACCCTTCCCGCATGATCGTCAAGGTAACCTTGGTTCCTTTCGGGCCACGCATCCGTTTGACAGCGTCATTGATGTTCAGGTCTTTGGTAAATTTATCATCAATCTTAAAAATCTGGTCCCCTGCCTTGATCCCGGCCTTGTAGGCCGGTGTGTCTTCAATGGGAGAGATTACGGTCAGGATGCCATCCTTGATGGTGATTTCAATTCCCAGACCACCAAAGGCACCTTTGGTATCAATCTTCATTTCTTTATACACATCGGGTGGCATAAAGGAACTGTGGGGATCAAGCGACGAAAGCATGCCGTTGATTGCTCCATAAATCAGCTTCTTGGTATCAACCTCTTCCACATAACTTTTCTTGACGATTGACATCACATCGGTAAAAAGTTCGATTGACTCGTAATCGCTCCCCTTCCCTTCGGCAGAACAATGCCGTTGGGTACTGATCCCGATGAAAATAACCAGTGCTGCAACAACTATTGCAAACCCTGCTGCTACCCGTTTCTTGCTACCACCTGTTGAAGCCATTTCGATCCTCCGCTGTAGGTATCTGGTAAAATGTGAAAATATTAGTGAACCCATCCGGCAGGGTCAACCGGTTTTCCCTGATGCCGGATTTCAAAATAGAGCATCGGTCCTTTGGATGAATCGGTATCGCCAACCGTGGCAATCGTATCATGCCGGGAGACCTCTGCGCCAACTTTTTTCAACAAACGGGAAGCATGGGCGTACAGACTGAAATATCCGCCACCATGATCAACAATAATCATATTGCCATACCCCTTGAAGGTATCGGCAAAAATCACACTGCCGTCATAAATCGACTTGATATCTGACCCGGCACTGGCGGCGATTGACAACCCTTTACTGAAGGTGAACGAGTTGAATTCAGGATGCTTGTGCTTGCCATACCCCTCAACAATCTGGCCACGGGCTGGCAACGACATGCGTCCTTTTTGGGAAGCAAAGCCACGATCCGGAACCGGGGGAAGATCCTGCGTCGTTTTCTGCTGCGTACCGGCCGGTTTTTCGTGCCGCACAGCGGCTCTACGACGGCTGGCTGCTTCCAGTTTCTGCAACATGGCCTGCAAGCGATTGGCATTGGCCTGCAATTCTTTCAAGGATTGCTCATAACTGGTGCGATCTTTTTTAACTTTCACCAGATACTCTGATTTTTTATTCTTTTCCTGCTCAATTTCCTGCTTTTTCTGGGAAATGCTGTTTTTTATCCGTTCCTTGCGGGTTACATCACGCTCCAGGTTTCCCTTAAGCTTGCGCAGCTCATCAATTTTTGAGTTGTACTCGGCAAAGATCCTTTTATCATTTTCAAGAATTGAGCGCATATACCGGATATTTTCCGCCAGTTGCGGAAATGATTCGGCTGAAAAGAACATGCGCAACCCGCCGATTTCTCCCGCTTTGTACAAGGAAGTCAGGCGCCGCTCGATCTCTCCCCGCTTCTGGTTTGCCTCGGCAGTTGCCCGTGCGATCTCCCGGCCGGTCTGGTCAAGACTGGTTTCAACCCCTTGCAGATCACGATCCATTTTCCCCAGATCAGCCATTTTCTGTTGCAGGGTACGATTGATCTCCTGTAATTCGGTTGAAACGACCTGTTCTTCCTTGCGTGTCTTGGAAATCAGCTGTTTCTTGGCACGAATTTCCTGTTTAACCCCTTTCAGTTCATCTTTCGGGTTATCGGCGCCGGCAGGAACCAGCGTGCCCAGCAGCATCACTATGCACAACCACCATGACAACATCATCAGATTGTGATGAATCGCTTGAGCGAGGTAAGACTGCCAAGAAAACCGAGCACGATCCCGGAAATAACGATACCGGCCAGATATTCGGGTGGTAAAAACGCCAGTCCCGAGGCGGTTGGATTAAAGGTCAGGAAACTCCCGGCATTGTGCAAAAAGGTTTCGTACAATCCGAACAACAGCAGGATCGCCAGTACCGCTCCCGCTCCCCCCTGAATTACCCCTTCCACCAGAAACGGCGCCTTGATAAAAAAGCGGGTTGCACCAACCAGCGACATGATTTCCAGTTCATCCCGCCGGGCATAGATGGTCAGTTTAATGGTATTGGAAACGATAAACACCACTGCAATCAGCAGGAAACCTCCCAGCAGTGCGCCCAGCATACGCATGAAGGTCAGGAAGGCGTTGAAGCGGCGCACCCATTCTTCACCGTATTGAACCTCGGTTATCCCCGGAATTTGCTTGAGTTGTTTGACATAGCTCTCAACCGCGCTAGATTCACGCTGTCCGGTTTTGAGCGCAATTTCGAAAGAGGTCGGGAGGATATCGGGGCGGACCCCTTCCAGCAACGTTTCCTGTCCCCGCAAACGGGATTTGAAACGCTTGAACGCCTCTTCCCGGGGGACATAGAGCGCTTTTGAGGTGCCACGCAACGCCATGATCTTGCTTTTGAAGGTTGTCTGTTCCTGGGGAGTCAATTCATGATCAAAATAGACTGTCACCTGGATCCGTTCACTCCAGTTTTCGGCTGAGTTTTCAAGGTTGACGAACACCAGCATGAACAGCGAAAGAATCAGCAATGCCAACGTAATGGTACCGATGGTCACCACATTGACAAAGATATTCTGTTGTATATTGATTATGGCACGAGAACAAAAATACCCAAATCTGCCGCCAAAAGCTTCACCTGCCAGCTTCGGTCGTTTTGGGGTATTAGACTGTTTCTGATGCGATTGTTTTTTCCATCTGTTCAACCAGTTCCCCCTTGACCAGCGTAATCAACCGCTTATGACCGTTTTCAATCAGGCGGCGATCGTGGGTTGCCACCACAACCGTGGTGCCACGCACATTTGCTTCCTTGAAGATATTCAGAATCTGATTCTTGTTGGCATCATCCAGATTGCCGGTCGGTTCATCGGCCAGCAGAACCTTGGGATCATTGACCAGGGCCCGCGCCAACGCCACCCGTTGCTGTTCGCCGCCTGAAAGACGTTCGGGGGTCAGATTCAACCTGGACTCGATTCCCATCTGTTTGAGCGTGTGCAGCACCTTTTTACCGATGTCTGCCCTCCCCCATCCCAGCACTTCCAGGGTAATGGCAACATTTTCAAACACGGTACGGTTCGGCAGCAGTTTGAAGTCCTGAAACACCACTCCCACGGTACGACGCAGCAGCGGTATCGTGGCGGCAGTCATGCGTGACACATTCTGGCCATCGATCAGGACCTGACCGCTGGTCGGATGCAGGGCGCCATATAACAGGCGCAGCAGCGTTGTTTTACCGGCGCCGGAAGGGCCGGTCAAAAACACGAACTCCCCTTTGCCGACCTGAAGATTGATGTTGTTGAGTGCCGTGGCATCGTTCTGATATGCCAGAGAAACGTTGTGGAGCTGAATCATGGTGACCTTACCATTCGTTATAGGCCTTGTTGTTGGTTCCAACTAGGTTTGATCCACTGTGAACATCATAGACACTGCCGATACTGACGGTGCCGCCGGTGGGACTGGTCGAACCGGTCGGCCCGGCCTGATCAGGCGGCGGTTCAACGGTCACCCAGGAGGTATTGTTCTTTGTAAAGGGGTCATTGGGAATACCGCGAAGGTACTTTTTTAAAACCAGATCATCCAGCGAATCGGGATATTTCCCCTGGTCGGCATAGAATTGATCAATGGTATTGCGGAAATTATAGAGGGTTTCACTCAGCACCGCTTCGCGAGCCTTGATGACACTCCACTGATAATTGGGAACGGCAATCGCTGCCAGAATTCCGATAATCGTAATCACGATGATCAGCTCAATCAGCGTAAATCCGCGTTGGTTATTTTTTCCCCTGCCGTTTTGGGATGATTTCATATTACCACTCATTATATTTTGTCCCATCTATTGCACTTCCCTCCTGGGGAGCATACACATCGAAGACATCATCTCCACCCCACGACGTGGAATCGGGTGGATCACTGTAGGAGCGCAATCCCCATCCCCAGTTATCATCCTTGTCACTGTTGCTGTCCAGCGGATTGAGAACTTTTCTCCGTAAGAATTTTATCTTGCCACCCTTGGCATCACCAAATTCATGCCCTTCCACCAGTTCCTTGAGATCTTTCGGAAATCCCGAACCGGTTTTCAGTGGACCATCGGGCATTTTATCGTAGCTTTTCTTGTAGTCGTCAATCGCAATCCGGATAATTCGCAGGTTACGGCGCAGTTCGATCTCTTTGGAACGCAAGGTGGTGGTTCGGATCAGCGGCACGACACCGGCAGCCAGAATTCCCAAAATCGTGAGCGTCACAACCAGTTCGATCAGCGAGACACCTATGCGCGATTGTAAATATTTCAAAAATCTCTCTTCCTGCTCTGCGGTATTAGATGCATGCGCTACCAGCTTTCACGATAGGCACGATACAATTTGGTGTGATCGTTTTTGGGATCGGCAACAAATTTGAGATCACTATACTTGGAAATCGTATTTTCCCCGCCAGCTGCGCCTGCAGCTGCTGTTGTACCGGCTGCTGTTGTACCGGTTGCCGGAAGAACTGTGGCGGGTGTCACACTGCCGCTGACCGTTGCAACGTTACCGCCAGGAGCGGAACCGGTGATATTTTCCAGTGCGGTATCCTTGAAACTGACCTTGAACGGCTGTTCCTGACTGGTGCTGGCAACACCGATGATCCCGTTGGGAAACTGTGAACAGAGCGGACTATTTACAGGGGTTGGCTGGTTAGTTGCCAGCGGTGCGGAAGTCGTTCCCGTAGGAGCAACCGGCTTGAGCGGATTATTCACATTCAATTGTGTTCCGCATTTGATTATTTCCCATTTTTTACCGGTTATCGGATCTTCTTCCAGCTTTATTTTTGGGCAGTCCGGCTCACATCTACTGTTTTTTTCATCCAGCTTGGTACCATAGATATGGGGGAGAAAGCGGATCGGTTTCAAGGAATACTGGTTGGTCAGCAGATCCTCCAGATTGAGCAGCGGCTGTACCCGCGGACGTTTTGGGGTTCCTCCCACCGAATAATTGGGGTTGTACCAGTTTTCAATCGCTTCCTTGATCTGTCCGCCACGAAATAAAAGTTCTTTTTCCCGTTCCCGCTGCATGACCGTTTTCCAGGCCTGGCCGGTTAATCCGAGCATGATTCCCATGATAACGATAATGGTCATCGCTGCCAGAAAGGTAAAACCATCCCTGTTCCCAAGTTGCCTCATGGTTCATGCACCATCACAGACTAACGGACATCAACAGCCGTACTGAACGGGAGGACTGTCAGCTGTTTGCCATCGCCGGACAGGAAACTTACGTTACGGAAACCGAAGCTGGCTGCCCCCTGATTCTTGGCACGGAAAATCAGGGACGCCAAGGTCCCCCCACCGTTGGCGGCGGCAGCGCCGGATGTTTTCGCCAGTTTGACAGTTACCATGCCGGTGCCGCTATCAACCGAGCTGGAAAAGGTTGTCTGCCCGCCTCCCTGCTTGAGAAAGGTTCCCTCGCTGGCCGAAACGAACTCCACGAAAACCGGATCGTAGGTCAACACGAAGGGGGCTTGTGACAACTGTTGTAATTCGGCCAGTTTGACGTCCACGGTAAACTGTTCACCCAATTTTACTGCCGAGGGGGCACTGACCCGCATCAAACCGCGCTTGATAGCTGCCGGTTCCGGCGACGGCAACGCTGTGGTTGCGGCTGGCCGAGTAACACTGGCGCCAACCGCCGGTAAGGCAGGTGTAGCCGGATTGTCAACCGAAGCACCGACCGGAATTTCAACCACCGGCTGGTTTTGAGCCGGACGCACATTGGTAAGCGGTGCTTGTTTTACCGCGGGAGGTGGCACCGTCGGCTTGGCGGTTGCCGATTCAAAGATCGGCTCCTCGTCAAACGATGACAAACTGTTAACCAGCACCGGATTATCTTCCTTACCCGACATAAATGACATCAAATTCCCCTGGGGGACCATGACCCCTCGCACCAGCCGGGGAGTTATGGCAAGCACCAGTTCGGTTTTATCCTTGCTGTCATCATGATTGGTAAACAACGCCCCCAGGAGCGGAATATCGCTCAACAGGAAAACCTTCTGTTTGGTGTTGTTCTGGCTGTTCTGAATCAAGCCGCCGATAACACTGGTTTCCCCATCCTTGAGACTTAAAACGGTATCGAGATTGCGGGTACCGATGGTGACAACTGTGGTCGGGCTGTCCTTCCCCCCTACCGTTTCCTTGGCAATAATCGAACTGACTTCCAGACCGAGCTTGATGCTGATTTCATTGTTGAGTTGAATGGTCGGCTCCGCATTGACTTTTACCCCCACATCCACGTACTGCACGTTAACCTGTGAAAGCGTACCGTTGAGGGTAGTGGTGGTGATCGGCACCCGGGTTCCCACGTTGAACTTCGATTTTTCCTTGTTCTTGACCCGGATTTTAGGATTGGAAAGCACTTCACCCTTGGTGAGCGTTTTGCCAAGGTTGTACTGGGCACTCGGCACCGTGATAAATCCGCCATAACCTTTCATGGTAAAGGCGCGGATCAGGTTGGAAATATCGGTCGGTGTTGTTGCTGTACCTGCGGTGGCGGTGGCGGTGGTAGTCGTAGCCGCTGAAAGCGCACTTGCCAGAGGCTTTCCATCCGGTGTGAAGGCGCCCAGCTGTACATTATAGTTACTGAGCAGCAACCCCACATTTTGGGCATTCTTATTACTGACTTCCACCACTTCCACATCCAGCACAACTTCCGCCTCCGGAACATCGTTGGCATCCAGTATTTTTTCAACCACATCAACCACATCCTTGGTATCCCGCACCACGATGGAATTGGATTCTTCGTTCACATATACCTTGCGGATCTGGAGCATGGTACGAATCAGATTGATCGCTTTTTTTGCTTCCATGTAACTCAAATGGAAGGTACGGACGGTCATGTCTTCGTACTGCTTTGTTTTTTCCGGCGAGTGGCTATAGATCAGTACTGTTGTTTCGTTGAGAATCTTCCGTTCCAGCTTATACATGGTAGTCAACAGATCGAGTGCCTGCTGAAAGGTGGCATGTTCGATAAAGATGGAAACCGGCTGATCCTTGACCCCTTCATCAAAGATGAAATTGATCCCGGATAACTGACTGACGATATTGAACACATCCTTCAGCTTGGCTTCCTTGAATTTAAGCGTAATCGGCTTGGCAGATTTTAACGAAAGTTCCACTCCGCTGATTTTATTTTTCCGCTTCTGGTTGAGACGCTCAAAAGCGGTCTGGTACTCTTTGTTAGTTGGCTGCAGCTCAAGGGCAATGGTGTATAACCGGTAGGCATCCTTGAGTTTGTTGGTTTTTTCAAACTCCGCCCCTTCCCGGAAAGCAGCCTGGGCATCTTTCAAACGGGTGGTTTCGGCAATTTTGTGTTTGAAACGGTCCTGGGTTGCGTCAAGTCCATAGGCTGCCTGAAACTCTTCCAAAGCTCCGGCATACTCTTTCTTGTCATACATGGCCACACCGCGGGCAAATCGTTGTTGGGCAGCGGTTTCACGAGCCTTGAAAAAACGAACCCGATAGGTTCCGGCATCCGGTTCAACCCGAAAAGCTTCGGCATAGCTGTACATCGCCTCTTCATAGCGACCGTCAGCTTCCAGTTTTTCACCTTTACTGAAAGCGCGACTACCGGCAGAACAACCGGAAAGTACAACAGTTCCTACAAGTAACATACAAAGAACACTATGGTTCAGGTAGCGCATCCGTGCGTCTCCTCAGAAAGTAGGTAGTTTATTAATGTGCCGCTGCAACCAGCGGCTTGTTTTCCAGTAGCGGCACGACAATTTCCTCGCCCGTATCCACTACCAGAATCGTCAACGCCTGGTCGGTTAACGAGCTTGCTTCATATTTGCCATTGCCAAATCGATCACCATGTTTGACCAGCACAATTTCCTTATCCTTGGTGAGAAAAATCGTCTGCTTATTATCTTTCTTCAGGAAGCCGAGAAAAGTAAAACGTGCCAGGGCACTGCGGGGAGCTTCCGGCTGGGCAATCTGCGGCTGCAATGGCGCGGGCTTGATCGCTGCGACCGGGCGCGGCGGCGTGATCACCGGCTTGGGAGCTGCCAGTTTCTGCTTCATCAGCGCCACTTCATCCACAAATACCGGTTTAAAAATATTACGATGATATCCTTTAAAACTGCTGCCGCCCTGATTCAAAAGTTCCAGCTGAAGTATGCGTGCATCGGTTGTTGCTGCCGGTGGGGTGCCCGGCGCTTTTTTCACCACGGCAGGACGGATCACCCGTGCCTTCTGACCAGGAACATTGGCAAGGGTTGCTACTTTTTTTTGCCGCGGAAATGAAATCACACTCCAGACCAGAGCGCATACCAGCAAGATCAGAAGAATAAAGAGGGTCAGTTTTTGCTTGTTCATACACCCTCCTGATTCTTCAGATAGACGATCAAACGCAAATCCATCGTTACCGCTTCTTCATAAAGATCCTGATTGGCAAACGATACCTGCTCAATGATGATCAGTTCCGGTTTTGACTGAATATCTGCCAGATAACTCTTGACAGCAGCGTAACTCCCCTGCAGCGACAGGGAGAGTGAATAGGTCATCAGATTTTCTTCTTTGAGAATCTGCGGTTTATAACTTGCCCGGCCAACTTTCAGGGAGTTGGATGAGGCGAGATCGAGAATATCCCCCAACTGCTGGGGAAAGTGCCGCTTCATCGGGATACGGGTGGCAAGTGTCTGAAGGTCCGTTCGCCCCTTGCGATACAAAGCAGGTATGTCCAGCGCTCCTTCAGCTGCCCGTTGACGCTGCAACTCGTCATAACGCTTGCTGGCGGTCTGAACAGCAGGCTCCAGATAACTGTTTTCCACCACATTCAGTGCGATCGTCAGCACCAGCAGCAACAGTATCACTACCAGGATGTTCCGTTTTTGCTGTAGCAGTTCCAGAATCATCTCTTTCATGGTAAACCTGCCTTACATGAAATGGAAAATTGCACCCCGTTCGACCGTTCACCACTCTTGATATCAGCATGGGAGAGCAAAGCAACCGCAGTAAAGTACTTGGAATCTTCCAGTTTTTCAAGATAGGACTGTACCAGTTTAAAGTTTTTGGCTCGTCCCTCAATTCTCAACACTTTTTCCTTCGCATCCGGTTGCACCACAGAAAGCGCAATTCCTTCCGGCGTCACCTGTTCCAATTGATCCAGCAATCCGACCCAGTTGATGCTCTTCTTGCGAATAATGGCATTATAGTAGCCGATGGTGGTGGTCAACTGTTTGAAATCTTTTTCCGAAACATCCCCGGCTTTTTGCGAGAATTTTCCTTCCAGTACAGAGATTTCCGTCAGCAAACGCCGACGTTCACCGGCACTCCATGCAGTCCGGTAGACATTCCACGAAAGCGCAATCAGCAACAGTACGATAATGAGCGCACACCAGCGATTGACAATCCGGCTGTCGAGATAGGTCTTGCTGACAAGATTGATGGTAAATTGCATTACAGGCTCCTCATGGCAGCACCGATTGCAGCAGTGTACGGAAAAAGTGCCTGCTGGTCAGCAGGCGCATCATTTCCGGCTACTACCGCTGATTTTACTTCCATCAGCACCGGTTCTCCACCAACCGCCTCCTCCACCATGCCGCAGAACTGGGGGGCAATCTCGGGAGGCGCAACGCAGGTAATCATATTGATAGCACGTTCAGGGAATCGATCCCGATAGACGATCAGCGAGCTGTTGATCTCCGTAAAAACCCGGCTGTCGACACCGGTTGAACCAGACAGATCCTTGATCCGCTGAAATTCCAGCGTACCGTTGGAAAAAATCATGATACTCAACAGCCCGCCATAAAATGAAATCATGGTCAGGTCATCGGTCTGGTCAAGGCGGGGGGCAAAAGCACGGTAAAGATTGAAACTGTTACAGTCAATCTGTGCCGGCGTAAATCCGGCTGTCAGTAGTAATTCTTCGTACTGGGTAATGACTGACCGTGACACCAGTGCCACCAGCAATGCCATATCACCATTTTCCCGAATGGTAAGTTCCTGGTAATCAAGATGCGTATCGGCCAGATCAAACGGAAGGTTTTTCTTCAACTTCCAACGGATCATATCAAGCGCTTCCGAACGGCTCTTGAAACGTCCTTCCATATCGAGCAGCATCACCCTGCCAACCGTGTCAGGCAGCGTAACAGAGATCCGCTTGCGATCGCTTATCAACAGATTATGGGCAGCACGAATCGTCTCCACAAACCGTTCCGGCTCAAGAATATTGAGCTCCCGCAACGACATCTTGAGTGTACCGGCCGGGAACGGCGCAGTGGCAACCCGTTCCAACCGGGGAGAACGGGGGTTTCCCGAAAGTGCCGCAAAGGTGACACCGCCAGGATTGATTTCAACACCGATCGATTGTTTTCCGAACAGCATAGTGGGGGTACTCCGTTATTCCACAAAGGTGACGCGATTGATTTCTTTCAGGGTGGTATCACCTGCCAGTAATTTTTCAACCGCAGATTCACGCAAAAATACTACGCCCATATCGTGGGCAGCCTGTTTCAACTGGGTGGCGCTGACTTTGGCAATAATCATGTCACGCAACTTGTCATTCAACTCCAGCAGCTCCACGATAGCGGCCCGTCCGCGATAGCCGGTGCCGTTACATTCCTCACACCCTCTGGATTCGTACAGCGTAACACCACGGGTTATTTCAGGATCAATGCCGGCTTCACGCAAGACTTCATCACTATGGACAACCGGTTTACGACATTTGCGGCATACCCGCCGTACCAACCGTTGCGCCAGAACGCAGTTCAGGCTGGATACGAAGTTGTAGGGATCGATCCCCATGTGAATAAAGCGGCCGATAACATCAAAAACATTGTTGGCATGCACCGTGGTGAAAACCAGATGACCGGTCAAAGCCGATTGAACAGCTATTTGAGCGGTCTCGGAATCACGAATCTCACCGATCATGATTTTGTCCGGGTCATGCCGCAGTATGGAACGTAATCCCTTGGCAAAGGTCAGCCCTTTTTTCTCATTGACCGGAATCTGCAGAATGCCGCGCAGCATGTATTCCACCGGGTCTTCGATGGTGATGATCTTGTCTTCACCGGTCTGTATTTCGGTCAAGGCAGCATACAGGGTAGTTGTCTTGCCGGAGCCGGTGGGGCCGGTCACCAGAACCATGCCGTATGGTTCACGGATTTTCTTACGAAAGCGTTTGATTTCCCGCTCACTGACTCCCAGGATTTCCAGTGAAAGCCCTTGCATATCATTGGCAATACTTTCCTTGTCCAGAATACGGATAACGGCATCCTCACCAAACGAACTCGGCATAATGGAAACACGAAAGTCGATCGATTTGGCGCCAAAACGAATCTTGAAGCGACCATCCTGGGGAATGCGCCGCTCGGAAATATCGAGTTCACTCATGACCTTGAGACGTGAAATGATCGGCGCCTGAAAATGAATATCAATCGGATCGTTGGCAGTGTAGAGGACACCGTCAATGCGGTATTTGATCAGCAAACCGTCGTGGCCGCTTTCAATGTGAATATCACTGGTACGCCGGTTGAGAGCATCCATCAAGGTAGTATTGACCAGTTTGATAATCGGACTGGTATCATCGTTGATCGCTTCCACCGACAGGACTTCTTCGCCGCGATCAGTTTCCTTGACCAGTTGCATCATGAAATCTTCGGAGACATCGCGCAACACCCGCCGGGCGCCTTCTCCACCCTTGATGACCCCTTCTATGCCAGCCTCGGATGCAATCTTGATTTGCAACGAAACACCGAGCAGCAGCTCCAGTTCATCAAGTTTGACAACATCGGTCGGGTCAGCAACCGCTACGGTCATTGAATCGGTCGTTTTTTCCAGTGGCACAAAATGAAAACGATAGATGGCGTCCGGCGGCAAGGAGTTAAGCACCTCATCATTCATTCTGAATTCTGCCAGATCGACATACTCCAGATTGAACTGTTCTGCCAATGCCATGGCCAGCTGTTCACCATCCACAAACCCTTCATGAACACAGATATCGCCAAAACGTTGTCGTGTTGAGGAGAGCTTTTCAACAATAACCGGAAGTTTCTCAGGGTCGAGACTCCCCCGCTCAATCAGAATATTTCCTATATTTTTTCGTCTGTATGATTGCATGTTTTCCCTACCCGACTGTACCGGCAATTTTAAATACCGGCAGATACATGGCAATAATAATCGCACCGATGACAACACCCATAATCAGCATAATGGCAGGCTCTATGGCAGTTGTCAGCACATGCATTCGTTCTTCCAGCTCATCTTCAAGATAATCGGCGATATCAACCAGCATATCTTCCAAGGCGCCGGTTGACTCCCCCACACCCAGCATCCGCAGCGCTAGTGGCGGCATGATATTGATCCGTTCCAGACCGGCGGAAAGCTTGCCACCCTCTTCAATAAAGCGCACAACTTCAAAAAAACGTTTTTCCATGTAGCGATTATTGAGGGTGCCGATACACATGCGCAATGATTCCACCAGCGGAATCCCGCTCCCAAGAACCGTTGCCAGCGTCCTGGTAAAACCGGCCACCGAATACTTGGTAAACACATCACCGGCAACAGGAATCGTCAATTTGAAACGATCGAGCGAATAGCGCCCCGCTTCCGTTGCTTTCCACGAGCGGAAAGCCCATATCCCCACCGCACCAAGTACGAGGGTGTAGGGTAACATGCGCTTCATAAAGGAAGTACATTCGATCAGTATTCTGGTCGGAAGCGGCAGGAGCGACCCGGAATCGGCATACACCTGCGCAAAGGTAGGTACGACATATAACAACAGCAGAGTAATTGCCAGCATCGCAAAGACGACAAGGATAATCGGGTAAAACAGCGCTGAAACAACTTTTTTACGGATTGAATCAACACGCTTGAGGTACTGGATATAACGCTTGAGTGTATGGGGCAGATCGCCGGTACGTTCTCCGGCTTTGATTGAAGCGATGTATAAATGGGGAAAGGTTGTCCCGTGCCGTTCCATGGCAGCTGAAAGTGCAGTGCCACCTTTTACATCTTCACGAATTTGACGCAATACATCGGAAAACCGGCCACTATCATGGCGCTGCAGGATTGCATCGAGTACGTGCATGATTGGCATACCCGATTTGACCAGCACCAGCATTTCCTGGTTAAAGGTCAACAGAGCACGGTTGTCAATGGTGCGCCGCTTGAATCCCGTATCAAAAAGAAACTGGAATGGCTTACGTTTAACGGTAAAAACGTAAAATCCCTGGTCTTCAAGATTACTCCTGAGCGACAGAGGATCTTCGGCTTCAAATTCACGGTGGAGAATTGTTCCGTCTGACGAGCCAAGTTTGCAGGTGTAAAGTGACATAGGGATAGATTAGTATCACAAAGCAGAGCAAAACAAAACACAAAAGCCACCCGCAATGGCGGGTGGCTGCAGTTTTTACAGTACCTGATCAGTGTATTTTGGACTGAAACCAGCTGCTATTTATCGTGACACGACGTACAAAGTTTCACATTGTCAAAGCGGAGATGAAACTTCCCCTGATCCTTCTCCTTGAAATCGGTAATGTGCATATTATGGCAAGTCAAGGCACAGGTAATCGTGCCATCTGCGGCAAGCGGAATGTCATTTCTCACAATCGAAGGCTTTTTACCGGTGCCATGCCCAAACCCCTTGCCATGGCAACGGGCACATAACTCGACCGGGTCGGCAATCATCTTGCGCTTGGTTGAAGCAAAACTGAACCAGCTGGTCAGATCTTCCTTTGGGGCAACGTGACAGACCGAGCAATCACCATCATTGCCATGCGGGTTCTTTACCGATTTATCACGAGATTTGAGTTCACCATGCTGGATTACCTCGGGAGTAAAAAAAGCGGAACCATCGGTAACACCACATGCGAGCAACAGTGCGATCACAATGGAGACTTGTATAGTTTGTTTCATCGCAACCCCCATCATCAATAACTTTTCGGATTATGGTCCACACCGTGGCACGAAAGCCAGCACTCTCCATGAAAGGTTGAAACCCCTTTTTCAACAAACAGCAGTTTCCCCGAAGAACTTTCCCGCACATAATCACGATTAAATCGAATCAGGTAACGGTTTTCAACACTGCCATGGGATGAATGACAGGTGTAGCACGAGGTCCCGCCACCTTTGAAATTACGCTCTCCCGTGATATGTCGTGAATGGGAGGAGAAACTTTCGTTACCAAGGATACTGGAACGTTTATGGCATTTATAGCAGAGTCCGTAAGCAAAATCGCTTTCCTGAATACCGTCACCAGTGGAGTAATTATCCGACAACAACCCCTCGTATTTTGAACCATGCGGACCTCGCGGCCCATTAGGATCCTCGCTGCTATGACAATCACCGCATTTTATGATTGATATGTCGTTGGAAGCTGCCTTCTTTTCGCGATAGGGACGCAGTAAACTGACAACCGCCAGATTTCTTCCTTCTCCCTCAACCGGATGAAACGATTTGTTACTGGTGGCAAATTCCATTTTTTTATTGGTCGATTTAAGTGGCAGGTTGGCACTATCGCCGTGACAAAGATAGCACAGCTCATACTCTTTCGTGATTGGCGCCGTAAAGTTACCAACTTTTTTCCCACTCAAACCGGCAAAGGGATTGTCCGGTGTAACAAAATGAGGGCTGTGGCAATCGGCACAATCCACATGACGAGGAGCTGCCGGATCAGTCTCAGGGAGGGTTTCACGAGCTGAATGTGAGCCACGTTTGGTGCTGAAAACAGGATGCTTGAAGTTTTTATTGAATTCCAGACTCATGTCCCTGAGTTGCGTAGCCTGGGAGACCAAGCCGAAACGATTGGCAGTCGCTGGTCCATGACAGGAGAGACATCGGCTGGCCCCGCCTCCGTTGGAAAAATCAAAACCAAGATGGCAGGAACCACATCCGTAGGTCAAATTTTTATTGTCCAGATGGGATGGTTGCGAAGCGGCGTACAGCAGCGTGAAACTGAACAATAACAGCACAATCAAGCTTGCCAGAATTGAGCGAATAAAACGTACCATGGGTATTGGTGCCTTTCTAACGTGACTTAAGGCCACGGTGCCTTGTTTTCGGGTAAACCGGTCGTTATCGGATGGCAGTTGGTGCAAACAGAGTCATGGTCGCCTGTCGCCGTTGAATTTCCGGCATTATGGTAAACCCAAAAAGGGGCAATTTTCCGGGTCGTAGAGGGATACACATCCTCGAAAGACTGGTTTTGATGGGCATTATGACAGGTCGTACACTGCATTTTACCATTACGATCAAGCTTGATCTGAGGATAGCTTGGTAATTGATAACCGGCTTTGATGCCACCACCTGCCTTGATGCCGCTAAGCACCGCATCATTATAGATAAATGATACCGGATGGTGCCCGGATTTCATCTTGCTGGTTGAAGGTGCAAAAGATGCCAGTCCTGTTATGACGTTATTGCCACCCTTCATGGCGATCGGACCACCACGCAACACATTCCCCAGACTGGCGACGCCGTCATGGCAGCTCAAGCACAATTTGGAAGCTCCATCCGGTTGCCAGGATGCTTCATACCCGGCAGCTGCACGGGTCGTCGCATCACGGTAAATACGCACCGTTGTTGACGTATAACGCTGAAAAATCTGGGTGGAAAAATCACGGTTCCAGAGCGGAGCGCCACCAGCCACATTGGCATTGTGCGGAGTATGGCAAAAGATGCAGACCTGTTGACCGCCGGGGTTGGTATTCGGTTCATTAACTGCCTGATAGGTATTTGAAGCTTCATTTAAACCGAGCGTTCCACCCGACCATGCCAAGGCAGACAGATTATGTTTATTCCCCTTTTCAGACACCTTGGGCCCGGCAGCGTCGGCCTGATTTTGTGCCAACAGGAGACATAGCGTCAGGGCAAGCGTGCTCAGGGTAGTGAATGTGGTTAATTGCTTCATTTTTGCACCTTTTCTTTCAGGTACTGAAATATCTGGAGTCTGTGATTAAATGTATCGGACACATAAATCCGGTCTTCCCGATCAATAAAAATTCCGCTTGGCAGCATCATTTCTCCGGGGCGCGTCCCTTCCTGACTTACGTACAGGAGTAATTGTCCCTTTTGGTTGAATATTTGAAAATTGCCAAAAATAGCATCCAGCACATACAGGTTCTGGTCGCTGTCAAGCGCCACCCCTTTGGGACGTGCAAAGGAACCGGGGGTATCACCAATCTGCCCCTGACTGCGCAGATATTTGCCGGTTGAATCAAACACCCGGACCTTGAAATTCATGGTATCGGATACGTAGATGTTGTCATGGGCATCAACCGCAACATACGTCGGCATATTGAACGACTCGTTAAAACCGCTGATGGGGAGCTGGCCCTTAAAAACATCATCCTTGCCATAGACAAAGATGGTATTGGCACGGATATCGGCAACGACTTTATCACCCTTGGAGGTGATGGCGATCCCGGCGGGGCGCTGCAACTTACCGCCTGAATCAAGCTCTTTGACAAACTCACCTTCCGGGTTGAACTTGAAGACTGTCGCCATTTGACTGTCGGTTACGTACAGAAAACCTTCCGCATCAAGTACAACGCCGACCGGACTGACCAGGGTACGGTTGTTACTGAGTTGAAACAGGGCTCCCACTTCGCGGGTTACCAGATCATAGCGGTGAACAATCCCGATGGAAGGATCGGCAATATAGATCACGCCATTACCATCGGCGGCAATACACTGGGGAGTGAAAAAACCGGCGTATTCCGTGTTGCCTCCCACCATGGCATCAAAAAACCTGGCAACTGTCCCCTTTTCCCCATCAATAACATCGCCCGGACCGTCAATAACCCTGAGCAATTTGATCCGCCCCTGTTGCGGCGGTTGTGGCCAGACGATCTCAACCCGTGGATCCTGCCAACGAGAGGGATCAAGACGGGGAGCGCTGCATCCGCTCAAGAGCAGTGTCACCGATAGCATGGCAGCTATGGAGAAAAAACGGATATTACGCATTTAGCAACCCTGCAATCCAGATACCGAAAAAGACTAACACCGCTCCACCCCACAGCCGGGCCGCTTTTAGATTACATTGGCCGATTCCCGTAAACACCCTGAAAATGAAGAGTATGACCGAAAACACCCAGCCAAATAACGCAGCCACCACCACAATTGACCATACTGTATCCGACACAGAGACTATCCTTTACCAAACAAACGTGTGAGAAGCGTACCAACCTTCAATCTCCACACAAGAAAAACCGCCTCCCAGACAATCTTACGCGACATTTTGGAACTTCCAGCGTGCCGATCAATAAAAATGATCGGTACTTCGACCAACTTCATCCCTTTGACCATACAGCGATAATTCATTTCGATCTGAAAAGCATAGCCATCGGAGGTAACCGCATCAAGATCAACCCTTTGGATGGTCGATCGCTTGAAACATTTAAAACCACTGGTACAATCCTTAACCGGCAAACCGGTAATCATACGGGTATAGAAACTGGCAAAAACACTTAACATCAAACGACGAATCGGCCAGTTAACCACGCTGACGCCATTCATGTAGCGGGAACCGATAACCAGGTCACAGGTTTCGATAGTCTGGAGAAACTGGGGTAACACGGTCGGGTCGTGTGAAAAATCTGCATCCATTTCGATCAGATAATCAGCTCCCATGGCCAGTGCCTGCTTGAAGCCATCCCGGTAGGCAGAGCCCAGACCAAGTTTTCCCGGACGATGGATAACAGAGATGCGCTGATTGTCTGCTGCCAAACTATCAGCCAGTTCACCGGTTCCATCCGGTGAATGGTCGTCAACAAACAGAATATTGATCGAAGGGTGTTGCGATAAAACCAGATCCGCCAGTCGGCAGATATTTTCACGCTCGTTATAAGTCGGTATAATTACGAATGTTTTCAAAATATTACTTCACTGCCGGATAGGTAATAACCGCTTTTTTAGTGATCGAGCTGATCCACTGTTCTTTGAGACGTTTCTTTTCCGATTCAATCAAATCTTTTTTGATTTTTTCCTTGATTTCTTCAAACGGTAATTGGCGCGCTGGACGCAAATCCGTAAGTTTTACCAGGTGCCAACCATACAGAGACTCAATCAAGCCGCTCATTTCGCCAACCTTCATGGTATCCAGTATTTTCTCTATTTCCGGCAACATCTGACCGGCATGAAAATACCCCAAATCCCCCCCCTTGATCCAGGAAAGATCATCGGAGTTTTTTGAGGCTACCTCGCCAAAATCAGCGCCATCCTTGATTTTTTTAAGTATATCCTCACCACGTGCATGAACTTTTGCTTTTTCTTCACTCGTTAAGGACGGGTCGATTTTAAACAAGATGTGACTGGCTCTGAACTCTTTCGGCTTAACGTAGCGGTTCATGTTTTTATCGTAATATGCTTTCACCATGGCATCGGTGGTGGTTACCTTGTCATCAATTTCCGCCTTGCTGATTTTGGCGCTCACCAACGGACGCTCGATAAAATGCTCATACAAATCACGGGTAAATCCGGCTTCCTTGATAGCAGCTTCCAACTCTGCCTTGTTTCTGAACTGACTGGTGTGTTTTTTGATGGCTGCCGAACGTTCATCATCGCTCAACTCTATCTTCTTGGCACGGGCATCCTGATATTTAAGCTCCGCATCAACCAGGCGCTGTAGAGCTTCCTTACGCAAGGCAACCAGTTTTTCTTCCGGCATGGCACCATGAAACCCCTGGTTCATCGGTATAATTGAGCGTAATTCCTGATCCACCTCAACCGCCAGAATCGCCGTACCATTCACGACAGCTGCAACTCCTGCAGGCTCCTCAGCGCCAGCAGACACGGCAAACGTAACAACCAGCCCAACGATAACCAATCCGTTTTTCAGCCATCTTTTCATTGAAAACTCCTGAAGTTCCGAATATGCATAATGGATTACAATATGATAAAAGCTGTTGTGAAGTCAAGACAGACGTACTGGCATCCAATGATCTTATTTTTTGACCGCTTATACAATTGAGAGCGGCATTGTCAACCACACCGCTGCCATTACGTTGACAAGCGGGATAATGGCGTGATACTAGGTTGATTCAATTATAAGGAGGAATCGTGAGAAACCATATCAGAACCATGGCCGACGCGGTCCTGGCAGGGGAACAGCTTTCCACTGAGGACGCACTGACATTATCGGAATCCACAGGAGCCGATCTTTATCTCCTGATGGCTGAAGCAGGCTATATCAAGGAGAAGTTTGTCGGTAATGATGTTACGCTCTGCTCAATCATCAATGCCAAGTCGGGACGCTGTCCCGAAAATTGCGCATTTTGCGCCCAATCGGCACATCATGTGACCAATGCCCAAACCTACCCTTTGGTGAAAGAAGAGCAACTGGTAAACTGCGCCAAAGAGGCCGAAGCCAACGGAGCATCATGTTACGGCATCATCACCAGCGGAACCGGCATCAGGAACCAGGAAGAACTGGATCAGATTTGCTCGGCCGTGCGACGGATCAAACGGGAAACGGGAATCAACCCTTCCTGTTCGCTCGGCATCATCAGTTACGAGACCGCCACGATTCTGCGAGAAGCTGGAGTGGTAACCTATCATCACAACCTGGAAACCAGCCGCAGCTTTTTCCCCAACATCTGCACCACCCACGATTACGATGACGATGTAACAACCGTGCAGGAAGTTACGCGGGCCGGGCTCAAGGTCTGTTCGGGAGGTATTTTTGGCCTGGGAGAGAGTATGGCCCAACGGATTGAGCTGTTGATTACCCTGCGGGAACTAGGGGTTGGTTCAATTCCGGTCAATTTCCTTGATCCGGTGGAGGGAACCCGCCTGGCAGATGCCGATTTCCTGACTCCCCTTGAATGTCTGAAAACCCTGGCGATCAGCAGATTCCTCCTCCCGGACCGCCAGATCAAAGTCTGTGGCGGCCGGGAACGAAACCTGCGGGAACTGCAATCGCTGATTTTCATGGCTGGGGCCAGCGGCATGATGACCGGCAATTACCTTACCAAATTGGGACGCAACCCTGACACCGACCACACCATGATCCACGATCTTGGCTTGCCAATTGCGGCATGCGGGTGTGAATCATGACAACACCGGGCATCTTCATCACCGGTACCGACACGGGGGTTGGTAAAACGATTGTTGCCGCAACCCTGGCTCGCTTGTTAAAGATTCGCGGCTGTAATGTTGGTGTCATGAAACCGGTTACCAGCGGCTGTCGTGAAGAAGAGGGTGTATTGGTATCCGATGATGCGCTGCTGCTCTGTCAGGCGGCCTTGCAGCCGTACACCCCCAACCACGCCCCCTATTGTCTGCGTGAACCGTTGGCACCGGCTGAAGCTGCCCGCCGGGATGGTGTCAGCATTGATTTTTCCCACATCCGGGCATGTTATCAGCAGCTTAGCACACAGCACGATTTTATGATTGTGGAAGGCGCCGGCGGTTTGATGGTTCCACTGGCAGGCGGTTTGATGGTGGCTGACCTGGCCCTGCAACTGGAACTGCCACTCCTGGTTATCGCCCGGCCAGGACTCGGCACCATCAATCATACGGTGCTGACCTGCTTTGCGGCACAACAGATGGGACTGGCCGTCCGGGGGTGGTCATCAACGATCTTCCGGCAAATCCCTCCCTGGCAGAACAGAGCGCTCCCCATC